>NZ_CP036349.1:5257726-5871207 GCF_007753265.1 Botrimarina mediterranea
ATCGAGGCGGGAATCAAGGGATCGATTCCTCTGCCACCGCCGATGGACCGCCACGCCAACCGCACCACTGACCGAGAGGCCGCCCGTCGTTGGACGCTGGTGGTGTTGGGCGTTGTCGCCATCGTGATGGCGGGCCGGGCCGTGTGGCTGGCGACTCACCCAAGAACGGCGACCGTGGTAGCCGGGGACTCGCACCGGGCCCCAACCCCCTCGGTTGTGGCGGACGCTATCGCCGAGCGGCCCCCGTGCCCGACGATCGACACGTGCCTCACGGTCGAGGAGTACGCGGCGATCGCGGGGCTCTGCCCCACGGCGCTGGACGAGCTCCCCGTGTCGATGCTGCCGCCCGCCGTCCGCGCCGCGACGGAAGCGTCGCCACCATCGCACAGCAAGACATCGCCCGGCGTTAGCTTGCCGAAGCTGACCCCGCCTCACCAGCTGACGGCGGTTCGAGAGGGTGATCAGCCCGCCGGCCGACTCACCGGCATCCGCCTCGCCTCGCGCGGGACGGCGATGCCGCTGGGTGTTGTCGCGGAGCGCGTCGCCCAAACGGAAGCCGCGGAGGACGGCTGGCTCGTGTCACCCGACTCGTGGTTCGTTCCCGAAGACGGGGCGGCCGCGACTCCGGCAGAGGCCCCCGCGGCCCCAACCGTTGAGGCCCCACCCGCTGAGGCATTGATTGAGCCCACGACGGAGGCCTCACCGATTGAGCCCGCCCGTGAGGCGCCGCAAGGCGAAGCCGCCGACGCGGTGACCGACGCCGAGGAGCCGCCGGCATCGACCGCGCCAAGCACACCGTGGCCCGTCGATACCGCACCCAAGTCGCCTTATCCCGACACGAGCGACCCGGCCACCGAGCGGCAGTTGCACAGCGGCTTCGATGCCGGCCCCGCCTTCGCCCCGCCCGGTGTCGTAACTCCCGATCCGACCGACTCAACAGCGGCGCCAGCGGTCTCGAACGATGCCGGTCTGACAGAACTAACGCCGACGACCGAGCCACGTCCCGAGATTCCGGCGGCGGAGCCAGCTGAGCAACCGACGCTCCCCGAGCCCACCGAACCGGCGTGGACTGGGCGCTTCGACTCGGTGGTCCCGGAAGGGGCCGAGGACATCGAAGCGACGACCGATTCGATGGCGCCGCTCGACACGCCCGAGCCTCCGCCTTCGGAAGTGATCGAATCGCCGCAGCAGGAACGCGTCTTCGAGCCGCCAACACCGCAGCCCGAGCCGACGCCTGACGAGCCGGCAACGACGGAAGAAGCGCTCATCGCGCCGCAGCCCGTCGCGGAGCCCGTTGCACCTCAACCTGCGCCGATCGCTCCGGCGCCGCAGCCAACCACATCGCCATCAACGACGCCGCCGAGCTCGCTGTTCACCCCGCCGAAGGCCGCGCACCCCGGCGGCGGCGCCCAGGCGGCGGCCGAGGCGAAACAGGCGGCCGGCGGCAAGTCGGCGGACGAGTCGCACCGCGAGCTGTTCGCCAAGCACAACTACCCGTCGGCCCTGCAATGCGCGGAGTGCCATCAGCGGATCTACGACGAGTGGAGCGTCTCGAGCCACGCCTACGCGTATGTCTCGCCGATGTTCCATAAGTTCGAGCAGACGATCACCAACCTCAGCAACGGCACGGTCGGCCACTTCTGCACGCGCTGCCACTCGCCGGTCGCGGTGGCGATGAACGAGCCGCGGAGCATGCCGCTAGGGCACATGGCGATGTCGGCGCGCGAGGGCGTCACGTGCATCGTCTGCCACCGGGTGAACCAGCGCTGGGGCAAGAGCAACGGGGAACGCCGCATCGAGCCGGGCGACATCTACGCGCCGGTCTACGGCGGCGTCGGTGGTGACGGCGTCGCGGAAGTGGTCGCGAAGGCTAAAGAGTTCAAGGTGAAGACATCGCCCGAAGACAAAGGCCCCGGCGTCGAGATGCACACCGAGGGTCGGTTCTTCGATCAGCTCACCGTCGCCGAGGCTTGCACGAGCTGCCACCAGGTGGCGGTCCACCCGGGCGTCAAGCTCGAGGTGGTGTGGGAGCAGTACCGTGCGTCGCCGGCGTGCAAGAAGGGCGTCACCTGCCAAGAGTGCCACATGGGCCGCGTGCCGGGCCTGCCGGGCGGCTACAACATGGGCCCGATCGCGGAGATCAACGGCAAGGCCGTCAACAACCACCGCCGGCAATCGAGCCACGTCTTCTACGGACCGGGCTACTCGATCGCGCATCCCGGCGTCTTCCCCCAGCATAAGGACGCGCAGAAGTGGACCGTCGAAGAGTGGATGCACTACGACTGGCGGGCGGGCTGGGGGACGGATGAGTTCGAAGAGAAGATCGAAGAGCAAGAAGACAACGGTGTTGATACGGCGCAGTGGTTCCCGCCGGTTTGGGCCGATATCGACGACCGCTACGACGCGCGGGAGATCATCGAGGACAACCTCGAACGCCTGGCGACCAAGCGGCGCTACCGCGAGCTGGTGATGGAGAACGGCTCGAAGGTCGATGGCCCCTTCTTCCGCCAGCAGCCGACCGCCGGGCGTGACCTCGTGTTCGACTACGTCGTCACGAACATGAACGAGGGGCACAATCTGCCGACCGCGTCGCTCGGCGCGCAGCCGCAGTTGTGGGCGAATGTGGTGCTGATCGCCCCCGACGGGCGCCGGGTGTGGGAGTCGGGCTATACCGACTCGAACGGCGACCTCTGCGACATCCACTCGGTCGATGTCCGTGAAGGCCGCGCGCCGTTCGACAAGCAGTTGTTCAACTTGCAAACGATGTTCTTGATCACCGGCGCCACGGGAACCGACCGCGAGTTCTACCTGCCGGTGAACCTTGATTTCGACCAGGTCGCGCAGCTCCGCCCCGGCGCGCAGCCGATCAGCGTGCTCAACCACCCGCCGTTTATCCGCATGGAGAGCCGCTCGCTGGCGCCGCTGGGGCGCAAGCGGGTGAAGTACACGGTGCCGGCCGAGCTGCTGCGGCAGCCGGGGCGTTACCGTCTCAGCTTCCGCCTTCGGAACCGCACCGAGCCGATGTACTTTATGCGGCTCTGCGAATCGACGCCGGAAATGCTGCGAGCGATGACCGAGGGGACCATCGACATCCATCCGCAGAGCGTTGAATTCGACGTTTATTGAATCACGAAGGAAACCCTCACCAGAGACAAGGCTTTGTAGGAGGCGTCTCCAGACGCCGATGACGCGCACCACGCCGGGATTCGGCCAGGACACCGTAATCGGCGTCTGGAGACGCGTCCCACAAGATTATGAACCACGGAAAACACCGATAAGCACGGATGACGTTGGCGCTGCGAACCGCTGTGATGACGCTGGCCCTGGTTGGGGCTAGTGTTGGCGTACGCGCGCAGGACGCGTTGTTTGCTCCGCCGACTCGCATCGACGGCTCCCGGTCGAACGATGTTGTGAGTGGTGAACCGCTGCGGGTGGCTTGGTCTTGTGGGGTTTCTTCGCCGGGGCAGCCGGTGGTGGGGCGGTTTGGTTTGTTTCCTCCGCCGCCCGCCGAGGGGTCGGCGCCTTCGACGCATGGCTATGAGTGCGTGGCGCCTGTCGACGAGAAGAGCCCTCCTGACGACAAGAGCAAGGGAAAAAAAGAAGCTGCACTGCCGCCGGTCGAACAGCACCCGCATTGCATCGATCCGCGAGCTTGCGAGACGGCGGTCGATACGGGCGACTTCAGCGCGGACGCCTTCTTCGCGCCGTACGACGGCTGCGGTGAGGTGGGCGTCTACAACGGCAAGTACGAAGTCCCCACGCAAAGGCCGCTCGTCGAATGGGGCATGCCCTTCTACGGTCCCGGGCCGTGGGCGATCGGCAGCGAGGTGATCGGGCCCACGAACTTGGTCGTGCCGAAGTTCTACGTTTACGGCGACTACCGCGCCGGACTCGCGCAGAACGACCTCGTCAACGACGAGCAGACGGTGCTTGCCCACCGACTCAACCTCGAGCTCGACTACTGGTTCACCTCGACCGAGCGCGTTCACGGCTTCCTCGGGCCGTTCCAGAAAGACGCCCGGTTCATGCGTGTCGTCGATGGCGAGTACATCGAAGAGCTCGACTTCTTCCAGGCCGAGACCGACACGCTGTTCTTCGAGGGAGACCTCGGGCAGATGCTCGGCGGCATCGAGGGGCGCTACGCGTCGTTCGATATGCCGATAACCTTCGGTCTCGTGCCGCTGGTGTTCCAAAACGGCATCTGGATGCAGGACGCGATCGTCGGCGGCGCCGTGACGCTGCCGGCGAAGAACTCGCCGCTCTTCGACTGGTCGAACTTCGACGTCACGTTCTTCGGCGGCATCGACCGCATTTCGTCGGGCGCCTTCGGCTTCGACGAAGACGCCGCGGCCCTCGTCGGCGCGACGACGTTCATCGAAGCGCGGGGTGGTTACTTCGAACTCGGCTATGGCTTTGTTGAGGATCAAGAGAACGGCGGCCGCAGCTACCACAACCTCGGCGTCAGCTACACCCGGCGTTACGCGAACCTCGTGTCGAACTCGGTCCGCGCGATCGTCAACGCCGGTCAAGACCCGCACGACGGCCAGCGGACCGCGGATGGCGTGCTGCTGCTGATCGAGAACACCTTCCTCACGAAGAACCCCTACAACGTGATGCCGTACTTCAACGTCTTCGCCGGCTTCGATACGCCGCAACCGCTCGCGCGGGCTGGGGCGTTTGGCGGCGTCTTGTTCAACACGGGCATCCTGTTCCAGAGCGACTTGCTCACCGGCTACCCCACGCTCGACGCCACCGGCAACAACACGTACGGCGCCGCCATCGGTGTGGACCTGCTATCGCCGGCGTTCGATCAACAGCTGATCCTCGAGATGGCGGCCTTGAAGACCATGTCGATCGCAAGCAACCGCGTCGCGGCGGGCGACCAAGTCGGCGTCGGGGCCCGCTGGCAGAAGAAGCTCTCCACCGCCACGCTCATCCGCGCCGACGCAATGGTCGGCATGCTCGATAACTCCGACGACATCAGCGGCGTGCGGTGCGAGTACCGGTGGAAGTTCTGAAAGCAGCAAATGACCAATGACCAAGCCTCAATGACCAATGAGATGCTGCCGCACCATTGCGGTTTCTAGCTCAACTCATTGGTCATTGGGGCTTAATGGCTTGCACGTGATAGTTGTGACACTTCGTGCACGAGTCGCCCGCCGCGTGGGGCTGGTGGCATTGGACGCAGCTCGACTTGGAGATCGCCGCGAACTCGCTGGCGGGGCGTGAAGCGTCGTAGCTGGCGTAGGCGCTGCGGGGGTCGGCGGTCGAATCGATGCGGTGACAATGCGTGCAGTTGGCGAGTTCGGGTTGCACGAGGTGCGGACGGTGCGAGAACTTCGTGAAGCCGCGGGGCTCGGTGAGGCGGTCGCGACCACGCCAGTTGATCGCGAGGCCGGTCGATGTCTGGTCGATGCTATGGCACTCGAAACACATGCCCGGCGCGCCGGGGCGACGGAACTCGGCAAGGCAGGCGTCGCGGATGTCGGCGTGCTCCGCAGGGAGCGCGACGATCGCGTCGAGCCACGCCCGCACGAGTGGATCGTCGTGGCCCGTTGGGCGATACAGCAGCGCGAGGCGATCGTCGTCCACCAACCAGCCGCCGCCGGTGCGACGGTCTTCGATCGCGTCGAACTGCTCCGGCGGCGCCGCGTCGCCGAGCCAAGTGGCTTGGATGCGGTCGATGAGCTCGACGGGAAGGCGACCAACATAGTCGGCGTCGGGCTTTGCGTCGTCGCCGACGAGCGACCGTAGGCGGTAGGCGATAGCGCCGTGCCCTTCTTCTTGGGTCTCGGCAAGCAACCGCTTGAGGGCGCCGACGAGAGTCGCGGCGGCGGCGACTTGGTCCTCGTCATCGGGATCGACATCGAAGAACGAGAAGTCGGCGCCAAGCGTCTTCATGGCTTTAGTAGCTGCGGGATCGGCGGCGAGCAACAGCTTGGTGAAGGCCGGCAGGTCGCCATCGAAGTCACCGGTGGCGCGCTCGGGCCATTTTCCGGCGTCGATGGCCTCGGTGTCGATCGTCGGCAGCGAAAGCATCGCGAGGCCGGCGCCGAAGCTGTTGTTGATGTCGGCGTCGTGGCACTCGGCGCAGCTGGCGTGGTAGTCTACCCGCAGGGTGAGGTCGCCCGCCGCGTCCTCTAAGTGGCACGAACGGCAGTCGAACTTCTGATTCGCCTTGGTGAAGTGCTGCTCGCTGTGCGATGCGTGGTTGAACGCGATACGGGTCCGCCGCGCGACGGGCCAGGCGCCGAAGTCGGGGTGGTCGGTCGCAAAGCTGTGGAACTGCTCGGCGTGGCAGGCTTGGCAACGGGCGTCGGTGATGGTCTTCAGATCATGCTTGGCGCCGTGGTGCTCTTGATGACACGCCGCGCAGGCGAGTGGCTCACTCGCCGACATGCCATGCGCCGGCGTCGCAACGGACGGCAGCGAAAAGCTGGCCGCCGAAACCAACGCCACTCGCGGCTTAGCGGCGCGCGGCAATGCATCGGTCGGTAGACCATGCGCCAGCAACGGCTCACGCCCCGCCGTCGCCATCTCCCTATGGCACTCAAGGCACAACGCCGACTGCGTCACGCCGCCCGCCTTACCGCTGCCGTGCCACGCCATCGCAAACCACGCTGTGGGCCCTTCATTCGCGCCGGGATGGCACGTCGCGCAACGGTTGGACCATTCCGCGCGAGCGATCACTTGAGCGTGGTGCGATGACAAGGCGCCCGGCGCCAACAGATCGTTTCGCAGGCTGCCGCCTAACAACATCAGCACCGCGCCCACCGTGAAGAGCGCCGCCCCACGCAACCAGCGGCCGCGGATCGCGCGGAGCGATCGCTTTGGTTTGCAATGTTTGACTTGGCAACAAGCGCCGTCGGGGCTTGGGCCGCCTTCGCAGGGACCGCCGCGGCCATCGCTACGGTTGCAGAGCCAGCGGTCGCCGTCACGGATCGGCGTGCACTCGCCCAGCGTGGGGCAACGGCCACCGCAACTGGGGCCTACGGCGCACGGCGTGCCTGCGGACTCGAGCCCGCATTGCCAGAGGTCGTGCGGTCGGTCGTACTGCTTGCGTTTCACGGCGTCGGCCCTCCGCGAAACGCCAGCGCCATCACGCCATGGCCGGCGCCGAGCAGCAGCAACGCCCAAGTCAGGCTGATGTGGGCGAAGAGCCACGCCTTCAGCACGCCTTGTTTGGCGGCATGGAAGTCGAGGTCGTCTTTCCGCCGTACCAGACCGAACAGCTTCTCTGCGGCCGAACGTTCGGGTTCCGTGAGGTAGCGATCGACCGCGTTCAACTCATTGAAGAGCCGCTTGCGTGCTTTCGTCGTCGGACGCAACGTGTAACGCAGCGCCCGTGGGCGACGGAAGAAGCCGTGCAGTCGGTCGGCGTAGAAGTCGGCAAGCGTCGTCGCGCCCGTGGCGTGGACGGCTTCGAGCACCACGGCACGCGCATCGCCTTGCACAACGCTGCGGAGCCGCGGGATACGCTCGAAGATGAACTGCTCGCCGGTGCGGGCCAGCTGCTTGGGGATAGTGCGAGTCAGGTAGAAGCCGATGACGCCGCTGACGAAGGCCCCGGCATAGAGCATGGCGAGCGTCCCTTCGACGGCGCCATTGGGCCAACGGCCGCCGATATGCAAGTAGAACAAGACGCTGGAGGCGAACGCCACTACGAGGTGGGCCTGCAACCACGCCTTGCTTGTCCCCAGCGGAAAGCCGGGGAGCTTCTTGCGGAGTTGGTACGCCGCCAGGAAGACGACAGCGCCGTACATCGCGTAACCCGTCGCGTAGGCCGTTCGGGCCAGCGAGGCGTTCAACTGCGACGCCCACAGCGCGCACGCTATGGCGACGCCGATCACAAGCGTGGCGTTGCGGTAGCGGCGGCGGACCTGGGCCTTGCGGTTAATGTTGGCTCCAAGCGGCGAGCGTCGTCGGCGTCGTCAGGTTGACGCGGACCAGGGCGTCGTGCGGGCAGGCGTGCTGACACGCCGGGCCGGTGGGGACGTCGACGCACAGGTCGCACTTCGTCGCACGCAGCAGCGGCTGACCGGTCGCTTCGTCGATCACGATAGCGCCAGCCGGCTCGCGGATCTCGACCATCTGGATCGCGCTATATGGGCAACTGTTGGCGCAGGTCCCGCAACCGACGCACGTTCCGTCGTTGATCCGCACAGCGCCGGTCTCTTCGTCACGATGGATGGCGCCGGTGGGGCAGCCGATCATGCAGACCGGATCGACGCAGTGCATGCACGCCTGTGCGAACTGCAACTGATCGTGGAGCAGGCCCTCGCGCGTGAAACGCGGGTTGCCGTCGTGCGTGGCGGCGCAGGCGCGGAGACAGTCGTCGCAGCGCGTGCAGCGGTCGAGGTCGATGACCATCGACTGCGTGCCGTTCACGAGCCGGCGATCGACGAGATAATCGAGCGTCCGTGAAGAGGGGGCGCCGGGCGAAGGTTGATAGACTGAGTCTTCATGCCGTGATCGCTCTCGCCAGCGGCTACGCTGCGATTCGGAGATCGTCGGCGCCACTTCGGTCAGGAATACGTCGGGCGGAATCGCGATCGCGTCGAGCCGCCCCACGGCGCGCAAGGAGCGACGCCAGATCGCCGGCTCGTTCCGTTCGTCGGCGAGGCAAAGCTCCTCGGCGCCAAGCGTGCGGCCTTTACCCAGGTAAGCAATCGTACGGTGCGCCTCGCCCAGCGCGCTGGTGAGCCGTCCCACTCCGCCGCGCACCAGGAGTACGGATTCAACCGGCGTCCCTTCCTCGACAACGATCGGTTCGCGACGGAGGCGTTCGATTGGATCCGACGTCGCGTCGAGCTTTGCCGTCGCCGACCAGTCGAACGAGCCGAACGACACGAACGACACGGAGTCCTTGACCCGCGCCAACGCGGCCGCGTCGAGATTCGCCAGCAGCGGCGTATTACGCAAATGACCATCGAGATGGTTCTGATAGAAGAGCAAGTCGATGTGCTGCCGCAACGCCGGGGTGCATTGCATCAAGTCCCGCAGACCCTGCCAGCGAATCTCTAGGAGAACGCAGTCGGTCTCGGCAATGATTGTCGCCGTGTGCGGCGACCGGGTGATGGCCGCTTGCTCACCGAACAGCTCGCCCGGCCCGAGTGCGACGGCGCGAGTCGCTTCGATCACAGCCGGCAGGTCTTGCACGAACACCCCGACGCCGGGGTGCGTCGGCGATACGGACACCGAATCGATCGCACGAACTTCCGGCGGGCCCTGACGCTTAAGCAGTCGGGCGACGGCGCGGGCCATTGCGGCGCCACGGCGCATCGGCGTGCGGCCGAGCGTCGTCGGAGGAAGGCTTTCGAGCGTGGCTCGAACCAGCCCATCGAGCACGAGGAGCGCCGACGAACCGTAGTCCCCTTCCCGGACAACGATCTCGCCAGGCTTGAATGGCACAACGCGCGTGTCGTTGCGCAGAATCTCACGTAACGGCGTCGAGCGAGGGAACGCCGCAGGGTCCATCGCCACGAATGGCGGCACGCCCAAGAGCCGATCGACCATGCGCGTTGACATGGCCGCGTCTAGCGGCTTGTCCCAGCGCTCCGGGCGTGGTCGGGCGACTTCGAGCATGAGGAGTGGGTTAGGACGGTAGGTGGGTAGTACGATAGGGAAGGTCTGTTGTGGGAGGCGTCTCCCGACGCCGATTACGGTGTCCATACCGAATCGGCGTGGTGCGCGTAATCGGCGTCTGGAGACGCCTCCTACAGGTTCGATTACTTGTATTTGTTCGGTGGTGGCAGCAGGTCGTCGATTGCGGCGAGGCGGGCGCCGTCGGCGCGTTCGGCGTACGCGTAGGCGGCGTCGCTGATGGCGTCGGCGGCCTTGTTGATCTCGGCGGCGTTGCCGAGTTTGAGTTCGAGTGTCGATACGGCGTCGAGCGCGGGCTGGATCATTGGGTCATCGAGACGCCGTTGTACTTCCCACAGCGCTTGCTTGCGCGCGGCGGCGCGGGCGGCGGCGGTGCGGGCGAACGTTCCGCTGCCCGTGGCTTTGCTGACGGCGCGGAGGCTGTATTCGAGGTCGGTCATCAGGCCGACAACGTGCATCACGCGCACGCGTGGTAAGGCGCTGGGCTCGTTCGTCGTTCCGTTCGAACGAACGAAGTTGTGCCGAACCATGCCTTGTGACCAGGCGACGAGTTCGAAGTCGGTGCTGCCGGCAGGGTGGCCGCCCACGTCGACAAGCTGCTCGTCGGGCGTCGTGTGGCAGTCGAGGCACTGCCGGGCGATCAGGTAGAGATTCGAGGGGTTGTTCATCCCGGCCGAGATGCTCGCCAACCGTCGCTGTTGGCGGGCGGTGGGCGATTCCGTCTCACGTGTCACGCCGGGCCCATACTCGGCGTGTAGTTGCACCCAGTCCGTCGCCGGGCCGTGGCACGACTCACAAGACACGCCCGAGTCGATCCGCACGCGGCCGCGCTCTTCGCGCTCGGTGTAGTGGCAGCGGACACAGGTCTCGTTGCGTTTGACGCTGCGGATGCCGAGCCGGTCGGCGATCGCCTTGGCCTCGGGCTTGCGATGGAGCGTATCGATCGTTTGGGCGTGCGGCGTACGCAGCCATTGATCGACCTCGGCCGCATGGCACTTTTTGCACCCATCGGCGCCGATGACTTTAGCCGGATCGAAGTGCTGCTCCTGTGGCGGCTGCGCGATCGCCGCCGTGGCGCACGCCACGACGATCGTGAGGAACAACGCCGCTTGTAAGCGTGTAAGTTTCACGGGTTCCTTCCCCCCTTTGCCGGAACGGCGTCGGCGTCGAGCACGACGGGTCCTTCGGGCAGGCTGATGCACGCCAGGCATTCGCCTGAGGTGAGCACGACGCCCGGCTTGCGGAGTGCGTTGACCTTGCCGTCGAGGATGCGAACTCGGCACGCGCCGCAGTTGCCCGCGCGGCAACCGGCGCCGATCGGCACGCCCGCGGCCTCGGCCATTTCGAGCAGCGAGCCCTTGGCGCCGTCCCAGACAATTGGCGTCGTCCCTGCACCGAAGCAAACCGGACTACCGAGCGCCTTCTCGATTAGCGAGGCGCCCGACTTCGTCGTGACGCTGGCGGGGCCAAACGCCTCGAAGTGGATGCTGTCCTCCGGGACGCCCCAGTCGAGCAGTTCCGGAACAAGCGTTTGCATCATGCGCCCGGGTCCGCAGAGGTAGTAGTCGAAGTTGTTCGAGGGGAGCTCACGTCGCAGCAGCTCGAGCGAGACATGGCCGCGCGAGTGATAATGGACGCCGAGGCGATCGTTCTCTGAGGGCTTCGAATAGGCGTAATGCGGCCGCACGAGTGGATTGGCCTCGGCGATTGCGTTGACGGCGTCGGCGAAGAGATGCGAGGCGCCGTCGCGGAATCCGAAGAAGGCGTAGGTCGGCGTGTTGATGCGCGCGTGCTGCACCGCTTCTAGCATCGACACCAGCGGCGTCACGCCTACGCCGGCGCCGATCAGTACGGCGGGCCGGGGCTCGCCGGGGTTGTAGAAAAACGCGCCCTTGGGCGCCTCGCACTCGATCGTCATGCCGACGCGCGCGTGGCGGTGCAGCCAACAGCTCGCGACCCCGGCGGGCACGTCGGGTGGGTTCGGCGGGGCGTCCTGACGGCGGATCGAGAGGCGGTAGTATTCGGGCCGCGGTCGGTCCGAGAGCGAGTAGCAACGCACCACTTCGTTGCCGCCCGGCCCCGCCGGAAGCGAGAGCGTCAGGTACTGACCCGGGATGAAACGCGGCAGCGGCCGGGCGTCGGGGCTGGTGAGGAACAGCGACTTCACGTCGGCAGTTTCATCAACGACTGCCGAGACGCGCAGCGGGCGGCGGCCGTCCCAAGCGAGCTTGCGTGCGAGCCGCGCGCGAGCCGACTCGGCGGCGGCGTGGACCTCGATGCGAAACGCCTCCGCGTCGGCGTCGCTTTGCAATCGCCGCTGGAGGCGCGAACGCCATACTCCCGCCGCGCCAATCGCCGCTTGCCCCGCGACGACGAGGCACATCGCGGCGCCGCTGTAGAACAGCAGCGGGTCGCCGGGTGAAGGCATAGACGCAATGGGGCGGGACGGAAGACGGACAGGGAGCGTCGTCTTTTAGCACCCGAAGCGGTTTGCCAGCAACACGAGCAAGACAAAGGCGAGCCGGCGACGTTAGTCGTCGGTGTGAAGCGGGTACTCAGGTTCCACCGACGAATAATGTCGCCGGCTCGCCAGATCGCTAGCTTCGCTAGCGATTACTTCGACGACATCCCCGGCAGACGGCTCGCCATCTCAATAGCGCCGGCCGTAGCCGGGAGCTCGGCAACTTCATCGGGGCGCCAGGCTTGTACGAGGCGCTGCACCGGTAGCGGACGCAGGCTGGGCTGTTTGAGGAGGGCTTCGCCGTCGTGCTCGACGACGGCGTGGGCGACGGCGCCGCTGCGTGTCTCGCCGTCGATCTCGCCACAGCCGGCGACGATGATGAGGCCGTTCCTGTCGAGTTCGACTTCGCACGCCAGCTGGGTAAATTCAAACCATGCATGCTGGGTGGGGTCCTGGTATCGATCCCAAAGGGGTTGAAACACGTCCATCGATAGATGACGGCTCATGCCTTCGACAAGCGGACGAGCCAGCCAGCCATCGCGCAAGTCGAGGCGACCTGCGAAGCGTTCAATCTTCTCGCCGTGCCAAGTGAGCTCAAACGCGTCGACGGCGCCGCGCTCCGCTTTGAGGCAGTCAAAGCCGATCGAGTGAAGTTCCAAGCGACCGTCGATGGCGCCGGAGACGGGGCCGCCGTCGAGCGGCGTTGTTGCGGTAAGCGTGCCGGCAAAGCTATGGCGCTGAACAGCAATGGCGTGCAGCGACCGACAAGGAATCCAGACCACGGCGACGGGGCGCGATGCTTGAAGCTCGGCGTTACAGACGCCATTATCGATCTTGGCGACGAGCGTGTCGCCGCCTGCGCAAGCGAGTTCTGCGACGCCCCGCGCAAGCGAGGCGGTCACTCGTTGGTAGTCGTCGCAGCCATCGACCGAGAGCGTGGCGATCTGGCCTTCCGCGACAACGCCCGACTGGAGCATCTGCAGGGCCCAAGCGTCGGCGGGTTGCCGGACCGAGACGCTCTTCGCGGCAAACTGCACGCCACCGTTGCCCAACGTCACTCTCACTGCGTCACAGGTGGCGAACTCGCGACCATCGTTGACGCTAGCGAGCGTGACGCGTCGTAGCTCGTAGACACCCGGCCGTGGCGTCGCCAGGGATTCATAGGCGATGCTGGCGCCGAGACGTTCACCAACCACCGCTAGCAACTCGTCCGCATAAGACGGCCGCAACCGCCCCGAAGTAAAACCCGCCACCGCTAGCGTCGGCAGCACGCAGCCGAGAACGAATAGCAAGCGGCAGAGGCGGCGCTGGGTCTTTTCGAGAAGCATAGATCGAAGTGGGAAGTGCGAAGTTGGAAGTGGGAGATACGGGAAGCAGGCCGTTCGGCCCGTCATTCCCACTTCCAACTTCCGACTTCCCACTTCGCGCTAGCGTTGCCTTGCCATCTGGAGGAAAAGTTCGTAGCGAGCCTTCATCTCTTCGAGGCTGTCGCTACCGAACTTATCGACCAGGGCGGCCGCGATCTCGAACGCGACTACCGCTTCGACGATGATGCTCGCGGCGGGAACTGCGCAGACGTCCGAGCGTTCGTAGCTCGCCACGTCTTCCTCCTTTGTCTGGAGGTTCACGCTTGCCAGCGGCTTGGCGAGCGTGCTGATCGGCTTCTTGGCGGCGCGGACGATAAGGGGCTGGCCGTTGGTCATGCCGCCTTCGAGGCCGCCCGCGTTGTTGGTAGGGCGGGTGAAGCCGAGGTTGGGCGTGTCGCGCTGCGACTCGTCGAAGTGGATCGGGTCGTGGACCTTCGAGCCGGGGCGGCGGGCCGCCTCGAAGCCGAGGCCAATCTCGACGCCCTTGATCGCCTGCACCGCCATCACTGCCTGCGCGAGGCGGCCGTCGAGCTTGCGGTCCCACTGGGCGTGCGTCCCGAGGCCGATTGGCAGGCCATCAACGCGTACTTCAACGACGCCGCCGAGCGTATCGCCCGCCTTGCCGGTCGTCTTGATGTGTTCCTTGATCGCTTCGTCACGCTCGGGGTTGAGGGCGTAGACCTCGCTCTTGTCGCGGATCGCACGGAGCTCGGCGATCGTCCCCTCGACAGGTTCGATCCGCTCGCCGCCGAGTTCGACGACGTAGCCGATGGTTTCGATTCCGAATTCTTTAAGGAGCAATTTCGCTAAGCCGCCAGCGGCGACGCGGACGGCGGTTTCGCGCGCGCTGGAGCGCTCAAGGATCGGGCGGATGCCGCCGAGGTGCTTGATGCTGCCGGTGAGGTCGGCGTGCCCGGGCCGGGGGCGCGGGAGGTCTTCGAGCCGTTCGAGCTTGTAGTCCTTATTGACGACTTCCAGCGCGATCGGCGAACCGAGCGACACGCCGTGCCAGATGCCGGTGCGGACCTGGACGGTGTCGGTCTCGATGCGTTGCCGCCCGCCACGGCCGTAGCCCCCTTGGCGGAGCTTGAGGTCGGCGTCGATGCCGGCGGTGTCGAGCGTCACGCCGGCGGGGAAGCCATCGACCAGGGCGAGGAGCGTCTGGCCATGCGATTCACCGGCGGTCCAGTAGCGGAGCATCTTTGGGAGGGGCCAGGGGCTGAGGGGATAGGGGCCAGGGTATTGGAGCAAGCCCTTTAGTTTAGTTGGCGGGCGGGGGGGCCGCCACGGGCGAGTTTGACGGGGGTTTGAGCCTGACAGATAATGGATGGTGTCATTTCCTCAAGTCTCCAAGTGATCGCAATGAATCTCGACGAGTTATATGGTTTGCCGATCGGCGAGAAGCTCGATCTTGTCGAGCGACTCTGGGACGACATCGGCGCTTCGGGCGAGCCGCTGCCGCTCCCCGAGTGGGTTAAGGAGGAAGCGTCCCGGCGACTGACGGAGATGAAGGCTAACCCGTCCGCCAATCTGACAGAAGAAGAAGTCTGGAGACGGGTGGACTTGAGCCGTGGCTAAGCAAGTCGCATTCCATCCGCTTTTCGACTGCGACATCCGAGAAGCCGCATCTTGGTACGACCGCCGGTCGCGGAGCCTTGGCGACGCCCTAGTTAGGGAGGCCAAATCAAAGGTCGCCGACATCCAACGAAATCCGCAGCATTACGGGCGTTACTTCGCCGAGGCGAGATACGCTCAGCTCAGTCGGTTCCCATATGTAGTCCTCTTTGAAGTTACTGGAGACACGATCTACTTTGCTGGCGTCCTGCATACAGCACGCGATCCTTCTAAATGGCGTGAACGGCTTAACTAAACGCCCACCTCTTCGATCTCACGATCGTCTTCAATCTGCCTTGCCCTCGTGAGCGCGCTCGCCACCATTGCCGTCGGAGCTGCGACAACCCCGAGCCCCACCAGCAGCACGAAAAAAGTAAACACGCGTCCGCCGACGGTGATTGGATAAACGTCGCCGTAGCCGACCGTCGTGAGCGTCACTACCGCCCACCAGAGCGAATGAAAGATCGAAGCAAACGCCTCCGGTTGCGCTTCGTGCTCAAACTGATAGATCCCCGCCGCTGCGACAAAGAACAAAATCAGCGCCACGGCTAGGAAGAGCACCAATTCTTCCCAAGCAATCTTTAGAGCCAAGTGCAGCCTGCGAACGGCGGCGTTGTAGCGAGCCAGTTTGAAGAGCCGTAACAGTCGGACGAGCCGTAACGCGCGAATTGTCCTGCCGTCGAAGGCGATCCCAAGCAAGGCCGGTGCAATCGCCAAAAAGTCGATAACGCCGAAAAACGATGTGGCGTACTTGATTGGCCTACTCGCGACAAACAATCGCAAGAGGTACTCCATCGCGAAGACCGTGACGGTAACCGCCTCGAACACTTCCAGAGCATGACGCCAGCTCGGCGATAAAGTGGGGAGTGTCTCGATCGCGAATGTGATCATCGAAACGACGATCAAGCCTTGCACGACAGTGGTGAACAGACGACCCGATCGAGTGTGCGTTGACTCAACTACCGGTCGTAAGCGGCGGCGTAGATCGCGGATCGACATAGCCGCTGTCACCCTTCCCCTTCAATCACATCCATCAACCGCCGACTGACCTCGCCCAACAGCTCGTCGTCGGCTGGTTTGCCGCCGTCGCGGCGGGTGACGTAGAAGACATCGACCACTTGGTCGAGCGAGGTGGCGATCTTCGCGAAGCGGATCACGAGGTCGCACTCGTGCAGCGTGCGGGCGAGGTCGTACAGGAGGCCCGCGCGGTCGATCGTAAAGACCTCGATGATCGCGCAGTCGTCGGAGAGCGACGTGTCGATCCGCACCTCGTTGGGCATGCCCGACAGCGCGCGGGCGGCGCGGGCTTTGTCGGCGCCCCAGACCTGCGGGAGCTTTGGCGGTTCGGTGCTGTCGACCGAGTGGACCATCGCGGTGGCGATGCCGCGCACGCGGCGGTTGGCCTCGGCGGCGTTGCCGGCGGCGTTGGGGTCTTCGGCTGTGTAGCGGAGTAGCAGCACATCGTGCGCGAGCAGCGCGGTCTCGGCGGAGAGGATGCCGAGGCCCTTGCTCGACAGGGCGCCCGCCATGCTGGAGAAGACGCCGCGCCCCGCGCCATTGGCGACGGCGGCGACCATCTCGACGGTCGAGTCGTCCGCTTCGTAGCCGCCCCAGGCGTCGACACCGTGCTTGGCGACGCTGTCGGCCGGCGGGGCGTCGCCCGACATGACGCGCGCCAAGCGTCGCAAGACGCCCGCCAGAGCCCCGGGCGACCGGGTCGGCAAGAACGATTCGGGCAGGGACTCGAACAACTCGTGATAAAGCGGCGACTCGCGCTCGTCGGCGTTGAGCAAGTCCCACACCGCGGTGCGGACGGCGCTGCGGCGGTCGTCGCTCGGCTGGTCGCGGTCGTCGAGACGGTCGACCGTCTTGGAGTAGAGGTCCGCCAGGACGTTGACCTTCCAGTCGTTGAGCACCCCCGGTCCGACGGCCGCCATGTCCGCGCACGTGAGCACGAACAGCATCCGCAGCGTCTCGTGCGAGCCAACGAGTTTGGCGAAGTCGGCGACGACAGCGGGGTCGCTCGTGTCGCGGCGAAACGCGAGATGCGACATGCTGAGGTGCTGCCGCAC
The DNA here is from genome assembly GCF_007753265.1 of Botrimarina mediterranea. Lineage (NCBI taxonomy): Bacteria > Pseudomonadati > Planctomycetota > Planctomycetia > Pirellulales > Lacipirellulaceae > Botrimarina > Botrimarina mediterranea. The sequence goes on from NZ_CP036349.1 coordinate 5,274,844, forward strand.
CAACAGGGCGAGGCGCTGCGACTGCTCGTCACTCAATCCGAGTCGTGCGGCGGTCTCCAAGGCAATCTGCTCGCCGACGACGCTGTGGTCCCCTTCGCGGGCCTTGCCGACATCGTGCAGCAGCAGCGCAAGGTTCAGCAGCGCCGGGTCGCCAATCTCTCGATACGCGGCGCCGAGCGTGTCTTGCCGCTCGGCGAACGCCGCGGCTACCTCGACGGCGCGGAGGCTGTGCTCATCGACCGTGAACTTGTGGTACTGGTTGAACTGCAGCAGACAGCGGACCTCCCGGAACGCGGGGATCACTCGCTCCAGCACCGTTAGGTCATGCGCGCGACGCAAGTACTCGGCGAGGCCGGCGGGCTTCTTGAGCGCCTTCATGAATCGCTTTGCGGCCGCGGCGGAGAGGTCGTCCGGCAAGTCGTGCGCGCTGCGATAGACGGCGTACCAGGTGTCCTGGGCGATCCAGGCGTCGTGCTGCCGCGCGAGGTCGAGCATCCGCAACACCTCCTCGACACTCGTCGCGAGCTTGGTGCGGCCCGCCTCGGTGGCGGCGATCTCGCCGAAGCCGACGCGGTAATCGTTGGTGATCGACTTCGACAACACCGGCTGGATCACCCGCGCAACGGTGCGGCGGCGTGTCGTCAGGTCCGAAACTCGGCGGGCCAGGAACCAGACAAAGCCGGCGTGACGGAAGTAGTCGCGCATGAACTGCTCGACCGGTCGCAACGCCTCGCTGCCCTGGTAGCCGAGCGCCGCGGAGACGCGGAGCTGTTCATGGCGGTTGAGCGTATCGCTCGCCTGTGTCGCGCCGAATTGCAGTTCGTTGCGGACCCGCAGCAGAAAGTCGCGTGCGGTGGTGAGCCGGTGGTGGTCGAACTTCGACAACGCCCCGGCGGCGAAGACGCGGTCGAGATCGCTGACGCCCAGCTGCACAAACCACAGCCAACGCAACAAATGAATGTCACGCAACCCGCCGCGCGAACGCTTGATGTTCGGCTCCAAGAGGTAGACGGTTTCTCCGTACTTCTTGCGTTCGCCGCGGCGGGCTTCGACGAACTCGGCGCAGGCGGCGGCGCCGCGGCGCTGGGTGGCTGCGCGGAAGGTTTCGCTAAACCGTTCGTAGAGCGGCTGCGACCCGATGACGTGGCGCGACTCCAAGAGCGAGGTGGCGATCATCGCGTCGCGCTTGGCGAGCTGGACCGCTTGCTCGGGCGTGCGGAGGCTGTGGCCGAGGTCGAGGCCGACGTCGAACAGCTCCGACGTGAGTCGGCGAGAGAGCGTCTCCGCTACATCGGCGCCGGCCGTCGTGTGGAGGACCATCAGGTCGATGTCGGAGTGCGGCGCCAGTTGCCGGCGACCGTACCCGCCGTGGGCGACCAGCACACACTCGCTGGCCAGCCTGCCGGCGTCAGCGGACGACAGCGTCTCGGCCGCCGCGCGCCACAGCCGCACGACGACCGCGTCGGCGGCCGACGTGAGCCGCGCACAGACCTGCACCGCCGGGAGACCTAGCGAGTGCGCAAGCCGTATCTTATCGCGAGCCGTTTGGAGCTCGTGTTTGGCTTCGGCGATGTAGGGCGGGATCCGCGCGTGCGGGTTCGCCGGCCCCATCGGCTGGGGGGCGTCGTTACGCTGGTCGGACGCTCTCAAGTCACGACCCTCGGCGGAGCGGCGGGACCCACGGGGGAGAAATGAGGGGGTGAAGGCCGTCGACTAGAGCGCCTCGCCACCCGTCTCGCCGGTGCGGATACGGACCGCGTTCTCGAGGTTGTAGACGAAGACCTTGCCATCGCCGATCTGCCCGGTGTGGGCCGATTTGAGGATGGCGTCCACGGCGGTTTGGACCCGGTCGTCATCGACGACGACCTCAAGCTTCACCTTCGGCACAAAATCCACGGCGTACTCGGTGCCGCGGTACATCTCGGTGTGGCCCTTCTGGCGGCCGAAGCCGCGGACCTCGGTGATGGTCATGCCGGCGACGCCCTGCTCGGTGAGGGCGTTCTTGACGTCTTCCAGCTTGTAGTGACGGACGATCGCTTCGATTTTCTTCATGTCGATTCCCTGCGGAACGTGCGGCGCCAGCTGGCGGCCCGACGGCTAGTATCTACGGACCATGGACGGCTCCGATCGTAGCATAAGCACCGCGGGGGGACAGCGGGCCCTCAGTCGGCGGCCTTTTCCCAGGGGACATCCGCCTGGCCGGCCATCTGGTTGGCGGCCCGGGCGAGGACGAACAACAGGTCGCTGAGTCGATTGACGTAGCGGATCGGCACGTCCCGCAGCGGGTGCACGCCGGAGAGGGCGACGATCTCTCGTTCGGCCCGCCGGCAGACGCAGCGGGCGACGTGCAGCTGGCCCGCCACAGCCGTCCCGCCGGGGAGGATGAACTGCCGGAGGGGTGGGAGCTGGGATTCGTGGTGGTCGATCGCCCGCTCAAGGTCCTCGATGTGCCGCGGCTGGATGACCTCGAGACCTTTTTCCTGAGCGTCTGGCGTCGCCAGCTCGGCGCCGAGGTCGAAGAGGCGGTTCTGTAGGGTCCCGAGCAAGGCGTCGAACCCAGAGGCGGCGGCCGCGTCGAGGTCGGTCGAGCGGGCCAGCTCGGCGCGGGCGACGCCGAGCGTAGCGTTGAGCTCGTCGAGTGTGCCGTAGGCGGCGATCCGCGGGTGGTCCTTCCGGACACGACCGCCCCCGAAAAGGCCCGTTTCGCCGGCGTCGCCGGATTTGGTGTAGATCTTCATCGTGGCTGGGTGGTCGTGAGTGGGCTAATCGTGAGTGGGCTGGTGTGTGGGCTGGAAAAGCGCTGCCTGACGGAGTCCCGCCCCCTGTGTAGGGAGCCTAGTCGTTGCCCGGCGAATCTCCCAGTCGCGCAGCCGTGTTGCCTCGATTCAACACACGATCCACGGCCCCCCGCAGCGGGTGGCATTCGGGGGCGGATCGTGCCGGTTTTGCCGCGCCCCGCCGGGGCAGTTCGGGGGCACGCAACCGTTCGTTGCTGGCGGCAGCTTGTCGTGACCTACGGTTGGGTGCGGTTCAGGACGCCCCGACGCCGGGGCTGCTGTGGACCGATGGCGTCGGCCCTGTCGACGCCAATCCCGTAGTAGAGACCCCCGACGACCGAGCGACCCCCATGGGATTCCTCAAGAGCTTCTTCAACAACGTCTTCGACGACTCGGACCTGCCCAACGGCGGCGGCGTCGCTACGGCGACCGCTTCGCTGGCCAGCTCGTTCGAGGCCGTCTCCGAGCGCGAGCTCGAGGCGCACCTCGCCGTCTCGCGCTACGGCAAGTTCGAGCTCACCGACGCGATCCGTCCGAGCTTCGGGCTGGAGGTCGTGCCGCGCCAGGGCTTCCGCCACGACACCTACCGCGACGAGGACTCGCGGAGTGACGTGCCGGTGCTGATGGCGTCGGCGACCAAGTCGCAGCTGATCGACACGTTCATGGAGCTGCTCGAGCCGCTGGGCCCGGTGGTCGATGTCGTGCTTGAGACCAGCCACACCTGCTCGGGCGGCGGTCACACCGACCTGTACCGCGAGCACATCGACATGCCGATCCTGCAGTCGATCCTGTGGGACTTCGAGGACCTGCTGCTCAACGACGGCTGCACCGGCGTCGCCGTGCTGAACCCACGGTTGCCGCAAGAGGTGCAGCTCGACGAGCACAAGCTATTGATCGTCTACGGCAACGAACTGTCGGCGTACGAGAACATTCTGATCGACCACCACGTCGACTGCGACGAGCAGCTGCGGTTCATCACCGAGGCGGAACACGTCCACTCGACGACCGAGCGTTATGTCGAGCAGTTCGAAGAACTCAAGATGCGCCTCGGGATGGACGGCTGCCTGTAAGCCAGCGTCGATCGCTTCGAAACAAACACCAAGCCGGCGGCGGGAACATCCCGCCGCCGGCTTGGTTCGTTTGGTAGAGAATCTGCTCGGTTAGGAGCGACGACGTGCCACGAAGACTGCAAAGGCCAAGAAGCCGAGCGTCGCAGAGGTGGGCTCGGGAACGAGTACGATATTGTCAATAAGGATGAAGTGCGCGCTGCCGAAGAGTTCGTCGCCTTCCCACAGCCCGTCGTCAACGAGGGGGTTCGGGTCTGGGCCGGGTTGGAGATTCAGGTCGGCTACCGAGTTGAAGGCGTCGTTGTAGCCTACCATGATGGTCCCACCGCTCAGGACGCCGCCGACATCTTCGTAGGTATCGATAGGGCTGCCGTTGATCGAGAAGATGTACGTGGAACCGGTCTTCTCGATCCCCACCTCGATCCACGTGTTACGCGGGCCCAGGCCGCTCTGGTCGGCTAGACCGGGGATTGGTGGTCGGCTGTCGTAATTGCCCAAGTTGAGCTGACTGCCGCCACCAGCGTTGTTAGGGTCGACGAATCGCACAAAGTCATTCGACGCCCCGGAATCGCCCGACGCTATCCACGAGAGGCCATTCCCGTTGCTGATACCGAACTGGAAAGGGGCATCATCGGTGACCGCATCGTTCGTAGGGTCATTCGGCGCAGCGGCGTGGACGCCGAAAACGCCGAACTCGGTTGTGCCGCCATTCGAGGACTCGACGTTGAACCAGACGTCCATGGTCAGCTTGAAATTGCCGCTAGGCAACGTCACGTCGTTGGCGAGGATCACGACCGACTCGCCTTGGGCGCCCGTCTGGTTGTTGAGGTTCACTTCCATGAAGAGGGCCTTGCCACCCCCGTTTGGCGCCGCGGGAATGCCAATCGGCGTGTAGTCAAAGCCGTAGATGACGCTGCCGTCAAAGACGCCGATCTCGGCATCGACGATCGGTGTGGACCAGCGTGTTGTTGCATTGGTGTCAAAATTCTCGGTAAACAGTGGCGCCGCGGCAGCCGGAACTGCTGCTGAGGCCAGCGCCGCCAAGGCGGCGCACATCGTTCGCTTCATGAGATCTATCCAGGGTGAAGGTTCAGGGGGAGCGACGACGCGTCACACTCGCCCAAAGATCAAACTGCCGCTCCGCAGGTCGACAAATCGCCAATCAACGCCTCGCCTGACTAAAGACCCCTCTTCGCCTGTCTCCAATCTTGCTGCTCTTCCCTTCCGCTGCGTTCTAGCTCAGCTGCAACGGCGTCCCGCGATCAGGCCACCCAACATCGCGAGCGCGACGGCGGCGATGCTGGCTGGCTCGGGGACGGATTGCGCGCTACTGGGCGGGGCGGTCGCCCCGTAATTATCCGCCCACAAGTCGTAACCGGCCTGCGTACTGTCGGGAGAGTTGCCGTCTCGCCAGACGGTGTAGTCGGCCGCATCGACGGAACCGTCGTTGTTGTAGTCGCCGTCGAGCCCGTCAGGGAGTTGAGTGACCACCAGGTTGTCGAAGACAACCGTCGCCTCGTTGAGGTCGCGGCCGACGCTAGTGAAGAAGTCAACAAGCACGAGCGTAACTTGGCCCTCCATATCGACCGGCTCTTCGCCGGTGGCGATGCCATCGTCCGGATCGTCGAGGATGGTGTTATCAACGGTTCCGAGGACAAAGCTCGTCCCTGTCGACGCATTCGTGACGGTGAACTTGGTCGTGCCTTTCACTGGACCGGGACCCGATCCGCCGCTCGGATCGACTTCCGCCGTAAGCGTAAGCCACTGGAAACCCACGGCGCCTGCCGGTTGAGTGAACGAGGGATTCAGCGGGATCGAGAACTCCGGAAAGATCGCCGGCAAGTCGATTAATTCGCCATTCAGCGGGTCGGTGTTGATATCGGTATTGTCGAAGCCGTTTTGATTTCCGAAGCCAAAGTCGGTGACCGAGTACTGGCCGCTGAAGGTGTCGAGTTCCGATTCATTCTTCAAGAGGATGAAGTCGCAATTGCTGCAATCGCCATCGCTGCTGAAGATCATGCCGGCGCCCCGCGACGAGGGAAAATCGGGGTTCACCGGATTCGCGACGGTGTCCGTGCCGACGAATAAGCCTGCGTGCTCGGTCGTACCGATCTGCGTCTCGTCCAGCGACCAGTTGAGCCACATATCGACTTCAACCATGTACTTTCCCGAGAAGTCGGCGTTCGCCAGCGACACGCCCGCCGAATCGACGTTCCCGGCGGCGACGTTCGTCCTCAGCGCCACCCCACGCTGAGGAGCGTCGCCGCCGGCCGACCGTGGCGCCTCGGGGATTTGCAGCAACGAGTAGTCGTATCCAAAGCGGGCGTCGCTCTGATTCGGGTGGTCGAGATTGAAGACCCAACCGGTCGTGCTGACCGCGCCACTCGTGAGCAAAGTCTCTTCATTTTGAAAGGAGTCGGTGTAAACCACCGTTTGCGACACCGAGACGTTCGCAAGCGACAAAACCATCGTCAGCACAGCTGACAGCCGGAAGTTAACCGCGCATTTCGGGTTAATCGAAAGCATGGGGGCACAATCCTGGTGACCGGAGGCGGGGCGCGTCAGAAAGACATTAGAACGAAGAAGACACCACAAGCAGCTGCAAGAGGGCGGATAGCGCGAGACGTCTCCCTCGATAGGGAATGTCGGAACAGCGCTAACTAATTGCCTGCTTCTTCTTCCGACTCGCCGGCTGAGCAGAACCCAAGACCGGCAAGAATCGCCAACCACATGGCAAGCTAGTGAGGTGGCAGATGAACGTCAAACTCTTTTTTCGCTCAACGGCGATAATCGAAGCTTCTCTGCGCAAAGAGAGGCGGGTAAGTGCGCAATGCAACGAGCATTAGAACTTGGTGATTCTTGCATACCCGCTTAGCTTAAAGCGCGTACGATTCTCGCAGGTCGGCCCTTCGTCCTGCCCTGCGTGCGTCGAATTCTCATCTCTCACGGTCTGAAGTCCCGTTCGGGACCGACAGGCGACAGCCCGTGAGGAACAATCGATCCGGCTATTTGACGCGATTCCCTTTGGGGATACGCGAGCATGTTGAGTTGCTCACGCTGCCACCGCCTCACGACGTCGATCCGCTCGGCGTCCACGCACGACCCCTCCAGGAGTTCCGGCGTGAACTATCCCCGATCTGTCTCGTTGATGACTCTAGCGCGACGCACCGGCTTCACTCTGGTGGAGCTGCTGGTCGTCATCGCGATCATCGGCATTCTTGTCGCTCTACTGCTGCCCGCGGTACAAGCGGCACGCGAAGCGGCGCGAAGGACGCAGTGTAAGAATGCGCTGAAGCAAACGGCCTTGGCGATGATCAATTTCGAATCCGCCCAAGGCGGGTTGCCGCCGATCTCGGAGTTCGAGGAGTCGAACCCCAACGCAGCCAACGGCAGCGCGCTGATCGTCAACCCAGCGAACGCCAGGGTGTTCGGCGTCGCCGGCGCGATGACGAGTTGGGTGGTGCCGACGCTCCCTTACATGGAAGAGCAGGCGATCTACGACCAGTTCGACCAGACCCGGGCGATCGACAATCAGGTCGATGCTTCGAACAATCCGATCGACCCTCAAGCCGCGGAGATCGGCGCCCTCTTCTGCCCGAGCGACAACGCATCGGGCCGCTTCTTTCAGGCAACCGGCGGTGGTGGTCTCGGCTCGCAGACCTTCAACCAGGGTAGGCGGTTCGCGAAGGGCAACGTCGCCGCCTACATCAGCCCCGTCCATACCGAGTGCCTCCGGCAGTTCCGTGGCGCTATCGGCGAGGAGATCCGTCGGTTGAGCAAGATCACCGATGGCGTGAGCAAGACGTTACTCCTGGGTGAAGTGCGCACCCGCGACAATCAAGAAGATGTCCGCGGTGTCTGGGCGCTCGCTTTGCCCGGCGCCTCGCTGCTGGCGGCGGACATGCACAGGGCGGACCCGGACAATCCTGACGCCTCCGTGACCTTCGCCTGCACCGACCCCTTGCCGAGCATCCGCCGCAACGACGCCTACGAACCCGTGTTGCAAAATGGCGATGCGTCTTCGGTCAACACGCCCAACTCGAAGAGCAACACGATCGCTTATGACTGGATCCGCGGCTGCACCGACACGACGGGCGCTCTTGCCGACGGAATGCCGTGCTCCGCTTCGGGGGGCCAGAACTCGGGGTACGCCTCTCCTCGCAGCCTCCACCCCTCTGGCGTCAATGCGGCGAACTGCGACGGCAGCGTGACGTTCCTCCGGGACGACATCGACGCCTATCTCTATGCCCGACTGATTAGCATTGACGATGGGGAAGGAGAAGTCGAAGGCCGGCTCATTCAATAACGACCGACGGGCCTACGGAGACATCGACCTGATGAACCACGGATCAAGGAATGTCGTACACCCCGTCCGGCCGTCATCCCCGAGCCATTCCCGGGGGCCCTTCCTTCACCACCATTCGCCACTCGAACTACTAACGCCTGCAAGAACTTACGATGTTTTCCTCTCGGCCAACTAGCTTTCGTTCTTCGCGTCGACAGCCGTCAAGCGGCTTCACGCTCGTCGAGTTGCTGGTGGTCATTGCGATCATCGGAATCCTCGTCGCGCTGTTGCTACCGGCCGTACAGGCGGCGCGCGAAGCGGCACGGCGGATGACTTGCCAGAACCAACTCAAGCAGCTCTCGCTCGCTGCGTTGAATCATGAGTCGGCCCGCGGGGGTCTGCCGGCAATTAGCAACTTCGGCTCCGACGCTCCTACGGGGGGGCGGTTCGGGAACGGATTCGTCTACCGAACCAACAACAGTAGCTACCCCGGCGCCGGCGATCTCTACAGCATGTTCGTGCCGATGCTCCCGTACATGGAGGAGCAGTCGCTCTACGACCGGTTCGACTTGACGCTCGGTGTGGACGAGCAGCCAGGCGAGACAGGCGTCGCCACCGACCCGATCGGCCCGCAGACCGTGCAGATCGCGACGATGCTCTGCCCCAGCGACCAGTCCCAGGGCCGCTTCTTCCAGAACGCGGCGCTGAACAACAACAAGCGCTTCGGCAAGTCGAACTACGCCGGCTACGTCAGCCCGATCCACATCGAATGCCTGCGTTGGTACCCCGGAGCCATTGCCGAGCGACCCATGAAGCTCGCCAAAATCACCGACGGCACGGCGCGGACCGTCATCTTCGCCGAGATCCGAACGCTCGAGTCGGAGATCGACGAGCGCGGCGCCTGGGCGATCGGTTTAGCCGGGACCGCCCTGCTCGCCGTCGATCAACATCAGCAGGTCGCCGGGGTGGCCACCTATTCCTGTCCGGATGCGCTGGACGGGAGCCGCAAGATGCAAGTCTACTCGCCGGAAGAGCAGCGAGCCGGCGCGTCGAACGCCAACACGCCGAACTCCGTGCCGGGCGGAATCTACCAGTACGACTCGGTGCGCGCGGCTTCGTGTCCTACCCAGGTCCAGACCGAAGCGGCGGCGCAGAAGATGCCTTGCGGCTACGATGGCAGTGGTGGTTTTGTCTCGCCGCGCAGCAACCACGTCGGCGGAGTCAACACGTCGCAAGTGGACGGGAGTGTCCGCTGGTTTGGCGATGACGTTGATCCCTACCTTTTCGCCCGAGCGGTTTCCATCAACGATAGTGAAGGAGATCAGGAGGGGGAATTCGGCGTCCCACAAGCCAACCGTTAACCAGAGATCATCACTGTGCCAGCGCAACGGAGCCTGCTCTTGTGCGCGATCACTCTCGGCTTGGCTTTGGTCGCCCTGTCTTACGTTTGGACCACCCTGTTTCCTCCGGCCGCTAATTGGAGCCAAGAGCAGGCCGCAAGACTAACGGCGGTCGATGCGGACTTGATGCGACTCTACAAGAAGCTCTCCGAAGCGAAGCTCCGCGGCGTTCCGATCCCTGAAAACCCGATCCCACTCGTCCGGCTGCTCGAGAAGGATGCGGCGTTGCGGCGTGAGATGGAGGACGCGCTGGAAGCCTCGGCACGCACAGCGAAGCGGCTCTGGCTGGCGGGCTTGGCGACTCTGTGCACCGGCGTGGCGATTTTCTCTTACGGTAAGAGCTGCAAGTGCGGGTCTACTTGAGCCGCCGCGAGAGATCAGCCTTCAGCGTATTTCTCCAGCAGTTCGTGCTCCAGTCCGATCAACTCCGCCCTTTTGCCGGTCGGTTGGTAGCCGTTGCGGAGGTAGAAACCGACCGCGTCTTCGCGCGCGTAGAGCGCGAAACGGCGGAAGCCTTCCTTCACGAGCAGCTGTTCCGATTGGAGCAGCAATTGCCGGCCCGCACCTTGGCTACGCCAGTCGGGGCTCACCACCACTTGGCGCAAGCGGACCGTGTCGGCCCGCGGCGTGGCGTCGTCGTCCGCCTTGCCGATCAAGCCGCCGATCAGATGGGTGACGTTGCCCGGCTCCTCGGTGAACAGGCCGTAGAGGTGCTGCGTCTCTTCACCCTCCACGTCATGCGGCGTCAGACGCAAGCCGAGCGGCTCGCGCAGGAACCGATGCCGCAAGTCGCAGTAAGCGGCGTACTCGAGCGAACCGAATTGGATCGGGCGGACGTGCAAAGCGAGGGGCTAGGGGGTTGAGGGATTAGGGGCTGAGGGTAAATAGCGACTGCTTCGCAGTAGCAATTATCGGGCCCTAAACATTACGCCTAGGTCTTCTAAAGCCCTAGCCCCAAACCACTCCTGGCGCTGACGCTTACGGCTCGCCTGTGTCTTCCCTTAGTTCCTCAGCCTCTCAGCCCCTCCGGTAGCCGCCCGCTAGGGCAGGATTCCGGCGACACCAACGGTTGCGCCCGCTTGGTAGAGAGCGGCCCGCCACGTGAACGGGATCGGGTCGATCATGTACGGCGCACAGCTGCCCGGGCGGTAGTAGCCCAGGGCGTAGACGCACTCGTTCGGCGTCTGGAGGCCCATCTTGTACGGCAGCACCGGCAACGAACCGAAGAAGTGGGCGCCCGACACCAGCGGCTGAACGTACGGGCCCCACGAGTGGCCGTAACGCTCGAGGTGGACATCCTCGAAGTAGAGCGGTTTGTGGCAGAGGCCGGAGGCCTTCCACATGTAGGTGATCTCACACCACTGCCGTGGGGCGAAGACCGAGCCGTCGTCGAGCGAGCAGAGGAAAGGGAAGTCTTCGCCCTCGGCGCCGGAGACGCCGATGTTGAGGTCGATCGAGTCGAGGCGGCTGGCCTTGAGGGCGGCGAGCTCGTCCGAGCAGTTCTTCATCGCTTCGTCACGCGTCAGGTCGATCGTCCCTGATCCCGTGCGACCAGGGACAACAGGCTCGGCCCGCTGCGGGTCCATGCCTTCGGCCTCGACGCGCTCGGGGAGCGGCGCGGGCTCGTCGAACGCCGACCCGGCGCGGCGGCTGGTCTCGTCTTCGAAGGTTGGCGAGTCCTCGAACGTCGGACCGGGCTCGATCTCTTCGGTGGTCGTGCCGGGCTCGTCGAACGGGATGTCATCGGCTGGCATGTCGTCGAAGAGCCGGTCGGCCTCGTCCGCCTCGGGGCTCATGCGGCCGCCGTCCGCGGGGTACTCGTTGTCCTGGACGCCGAAGGGGCGCTCGAACGAATCCCGCAGCGAGTTGTCGCCGCCCTGGTTCTGCGCGACGCGGTACTCGCCGTCGTAGAACGTGTTGTGCGGGATGCGCCCCGCGGTCCGCAGCGCGGGACCGGCGAGGTCGTCCTCATAAGCCACTTGCCGGATCGCGGGCGCTTGGGGCGTAGCGAACAGCGAGTCGTTGCTCGAGTGGCGCGACGCTTGATGACTCTTTGTTGCCGTCCCCCGGGCACGCCAGCCGTCGGTCGAGCCGGGCGCTCCAAAGCTCGGCGCCGCGGCGGCGAGCATCAGCACCACCGCTAGCCAGCCCGCGGGGAGCCAGAGCGGCTCGCGCTGGAGGCTGCGTGTCGCCCGATCGACCGACCGGTACGCCGCGGCGGCGAGCGCCGGCGACGCGTCAGGCCGACTCACCACCGAAGTGTTCGGTGCTGTAGTTGGGCGCCTCTTGGGTGATGGCGATGTCATGGGGGTGGTTCTCCCTAACCGTGGCCGGGCTGACCCGGATGAACCGCGCTTCCGTGCGCAGCTCTTGGATGGTTCGTGTGCCGCAGTAGCCCATGCCGGCCCGCAGACCCCCGACGAGTTGGTAGACGAAGGGGTGCAGCTCCCCCTTGTAGGGGACGCGCCCTTCGACCCCTTCGGGGACGAGCTTGCCGGCCGAGTTGTCCTTGTCGTTCTGGCGGTAGCGTTCGCTGGAGCCCTTGACCATGGCGCCGAGCGAACCCATCCCGCGATAAGTCTTGTACGTCCTGCCTTGGTAGAGAATCCGCTCGCCGGGGCTCTCATCGAGGCCGGCCAGGAGGCCGCCGATCATCACGAGGTTGGCCCCCGCGGCGATCGCCTTGGTGATGTCTCCCGAGTAGCGAATGCCTCCGTCCGCGATGATGGTGACGTCGGTCCCCTGGGCCGCGTGGGCGGCCGCGGCGATCGCCGTGATCTGCGGGACGCCGATCCCCGAGATGACGCGTGTCGTGCAGATCGAGCCCGGTCCGATGCCGACCTTAACGGCGTCGGCGCCAGCGGCGATCAGGTCACGCGTCCCCTCGGCTGTCGCCACGTTCCCCGCGACGACGTCGATGTCCCAGCGCTTCTTGAGTTCCTTGACGGTGTCGATGACGTTCTTCGAGTGGCCGTGTGCGCTGTCCACCACGAGGAAGTCGACTTCCTTCGCGATGAGCGCGGCGGCCCGTTCGTAGTCGTGGACGCCGACAGCGGCGCCAGCACGCAGCCTGCCCCGATCGTCGCGCGCCGCTTGTGGGAAGCGGCGCATCATGTCGACGTCCTTGATCGTGATCAGGCCGGTCAGTTTGTAGTTGTCGTCAACCAGCAAAAGCTTCTCGACCTTTTTCTCCATCAGAATCGTTTCAGCTTCCGCAAGCGTTACAGTCCCCGTCGCCGTGACCAGGTTGTCTTTGGTCATGACCTCGCCGATCGGCAGGTCATCTCGGCCTAGAAACCGCAGGTCCCGCCGGGTCAGGATGCCGACGAGCTTGCCGCTAGCGTCGGTGATCGGGACGCCAGAAACATTCGACTGGCTCATCGCCAAGCGGGCGGCCGCAACGGGCGACTCGGGCGGCAGCGTCACCGGTCCGGTGATGATGCCGTTGGCGGAACGCTTGACCTTCTCGACCTCGGCGGCTTGGTCCTCGATCGACAGGTTCTTGTGGATAACGCCCAGACCGCCCAACTGCGCGAGGCCGATGGCCATGCGGTGCTCGGTGACGGTGTCCATCGGCGAGCTGAGCAGCGGGGCCCCGAGGGGGATCCGCTTGGTGAGCCGCGTCGAGACATCGACGTCCGACGGCATGATCCCGCTGTAGCGGGGCTCGACCAGGACGTCGTCGAACGTGAGCCCCTCGGCGGAGATCTTGTCCGCGAGGGTCGGAGGGAGGCGATCAGAGGCGGGCATCGCGGGAGGGCTCCTGACACTTAGATGGGTTGGAGCCGTCCCATTCTCTCTTTTACCGCGTCGCTAGCAAGCGGGGCGTTGAAAACGGCCTTAGCCGCGGGCGAGAGCCCTCGGTGGGCGCCGGGTACCCACTTCCTACCGCGGGCTGCCGCCCGCGGCTGAGACCATTACGAACGTCCTGAAAACTTCGGGGTTCTTTCGGTTTTCTTGAACCCCCTAAGGGGCCGTAACGCACTTAACTCTTGTCGGCCTAGGCCCCTGGGCGAGCCCGCCCGCTCGCTTCTCGGCTTTCTTCCTCCCACGTCCCTTCGAGGTCCGGTATGTCTCGGCTCATCGCTCTGGTCTTGCTCGTCGTAGCCGCCGTCCCTCTCTCGGCCGAGACCGTCACCGCCCCCGGCAAGGTGACGGCCGTGACCGTGTTCCAGGGGCAGGCCTTGGTCACCCGGGTGATCGAACTGCCGGAGGACGCGGGGCTGGTCGAGGCGGTTGTCACCGAGCTGCCGGAGCAACTGTTGGCCGGGAGCCTCTATGCCGAGCCGGGCGAAGGTGTCGAGGTCCGCTCGGTCCGCACGCGCAACCGCCCGGCCGACTCGGCGCCGCGCGAAGAGGTCAAGGCGATCGAGGCGCAGATCAAGGACCTCGGCCGGCAGCTGCGGGCGCTGCAGCGTGAACGGGCGATGATCTCCCAACGGATGAACTACCTCAACCAGCTGGAGCAGTTCACCTCCACCAAGGCGACCGAGGACCTCAACGGCGGCGTGCTGAACGCCGAGGCGTTGCGTGAGCTGACCGACCTGGTGTTCACACAACGCGAAGCGGCGATGGAGCGTGAGCTCGAGGCAATCTCGGAAGAGGAAGACCTGCAAGCCGAGCTGCAGCTCGCCCAGCGCGAGCTGGCGACCCTCACCGGCGGCGGCGAGAAGACGACGCGCGAGGCGGTGGTGTTCGTCAGCAAGGAAAAGGGCGCCGCATCGGTGCGGTTAATGTACTTGGTGGGGGGCGCCAAGTGGTCGCCGTCGTACAACGTCCGCGCGAAGGAAGACCGCTCGGGCGTGACGCTCGAGTACAACGCGTCGGTGACGCAGATGAGCGGCGAAGACTGGACCGACGTCGAGATGACGCTCTCGACCGCGACGCCGTCCCTCGTGGCGACTTCGCCGAAGCTAGAGCCGCTCACGGTGAAACTCGCCGCCGCGGAAGTCGACCGAGTGAAGCAAGCCCAATCTCGCCGCCAACTCGCGGCCCAGCAGAAGTCCCTCGCCGACAATCGCGGCAACATGGCCCAATACGCGCCGAGCGCGCCCGCCATGGCCGGAAGGTCGATTTCCGCCACGAGCGAGGACGATCTCTTCGGCGCCGACGGTGGCGTTGCGGGCGGAATTGGCGGTGGGGGATTCGGGGCGGTGTACAACGGCGCGGAGGGGATCGACCAGTTCGACCTCAGCCTCAACGCGCTCGCCTGCGCGGTGCAGGTGCTCGACCTGCAGGCGGGCGACGCCTCGAAGCCGGCGCCCTCGCAGTCGATGGAGTCCAACGAAGGTTTGAGCATTGTCTACCGACTGCCGAACAAGACCTCGCTCCCCAGCCGCAGCGATCAGCAGCTGATCCAGATCGCCGCGCTGCCGATGGAGGCGGACTTCTACCGCGTCGCCACACCGGTGCTGACGAGCTACGTTTATCAAGAGGCGAAGCTCAGCAACACCAGCGATGTTGTTCTCTTAGCTGGCCCCGCGGCGACGTTCCTCGGCGACCGCTTCGTCGGACGCGGCTCGATCCCGCAGGCGACGATCGGCGAGTCGTTCACCGTCGGCCTCGGCATCGACGAGTCGCTCCGCGCGAGCCGCAAGCTCGCCGACAAGTCGGACCGTGTGCAAGGCGGCAACCGCATCGCCTCGTTCGATTACGAACTGGTGCTAGAAAACTTCGGCGACGACGCCACCGAGGTGCGAATCCGCGACCGCCTGCCGAAGAGCGAAGGCGAAGCGATCAAGGTGACGCTTGTCGAATCGGACCCGAAGGCGAAAGAAGCCGGCGAGAAGGACGGGCTCTTAGAGTGGCGTGTCGAAGTCCCCGCCGAGGGCGAGAAGACGGTCGCTTACACGATGTCGATCGAGCACGACAAGAATTTGCAGATCGTCGGCGGGAAGTGAGTCGGGCGGCGAACCGGCGATGTTAATCATCGGTGGAGCCCGCCGATTGATTATTTTGGCCGCTTCACACCGACGACTAACGTCGCCGGCTCGCCGGCCCGACATAGGCCGCAACGGGCATGTAAGCTATCCTGTAGCTAACACGCCTTGCCTATCGTCCGGTCGCCCGTTGCTATGAGCACCGCTCCAATCCGCCGCCTCACGCCTGAGGAGTACCTCGCCGCGGAACGTGCGTCCGATCGGAAGCACGAGTTTTATCGCGGGGAGATGTTCGCCATGGCGGGGGCGAGCCGCAAGCACGTCGCTGTGACCGGCAACTTCTTCGCTTGGCTACATTATCAACTCCGCGATGAGCCGTGTACTGTTTTCACGTCGGACATGCGGGTCGAGGTTGAGCGGACAGGGCTCTACACCTACCACGATATCTCAGTGACCTGCGAGCAGCCGGAGTTCGGGGACGGCCACTTCGATACGCTGCTGAACCCGCAGA
Organism: Botrimarina mediterranea; assembly: GCF_007753265.1. NCBI lineage: Bacteria > Pseudomonadati > Planctomycetota > Planctomycetia > Pirellulales > Lacipirellulaceae > Botrimarina > Botrimarina mediterranea. The sequence goes on from NZ_CP036349.1 coordinate 5,290,763, forward strand.
TGATTGTCGAGGTGCTCAGCCCTTCGACCGAAACGTACGACCGCGGCAAGAAGTTCGACCACTATCGGCAGGTGGCGAGCCTCAAGGAGTATGTGCTGGTGTCGCTCGACCAGCCGATGATCGAGCGCTACACCCGCGTTGATGAGGATCGATGGACGCTCGATGTGGCGAAAGGCTTCGAGGCGACGGTGGAGTTGAGCGTCACCAGCGAACCGCTACCGCTGGCGGAGGTTTACCGCCGGGTGGATTTCAGCGCCGACGAGTAATGGCGAGCCGGCGGTGTCAATCGTCTGTGTGAATCCGCGATCCTACGCAACACCGACGACTCGCAACGTCGGCTCGCCGCTTACGTGCGTTCGCGGTTGGCGACGCACGTCGCCACGATCTTGATCGCGTCGTAGTCCACCTCGCCGCCGAGACGCTCGTGGATCGGGCGCAGGCCTCCAAGGCCAACCTCTTCGATGGCGCTCTCGATCATCATCACCACGGGGCGATCGACCCATGGCGACGGGTCGGTGACCGTTTCGTGCTTCAGGTAGTCGCTCAGATAGCCAACGGTCGTCGAGCGCGCGCGGCCGAGCTTCTTGGCGGCTTGTTCAATCGACGCCCCTTCACGGAAGAGCGGGAACGCCGCGAGCGACGACGCATTGGGCCCGGCGGCGCGAGGCGCCGCGCGACGAATCGACGGTTGGCCGGTCTCGATGTCCATCGCGACGCCGTTCTCTTCGCAGTAGCTACGGATCGCGCCGAGGAACGCGTCGCCGTACTGGCGGAGCTTTTGCTGGCCGACGCCGTGCGTGTGGCCGAACGCTTCGAGCGACGAAGGTCGGAGGCGGGCCATGTCGCGCAGAGTGGCGTCGCCGAACACGACGTAGGCGGGGACGCTGGCCTCGGCGGCGATGTTGCCGCGGAGTTTGCGGAGCTCTTCAAAGAGGCCGCGATCGACGCCCTCCCAGCTCTCGAGGTCCCGCCGGCTGCCGCCCGTGGCTGACGACGATGCGCCGTTGCTGGCAGCTTTGAGGAGTTGGGGGTTGCCCTCCCCCTTCAACAACTGCAAGCCCTTGGGCGTGATGTGGAGGACGCCGTACTCGCCGGCCTTCACCAGATGGCCCTGCGCGACGAGCTGCTCGATCCAGCCACGGATGTCGGCCGTGCGGCAGTCCTTGAGCAGGCCGTAGGTGCTGAGGCGGTCGTGGCCGCGGCTAGTGATCTTCTCTTCGCTCGAGCCGGCGAGCACCTTGCAGGTGTAGTCGGCGCCGTAACGCTGCTCGAGCCGGGCGACACAGGAGATGATCTTCTGCGCAAGGATCAGCGGGTCGTCGACGAGGTCGAGCTCGCTGAGGCAGACATCGCACGCGCCGCAGTCGTCCCCCTCGAGCGATTGCCCGAAGTGCTCGACGAGCGCGCGGTGGCGACAGACAACGCCGCCGGCGTACGAGCTGACGCCGTCGAGCGCGCGGAGCGCGGCGGCGACCGCTTCGGGCGAAGCCTCTTCGGTCGGCGATTCGATGATCCGTTTCCAGGTCGCCGCGTCGCCGCGGCTGAAGAGCAGCAGGCACTCGGCCGGCAAGCCGTCACGTCCCGCGCGGCCGGCCTCTTGCTGGTAGGCTTCGAGCGACTTGGGCATGCCGGCGTGCACGACGAAACGCACGTCGGGCTTGTCGATGCCCATGCCGAAGGCGACGGTCGCGACGATCACCTCGACGCGGTCGTTGAGAAAGTTTTCTTGCGTGCGACGGCGCTGCTCGTCGCCGAGACCAGCGTGGTACGGCGCCGCCTTGATGCCTAGCTGTTCGAGCGCCGCGGCGGTTTTCTCGACCTCCTTGCGGCTGATGCAGTAGACGATGCCCGACTCGCCGTGATGGCGCTTGGCGACTTCGGCGATCTGCCCGAGCTTGCCCGACGCGGCGAGCACCCGGTAGGTCAAGTTCGGCCGGTCGAACGAGCCGACGAGCATCTCGGGCTCGCGTAAGCCAAGCTGCTTGGCGATGTCTTCGCGCACCGCTTCGGTCGCCGTGGCCGTATAGGCGTGGACGCCGATGTCGGGAAAAACTTCTTTGAGCCGGGCGAGGCCGCGGTACTCGGGGCGGAAGTCGTGCCCCCAACTGCTGATGCAGTGGGCCTCGTCGATCGCGGCCAGTGAGAGGTTGCTATTCGCGAGCATCGTCAGCGTGCCGTCGAGCAGCAGCCGTTCGGGCGCGACGTAGAGCAGCTTGAGCTTGCCGCTCTTGACGCTGTCGAGCACTTGGCGGCGTTCGTCGGTCGAGAGCGTGCTGTTGAGATAGGCGGCCGGCACGCCGCAGTTGCGGAGCGTGTCGACCTGGTCCTTCATCAGCGCGATCAGCGGCGAGACCACGAGCGCCATGCCGCCCATCGCCACCGCTGGCGCCTGGAAGCAGAGGCTCTTGCCGCCGCCGGTGGGGAGCACGACGACCGAGTCGCGTCCCTCCATGACAGCGGTCATCGCCTCGCGTTGCAGCGGGCGGAAGTCGCTGTAGCCCCAGAAGCGCTCGAGGGCGCCGCGGAGGGCTTTGGTGTGCGGGTTGTCGACTTCGGTGTTAACCACAGAGGCACGGAGAGCGCGGAGGACGCACTGAGGGTTGGAACCACGAAGGAACGACGGAACGAAGGGGGGCTTCGCCGCCGCCTGCTGTACAGGGCTACATCTTATCCAATTTTGTGCCTAGCACGCCACTAGGTCGGCGGGCTGATTTCGGGGTGGGAACTGAGGATAACCGCGGAGACGCGGAGGGCGCAGAGGAAGCGCGGAGCGGCGACCGTTATTTTGGGGCGATGCTCGGCGATTCGGAGAGGCTCTTCAGACGAAGGTAGCCGGGGCGGTCCTGGTAGTCGTAACAGTAGCCAATTGGAGTTACTGCTTCGACCGCGTTGTGGAGCAGTTTGTCAAAATCGATCTTCACGCGATTTCGTACTTCGCCCTCATCGTCCGGCCAAGTGTTTTCTCCCCACGACCTACCCCCACCTACTTGACGCAGGTCCTCCCAACTCTTCGGCCACGCCGCTTTCGTGTCGTGATAATCCGCTAGCAATGAGCACGCGAAATCTATAGCACGCAACGTTCTTACTGCTTGGGCGGCCTGATAGGCAGGTAACGCAACCGCAGCCAAGTCTCCGACAATCCATACGGCGCACGCCCAGGTGAACCAAATGATGGCTGAAGGGGTCTTCCTTCGCTTCTTCTCGGCGGGCTCAATGGCTTCGTGATTCATCCCTCTAACTCCTGACGCCAAAAATCGCTGGCCAGGCCGCACATGCCAAGAGACCGTAATCGGCGTCGGAGACGCCTCCCACAAAATCACTCCTTCCCTGCTTTCTTAGTTCCTTCGTTCCTTGGTGGTTCAATTCTTCCGCGTTTCCTCCGCGCCCTCCGCGTCTCCGCGGTTCAATCCTTCTTCGCGAACGGCTCCACGTCCGGCGCGATCCACACGGGCGTCGTCACTCGCAGGGGCACGGCCGCGCCGATGTCGAACGTGAATTGGGCGAACGTTGCGGAGAAGCCTTCGGGCGGGGCTTCGATTGGTATGTGGTAGACGCCGTCGGCGTCGGGCTCGAGCGGCGTGGGCTGGTAGGCGGCGCCGATCTTCATCTTGCGGAAGTCGCGCGCCTCGGGGTTCACCGCTCGCCAGATGACGGCTTCGGTCGGCTCCATCGAGCACTCGACGGTGTGCTTCGGCGAGTCGTACGCCGAGTGCCACGTCAGCTTCGGCCGCGGCAGGTCATGGGCGATCGCGGCGTGGAACGCGATCAGCGTTTCGAAGCCGTTGGTGTCTTTGAGGTTGTGCGCCGCGTTGGGCACATACGAAAGATGCTTCTCGCCGACGAGGTCGTCGAAGTAATAGCGCGACGAGTCGGGGAGGAAGAACTCGTCGCCCGACGCGTTGATGACGCACTTGGGCATCGTTAGCCGATCGCGGTAGGCGTACGGATCGACGATCGCGCGGATCGCGGCGCTACTGGGCGAGGTGAGTCGTTCGGCGAGTCCTTGCTTCTCGTAGTCGCCGAGAGCCTCGGACCAGAAGCCGTACGACGCGAAGTGGTGCTTCATCGAGGGTTCGATGTTCAGGACGTCGATCACGATCGGCGCGACGGCCGCGACACGGTCGTCCACCGCCGCGGCGAGCCACGAGGTCCAGCCGCGCTTCGACGCGCCGGAGACGGTGAACTTCTCGATCGTCGGCGCGCCCTCTTCCTCAAGCAGAGCCTCTTGCACGGCCGTCATCGCCGCGACGGCCGACTTGGCCATCGGCAGCTGCGCGAGCCAGGTCGGGTCCTTCGTGGCCATGAACTGCATCCAGCTGGCGGCTAGCAGGTCGTCCTCGTAGCGGTCGCGCGAAGGGTCGTCGCTGTGCAGGATGCGGAGCGGCTGGTTGGGGACGGTCCGCAGCTCGGCGACGACGGTCCGTGTCGCCAGCGCGACGGCCATGATGCGGTCGTCGGCGCGCTCGGGGGCCTCTTGCTCGTTCGAACCACCAGTCACGAAGAGCAGCGCGGTTGAGGACTTCGCGCTGTTGGGGATGACAATCGTGAGCCAGTGCCGCCACTCGGGCCGGCTCACTTCGTCACTGTTCCGCCACTTCTGGGACGTAAGATCGACGACAAGACCCGTGTAGCCGAAGCCGTCGTAGCGTTTGACGACTTCCCACTTGAAGGCGGGGTCCTCCGCGGCGCAATAAGCGTCGAGCGGCGTGGCCTTGGCGGTCGCCTCGAGCGCGACGCGGGGCTTGGCGAATCCGGCCAGCGGCGCCAGCACGGCGGCGGCGAGACAAAGCGATCTTAGTAGCGGCATCGATGGCGTTCCCGGCAAGAGTGCAACGCCCGAGGCGCCGAGTGCGTCGCGGGACGCTGCAACCTACCCGCGCCGGCGTGGAGACGACAACCAGGCGGCGGCCGATAGCAGCGTCAGGAGCGCCGCGGCAGGCTCCGGCACGCGGAAGAGGGGCGTCACACTGCCGACGCCCTCTCCGTAAATCGCTTGCACGGCGGCGATGTCGTCGGGCGTGAGCACGCCGGTGCCGGGGCCCATGCGGCGCAGGGCCATGGGGTTCATCACGGCGCCTTCGATCGTCGTGTGGTTGATGCCCAGCGTGTGGCCGATCTCGTGCGTGAGGACGCCGAGCACGTCGGGCTCGCTCGGCGTGCCAACGATCGCCCAGGGGTCGCCGTTGTCGAAGTGGATGTCGCCGGCGATGTTGCCGCCATTGCCGTTGCTCGGGAAGTACGCCAATGCCTTGGTCGTGGGGAAGCCGTTCTCGGCGTCAGTGCCGTTGATGTAGCGGTGGTTGAGGCGGATCTGGCCGAAGCTATCCGCGGGGTAGGCGTTGTACGCGGCCGTGTTGCCCGTGAAGACGGGCGTGCCTACATCGGGGACTTCGACGAAGTGCAGCGGCGCGACCGACGCCCAGAGGCCGAACGCTTCCTCGGTGACGATCCGCAGGTACTCGGCCGGGACGGTGACGCCCATCGGGTCCTTCATGCCGCCGTCGAGGAAGTTGTTGTAGCTGTACGTGACGGTGACCGGGGCGCCATCGCCGCCGGGCTGTGGCCACTGGCTCCCTTGCAATGAATAGAAAGCGAACGGCGCGCCGGGCTCGTCCGACGCCATCATGCCGCACGGGCACGCCGCCAGCGCTTCGCACACCGAGCAAGCCGACGCCGGCGCAGCGGCGCCGAGCGACAACAGACCAATGGCAATCGCAATGAGCAAACGCACGAGGGGACTCCGGCAAAGGGCGTGAACGGTAGAAGAGCGAAGCGGCGGGGCCGTTCAGTTCACGAGGCAACAAGCCGGGGCGTGCGGGAAGAGGCGGGGAAGGACATCCAGCAGTATGCGCCGGGACGGCGGGGCTGGCAAACAATCGTGCTAGCCCCACGGAATGACGGCGAGCCGGGGACGTTAGTCCTCGGTGTGGCCCGGGTACCCGCTTCCCACCGGAGACTGACGTCCCCGGCTCGCCGATTACAGGGATTCTGCGAACTCGGCGAGGGCGGCGTTCACGGCTTCCGGGGCTTCGACGGGCGCCATGTGGCCGACGCCGGGGACCTCGACGAACCGGGCGCCGGGGATCGCGGCGGCGATGCCACGCATCTCGGCGGAGGGGCTGATGGCGTCGTGCTCGCCGACGACGACGAGCGTCGGCTTCGCAATCGAGCCGAGCAGCCCGGTCGAATCGGGTCGGGCGGCCATCGCCAATTGCGATGCGGCGATCGCCGCCGGGTCGGTCGCGGAGATCACCGCCACAGTCTCTTGGACAATCCTCTCGGGGGTGTCCATGGCGAACAGCTTGGGCCGCATCAACTCGGCGACGCGCGCGGCGCCCCACTCGTGGATATGGTCGGCCATCTTGAGACGCGTCGCACGAGCCGTGTCGTCGTCGGCCGCAGCGCGGGTGTCCATCAGCACCAGGGCGTCGAACGCGTCGGGGCAGCGACGGGCCATGTTCAGCGCGATGTAGCCGCCCATCGAGAAGCCCACGAGCACCACCGGTCCGTCGGCCTGCAACGACGCGATCAACGCCTCGAGGTCATCGGCGTAGCGATCCAGGGACGGCGTCTCACCCGCCGCCGGCCAATCGCCGAAGGACGACTCGCCATAGCCGCGCAGATCGGGCGCGACGACGCGGCACCGGGGCGAGAGCCCTTCGAGCTGCGCTTGCCACATCGCGCGTGAGAGCGGGAAGCCGTGCACCAAGACGAGCGTCGGCGCCTGCGGGTACGGCGATCCGGCCGCGGCGTAGACGAGGCGGGCGTTGTCGACTTCGATAGCGATCGTCACGGGGTTGGCTCCTCGCTAGTGGTGGACGCTTTGGCTTGCTCGAACTCGTTGAGCTGTCGACGTAAGACCTGCATCCGCGGTTCGAGTTCAACGGCGCGGCGTTGCACCTCGATCGCTTCGTCGATCTCGCCGGCGGAGAACAGGCAGCGGCCGAGCGTGTCGAGGTAGCCGGCCGTCTCCGGCGCGATCCGTAGCGACTGGCGTGAGTAGCGGACCGCTTTGTCGAAGTCGCCATAAGTGTTGCTCACCAGCCACGCCCACTGGTTGTACCCGTCGGACGCCTCGGGGCTCTCCCAGATGACCCGCTCGAACTCGCGGCGCATCTCGTCGATGCGGCGTCGAGTCTCTTTGACAAAAGCCTCAGGCGCGTTCTCGACGCGGTGCATCGCGATCAGGATGTCGGCGTCGCTGGGAGACGCGGCGATCGCTTTGCGTAGCAGCGTCATCTCGGTCTCGTGGTCACCCTCACCGCGGGCGGCGAGCGCCGCGCTGAAACGCTGCCGCGCGATCAAGTCGCCCGACGATGGCAATAGCGGCGGGTCGGTGTCGTGTTGCGGGAGGTTGTCGAACTCGCCGCGCGCGGGGCGTGAGCGGTCGATCGCCTCGACGATCGGCTCGATCGCGGCGGCCGCCTTGGCGTACCGCCCGGCGTCGTAGAGCAGGTCCGTCAGACGCCATGCCGCCACCGCCGCACGCCCATCTAGGGGGTCGTCGAGTGGGTCGTCGCTCTTGGCGGCCGCACGGTACTCGGCGGCGGCCCAGTCGAGGCGGCCGATCTCCTGCAACTCGTTCGCGACCATGACCTGCGGACCTAGCAGCACGTCTTCGACCGTCGCGTCTTCGTCGCTCGGCTCGGCGGCGAGCGCCTCGGCGGCGAGTTGCTCGGCTTCGGCGTTGTCGCCGTGTCGCTCGGCGACATCGGCGAGTGTGTAGAGTCCCCGCTTGCCCTTGAGCCGCTCGGTGTACTTGGCGACAACCTCATCGACCGTGTCCCAACGCTCGGCCTCGGCGGACCAGCGGACCGCGCGCGCCAGGCGGGGGAGCGTCTCTTCCTCGGACAGCGTAACAAGGGATTCAATGGCGGCGACCGCTTCGGCGTCGTCGCCTGCCGCGAGCGCCGCGCGCAGCCACCGCCAGCCGAGCGTCGCGACGACCTCTTCGCTCGTGTCGCGCGAGTCGGCGTCGAGCAGCGATCGCTGCGCTTCGGCGTGACGACGCCACTCGGCGACGGCGGACGCATCGTCGGCTTCTTCGGTCGCCAGCGCTAGCCACTGCGCCGCCGGGCGACGGCCGGGGCCGTATTCGCTCGTGAGCTTCGTCACGGCGGCGGCGATGGCCTCTTCGCGACGCTGGCGGATAGCACGTTCGGGGACAGCGAGCAGCGCTTGGGCCGCCTCGGCGGAGCCGAGCTCGGTCGGCTCGAACCGCGCTAGCCGCACCAACGCCGGCGCCGCTTGCTCGCCGGGGACGCGGGAGAGTCCTTTGATGATCTCACGGTCGCGGCCCGCGTAGCCGGCGTCGTACGCCTCGAGCCAGCGACGCACCAGCGGCGGGTCGTCGCGGCGGGCCCAGTCCGCCGTCAGTTCATTGAGCAGGCGCCGACTAGCGTCCGACACTTCGGGGTCGCTAACGGTCTGGGCCTCGCGCAGGGCGTCGAACGCCGCTAACCCCACGTCGCGAAGACGCCGCTGCGCGTCGAGCCTTTCGGCGTAGAGCGGGTGGCCGAGCTGCTCGACGAGTTCCGCTACGTTGGGTTCCGCTACGTTGGGTTCGTCGGCCCTCGAGACCGATGACAACGGGACCAACAGCAGCAGCGTCAACAGCATTGGACGCATGGTGGGTCCTCGCATCCCGGTGGGGCTAGGCTGGTTGGAGCGTCACCCCTCGCGACGCTCCATCTCTTCAATATAGCGCCGCAGCCGTTCGACTTCGTCGGTGACGGCCGAGAGTTTCAGCATATTCTCGACGCGTTTCACCAGTTCGATTTTGTTGACCGGCTTGGACAGGAAGTCGTCGGTGCCGGCGTCGACGGCGCGTTCGATGTCGCCCAACTCGTTAAGCGCCGTGACCATCAGCACCATCACGCCGCTGGTCGCCGGGTCGCTCTTGAGCCGCTGGCAGACCTCGAAGCCGCTGAGTTTGGGCATCATCACGTCCAGCAGCAGCACGTGCGGCTTGAACGCGGCGACCTTGTCGAGCGTGTCCTGCCCGTCCACGGCGATAGCGATCTCGATATCGAGGCCCGCGAGGTACGCCTCGAGCAGCTCGACGTTCGGCTCGTTGTCGTCGGCGATCAGAACGCGGTGGGACATAGGGGAGGGGCTAGGGGCTGAGGGGTTAAGGGGCTGGGGGACGGGGACAAGGGGACAGGGGCCAGCGAGCCGAGCTGTCCTCGGCTCGGGGTCCCGTCGTGGGACTCACGATCCTCTATCCGGCCACCGCATCGAGCTCGGCGTTCAGCTCCGCCGCCGGGACCGGGAAGCCCGTGCAGAACTCGCGGACTTGTTCGCGTATGCGGGCGTGGGCGGCTGCGTCTTCGGCGTTCTTTAGCGATTCGAGCATCCAACCGCCGATCGTGCGCATCTCTTCGACGCCCATGCCGCGCGTCGTCAGGGCTGGGGTGCCGACGCGGATGCCGGAGGGGTCCATCGGCTTGCGCTCGTCGAACGGGATCATGTTCATGTTCACCGTAATGCCGCAGGCGCCGAGGGCGGTCTCGGCCGTCTTGCCGCCGATGCCCAGCGGGGTGACGTCGACCAGCATCAAGTGGTTCTCGGTGCCGCCTGACACGAGGTTCAGTCCGCCGGCGGCGAGCGTTTCGGCTAGCGCGACGGCGTTGTCCTTCACCTGCTGGATGTAAGTGCGGTACTCGGGCTTGAGGGCTTCGCCGAAGCAGATCGCCTTGCCGGCGACGACGTGCATCAGCGGGCCGCCCTGCACGCCCGGGAAGACGCGGCTGTTGAGCACCTTGGCGTACTCCTGTTTCGCCAAGATGAGTCCCGAGCGTGGGCCGCGGAGCGTCTTGTGCGTGGTGGTTGTGACGACGTCGGCGACCTCCACCGGATCGTCGTGCAGCTTCGCGGCGACGAGGCCCGCGTAGTGGGCCATGTCAACCATCAGCTTCGCGCCCACCTCATCGGCGATCTCACGGAACTTGGCGTGCGGGATCTCGCGCGGGTAGGCGCTCGCGCCGGCGATGATCAGCTTCGGCTTATGCTCGCGCGCCTGCTTGGCGACTTGGTCGAAGTCGATCCGGCAGTCGTCTTTCCGCACGCCGTACGAGACGCAGTTGTAGAGCAGGCCCGACATGTTGAGCTTCATGCCGTGCGTGAGGTGCCCACCGTGGGCGAGGTCGAGGCCCAGGAGCGTGTCGCCCGGCTCGAGCAGCGCGAGATAGACCGCGGCGTTCGCCTGCGAGCCGCTGTGCGGCTGGACGTTGGCGAACTCGGCGCCAAAGAGCTCCTTTGCACGGTCACGGGCGAGGTCCTCGACCACGTCGACGTGCTCGCAGCCGCCGTAGTAGCGCCGGCCTGGATAGCCCTCGGCGTACTTGTTGGTCAGCACGCTGCCCACGGCCTGCTGGATGGCGGGGCTGGTGTAATTCTCGCTGGCGATCATCTCCAGCCCGTCTTGCTGGCGCTCGATCTCGGCGGAGATGGCGTTCCAGACGGCCGGGTCGTTCTCTTGAATGAAATTCATAGGTCTCTCGCAGGCCAAGGGGGCCACGGGCCGATGGCGGGGGGGGTTGGGAGGGCGTCCAACTGCTCAACCGCAAGCGGCGACCGCGACCTCACCGAAGACCCGGTAGTTTCGGCGATGGGGGGGCGGTTGTCGAGCGCCCAGCCGCCTCGGGCGGAATTACCAATGACCAAATCCCAATGACCAATGACGTGCTACCGCACGAACGATTCCCCGGTCCCTGTCCCCTAGCCCCTGATCCCTCTTTTATTGGTCATTGGGATTTGGTCATTGGTCATTCTGCTTGGCGGCCTTAACCCTCACCTCCAGCGACCCCTCGTTGTCCGCCAGGGCGTTCGGCGCGTCGTTCACTCGGAGGTAGAGCGTGCCGGTTGCGGGGGGGGTGTAGTCGGCGGCGAGGCCGATGGGGCGCCAGTCGGTGAAGGCGCCGTCGCCCGCATCGACGGTCGCTAGCAGTTCGCCCAGAGGGCGACCGGCGTGGTAGTCGAGCGTGACGCCGTTCGGCTCGCAGGGCCACGGGGCGCCGCTGGGGTCGTGTGCAATGATGTAACGGCCTTTGGCGCTGATGCGGACGGGTTGGCCTGCGGTTACTGCGACGCCGGTGGACTGCCAGCCGCGGTTGGATTGAATCGTGAGCCGCTGGCTGCCGCCTGCGGCTGGGGGTTGGCCGGGATTGAAGTCGATGGCTTCGCGGGCAAGGTCGTGGCCGTAGTCGAGCGATTCAATGAACAGCCGCCACTCTTGGTCGAGTTGCGTACGGTCGCGGGCATACATCGCTCGGAAGCGGCGGTTGAAGTTCTCGCTCAGCACCCACCCGGGCGCTTGGCGGAAACGGTCGCGGTAGGCGGGGTGGCGGTCGAGAAACGCCGAGAGCGCCCAGACCCAAGCGTACGACTCGCTCGGCAGCACGACGCGGTTGTCGATCTTCATCACCGCGTCGATCGAGAGCGCCCTGCCTTCGTCGATCGCCTTGCGAATCAGCGCGACGCGGCCCCAGTGCGGCGCCGCTTCGCGCGACTTGGGCATCACCCCCAGCCGCAACTCACGTGATCGCGGGTCCCAGGCGTGCGTGCCGCACAGTTCCGCCATCCCCTCCATGTACCAACCCGGCCCGCACGAACCGAGCAGCGTCGACATGAAGCTGTGCGTCGCTTCGTGCAGCAACAGGTGCCGCTGGTAGTAATCGGTCGGCTGCTGGCGGAGCCAGACCTCGTAGCCGAGCGACAGGCCGTGCAGGAACTCCTGACTCTGATTGGGCCACAGCCCCAGCGCGCGGAACTTGGCTTCGTCCTTGATGAGGTAGACCCGCAAACGCCAATCTTCGACCTTCTTGTCTTTCACCCGAAAGCGCCGCTGCCAATGCGGCAGCGCGAGGTCGATCAACTGCGGCAGCACTTCCACCTCGGGCGACGAGGCGAAGTCGGTGACGAGCGTCGCGTGCTCGGCATCAATGATTCGCAGGCCAGCATCGGCGAGGCGGTCTTCGTCGATCGTCCGCGGCGCGGGCCACGCGCCGAGGGCGACGCTGGGGAGAAGGAAGTAGCCGCAGATGGCGCCGATAAGCCACCGATTTTGTAGGAGGCGTCTCAGCCGAAACGGCATGGTGCGCGTAATCGGCGTCTGGAGACGCCTCCCACAATAATTATCATCGGCGTTATCTGCGGCTGTTTTAATCACCGTGACTTCAACTTCTCCAAGAGCTTGTTGAGGCCGCCTTCGATCGCGCCGGCGGCGGCGCTTTCGAGCAGTTGGCTCGAGAGCTGCGTGAGGGCGTCGCGGTTGATCTTGGGGCGGCTGAGGGTGCCCTGTACTGGGATGCGGATCGCTTGCCCACGCATGCGGCCGAGGTACGTCGGGCGGCGATCGACCCACTCGTCGAGGATCGGGATCGCGATCACGAGGTCGAGCGTCTCGTCTACGCCCACCGAGCCGGACGACTGCACCAGCGCGTCGCCAACGGCGAACTGCAAGCCGCGGTGGTAAACGCGGCCATCGACCATCTGAAACTCGATCTGGCTGTTGTCGATCGTCACCAGCGGCGAGTCGCTCGTTTGTGGCGCCGCGGCGACGCCCTCCTTCGCCATCTTGGCGATCTGCCTGGCCATGGTGAGCCATTCGGCGACCGCCGGGCTCGGTAGCACCCGCACTTGATGGATCGTGAGCACGCCCGCCGCACGGCCCTTCGGCGGGCCGGTGGTCGGTTGCGAGAGGGGCATCGCGAAGTCGCTCAGCGACATCGAGAACTTGCCCTCGCTACGCGTCGCGTCGGCCATCACCGGGGCGATGTACTTGAGGAGGCGATCGCTCACCTGCTGCGACACCGCGACGTTCGTCACCAGCGGGCCCGGCTTCAGCGCGAGCGTTTCCGGGGGCGGGTCGAGCGTCAAAGCGGCGGTCGCGGTAAGGCGGCCTTCACCAACCGCCACATCGAGCGGATCGACCTGCACGAGGCCGCGCTGGAGCGTCGCGCCGAGGCGACCGCCACCGACCGGCAGGCCGTACAGGTCGGCGCTCTGCCACGGCGCTTCGAAGCGGGCTTTGAGTTTTGAAATCGGCGCGGCGCCGGCCGGGGCGGATTCGTCGGTCGTGACGCGGAACGTCACCCGGTCGCGCCCGACGAGTCGCACGCCGTCGCCGACGTAGGGCCAGAGCATCGGCGTGAGCTTCTCGAGGTCGTAGTCGATGCCGCCCCCCATCTCGACGCCGCGCATCGCGACGAGGTCAGCGATGCGACCGCCGAATGAACCGCTCAGCGACTGCGCTTGCACGCGCGCGTCGCGGACATCGACGGCGTAGCTGGCCGGCTGCGCGCCCTGGGCGGCGAGCGGCGTGACCATCACGTCGGCGTCGATCTTCATCTGCGGCTCGGCCCAGACCTGCTTCGGGCCTGCGGCGGCGTTGCCGCTGGTCGCTGGTGGGTTGCGATCGACGAGCGTCAAACGCTGGCCCCTCGCATTGACGACCACCTGCAAGCCTTCGGGGACGCCACGGAGATTGGCCTTACCGCCGATGAGGCCGCTAGCCGCGTAGCGGGCCGGCCCCTCGCGCGGCGGCATCCAGGCGTCGAGCCGTGTGAGGTCGACTTTGAACTCCGCCACGCCGCGGGACGCCGCGGGGTTGTCTAACGCGATCAGCACCTCGGTAACCTCTGCCGAGGCGACGCTGCTGATCAATTGCCCCAAGGGAACTCGGATCTCACGAGAACGATTGTCCCAGACGGCGGAGCCTTTCGCTTCGAAGCGTTCGTTCTGGAATCGGAAGCGCGGGCCACTAAGGCTCGCCGTGTCGAGGCCGAGGTCTTTTGTCGACAGCGTGAACTGATCGAGCACCCCGCCGAGCGCGCCGGTTTTGCCGGTCGCGGTGAACTCAACGGCGCCGGCTAGGTCGATCGACTCGGGCAAAGGAATCTGCGGCGACGCGACCGCCGCACGGCGGAGCCAGCGCGCGGCGTCTCCGGTCAGGCGCACCTTGAACGGCTGCGCCGCGGCGCCGGCGCTGTCCGGGAGGGTGACTACCAAGACGTCATCACCGGCGGTGAGATCGATGGCGCCCACCGGGGGCGCGGTGAGCCTGTCGAGCGAGCCGACGAGTTCAGCCGTGACGTCGAGCGACGGCTCTTGAGCGAGCGGCGCTGCTTGCGTGCCAACGAACAGGTCCTTGACGGCGCCGTGGCCCGTGAGCCGCCAGCGCCGTGTCGCTTCGTTGCGATCGATGGCGAAGTTCGCTTCGCCCGCGCCGGCGAGCCGCGTGTCGCCGAGGTCGACTAGCGGCGCGATCTCATCGGCGAGGCGGTCGAGGTCGAAGGTCGCTTCGCCTTCGAGCCGAGTGGCGTCGCCGGACGCCTCGGCCTTGAAGAACGTGGACGCCGCCTTGAACGACTGGAGCGCCCAGCCGGCGAGGCCGGCGGTGGGGACTTCTTGCTGGGCGGTGATACGCACGTCGAGCGGTTCGCGCCACTCGACACGCCTGCCGCCGGCGACGCCCGCGAGTTCGCCCGTCGCCAGCTGCGCCGAGACGTTGCCGTTCTTGCAAGTCGCGGTGAAGTCGACCCGTCCCTTGTCGACGCGGGCGTCTTGCTGCAAACGCACCAGCTGCGGCGCGACCGCGGCCAGGCGCTCGAGGTCAATGCGGCTCGCCAGCCGCAGGTCGCGCGGCGCCATGGCGACGCCAGTGGCCCACCGGTCGGCTTCATCCGGCGTCACCGCGCCAATCACCGCGACGTTGCCGACTTCGCTAGTCAGGTCGAGCTGTTGGATGGCGATGGCCTCACCCGCCGCGGCGAGGCGCCACGGGCCATCGACCGTCGCCAGCCGCACGGGGCCCCCCTGGGTCGCGGCGCCGCGGAACTCGACGTCGCGGAGTTGTAGCGCTCCGGCCGAGCGGACGTTGCCGCTGGTCAGCGCTCGCACCACGTCGGCGGGTCGGGTGCTGCTGGCCAGCGCGCCGGGCTTAGGCTGCCAAGCGGCGTCGCCGTCGAGGCTGATCCAGCCGGTGATGGCGGCCGTAGGGTCGGCGCGTTGGAGGAACGGATCGACGAGCGACAGCGGAACGCCCTTCACTTGCACGCGCGCCAGCCGGCCCCCCTCGGCCGCTTCGCCGAGCCGCACGCTGAACTCGCCGCGCGGCGGCGCGGCGGCGCCGGGCGCGGTGACGGCCGACAGCTTGCCCGCGGCGGTCAGCTCGATCGCGTCGATGCCGCGCGCGGGATCAACGAGGTTGAGGTTCACGTCATCGACGACCCACTGCGCGCGGGTGGTCACGTCGGTGATCCGCGCGGCGGCGCCGATGACATGGATGTTGAGCGGCCGTTGCACGCTCGGCGATTGGTCGTTGGGGTCGGCGTCGTCGTCGGGGTCGTTCTTCTGCAGCGACTGAATCACCGTGTCGAAGTTCGTGCCGCTCGGTCCGATGGCGAGATCGACGCGCGGGTTCTCGACGCGGACGTTGAGCGGCGCCGACTTGCCCCCCGTAAGGCCGAGCAGGCCGCCGGCGAGTTCGACGCGGTCAGCGGCGAAGATGACGTTGCCTTGCGGGTCGCGGAGCTCAATGCCGCCGACGGCGACGGGGCCCATCCAAGACAGACTCGCCGAGCGTGCGCCGAGCCTGCCGGCTTCGGCTGGGAGGGCGCCCGCGATGAACGAGAGCGGGATCGGCGTGAAGCTGAGCAGCGTTGGGCCAGCGAGCGTCGCCAACACGAGCCCCACAACGGCGATCACGAGCCAGCGGCGACGGCGCGGGGCGGCGGGCTCGGGGGCGGGTCGGCGAGGCATAGAGCTTGGGCGGTGTGGGCAATGCCGAGGGGGACCCCGCGATTGTACGGCGATCGCGACGTTCGAGACCATGCCGACCCGCCAGCGCCGATCCGACAGCGATGTCGTTGGTGATAGCGGGCGGGGATCGGTACTCCTCCGAGGGCTACCGCCGGCGGCTCAGACGCACCGCGCTTGGTCAACCACCCGGAGGCGCCTCAGCCGAGGGCGGTAGCCCTCGGAAAGCCCCGGGCAGACGCGTTCCACGCCGTCGCCCTGCGACCAATCGCCACGCTCCTGCTTTCGCCGGGGCGTAGCTGTTTCATTCCCTGTTACAAGTCAGCTATCATCCACCTAGGTGGGCGGTCGGCTCGATCGCTGCGAAAGAGCGCCCACATCCATCACTCCTCCGCATCGGTCGAGCCGCGTCGCCCTTGGCGACCACTCTTCCTGTCTAGACGGAGGTCTCTGCGATGAACGTTCCCAACGGCGACCAGTTGCCCGCCCCCGAGTCGATCCGCACCTTCCTTTTGTGCGGGCACTCGGGGGCGGGCAAAACTTCCCTCTGTGAACGACTCCTCTACCACGCCGGCGTGACGACGCGACTCGGCGACATCGAGCACGAGAACACGGTCTCGGACTACACGGCCGAGGAACACCACCATCACCACTCGTTGCAACCCAGCGTTATCCACTTCGACCACGAGGGGCACCACGTCTGCGTGATCGACACCCCGGGCCTCTCGGACTTTGTCGGCCATTCGATCGGTTGCTTCCCTGCGGTGGAGTCGGTCGTCGTCGTCATCGACGCGACCAAGGGGATCGAGAGTGAGACGCGCCGGCTGATGCGCGTCGCCACCGAGCGCAACCTGCCGCGCGCGATCCTCATTAACAAGATCGACGTTCCCGAAGTCGATCTCGAGGTCTTGGTCGCGCAGCTGCGCGACGCCTTCGGCGCGATCTGCGTGCCGATCAATCTGCCGGGACCCGATTGCTCGGATGTCATCGACGTGTTTGAGACCGACGCGCACGATGCGACTGCCTTCGGCTCTGCCGAGGCCGCGCATGTCGATATCGTCGAGCAAGTGATCGTCGTCGATGAGGCGTTAATGGAGCGTTATCTCGAAGTCGGCGCCGAGGGGCTCGATCCCGCGGCGGTGCACGACGCGTTCGAGAAGGCGCTGCGCGACGGGCAGCTCGTGCCGATCGTCTTCGCGTCGGCGAAGACCGGCGCGGGGATCGACAAGCTGCTGCACTTCACCGCGTCGCTGCTCCCCAGCCCGCTGGAGGGGAACCCGCGGCCGTTCGTGCGTGGCGAGGAGTCCTTCACCACCGAGTTCGACGCCGACAAGCCGGTGCTTGCCCACGTCTTCCGCGTCACGACCGACCCGCACCTCGGCAAGCTGTGCGTGTTCCGCGTCCATCAGGGAACCGTCCGCGCTAGGACCGAACTGTACGTCAACGCCGACCGTAAGCCACACCGCATCGGGCGGCCGATGCGTCTGCAGGGCAAGGAGCACTGGGAAGTCGACGCGATCGGGCCCGGCGAGATCGGCGCCATCGCTAAGATCGACGACGTCCACTTCGACGCCGTGCTGCACGACGGCGCGACGCCCGAGGACCCGCCGCACCTCGTGCCATTGCCGCTGCCCAAACCGATGTACGGCCTCGCCGTCGAACTAAAGAGCCACGCCGACGAGTCGAGGTTCTCCGCGGCCATGGCGAAGCTCCAAGAAGAAGACCCGTGCTTCGTCATGGAGCGTATCGCCGCGACGGGCGAGACGGTGCTGCGCGGGCTCGGCGAGTTGCACCTGCGGGTGGTGCTCGAAAAGCTCCAGTCGCACTACGGCATCGAGCTGCTGACGGCCCCGCCGAAGGTGGCTTACAAGGAGACGATCACCTCGCACGCCGAGGGCCACTGCCGCCACAAGAAGCAGACGGGCGGCGCGGGGCAGTTCGGCGAGGTTTACTTGCGGGTCACGCCGCTGCCGGTGGACCACCCCACGGGCTTTGAGTTCGTGAACTCAACGGTGGGCGGCTCGATCCCCAAACAGTTCATGCCGGCGATCGAAAAGGGGGTCCGCCAAGCGCTCGACGAGGGCGTCGTCGCGGGCTACCCGATGATCGGCGTGCGCGTCGAGGTCTATGACGGCAAGCACCACGACGTCGACAGCAAAGAGATCGCCTTCATCACCGCGGGCCGCAAGGCGTTCGTCGAAGCGGTGCGGAAGGCGGCGCCCGCGCTGTTGGAGCCGTTCGTCGAGGTCGAGGTCACGGCGCCGA
Source organism: Botrimarina mediterranea (assembly GCF_007753265.1). Classification (NCBI taxonomy): domain Bacteria; kingdom Pseudomonadati; phylum Planctomycetota; class Planctomycetia; order Pirellulales; family Lacipirellulaceae; genus Botrimarina; species Botrimarina mediterranea. The sequence continues at coordinate 5,308,787 of NZ_CP036349.1, forward strand.
GCCGTTACTTAGGCGACATCACCAGCGACCTCTCGACGCACCGCGGCCGGGTCAACGACTCGGCCGTCTCGGACCACGCCTGCATGGTCCGCGCTCACGCCCCGCTGGGCGAGCTGCGCGAGTACGCGACGCGGCTCAAGAGCCTCACCGCCGGCGCCGGCGCCTTCACAATGGACTACAGCCACGACGAAGCGGCGCCGCCGAACGTGCAAGCGGAGGTGATCGCGTCGTTTAGGCCGCACAACGGGGAGCAATGAGCGAATCTCTCCGATGGATGCCGAGTTCCGCAGTTAGCCCCCGGTCATTGACCGGGGGCTAACTAGACGCGCGTGGCGATTCGTCGCGGTGGGAACCGTCCGGGGGTTGGGCTATGCTCTTCCCCCTATGCGTTCCCGCCGCGTCATCGCCGCTCTGCTCGCCGCCTACACGGTGGTCGTGGCGAGCGGCGCGCCGTTGCCGCTAGCGTGGTTGTCGGTGTACACGCGGCCGGCGGTTGCCGAAGACCAGCGTTTCCCCTGCGAATCGTGCCCCTGTGGCTGCGGGACGGCGGAACACTGCTGGAGCGCGTGCTGCTGCCACACGATGGCCCAGCGGCTCGACTGGGCCCGCCGTGAGGGGGTGCGTCCGCCGGAGTTCGCGCTCGACGTCGCCCAGCACGCCGGGCTCGATGTGAGCCAGTGGCGCGGCGGCCTGCGGTTCGTTGTGCAGATACCGGTCGATGAGGCGGCTGACGACTCGCATCTGCCGCCTTGTTGCCGTAAGGCGAAGAGCTGTTGTGCCACTAAGCCGCAAGCGGCGCCGGTGCGTGAGCGGCCAGCGCCGGGGGTGGCGATTCTCAAGGCGATGGCGTGCCAAGGCATTGCCGACGTGATGATGCTGTTTGGCGAGGCGCCGATTCTTGGCGGCCCGCAACTGGTGACCTGCGAGGCGACCGAGTACGTCGCCGACGCTCCCGCGCCGCTCTGGCGCTCGTGGACTCTGGAGCCGGACGCCCCACCGCCTCGATGGCTGGTGTGAGCTAGTTCGTACATCGCCAAGCCGCAAGCGGCTAGTGATTTTATCTCAACCTTCCTCCCGCTGGAGGACTCTCCATGCTGCGCAAGCAGGACGGCCGGGTCGGCTTCACGCTGGTCGAGTTGCTGGTTGTCGTCGCTGTCATCGGGATCCTGATCGCCTTGCTGCTTCCAGCAGTGCAGGCGGCCCGAGGCGCGGCGCGGCGATCACAATGCCTCCACCAGCTCCGTGAGCTGGGGGTCGCTGTGCATCTGCACCTCGACATCCATGACGGCCAATTCCCACGCAGTTCGCACTCGGCCAACGCCGTCGGCGAAGCGCCGTGGGCATGGTCGCTTGCGGCGACGCTCGACCCAACTTTCAACCCCGAACGCGAGAGCTACCCCGCGGGCCTCGTCGACAGCGTCTACCGCTGCCCCGAGGACATCCGCGTTGGGTATCCGGCGTGGAGTTACGGCAAGAACGTCTGGTTCGAACTGGAAGCCTACGAGACCCAGTCCGCGCTGGGCCTCCCGTGGAACGAGAAAGGACCGACTTACAAGCGGCTGAAGAACGTTCCGTCCACGAGTCGGACGGTGCTCTTCGCCGAGGTTGATGGCGCACAGGACCACCTGATGGCTCATTTCTGGCTCACCGGGGGCGAACCCGAAATCGCACCTCGTCGGCACGCCGGCGTGAGCAATTACCTATGGGTCGACGGTCATGTCACTACCGCTGAGTTCGAGTCGACCTTCGACCTTGCCGATGAGATCGACCGTTGGAATCCCGGCGCCGCCGGGAAGCCGTAGTCGATCGGCTCATCAACTCTAACGCGACGCCGTCACTTGGCCCCAGATCAATACCACAGGGCTGAATGGAGGCTCCGTTTTTTTCCTTAACAACCAATGGCTAACGATGAAATACACGCTGACCCTATTCGCACTTGCGCTCGCGACCGCCACGCAAGGGGCGATCGTCCAACCTCAAATGGGCGGGGCCCAGGTCACGATGATGCAGGCGGGCATGAAGCACGCCGACATCGACTTCGATGGCTCGTCGCTTTCGATCCACCTCGACGAGACGGTCCCCACGCCCGTGCTGCGACCGCTCGATGAAGGCGATTCCTTTGACCCATCGGCTCCGTGGTCGGTGCTCGAAGGAAAGGCCTACAACTTCCAGTACGCCTGGACACCAGCCTCGATCTGGGCGCCGCCTTCGAGCCTAGCCGTCTTCGTCGAACAGACCTCCGCGACGCCCGGGCTGAAAGCCTACGACCGCAGCCGCGAGTCGATGGTGGACCAACCGACCTACGCCCCGATCTTTGAGAATGGCGAGCCGCTGCGGTGGAACGGGATGATGACGCACAACGTCTATGCGGTCGCCAACCCCACGCTCTCCCGGTACGAGGCCTCGTACCGGGTTTACCTAGCGGACGAGCTGACCGGCGTTGAACCTACCGACACGATGGGCGCGCCCCTCTATGGATCGGCGACGACAACCTGGACCTTCCTGGCGACGCCTGTGCCCGAGCCAACAACGATCGCTCTGGGCATGATCGCTCTGACTAGCGCGACGCTTCGCATTGGAGGTCGCCGTGCGTAACGCAAGATGGATCGTTCTTCTGGTCGCCCCGGCTTCGGCCGGGGCGGCCTTGGTTACGCCCCAGCTTGGGGGCGGGTCGCCCGGCACAACCAGCGCGATGAAGCACGCCGATGTCTTCTTCCAAGCGGGCTCGCTCGTGGTTCAGATCGATGAGTCGGTCGTGACCCCGCGGCTCAGGCCGTTGCTGGAGGGGGATGAGTTCGACCCGGCCGCGCCGTACTCGATGCTTAACGGCAAAGGCTACAACGCCCAATACGGGTGGAACGCGGGCGGCTTCATCAATCTTCCCAGCGGATCGGCGATCTGGGTCGAGACGCTTGCCTCTTCACCCGGGCTGGAAGTCTATCAAGCGCCGATCGATGCGCACGGCTTCGCCCCCATCCTGGGCACGGCACAGTCCTCAACGCGGTGGAAGTGGAGCGGGCGAATGTCGCACAACTACTACGCCGTCACCGACTTCACGACGCAGCGGCATTGGGCGTCCTACCGCGTCTATCTGGGCGACGACACGACGGGAGTTCCGCTCATCACGTACGGTGCGGCCGAGGTGACGTTCGATTTCGCGTTGCCAGGAGACTTCGACGACAGCGGCAACGTCGATCCGCTCGACTACGATCTCTGGTCGCAAAGCTATGGCGCGACGGGCCCTGATCGATCCGCCGACGGCAACGGCGATGGCGTCGTCGATGCGGCCGATTACACATTGTGGCGTGACCACCTATCGGCAGTCGCGGTGAGCGTGCCAGAGCCGGCGACAACGCTTCTAGTTGGCGTCCTGTTAGTAGGGTCCGCTGTGCGGACCTTAGTTGGGCGTAAGGTGCGCCCTCTCACTCTGAAGACACCCTCTGGCTTCTAGCCGCTAACCACGGACGCACAGCGGACCCTACGAGGCTCAAACCCCTGTAAAACAAGGGCAAAACCGCCGCATCGCCGCAGGAGGCCGTAGAGGCCCCTTCCCGGCGTTTCTGCCCCTCGCCGCAGGTGGACACCCGGACACTCCAAGGCGGGCCGCAGGGGCCCTTTTTGGGGCTCCTAGGGCCCTTTGGCGCGCGAGAGTTGCGAAGGGTGAACCGGGGGCTAAGGCCCCGCGGCTGATGTCGCGCCGCCGGTAAGAATCAGCCGGCACGCCTTAGCGTCCGGTTCTTGCAGCCGAGCGATTGAGACCCTGAAGCGAGACAAGGGCGAGCCGGGAGCGTCAGCGACCGGAGGGACGCCGGGTACTCGCTTCCCTCCGGTCGCTGACGCTCCCGGCTCGCCTTTCTTTCGTTAGATAATCGTGGCGCGATTCGCTTGACATCGCCTCAGGCTTTGGTGTACTACCGTGGTAGCACACTAGTTCACAGGCCTTCTCATCCCCGGCGACTCCTGACGTGTTCGTCCAGGTCAACGCGTCGAACGGCGTCCCCGTCTACGACCAGATCGCCCGGCAGGTGGCGTTCGCGGTCGCCGACGGCGTGCTGACGACCGGGGACCTCGTGCCGAGCGTCCGCGAGCTCGCCAAAGAAATCGCCGTCAACCCGAACACCGTCGCCCGCGCGTACCGCGAGCTGCAGACGCAGGGCGTCGTCGAACCGGCGCCGGGCATCGGCTTGGTCGTCTGCGCCGGCGCGCGTCGCGCTTGCCAGTCGCAGCGACGGTCGTTGCTGCGTGAACGTGTCCGCAGCATGCTGCGTGAAACGCTCGACGCGGGCCTGCCGCCCCACGAGGCCCGTGACCTTGTCCTCGGTGAACTCGACAAGATCGCCCCTCCTCAATAACCCCTTTCATCGCTGAACCCCGTCGGAGACTTTCAGTGAACGCCGCGATCCAGATCGAAGGGGTCACCAAACGTTTCGGCCGCCACACGGCCGTCGATGACGTGTCGCTCAACGTGCCGCGGAGCAGCGTCTTTGCACTCCTCGGTGAGAACGGCGCCGGCAAGACGACGCTCGTGCGGATGCTGTTGGGGCTCGAAACGCCCGACGCCGGCCGGCTGACGGTGCTCGGCTTGTCGAGCCGAAAGGAGGGCGACGCCATCCGCCAGCGCATCGGCTACGTCCCCGAACGGCCCACGCTGTACGAGTGGATGACGGCCGCCGAGATCGGCTGGTTCACCGCGGGCTTCTACGCCGACGGCTTCGAGCAGCATTACCGCAACCTGCTCGACTTCTACCGCGTGCCGCTGAAGCGGAAGATCAAGCACATGTCCAAAGGCATGCGCGCGAAGGTCGCGCTGGCCCTGGCGATGGGGCATCAGCCCGAGCTGCTGGTGCTCGACGAACCGACTTCGGGACTCGACACCTTAGTGCGGCGCGAGTTCCTCGAAAGCATGGTCGATATCGCCGCCGAGGGCCGCACCGTGCTGCTGTGCAGCCACCTCATTGGAGAGGTCGAGCGCGTCGCCGACCGCGTCGCGATCTTGCGCGCGGGACAAGTCTTGGCGTGCGAGCGGCTCGACGAACTCAAACGCACGTCGGTCGAAGCGACGATCACCATGCACGGCAGCAGCGGCGTCCTCCCCGAGCTGCCCGGAGAAGTGCTCCTCAGCCGCCGCCGCGGCAAGCAATGGCAGGTCCTCTTGCGCGGCGTCGCCGATCACGACTCGCTGTCGTCGCTCGCCGAAAGCGAGGCGATCGTCGCCGTCGACACCCGGACGCCGTCGCTGGAAGAGTTGTTCGTCGCGTACCTGCAATCGAACGGGCCATCCGCGCCGGGAGAGTCCGCCGAGCGCAAACCGCTACCCGTTAGCTGAACCACTAATCTTGTCTGTGGGAGGCGTCTCCAGACGCCTCCCACAATTGTCGCTCCACGCTCAACCATTTCCAAGCATTCCGCGAGGCGACGATGCCCACCGCCACCGCCCTCGGCGCCCCCAACACTCTGCGGCTCGCGAAGCGCTTCTTCTGGAAGGAGTGCCGACGATTGAGCGTGTTGGCGGCCGGCGTCTCAGTGCTCGCGATGGGGTTGATGCTGCTCGTATGGTGGTTCACGCCCCGTAGTGTCGATCCGGCCGACCCCTTGTCGGTGATCGCCGTTGGCGCCGGGATGATGCTCGCCGTCGCGGCGGCCGCCACGCTCTTCTCGGTCGAGAAGGAAGAAGGGACGGCGGAACTCCTTGAGCGGCTGCCGCGCAATGTTTTGGCGATGACGATTGGTAAGATCGGTTCAGCCTCCGTCATCATCCCGCTCTGCACGCTCGCGCTGTTGCTACTTGCCTTCGTGATCGGTGGTGACATTGCCGACTCGCAGCAGATACCAGTGAATATGGCGCCGCGGGTGTCGCTCTTTCTGCTGGAAGCGTTCGTGTGGAGCCTCGTGGCGTCGCTCGCCTGCCCGAATCCACTCGTCGCAGCGGTGCTTGGCATTGCGCTTGGTTCAGTGAGCCTCCAGCTGGGGATCTTCGCCACCATCCCCAGTGTGCGGGGATTTACGCCCGCTGGCCTCGACGCTGCGGCGCCGGCGCGATTGGCGCTGGCGGGAGTTGGAATGCTTGTCGCCGGTTGGCTCGTGTCGGGTTGGCCGGCGCCGCTGCGGAGACGCCGGGCGGTCGTCGCCGCGGATGTTGAGGGGCCAAGTCGCCGGCGACATTGGCTGCCTTCGCTCGGATGGGGGCTCTTCGGGCGGTACTTCTGGCAGACGCTGCGACAGTCTTGGGCGACGGGCGTTGTGGCGATGCTGCTGGGGTTGTTCTTGACGTTCATATCCGTCCTCATTCCGGAAGGGCTTCTCGAGGCCAACCGCACGTGGCGGTTCTTCTCCGGCGTCGGGCTCCTCTTCGCGCCGGCGCTGCTGGGGGCGGTGGTCTTCCGCGCCGACCAACGTCGCGACGCCTACCGTTTCCTCGCCGAGCACGCCGGCCGGCCGCGTATGCTGTGGCTGGCGCGGAACCTCGTCGGCTTGGCGATCCTTGGGCTGTTCACCGCCTTGCTGGTCGCCGTGTTCCTTGGCGTTTGGTTGTTCATGGTCGGCGTCCCGGGCAGGATCGACTTTGTCTACCAGTACTCAACTACGGCCGGCGTCGATTTTCTACGAGTCGTGCAAGGACTCATCGATGGCAAGCAACTTGCCATCGTCGCCGCTACGGCGGTGCTGACGGCGTACGCCTACGGGCAGTTCTTCTCGCTCGCCCTGCGGAGCGACGTCATCGCCGCGATGCTGGCGCTCGTCGCTTCAATTGTGGTCTTGGGTTGGTCCAGTGTGGTCCTGGCGTGGGAGTTGCCGCCACTGGCATTTCTCCTGCCGCTCGCCATCGGAGCGCTGCTCGCGGCTTGGCTGCGCGTCAGCGACTGGATGTTCGACCGCCGCGGCTGGTGGCGCTGGGCGGCGCCGGTCGCGGCGCTATTGGCGCCAGCCGCCTGCTTGCTCCCCATCGTGCCGGCGGAACGGCTCGCGCAAGTCAACAGGCCGACGCCGCTCATCGCGACCAGTGGCCTAGTTCTCATGCACCCGGAGGTCCGGGTTGAGAGCGTACCCCCTCAAGTCGGCTCTTGGCACGTAAGGAGCGGTGTGAGGTTTGACGAGCTTGTGAGCCAAACGCAGGAGGAGATGCGGAAAGGCAAGGAGGTAGCGGACGCCTATGCTCGGCTGGAAGCTGAGGAAGTCGCTTTCGACGAGGTTGAAGATGAGGGTGATGAGGAGCCGGCTTTCGACTTTGGCCTTAGAACCGTTATCCGGCCCGCTCACGGAAGACTGGATGGCGACGCCCTCGACGCGTTCCTGCGTCTAAGCCGGGTCCGATGCCGCTTGATGTCGGGGCACGGCGGCGACTTGCAGAAGATTGCACTGATGGATTCGACCGACGCCGAGGAACCCATCGACCTCGACGGCCGGCTCGAGCGGCTCCTTGCTTGCCGGCGAGTTTCGATACAGGGGGGAGAGAACCTGGGCCTGCTACATGAGGGGTCTTTCTCTGTTTACCTGGCCGACGAGTTTGTCGATTGGGCGAACGAAGAAGGCCAAACTCCCGAGCGTATCGGCAAAGCGATCCGTGGGCTACGTGAAGCCGAGGCGATGTCGGTGGGGCCGATCGGGCACTTGATGAACGATCGCTATCAGGCGCAGGCGATCATCAACGGCGAAGCGAGCCCGCAGTTTCTTCAAGGCACCGATCCGAGACCTCGGGTCGATCAGTGGCTCGCTTACCTCGCCAACGAGTCGCTCGACTTCGAGCGCGAACGGGCGCTGCAGGCGCTCGACCTGCTGGCCGCGTACGACGCGGCGTATCTCGGCGAAGGGATGCGCGCCCTGACGTCGAACAAGCCCGCCCTGAACTGGCTTCAGCGCTATTCCATCGACGACGCTCAACTCGTCGGCGTTCTGGCGCCCGACGTGCCCCAGCATGGCGCCTACTACTTCGGGGACCTAACGACGATCGCCAGCGCGCGGACAAGTCGACTCGTGAGTCAGGTGTTCAACAACCAACACGTGCTCTCCGACGCGTTGCGACGTTGGATGGCCGGCGTCGCTTGGCGCCGCGCCGAGCGCGTGCGGCTTGCGCTGATTGCTTATCACCTCGAACACGACGAGTATCCCGAGAGCCTGGAACCGCTCGTCGGGTCCTACTTGGGCCGTGAAGAGATTCGCGACCCGTACACGGGCGAGCCGTTCGGCTGGAAGCCGGACGGATTCGATTTGCCGCTTGCTGAAGAGTATCGAGGCGAGATCGTAAAGCAGATTGCACCGATCGGGATACCGGCGCTGTGGTGCGGCGGCGGTGCCTTGGCGGCGCCCGTCAAACGCCAGGCGCGGGTCGGTAAACCCGGTGCAGGGGGTGTCTCCGACGACAACCGCCCGACCGCAACGGTCATGTCCCTGCAACCCGTTGAGGAAATCTACTTCTGGCCGACGGGCGCGTTCTGGATGCCGGCGCCGAAGTGAGCCGCCTGCGATGTGGTGAAAGCTATGCCGAGGCAAACCGGGGGCTAAGGCCCCGCGACTGATAACGCACGCCGTCGGGATCAGCCGGCACGCGTTAGCGTCCGGTTCCTTGAACTTGAAGAGACGGTGGCTACTTATTCCCCTCCCTTTTTTGGGGAGGGTTTCGATTCAACAGTGCGTTGCCACGCTCTTAGCAAGAGCGCATCGAAGAAAGGATCGGTAAACAATCCGTTCGCAGGGGGAGACGTTTAACCCTCCCCCCCTGCTTCTCCGGAAAATTTGCCTCCCTGGAAGGGAGGGGGATGCAGCGCGCTTACGCTACTCTTAGAGCACCGACACGATCGCCTTCGCTAGCGCGTCGACATTCGTCGGCGTGATGCCCGCGACGTTGATGCGGCCGGAGCCGACCAGGTAGATCGCGTCGTGTTCGCGGAGCTTGGCGACTTGTTCTTTCGACAGGCCGCTGAACGAGAACATGCCGCGCTGCTGTTGGATGAACGAGTAGTCGGCCTTCGCGCCATGCTCCACGAGCTTCTCGACGAGCAGCGTCCGCATGCCGTTGATGCGGTTGCGCATGTGCTCTAGTTCGCCCAGCCACTGCTTCTTAAGGTCGGCGTCGGCTAGGATCGTCGTCACCAAGGCGGCGCCGTGGGCGGGCGGGTTCGAATAGATCGTGCGGATGACCCGATTCACCTGGCTCTGCACGATCGCGCGGCGCTCGGCGTCCTGCGAGACGAACGTCACGGCGCCGACACGCTCGCGGTACAGACCGAAATTCTTCGAGAACGAACTGCAGATGATCAGCTCGGCGCCGGGCGTGCAGAACTCGCGCAGGCCGGCGGCGTCCTCTTCGACGCCGTCGCCGAAGCCTTGGTAGGCGAAGTCGAGCACCGGCAGCACCTTCCGCTCGGCCAGCACCGCGGCGATCTGACGCCACTGCTCGATCGTGGGGTCGATGCCCGTCGGGTTGTGGCAACAGCCGTGCAGCAGCACCGCGTCGCCGGCGGGGAGCTTCTTCAGCGCGTCGAGGAAGGCTTCGAACGCCAAGCCGTTGGTCGCCGCGTCGAAGTAGGGAAGCGTCCCGGTCTTTACGCCCGCCGCGGCGAAGATGGCCGGATGGTTGGCCCAGGTCGGGTCGGTCATCCAGATCGTGGCGCCGGGGAAGTTCTGCTTGAGGAAATCGCCGACGACCCGCAGCGCGCCGGTGCCGCCGGGAGTGTGGGAGGTGCTCGCCCGGTTCGAGACCAGGACCTCGTGCCCGTTGCCGAGCATCAGCAGCTGCACCGCGGCGCCGTACTCGGGGGCGCCGGGGATCGGGAGGTAGGACTTGGTCTTCTCGCTGGCGGTGACACGCCGCGTCGCCTCGATGACCGACGGCAGGACCGGCGTGACGCCGTGCTCGTCCTGATAGACGCCGACGCCGAGGTTGATCTTCCCGGGCCGCGTCTCGGCCTTGAAGGCGTCGGTGAGGCCGAGGATGGGGTCAACAGGGGCGGCTTCGATCGACTCGAACATGGGAGGGGCCTGGCAGCGGGGGCGATAGGAGGGCGTCTGGGAGCGTCAGAGGGCCTGTCTACGGCTGGCTCGGCGCGGAAGGTCGGAAACCCGACACTTTAGTTCCACGGCCGGTTCGTCGGTAGCGGCGGGGAAGGAAGCCGCGGATGAACGCAGATAGAAGCGGATGGGTGATCGAGACGCCGACCTCCTTCTATTTGCCTTATCCATCTGAATGGCCTGCCGCTCACCTGATCTATATTGGCCTCCGGCGGGACGACATCCGCGTCCATCTGCGTTCATCTGCGGCTAAATTGAAAAAGGGAAATCGATGGCGGACGGGAAGACGGGCGTGTGGCTCATTGGCGCCCGGGGGGGCGTGGCGACGACGGTCGCCGTCGGCCTGGCGGCGTTGCGGCGGGGCGACGCGCCGGCTTATGGCTTGGTGACCGAGACCGCTGCCCTGGCGGGCGTCGATCTGCCGGCGTGGGATCAGATTGTCTTGGGCGGGCATGAGGTCCGCGGCGGGACGCTCGTCGAATCGGCCCGGGAGCTGGAAAAAGGCCGCGTTATTCCCGTCGGTGCGGCGGAGCGCTACGCGGACGAATTGGCGGCGGTCGATGCTAGCATCCGTCCGGGTGTGCTCGTGCGGAGCGGCAGGGCTATCGAGACGTTCGCCGACGCCGAGCACGTCGCCGCGTGCGCGACGCCGCGCGAGGCTGTCCAAAAAGTAGCCACCGACCTGCGCGCGTTCCGCGCTGCGCATGACTTGAAACGTGTGGTGATGGTGCTCGTCGCCTCGACCGAGCCGCCCGTTGATGAGGCGTCACTGCCGACCGAGATCGAGGCGCTCGACGCGCTGCTGGACGATCCTTTGAGCGACAGCCCGTTAGGCGATGACGCGGCGCGCTGCCCGCTGCGCGCGAGTTCGCTCTACGCGCTCGGCGCGGTCGAGGCGGGCGCGGCCTTGGTGAACTTCACGCCGTCCCGCGGAGCGAATTGTCAGGCAATCGAGAAAATATTTTTTCGCGCCGGTTTGCCCCACTGCGGCGCGGATGGAAAGACGGGCGAGACGCTCCTCAAGTCGACCCTCGCGCCGATGTTCGCAGCGCGTCATCTGCACGTCGATAGTTGGGTCGGGCATAACCTCTTAGGCAATCGCGACGGCGCCGTGTTGGCCGACCTCGACCACAAGAAGGCGAAGGTCCAGAGCAAGGAACAGCTGCTCGCTTCACTGCTCGGCGAGGCGCCGCAGAGCCACGTTTCGATCGAGTCGATCGATAGCCTTGGCGACTGGAAGACGGCGTGGGACCACGTGCATTTCCGCGGATTTCTAGGGGTTCCGATGACTCTGCAGTTCACGTGGCAGGGCTGCGACTCGGCCCTCGCCGCGCCGCTGGTGATCGACCTCGTACGACTGATGGACCTCGCGCTACGGCGCCAAGAGAAGGGCGCGATCGGCGCGTTGGCGGCGTTCTTCAAGAGCCCCCTCGGCGCCGCGCCGCGCGGGTTTGTTGAAGAGACGCAAACTCTCATTGAATGGGCCACACGCTAAGCGGCGAGCCGCGCGCTTTCCCTCGCCTCTGTCCTCTAAACTCTAGCCTCTCCTTCCGTCGCTAGCCTTGCCCGCTGTGGTAGAATTGCTGCAATTCATCTTGACGGCTAGCAAGGTCAATTGATTGAATGCGCGCAAACCTGGCGGTCTACGGCTGTGAAGCAATTCACGTCGTCCGCCGACAACATGGAAGACGCCGCACCCTCATTTACATGAGAGCGCGCCCGGAGGGCGCGGCGTAGTACCCACTGGGCGCCGCCAGGGATGGAGTTCAATTACGATGGCTGCTCCTAAGAAGACCGCGAAGAAGAAGGTCGCCAAGAAGGCCGCGCCGAAGAAGGCCGCCAAGAAGTCGACCAAGAAGAAGGCCGCCACCAAGAAGGCCGCCGCGCCGAAGAAGAAGGCCGCCAAGAAGTCGACCAAGAAGAAGGCCGCCACCAAGAAGGCCGCCGCACCGAAGAAGAAGGCCGCTAAGAAGTCGACCAAGAAGAAGGCCGCCAAGAAGCCGACGACCGCGAAGAAGGCCTGATCGCGGAAGGTCCGAACGACGGACCGATCCAAACGGCCAGATTGATCCACGCGGCGCGGAGGCGTCGCGCGAGGTCAAGGACGATCCGACCAGTCCGGCCGGGGGCCCCTTCGCGGGCTCTCGGCCGGCTGTCTGCGCTGACGCGAGGGGTTAGGGGTCGAGGGGCTGAGGGAAAGCGCTGCATGCGAAAGCGGCTGGCAGCGCAGCCCCTTAGCCCCTTAGCCCCTCAGATCCTCAGCCCCGACCCTCGGGCGTCAGCCCTAGCGGCGTTGCTTCTCACGCCTCTAGTGATTATTATTTAACCACTTAGAAGGCCTACATAGGCTTTTCTGAGCGTGAGTTTTGTAGGTTGCCGCTCTCGCGGGTTGCGTTGTCTGGGCCCTTCTGGCGTTGGACGCGGTTCTCCGACGTGGGGCGGTGGTTGGACGCAGAACCTCCCCCCCCACATTCGTTTGCCGCTTTTTTCTAGCGTCTGCCCCCATTTGGCAGGCAGCGAGAGAATCGTCGCGCAAGGACCCCCCGCATAGCAGGAACCCGTGGCGACAGCTCAATTGGAAGACACACTCACCGATAACGACACTTTCGAACTCGATCCCTCCGCCACCGAGCCCACCGTAACCGCACGGTTCGATGAGCTTGGTCTCTCGGAGTCGATGCTGGCGACGCTCGACTCGATTGGCTACGAGACGCCCTCGCCGGTCCAGGCCGGCGTAATCCCGGTCGCTCTCAGCGGCCGCGACGTGCTCGGCCAAGCCCGCACCGGCACCGGCAAGACGGCGTCGTTCGCGATCCCGATCCTCGAGACGATGGAAGACCGCGGCAAAGGCGCGCCGCCCCAGGCGATCGTCCTCGTGCCGACGCGCGAATTGGCCGTCCAGGTCACCGGCGAGTTCCAACGGCTCTGCGGCGAACGTAAGGTGCGCTGCGTCGCCGTCTACGGCGGCAAGCCGATCAAGGCGCAGATCTCCAAGCTCGAGCGCGGCGCCGACGTGGTGATTGGCACGCCGGGCCGGGTGCTCGACCACATCGGTCGGCGGACCATCGACCTGAAGTCGCTGCGGGTCGTCGTGCTCGACGAGGCGGACCGGATGCTCGACATCGGTTTCCGCCCCGACATCGAGAAGATCCTCCGCCAGTGCCCCGACAGGCGGCAGACACTGCTGCTCTCGGCGACGGTGGCGCCGCCCGTCAAGCGGCTCGCCGAGCGCTACATGCACGAGCCGACGATGCTCGACTTCTCGCCGAAGTCGAAATCGGTTGACATGATCGAGCAGCACTTCTTCACGGTCGATGGCGACCGCAAGTTCGATCTGCTCAATCGGTTGCTGGAGCGCGAAAACCCGTCGCAGACAATCGTCTTCTGCCGCACCAAGCGAGGCTGCGACAAGATCCACGAGCGGCTGAGCAAGAAGCGGAAAGGGGTCGGCTGTATCCACGGCGACCTGCCGCAGGGCGCCCGCGACAGCGTGATGAAGGCCTTCCGCGCCGAGGAGATCACCCTGCTCGTTGCGACCGACGTCGTCGGCCGCGGCATCGACGTCACCAGCATCTCGCACATCATCAACTACGACATCCCCCAGTCGTCGGACGACTACGTCCACCGCGTCGGCCGCACCGGCCGGATGGGCCGCGAGGGCGTCGCCTACACGTTCGTGACCCGTGAAGAAGGTGAAGAGCTCACCCGGATTGAGATGCTCATCAACAAGGTGTTGATCGAGGACAAGATCGAGGGCTTCGAGGCCGCACGGCCCGCCGAGAAACGCGCGGCAGCGGCCGTCAAATTCTTCGGAGCCGGCGTGCAGTCCGAGGCGAACGAAGAAGCGGAAGCCGCCGAAACGCCCGCCGAAACCGCCGCGCCGAAGCCCGCGCCGTTTGGTCGCCGCGGGCGGACGAAGCACCGCCGCGGGTTGTAAACCGCGGGTAGTAAGCACAATCGCGATTGAAAACGCGCCGCCTCATTTAGCCCCCGGTCATTGACCGGGGGCTATTTGCGTAGTTGGGCGTTTATCGTGCCGCGCCGAACTCCTCCGCCAACCACTGCGAGGCGTCGTCCCACCCCGCGGCGGCGGCGTTCCAATCGACCGCCATCGCCTTCACCTCGTCGGGTGTTTTGACCCGGCAACGGCACGCATTGTCCGACTTGCTGTCGCGGCTCAATGGGATCTGCGCGGTGGGGCCAATTACCAGGCGGCACTCGACCAGCGACGTGAGCAGAAACTCCGCCATCGCATGGCCCGCTTCGGGATTGGGAGAGCCCTCGATCATCGCCACCGTGTTGGGAATGAAGAGCGTGCCGGTGGCGCCGCCACCCTGGTCACGGGCCGCCTGGTCACTGGCCTGGTCATTAGCGCCTTCAGCCTTCGGCTGGTCGGGGTAGATAATCTCGACGGGCGCACCGCCTTCTTTGACGACCATCGCGTCGTCGGAATTGGTGAGGCCGAACGATAGCGCGCCGCTCGCCACGTCCTGGGCGACGCGGTTGCCGTCGGACACGATCCGGCAGTTCTTCTTCACGCCGGTGTAGAACTTCTTCGCCCTCTCTTCGCCCCAAGCGCTGAACAACGCCGCGGCATGCGCCGCCGACGGCCCGGCGAGCGGCTTGGCGACGCCCGCCTTGTCGTACCACTGCGGGTCGGTCAGCTCCTCGATGGACTTCGGCCAGCGGGGCTCCTTCACGAGGTTCTTGTTGACGATGATCACCCGCGCCCGGGCGGCAAAGGCGCGCCAGTCGTAGTCCGGCGAGCGGTAGGCGGCGTCGTACTTGGCGTCCGCCGCCAGCGGTTGCTGACGGAGCAGCCCGTCCTGCTTGAGCCGCAGGGTTTGCAGCAGCTCGTCGTTCCAGTACACGTCGGCCTGGGGTTCGTCGCGCTCGGCTTCAAGGGAACGGACCAGGCTGCCGGCGCCCGTCTCGTACCGGGGAATGACCTCAATGCCGGTCTGCCGGGTGAACGCGGCGAAGATCGGCTTGGCGACTTCCGCGCTGGTGGCCGTGTAGACGACGACCTGTTTGGGGACCTCCGGGGCGCAGCCCGAAGCGACAGCGAGGAGGAGCGTCATCCAACCGGCAAGCGTGCGACCCTTCATTGAACCATCCACGGCGATTCTGCTAGTTTTCGGCGCGGCTTGCCGCCGCCGATTTCGATAGACTCCGATCGACAAACATAGCCCGCCCACCGCCCCGCGGGACAGCCACACCCCTCGCCGCATGACCGCGCTAGCCGCCCCAAACCGCTCCGTGCTGCGTGTCGAGCTGCTCGGCTCGGGCGGCTACCACCCGACCGAACGCCGCCACACCGCGTGCGTGTTCTTGCCGGAGCTGGGCCTCGTGCTCGACGCCGGCACCGGGGCGTTCCGGCTGCACCAGCGCGCCGAGGCCCTCACGTCCAATCGTCTCGACGTGGTGCTGACGCACGGACACATCGACCACATCGTCGGCCTGACGTACCTGTTCTGGCTCCATCGCGGCAGTGAACCTGTCGAGACCGTCGTTCATGCGACGCCCGAAACGCTCGCCGCGGTGCGGGAGCACCTCTTAGCGCCGGCGTTGTTTCCGATCTCGCCGGTCACGAGATACGAGACGTTGAGCGAATCACTAACGCTCGCCAGCGGCGCGAGGCTAACGACCTTCGAGCTCGATCACCCCGGTGGCTCCGTCGGCTTGCGGATCGATCACGACGGCGTGTCCATCGGCTACGTCACTGACACCCGCCCGATTGGCGAAGCGGCGATCGAAGCGATCCGCGGCGTCGACCTGCTCTTGCACGAGGCGTACTTCGACGCGTCGCAGGCCGAGCTGGCCCACGACTCGGGCCACTGCACCGCCGCCGCCGCGGCGCGAACGGCCGTCGCCGCCGGGGCGAAACGACTCGTGATGATGCACTTCAACCCGCGCGCAAGCGAGGCGGACGAGGCGCGGGCGCTGGCCGAAGCGCGGGAGGTCTTTCCGACGGCGGAGTACGGCTGCGACGGGATGGTGATGACGATCTCTCGGTAGAAGGCGAGCCGTAAGCGTCAGCGCCCGGAGTGAAGCGGGCGCCAACTTCACTCCGGTCGCTGACGCTCCCGGCTCGCCGTTCATTGCCGAATCGCTCGCCGCAACCGCCGCCACTCACGGTCAAGCCTCCGACCGTAGCTGAAGTGCTCGACCTCCAACCGATGCCGTGGCGTGTCGAGGTAGCGGATCGGCCCGGCGCTGTCGGCGGCGCGTTTCTGCTGGCGGAAAGACTTTGCGGCGGGGGCGCCGGCTTCACTCGCCAAGAGGAACTGCGTCACGAGCCGCGCCTGGCGGTCCACGAGGCCCCACTGCCCGCTGTCGGGTTGGATCATGCCGAGCACGAACAGGTCGTCACACTCGGGGTGGAACAGGTTCAGATGCAGCCGCGGTCGGCCGTCACGCCAGTTGAGGTCGGCGTTGTCGATGAACGGGAACGAGAGCCGATAGCCCGTTGCGTAGACGATCGCGTCAAAGGCCTCTTCGTTGCCATCGACGTAGCGAACGCCGCTGGATGTCAGGCGTTCGACATCGGGCCGCACCTCGAGGTCGCCGTGGCGGAGTTGGTAGATCAGTTGCGAGTTGATCGTCGGATGCGTCTCGAACAACTTGTGATCCGGCCGCGGCAGTCCCGTGCCGTGCCGCGGCCCCTGCACTAGGTAGATGATCGCCCGCGCGAGGAGACGGCGGAGGCCGAGCGGCAGACGCCACCGCAGGAGCTTCTCCCCGACCGCGTCGATCGGCAGGCCGCGATAAAACTTCGGGAGAAAGTGGTAGCCGCGGCGGAGTGACAACCGCGTCGCGGCGGCGTGCAGCGAGCACTCTACCGCGATGTCGCAGCCGCTGTTGCCGCCGCCGACGACGAGCACGCGCTTGCCGGCGATAGCGTTGGGCGACTTGTACTCCCCCGAGTGGAGCTCAACCCCCTCGAAGGGGGCCGACGCATCGACGCGGCCACTCCAGGCCGGAAACGCATGGTCCCAGTTGTGCCCATTAGCGATCACCAGACGCCCGTAGCGACGACGCTGGCCCGACTCGAGTTCAACGAGCCAGCCGTCTGGAGATGAAGAGGCCCCCTCCGAGCGGGTGACGCGCCGCACTCCGGCGCCGAACTCGATGTTCTCGCGCAGGCCAAAACGGTCGGCGTAGCTGCGCAGGTAATCCAACACGAGGCGCTGGCTCGGAAACTCGGGCCAGTCCTCCGGCATTGGGTGGTCGAGGTACTCCGTCTGCTTCTTCGACGAGATCAGGTGCGTCGACGCCATCACACGGCTGCACGGCAGCTGGATGTTCCAGTTGCCGCCCAGGTCCGCCTCGCGCTCGAGGCAATCGACCTTCACGCCCGCCTCGCGCAAGTTCTTCACCATCGCCAGGCCCGACGTGCCCGCGCCGATAACGCAGACGCGGTCCTTGCGGTCTTCCACGGTCTCATTGACGGAGAGGGAGACGGGCTCAGCGGTCGCGGCAGGGACAGGCATCGAGTCTTAATGAAACACGGAAGCAACGGGGACCAACGCGGCGCCGCGCGCTCATCGCGGGCGGCGCCTAACTTACCCCGCTTATGTTATCGCGCCGTGTTGCCGTCCGCGCGGCGCCAACTGCCGCGAATGGCGGCGCTCAACGTTG
Organism: Botrimarina mediterranea; assembly: GCF_007753265.1. Lineage (NCBI taxonomy): Bacteria > Pseudomonadati > Planctomycetota > Planctomycetia > Pirellulales > Lacipirellulaceae > Botrimarina > Botrimarina mediterranea. The sequence goes on from NZ_CP036349.1 coordinate 5,326,433, forward strand.
ACTTTCACCCGTGCGGACCGAATGCTTGGGCACGGGCGGCACGGGACAGGCCGCCACTTCTCGCACCGGCATTCTGAGCTGGGCCTTTCTCCTGGTTGCGGTGGTGGGATCGAGAGAGGGGCTAGGGCAAGAAGCCGGAGGAACGTCGCGTCTATGGCCAGGAAAGCGCCGGAAGCCTCTCCGCAAGAAACGAATCCCCCGCCACCACGCCGCAGCAGCCTGCTGGCCGAGCGCTACCGGCTCGAAGGGACTTACGAGCGCCTGCGCCGCGCGCTCATCTCGGGGCCGCAGGATGGCCGGCTCGACCAACCGCTGTCGTTCTGGGTGCTGCCGACCGACCGCCGGTTGCCGATCGCCTTCCTCGGCCGCACGCTGCGTGACTTGCTCGCGCAGCCACTCGAAGACTTAATGCAAACGCCCGGCGTGGGGCAGAAGAAGATCCTTGGATTCTTCGATCTGCTGCGCCGCGCAATCAAGTCCGAGTCGGCCGACAAGCCGTTCGGCATGCCGAACGACCTGAAACTCAGCGAACCGGCGCAACGCCGTGGCGTGGGCGCCGAGCCGGGGGCCGTCTCCGACGCGGTGTGGCGTGAGTGGTGCGACGCGATCGTCCAGGCCGGCTTCGGAGGGCACGCGCTCGGGCGCGTCGCGCCGTCGCTGCGGCCGCTGCCGACCGTCATCTGGGAAACGCCGCTATCGGACTACGCCGCCCGTTCGCTGAGCGACATCCGCTCGCTGAAGACCCACGGGGAAAAACGCGTCAACGCGATCATCGAGGTCTTCGGCGCCGTCTACGAGGCCGTCTCGACGGCCGTGCTGCACGAGGACCTCCAACTCGACCTGACGGCGCGGTTCGTCCCCGAAGTGAGCCGCTGGATCATCGCGCACGGGCGGCGGCCCGACAGGCTGACGGTCGCCGACGTGCGTGAGCACGTCGCCCGGCCGCTGGTGCGACAGATCGACCGCGACCTGGGTGAGCCGATGACCGAGCTGGTCGCCGAGCGCCTGGGTCTCGACCAACCCGCGCCGACGGTGAAGGCCCAGGCCGAACGCCTCAACGTGACCCGCGCGCGGGTCTACCAGCTGCTAGAGGACTGCGCGCGGGTGATGGCGGTCCGCTGGCCCGAGGGGCGGTGGCTCCTGGCGCCGCTGGGAGATAGCCCGGCGGACACCGAGCCCGAGGTCCTGGGCCTCGTGCACGCCCTGCGCGGGCTTTTCTACCCAGAGTGAAACTCTGTAGGAGGGGTCTCCAGCCCCCGCTTAAGCGCACCACGCGATTAGGGTGATAAGCGACGACATCTAGGAGGCGAGCCGGGAGCGTCAGCGACCGGAGTGAAGCGGGTACTCACGTCACTCTCCGGTCGCTGACCAGGATTATGCAAGGGCTAGCGGCGCGAAGTATGGTCGGTGGTTAAATCCAAGAAGCGTAAGCGCCTTGTGTCCCCCTCCACCGCTTTCGGGGGAGGGGCTAGGGGAGGGGGTTGGAACCCTGGTACCCGCTTCTGCACCCTCCCCTAGCCCCTCCCTCTGAAGAAGGAGGGGGACACAACGCGCTAACGCTTCTTCTACTGCCCAACCTTGAACTGCTAGCCATTGCATAATCCTGTGACGCTCCCGGCTCGCCTTGCAACTGCTTACCGATTCCACCTGGCGACCGTAATCGGGGTCTGGAGACCCCTCCTACAGGCAGTGGCTCGCCATCGGGGTTTGGCGGTGTGTATACTCGTACACACCCCATCTTGCCCGGACGCCCCGCATGGCCCTCCCCGCCGCCAGCCGCTGGTCGATCGTCGCGCACAACGTGCGTCGGCTGATGGCGCGCGACGGGCTCACCTACGAAGAGGTCTGCGAAGCGACCGGCCTCGATGCCCGCACGCTCCGCGGCGTCCTGCGGGCCGCCAAACGCCCGCACGCCAAGACCCTGCAAAAGTTGGCTGAGGGTCTCGGCGTGACGCCCGACGAACTGTTCGCCGGCGACGAGTCGGCGGCGCGGGCCGAGTTCGACGCCGCCACCAACCCGGCGATCGAAGAAGCGGTCGAGGCCGCGCCTGACCTCTTCGACGACTGGACCCCCAGCGACTTCGGCGAGCTAGCGAGCCGCGTCGGCGCCGGAGGCGCGCTTACACCCCACGGCGTTCGCATGGCGGCGGAGCTCATGAACGCCAACCGCCAAACCATCGACCGCGCCCGGATCGTGCTCGAGAGCCGCGAAGCCGAGGCGTTACGCGTCGTGATCGATGCGTTGTACGAAAGAGCGACCGCCCGGTAGTGTCCGCTGTGCGGACCGCTCTCAACGAGCCGGAACTCTTAAGTCTCACAAGAGCATAGAGCCGGAAGTGTTTGGATCAAAACCCGAGTGCAGGCTTCGCTTCGCTGAACATTAGGCTGCATCGAACGATGAAGCCGACGCGTTTTCGGAGCTCCCGAATCCGACAGAGGTTGTGACAACCGACGCGCGTTGGGTCTCCATGAGCGCTAGGTAGGGGCAGCTTTTCACGCAGTGAATGGGGCGACAACCGCGCAACCCTCAGCTATGATTTCAATTGCGGAGATTCCCAGCCTGAGCGTCAGGCCGCACATTTGCGGTCTACAGGTGATAGGCAGAGACTTCCTATAACCAAGTCCGTCGGCGGAGTTCTTGAATGGCCTCGGACATCACCCATTCGGTTCTCGGCAAACTCACATGGTCCGCTAACCTGTCCTGCTGGGAAGGAAAGGTCGAACTCCGCCCTGGATACCCGATAAACTTGGGCATCACGACTCGGATGGATCTCGAACCAACACACAATATCGACGAGCTGCTACGATCCGCCGTCGAGATGCTGGAATGGGCTCGGCGTTCTGAATCAGTCTGCCGCGAGCGAATCGCGGAGGAGCTGCTTGAACCTTACAATGACACCTGGGCTCCAGAGGACGCGCCCGCCCCCATGAAACGCGGCGAGTTTGTTCAGCGGGTAACGCCGAATTCACTCACTCGCGATATTGATGGCAGTGGGTTCTTCTACTGGGCCGATGATGACATGTTTGCCGGCCATTGGATCGAGCTTCGATTCCGCAAGGACTACACGATTTCCGAAGTCGGCTTGGCAGGTTGACGGCTCCGAGTCCGCGCCCCGGCGAACCAAGCGTTGCACGCGAGCGGGCGGCACTGCCGGTCTTGAAGTCAAGGTCACACGCGCCCGCCTCGTGAACTTTGTCGTTAAACTACAACGGTCGCTTCTTGGCCGGGTGCCATGCTCACACCCGAAGGGGATGAGCATGTGAATCAGATACGGACTCCGACCGATCCCCAGCATGCCCATCCGCTCCGCGTGTGGGCATGGCACCCCGGCTAACTCTGTGCAAGATCGCATAGTTCGGAGAGTCGGTCGTGCGGTCCGCACAGCGGACCCTACTTACGTGCTGCTTCGAAGAGGCGGTCGAATCTGGCTCGCGTTTCTTGGCGGCAGTCTTCGACTTCGTTCACCATCGCCTTGGCGCTGGCGTAGCCGAGCAGGTAGGCGAGTTTGCGTTGCTCGCGCTCGTCGTCGGGGAACTCGTGGCGGCCGGCGGAGTTCATCAGGCGGATGCGGGACTCGACGCTGCGTTCCAAACGATAGCTGCGGCGGAAGAAGTCGGCGTCTTCCGTGGCGAGGTAGCCGCCCGCTTCGAGCGCCGTCAGCGCGTCGAGCGTGTTGGGCGTGCGGACCGAGGGGTCGTCGCCGCCGTGGCGGAGTTGGAGCATCTGGGCGAGGAACTCGGTATCGACCGTGCCGCCGGCGCCGCGCTTGAGGTTCCGCGGGCTGGCGGTCGCTTCGAGGCGGCGGCGCATGTCGCGGATCTCGTCAGCGTGCTCGGGACGCCACGCGGGGCCGTACGCCGCCTCGTTGACGGCCGCCATCGCGCGGGCTGCCGCGTCCTCGCTGCCGAAGACGACCCGCGCCTTGCAGAGCGCGAGGCGTTCCCACAACTGGCCGGCTCCGCTGGCGAAGTACTCACGCAGCGCCCTGACGCTCACCGCCAGGGTGCCGCCGCGACCGGTCGGGCGCAGGCGGGCGTCCACCTCGTAGAGCCGGCCGTAGGGCCCGAGGCGGTTGGCGACGCTGATGATCCGCTGTCCTAACTCGCCGAAGAAGTGGCCGTTGGTGGTCGAGATCGCACGGCGGGCGCGCCGCAGGTGGACCGTCGGACCGTCGGCCTCATAGAGGAAGACGAGGTCCAGGTCCGAGTGGTAGTTCGGCTCGCGGCCGCCGAGCTTACCCATCGCCAGGATGATCGCCTCGGCGGGCTCGCCTTCGCGGCCGGCGATCGCGGCCCGTTCTTCAGCGGCGGCGGGCGACTCGTCGTCGCGTGGCTCCTCCACCGGTCCGATCGTTGGTGAACCGTGCTTCTCCACCAGCGCGGCGTACTCACGGTCGGCGATGCCCGTCAGGCAGACCTGCGCCACGTCGGCCAAGGCGGCGTGCGTGTCTTGAATGTCGTCCTTGCCGAGGATGTCGCGGACGCCGACCCGCAGGTGCTGGGCGTGCTTGAAGCTGTGGAGGATCGGGTCGAGGTCCTCGGCGCCGCGCGTCAACTCGGCGAGGCTCTCTTCGAGCTGACCCGTCGTCGGCAAGCGGCCGACGAGCAGGCTGTCCATCAGCTCGTCGATCATGCCCGGGTTGCTCGTCAGAATATCCGCCAGGTAGGGGCACGCCGCGCAGAGCATCACGTAGAGGTGCAGCGAGTCGGGGTTGCTGCTGAATAGCTCCCACAGCGCCGCCTTGCCGCCGAGCGAATCGCTGACGCGGCTGAGGTTGACGAGCGTCGCGTCGGGCTCGGGCGTTTGGGCGATCGCCGATAGCAACCGCGGCGCGATCGACGCCAGGAAGTGACGGCAACGCCTTGGCGAGAGGAACCGGATCGGCTCGGTCGCCAGCGACATCAGGTTGGCGTAAGCCGCCTTGTTGTCGGCGAACGGGTAGCGTCCCAGCACGGCCTCGATCGCTTCGGGCGACGGCTCCGGGTCGTTGACGAGGTCGACCTCCGGCTCGGCGACATGGTCGTCGTGGAAAGCGTCGTGAAGCAGGTGGTCGAGGATGCGGCGGTTGACCTCGGTCCGCAGGCGGAAGTCGGCCTGGAACGCCTCGAGCGCCGTTAAGTCCTTCTTGTCCGTAAAGCCCATCCGCACCGCGACCTTACGCAGCTCGTCGGCGTCTTCGGGGAGCGTGTGCGTTTGCAGGTCGAAGACGATCTGCAAGCGGTGCTCCAGCTTGCGGAGGAACTCGTAGTTCTCCGTCAGGTGGATGCGCTCCTGCGGCGTCAGGCAGCCTGCCTTCTCCAGGCGCTGGATCGCGTCGAGCGTCGTGCCGGTGCGCACTTCGGGGAGCGTGCCGCCGTTGAGCAGTTGCAGGAACTGGATCACGAACTCGATGTCGCGGATGCCGCCGTGGCCCGTCTTGACGTCGCTGGCGTCGTCCCCTTCGCCGGTCGAGAGGCTCTCGATGCGGCGCTTGAGCGACTTGATGCCGGCGATGTCGGCCATCGTCAGGTAGCGGCGGTAGACCCATGGCTCGAGCACGTTGAGCAATCGCCCGCCCAGCGCCAGGTCGCCGGCCACCGGCCGGGCCTTGATCATCGCCTGGCGTTCCCAGGTGCGGCCGCGCGTGTCGTAGTAGGCGATCATCGCGTCGATCGGCTGCACCAGCGGACCGCGCGAGCCCTCGGGCCGCAGCCGCATGTCGATGCGGTAGCAGCTGCCGTGCTCGGACGACTCGCCGACGAGCTTCACGAGGTCGCGCGCCAAGCGGTCGAAGTACTCACGGTTGGTCGTCGGGCGTGAGTGATCGGTCTGGCCCTCCTCTTCGTAGAGGAAGACCAGGTCGATGTCGCTGGAGTAATTGAGCTCGACGCCGCCGAGCTTCCCCATCGCCAGCACGCAGAAGCGGGCCCGCTCGCCGTCGCGCCGCAGCGGCACGCCGAAGCGTTCTTCGAGTCGCCCCGCCAAGAACACCAGCGCCGCTTCGAGGATCGCGTCGGCGAGGTAAGAGATCTGCCGGGCGACGACCGCGACGCTCTGGCCGCGGACGATGTCGCCGTAAGCGATGCGGGTGGTTTCGCGCCGCTTCGCGCGACGCAGGGCGGCGCTGACGCGGGCCCAGTCGGTAAGCCCGCCGACCTCGCTGACGAGCTCATCGACGAGAACCTCGCGCGCGACGGGACGGCCCTCGGTCATGCGGACGAGGTCGTAGCACTCTTGGTCACGGACGAGCTGGTCGGCGAGGTATTGGCTCGACGAGAGGAGCTGCAAGAGTTGCGGCAGCGCGTCGCGGTCGCGCTCGAACAGCGCGGCGGTCGAGAGCGGGTTGCGGGCCCCGGCGAGGAACCGTTCGAGGTTCCGCAGGGCCATCGTCGGGTCGGCGAGACGCGGCTCGGTGACGTTGAATTGCGTCTGGATCAGACCGACCAGATCGTCGGGCACACCGGAACGGGCGATCCGTTCCCAGGGAGTCAGAGCGGCTGCCACGGGGGCGTCGGAAGCGGTCATAGCCAAGCGGCGGGCCGGGTGCGGAAACGGCCCCTATCGAAAGTGCGTCGCGGTCGGAGAAGCCCGGGCGGCCGCCTGGCCAACGCCCGTGCAGGTCATCGTAGCAGGTAGCCGACCGCGGGGCGAGCAGAGGGGGTAGGGTCCGCTGTGCGGACCGTCGTGTTGAGCTTAGTTCGGTTGCAACTCCGCTTCCTAACGGGCGCGGCTCGAGCCACGCCCATTAGCTTGAGCCGCGCGCGTTAGGAAGCGGAGTTGCGATGGACTGCCGACCGCCAACTACGGTCCGCACAGCGGACCCTACGTGGCTATTAGCAAGCAAAAAGGCCGCAAAAACCCGGGGAAGAGGGCCCCCGCGCCAGAGGCTCTCAGAGCCATTTTGGGCGCGTTTCCGGGCTGGGCCGAGGTGGACGCCGGGACACCTCGCGAGGGCCCGCAAGGGCCCTCTATGCGGCTCTACGGGGGTGTTACGGGGCCGCTCCCGCCGGGGCCCTCTGACGGGTCCTCCGCCGGTCGTCAGGGGCTCTGGCGGCGCGTCTGGAGGGTGATCGATTGGCTTGGCAGGCCCGCAGCGGTGGCCTCGACCGTCACCTCGCCGCCGAGGCCCTGGTCGGCCCGGATAATCGCCACCGCTTTGCCGTTGAACAACGCGACCTTCGAGTCTTGAAACGAACGCATCGACGTCGGGTCGCCGCCCGCGGCCGCCGCGAGTTTGCCGACGCCGGTGACTTCGACCTCGACCAACGCGTCGGCGAGCGGGCACGGCGTGCCGCGCTCATCAACCGCCTCGAGCGTGACGAACGCCAAGTCCTGTCCGTCCGCCGTGAGGGTGGAGCGGTCGGCGGTCAGCACCAGCTTCGCCGGCGCGCCGGCGGTGCGGACGACGGCCTCGCCGATCGGCTCGCCCTCCTGGTAGGCGACGGCGCGTAGCTCGCCCGGTTCGTAGGCAACTTCGTTCCAGCGCAGACGGTAGTCGTACGTCGGCAGGTAGTAGGGCGACTCGTACTTGTCGGCGTACACCCGGATGCTCGAGACCTTCGGCTCAACGTTATCGAGGCAAGCGCCGAAGACGACACGCAGCTTGCTCGCCTGGACATCGACGTGATGGATCGCCTCGTTGACGCCGCCCCACGCCGGCTCATGCGTCGCGACGTGCGAAGCGACCTCGCGCCAATCGCCGTCATCATTCGCCGCCTCGATCCGATAGCCGTACAGCTTCGACTCGCGCGGGAAGTCGAGGGCGATCGACCGGACGTGACTCGCGGCGCCGATCTGCACCATGGACCACGTGGACGACTCGGAAGCCGAAGCGCTAACGAGGGACGTTGAGGATGATGTTGCCGCTTCGGTCAGCTTGGCGCCGCCGACTTCGAGCGTTGCGCCGGCGGCCAAGTCCTTCGGCGTCGATGGTCGTTCGCCCTTGCGGCGGACGCCGAGCGACTTGCCGTTGAGGAACAGTTCAGCCGAATCGCCGTTGGTGTAAACGATCACCGGCACGTTCTGGCCTTCGTGGCCGTTCCAGTTCCAGTGCGGCGCAATGTGGACGGTCGGCGTGTGGGGCCGCCACAGGCTGCGGTAGAGGTAGTAGCGGTCCTTGGGCAGGCCCACCAGATCGACGACGCCGAAGTACGAACTGCGGGCGTCGTGCTCGAATGGCGTCGGCTCGCCGAGGTAGTCGAAGCCGGTCCAGATGAACTCGCCCAACAGGTAATCGTCGCGGCGCAAGCGCTCGAACTCGACCTCGGGGATGTCGGCCCAGGCCGCGGAAGAAAACTCGTAGGCGTTGACGACGGGCGCGTCGGGGAAGTCGCACTTCGCCCCGGCGATAGGCAATCGATAGGCGCCGCGCGTCGAGAGCGCCGAGGCGGTCTCGCTGTAGATGATCGGCTTGTCGGGGTACCGATTCCGCGCCCGTTCGTAGCGTGCTTGATAGTTCCAGCCGGTGAAGTCGAGGGCGTCGAGCACACCGGTCTCGGTCGAGTGCGGGATGTGGCAGCCCAAGCCGACGGGGCGGGTGGCGTCGTGGGCGCGGATCGCTTCTCGCGCGAAGGCGACGCGCTCCTTCGTGAGCCCGTGCGGGTCGTGCGGCGCCTCGACGATCTCGTTGCCGATCGACCAGACAAACACGCTCGGGTGGTTGCGGTCGCGACGCACCAGCGCCGCGGCGTGACGGGCGTAGTACGGCTCGAACGGTTCGTCGGGCCGCTTGTCGGCGGTCTCGTTCCACTTGTCGAAGAGCTCATCCCACACCAGGACGCCGCGCTCGTCGCAGAGGTCGAGCAGCTCGGCCGCGGGCGGGTTGTGGGCGGTGCGGATGGCGTTGGCGCCCATCTCTTGCATGAACTCGAGCTGTCGCTCGGCGGCCCGGCGGTTGAACGCGCCGCCCAAAGGGCCGAGGTCGTGATGCAGGTTGACGCCCTTGAGGGCGACACGCTGACCGTTCAGCAGCAGGCCGTCGTTGGGCGTCAGCTCGATCGTCCGCACGCCGAACCGCACGTCACGGCGTTCGACCTCTTTGCCGGCGACCAACAGCGAGGTCTTCGCTTGGTAGAGCGTCGGCGAGTCGAGGTCCCAGAGCTGTGGTTGCGGCAGCTCCAACGTCGTTGAGACCTCGATCGTAGCGCCAGCTTTGGCGACTTCCGAGAGGCGGCGCTTCGCCACCTCCTGCCAGTCGGGCGCGTAGATCGTCACTTCAAGATCGATCGGCTCGTCGGACTCGAGGTGGTTCTCGATCTCGTTGTCGATGGTGACGGTCGCTTTCTCTGCCGAGACGTCGGAAGTGACGATGGCCGTGCCGTTCTTGACGAGGTGAACCGGCGGGCTCACGGTCAAGAACGCCTTCCGATAGATGCCGGCGCCGGGGTACCAGCGCGTGCCGTGCCCCGTCGTATCGACACGCACCGCGACGACGTTCGCGCGACCGAACTTCACGTAGGGCGTGATGTCGATGCGGAAGGGCGTGTAGCCGTAGTCCCATTCGCCGGCCAGCTGGCCGTTGACGTAGACCTTCGGCGAGGCCATGACGCCGTCGAAGTCGAGATAGACCTGCGAGCCTTCTTCGCGGCGATCAACGGCGATCCACTTGCGGTACCAGGCGACGCCACGCCAAGGGAGCTTGCCGGCGTACCCGCTCTTTTCGTTCGCGTCGAAGGGCCCGGCGATCGCCCAGTCGTGCGGCGTGTTGACCTCTTCCCACGAGTAGTCGTCGAACGCCAGTTGCTTCGCTTCGGGATGATCGCCGCGCTTGAAGCGCCAACCGAGGTTGAAGTCGATCGTCCGAGCGAAGGAGTCAACGCCCACACCAAAGGCGATCGCCACGACGGCGGCAGTTAGTAGACGGCGTCGATACGAATGTGGCATTGCCGAGTGGGAGAGGTCTAGTGGAAGAGAGGGGGTGTTAGCGATTGTATTCTACTGGCCGTCGCTGACTCCGCCGCCGTCGGGCAAGACCGTGTTGGCGGTCGATCCAGCGGCGCCGAAACGGACGAGCTCCACCTTGTCCCAGTCGATGGCGGCGGTGCTTTGCGCGGCCGCCACTCGTGGGACAACGGCGCCCTCGCGCGCCAGAACAACAATCGGGACTTCGCCGGCGCTCAGCCGTCGCCAGCCGCCGCCCGCGTAGCGCTCGCCGGTCTGATAGTCGATCCAACCGCCCGGCGGCAGGTAAACGTCGCGCGACATCGATTCCTCGAGAAGCGGCGCCACGAGCAGGTCCTTGCCGAGCAGGTACTGGTCCTCGACAAGCCAGCTCGTCCTGTCTGTGGGGAACTCGTAGAACAGCGGGCGCACGAGCGGCGCCCCGGTCGAGGCGGCCTCGGCGCCCTGTGTGGTGATGTACGGCAAGAGCTCGTAGCGCATCTCGATCGTCTTGCGGAAGAGGTCGACGAACTCCTCGTCGTACTCCCATGGCTCGCGCGGCGGGGCGCCGTGGCACCGGGTGTGCGAGCTGAGCGCCGCCATCGCCAGCCAGCGGGCGTACAGGTCGCGCGGCGCGCGTTCGACAAAGCCGCCCGCGTCGTGGCTCCAATAGGTAAAGCCGCAGAGGCCGAGCGACATCCCCGCGCGGAGCGTCGCGGCCATCGCCGAGTAAGTGTTCTCGGCGTCGCCACCCCAGTGGAGCGGGTAACGCTGGCTGCCGGCCCACGCGCTGCGGGCCCAGATGATCCGCTCGTCGTTTTCATGTTGCGTCAGGTCGGAGACGAGCCGGTTGTACCGCAGGGGGTAGAGGTTGCGTTCGTACCAACCGGTGCGGCCCGAGGCATAGAGCCCCTGCAACGGAGCGTCTTCGCCGAAATCGACCTTGATGGCGCCGACCCCGAGGTCGAGCAGGCCCTTTAGCTTGGACTCGTACCACTCGATGGCTTCGGGATTCGAGAAGTCGAGCACGCCGTCCTCGGCCGGCAGGACGCCGCCGCTGTTGCGGACGAAGAGCCCCGCCTCGGCGGCCTCGGCAAAGAGCGGGTTCTTCGCCGTGAAATAAGGCAGTTGCCAGAGGCAGACGCGGAAGCCGTCGTCGTGCAGGTCGCTGATCATCTTCGCCGGGTCGTCGAACCGCGACGGCGCGAACTGATAATCGCAGCGCCAGTCGGTCTCGAACCAGCCGGTGTCGAGGTGGATCACGTCGCAGGGGATCCGATGCTCGCGCAGCTTCTGGGCGACGTCGCGGACCTCCGCCTCGCTCTTGTAAGTGATGCGGCTCATCCACAGACCGAACGACCACAGCGGCGGCCGCGGGCTGCGCCCAGTGATCGCCGTATACTCTTGGACGATCTCCTTGGGTTCGCCGATGAACAGGAACACGTCGAGCGTCTCGTCGCCGACATACGCGACGTTGGTGGCGTCGAAGTCGCGGCCGAAGTCGAATGTCGTTGGCGTGCTGGTGTGGACGAAGACGCCGTAGCCGCCACTGCTCAGGTAGAAGGGGATCGGCTTGTACATCCGCGGCGACTGGGCGCCCATCGCGTCGCGGACGTACTCGACGACGCGTTGGCCACGCTTGTTGAGGCGCGTGAACGATTCGCCGCACCCGTAGATGCCTTCGTCGTGCGTGAGCGAGGTCGCTAGCGCGAAGCAACGCGACAGGTCGCGCTCGCGGCGGATGAACGACAACGCCGGCGGCGCCGAGTACGACGCGGGCTCGCCGAGGGCGCGGGTCTCGGTGAGCGTCCGCCCCTCGGCGTCGAGCAGCGTCAGCCGGAAGGGCTTGCGTGAGATGCGTAGCGCGCCGTGGGGACCTTTGTAGGTGACGCTGTCTTTGTCTTCCTCGACGTTCCACGCGTCGCTACGCGGCGGCGCGCCGTCGAGCATCAGCGAATCACCCGGTCCCAACTCGGCCGCTCGGGCGGCGAAGCGCAGCCGCACGGCCCGGTCGCTGACGAACGTCACTTCAAAGGGCAGCGCCGGGTCGCGGTCGTACTCCGTGCCGGGGAACTCGGTCGATGGGGCGCGCGAGAGCGGCGCGTCGAGCTTGTTGAATGAAAGGCTTGGCTGCCGCACGTAGCGGTTCCAGCGGACCTCGCCGGCGCCGGTCTTCGGGTCGAACCGTTCGAGCGAATCGGCGACGAAGTGTATCGCGCCGGGGTCGGCAAATTCGGCCGCGACATCGATGATGTCGCCGAGCCGTTCGCCCGCGGAGGCGGCGCATGGCGTCAGGCAAGTGAGTAACCAAGCGGCGCCGAGCAGCGCCGCGTCACAACGTCGAAGAGAGTTCACAGGAGCGTAAAGTCAAAAGGAGAAGCAGCGACGCTCAGGCGCCGAGCGACAGGCGATCAGCGGGGCGTTGCGACGATGCCGTACATGGCCCGGGCCTCGCTCCCCACGCCCATCGAGCCGAGCGTCATCACGTCGCCGGCGCTGCACGGCCGGCTCCAGACGGTGAAGACGTTGTCGATGCTGACGCCGGGGCCGACATCGACGCTGAACGTCGGGTTGCCGAACCAAGCGTCTTCGTCGAGGCCGACTTGCAGCGAGGTGCTGGCGAACTGCTCTTTGAGCCAGTCGGGCGCCGGGGTGCGGTTGTCGAACAGGATATAGAGCGTCGAGTCGCGGGCGATCTCGACATGGATCACCTGCTCGCCGGAGTAACGGAAGTCGTTGATCGTGCGGACGTAGTCGCCGCCCAGCAGCGGCTTGGGAAGGCCCGCGCCCGTGGCGCCGTTCCACTGGTGCGGGTGGTCCACGTAAGCCGGCGCGTCTTCACCGAAGCCGCCGGTCAAGACTTGGTAGTAGCTAATGTTCTTGGTGGAGTACATGTTGTCCCAAACGGCGGTGATGATCGCCCGCTGGTTGGGGAGGTCGGCGGTGGACCAGTTGTTGCCGACCGACTCGCCGTGGACCTGGAAGATGCGTTGGACGTCGCCGTCGCGGTCGATGCGGGCGGCCTCGCCCTGCGTGAGGCGCCGCTGAAACGGTCGCTTGGTGGAACGCAACGACTTGAGGTCCACCAGGCCCTCGAAGACGACCACGTCGGTCTTGCCGGCGTTGCTGGTGGCGACGCCGAAACGCGTGCCGAGGTCGATCACCTCGACGTCGGGCGTCTCGACGGTGAAACCCCGCGCCCAGCGCGGCACGTCGGCGGTCGCTTGACCCGAGTCGAGTTTGACGAGCATCCCCGAGACGATCTCGCAGGAGGCGGGCCCGCTGACTTCGAACTTAACGCCGTTCTCGAACTCCATCGCGAAGCGGCCCGATTCGACCTCGAGGCGTCCGGCGACGACGCGGTCGCCCACGACCGCCGTTGAGGCGCTCGCGAAGACCACCGCCTGGGCGTCCACGACGTTGCCGACACTCGTGCCGGCCGACGACCTGAGAAAGCCGGCGATGAGCAGCGTCGCCGCCGCCGCCGCGACCCCGAGCGAGGCGAAACGCCAGCGCGACCGTCGAGCGGGGCGTTCCGCCATCGATTCGTCCCGTTCACGCAGTTCGCAGACGAACTCGCTGGCGCCGTCCGCGCCAGCCGCGGCGGGAACCACGTCGGCGCCTTGCGGCGTGACCGTCGAGGGGGCGAGCTTCCAGTTCAACAGCGCGTGGGTGCGCAGTTGCGCGACCACCATCGGCGTCAACTCGGGGCGCCCGTCGAGCAGCTGGGAGAACTCGGCGCGGTCCGCTTCGCTGTACGAGCCGTCGAGGACCGTGTCGAGCAGTTGCAGGAGCCGCGTCTCGGGGCGCTCCGGCTCGAGACGATCGGTGAGGTTGTCGGGATTCATCGGAGTCCCTCCCCCGCCAATCGTCGTTCGATGCAGTCGGCGAGCGACTTGCGGATACGGTAGAGCTTCGCCGAGACTTGGTCGGGCGTGGCGCCGAAGCGGACGGCGAGCCCCTTCACCGTTGAACCCACCGAGTAGCGTTCACGGACGAGCTGCCGCTGGTCCTCGCCCAGGTGCTCCAGGCAATTGCCGAGCGCGACCAGGCGCTGATCGGCGCTGAGGGGCTCCTCGGTGAGGGCGTCGCTTAGCGTCTGGACGTACTCGTCCGAGAAGACGAGCCGCGAGCGGCCGCGTGACTTGCGGTAGGCGAGCACCCGGTTGAATGCAAAACGCAGCGCCCAGGGCAGGAAGGGCCGCTCCAGGTCGCACTCTTCCTTATGGGCCCAGAGATCGAGGTTGGCGTCTTGGACCACGTCGGGCGCCGAGGAGTCTCCCGCCATCAGGGCGTACACGTACGCGTACAGGTCGCGCTGATGCGACGTCAGCAGGTCGACAAATCGTCGATCGCGGTCCAATGAGCTCGACTCCCGCTGGCGGATGAGCGCGTGAGAAAAGATGCAGGGCGGCCCGGCGCCGCGGTGATCGGCGCGAGCCGTCTCCGTGTTATATGAGCCGAAATGGGGCGAATCTGACGAGGTTCTCATTTTTTTCGTCAGATCGGATCGGCTCGGGCTTAATTCCTGTGCAAGTCGTCGTGTCCGGGACGGTCGAGGGGGAGCCATGGGTTCCCCCTCGCCGCCCCGAATCAAGCCACGGCGGCCGGACTTATCTGCGTGCTGCTCTCCGTTGTGACAGCTTCCTCGTCGTCGATTCTTGACTTTGCACCCGCTGAAACCCGGCCCCAACGCCGGGCGAAACCACCCGTGCTGGTTCCTCAGGGAAACGCTGTATTGATCGCTCCGACGCGATGGCTCGCCGCCATCGTGATCCCCTTGGCTGCTGCCGGCTTGTTGCCCCGTCGCGCCGACGCCCAGATCGTCGCCACCGCGACGGTCGATGTGACCCAACCGCTCGCGACCGTTTCGCCCCTCGCTCTCGGGATGCACACCTCCCCTTACTACAACGAACTCGCCAACGCTTCGCTCGATGAGCGGATCGAAGAGGCCGGCGTCACCACGCTCCGTTACGGCGGCGGGGGTTACGCCGACGTCTTCCATTGGTCGGTGACGCGCTCCGGCAACGGCATCCAGGGCAATGGCCTCAGCCCGTGGTGGGGGGAACCCAACAACTTCGGCTACGTCGGCCCCGGATCGGACTTCGCAACGTTCGTGCGGCTGCTCGATCGCACCGACAACGCCCAGGCGGTCGTCACCGTCAACTACGGCTCGGCGATGAAGATCGTCGACGGCCAGTCGCGCGTCCCCGACTTCGGCGGGCAGCCCCAAGAGGCGGCGGCCTGGGTCGCCTACGCCAACGCCGACCCCGCAATCTACGGCACAGCCAACGACGTCGTTCTCGGTGTCGATCAGCAAGGCAACGACTGGAAGACCGCCGGCTACTGGGCCAGGCTCCGCGCCTCGACCTCGGCCGAGTACCAGAGCTGGGCGTCGGCCGACGGCGTCTACGACGGCCTCAATTCGTTCCTGGCGATCGACCGCGCCGAGCCCGTCGGCATCACGCACTGGGAGATCGGCAACGAGACGTTCGGCACGGGCTACTACGACGACAGCGGCAACGGCTACAGCGTCGACTACGACGTGCCCTACAACGGGACCGCCCGTGAGAACCATCCGAACCTCTCGCCGGCGCACTACGGGCAAGAGGTCGTCCAGTACGCGCAGCTGATGCGGGCGGTCGATCCGACAATCAAGATCGGCGCCGTGCTCGCCACCCCGCCCGACGATTACGGCTGGTCGTACGCCGACCTGAACAACAACAACTTCCGCAACTCGAACGAACCGTTCTGGAACGACGAGGTCCTCGCCAACGCGGCCAGCGAGATCGACTTCGTCATGGTTCACTGGTACCCCTACATCGGCGAGAACGCGAATGGCGCCACGCTGCTGTCGGAGGTCCCGGCGAAGCTCGGGCGGATGATCAACGGCTCGACACCGTTTCAAGACTCGGGCACAAGCGCCGGCGTGCGCGACTCGCTCGCCGCGCACGGCATCGCCGACGCCGAGATCATGGTGACGGAGTTCAACTACTTCGGCTCGCTGGCGCCGTCGGTCGCCAATGCGGCGGAGTCGCTGTTTGTCGCCGACGCCTACGCCACCTGGCTCAAGCTGGGCGTCACCAGCGTGCAGTACCTCGAGCTGCTCGGCAAAGACTTCCTCAACGACGGCAACTCGCTTAACCGCGGGTCGGCCTACTATGGCGTCTCGCTGGTCGACCGACTCATCGAGCCCGGCGAGTGGTTCGTCGAGTCCAGCGCCACACATAACGACATCGGCGTTCACGCCGCGCTGCAAGCCGACGGCAGCGTCGCCGTGATGCTGCTCAATCGCGACCTCTCCGACGATGCGAGCGTCACGCTCTCGCTCGCGGGCGCCGACGTCGCGTCGCAGGCGACCGTCTACACCGTAACGGGCGGTCTCAACCTCGAGGAAGGCGTCTTCGACGCCAGCGGCGGGCTCACCGTCAACGTCCCCGCTCGTTCGATGGCGGTCTACGTCTTCCCGCCCAACCCCGCCACGCTCGGCGACTTCAACGGCGACGGCGCTGTCGACGCCGCCGACTACACCGTCTGGCGTGACGGCCTCGGCGCCACGCACGCCGCCGGCCAGTACAACGCCTGGGCCGGCGCCTACGGATCCACCACTCAGACATTCTCAACGAGCACGCAGGCGCCCGAGCCGAGCAGCCTGGTGCTGACAGCGATCCTCAAGGCGACGCTCGTCGCCAATGCCCGACGAGCGTCGTGCCTCCGATCACGGCCAGCATGCTCCCGATCCCCTCGATCCCCCTAGCCGATTCCGTCATTGATCCAGCTTTGGCCACTAGGCCGTCTCGCTCATCTCATCAAGTCTCCTGCACTCCTCCGCTCTTCACCCACCGAGTTGCACCTAATGAACGTCTCTTCTTGCCACTCACCATCGCACGCCTTACGGATCGCCCTCGGGCTCGCCCTGGTTGGGTTCGCCTCCGGTACGGCGTCGGCCGGCCTACTGGCGTCGTTCGAGAACGACGCCGAGGGCTGGACAATCAACACCTCCGAGAACGCCACCTACGCGTTCAACGGCTTTAGCACGACCGACGGCGTCACCGAGGGGACTTACTCCGCGATCATTACGGGTGGTGCCGCCCCCAGCTATGGCCAGCTGCTCGTGAGCCCCGACTCGACCGCACTTACCGCCGAACTCGCAACCGCGGCCGAGGTCTCGATCGATGTCGCCACGGCTCCGGGCGCCTTCGGCTTCGGAACACAATGGTCAGCCGTCATCAATAACGCCGACCTCGGCTACACGTCGCTCGACGGCTACACCTACACCGGCGCTGTCGGGCCGGGCGCCTCGGGACAGTTGGTATGGAACATCACCCCCGCGCAACGCGCCGTGCTTGCGGCTTCCTCGGAGAGCTCAACGTTGATCTTCCAAGTCGGCGGCGGTGATGGAGGGACGATGTACGTCGATAACGTGCGGCTGACGCCGGTCCCTGAGCCGTCGTCACTCGCAATGTTGACGGCTCTCGCAGTCGCTGCCCTACGCCTGCGGCGACGCTGACAAGACCTGGATTGGCTGCCGGTAACCCGGTTGCGAGGGACGACGGCGTGTGGGGGTGGTTCACGCCGTCGCTCTTCCCTCCGGTAGACGCTTCGGACAAGGCAAGAGCACTTCACGACTCAGCACGACCTCCTCAAATAGGCGACAAACCCATGTTGAACCGCTCCCTCACGATCGCATCGGCGCTGCTGCTATTCACGACGGCGGCGACGGCGCAGGTCGTCAACCTCTACTCTGTGAACTACGAGGACGATTTCCCCGGCGTCGGCGCGCCGGCGAGCAAAGGATTCTCGTTCTCCGGCGACTCCACCTCCGACAGCGGAGGCGCGCAAGTCGTCGAGTTTATCGAGGAGATCACCGAAACGGGCGGCGCCGAGGGCACCCAGGGCTACTCGATCACCACCAACGCCGCCAATGCGGTGAACTATTGGTACGCCGGCATCGGCAACTTCGTGGGCTTCTTCGGCGACGAGTTCCGCCTGGCCGACGGCGTCATGGGATCGACCAACCCGTCCAACTACGAGTACTCCTTCGACCTCAAGGTGATCGGCGCCACCGCGGCCGTGCCGCTGCGGGGGCAGTTCGCCATCTTCGACCCCGACTACGAGGCGACCTACAACGTCGACGTGAACGGCGACGAACTCTTTGATGGCGGCGCGGATGTCTTCATCAAGGAACTGGAGTTCTCCGCCAACGGCGACACGTTTACTACCAACACCTTCAACCTAGGCGAAGGGCCCGTCACCGCCCAAGCCGGCGTCCTAGCGCCCGAGTTCCAGGACAACGCCACCGTGGTGATCCGCTGGTTCTGGGGCGCGGGTGAGTTCGGCTTCAACGACGGCAACGTCGTGGTGCTCGATAACGTCTCGCTCGATTTCATCACCCCGACGCCGCTGCCGGGCGACTACAACACCGACGGCGTCGTCGATGCGGCCGACTACACCGTTTGGCGCGACAACCTCGGTCAGACGATCACCCTCGACAACGAGGGGGACGGCGTCACGCCCGGTGAGGTCACGCAAGAAGACTACGCGTTCTGGGCTTCCCAGTACGGCGCAACGGCGACTCCCGTCGCGGCGGTGGCGGTCCCCGAACCGACGACTCTCTGGATCGTCCTGGCGGGCGCGTCCGCAGCGGTGGTGCGGCGACGCGGCTGAGCGGCAGTGGTGGAACGACCAGAGAACCGCCCAGGCATTCGGCCACGCGGTATGAGGCAAGAGGAGCAATAGGCTATGCGTCGCGCATTCACATTGGTCGAACTGCTGGTGGTGATCGCCATCATCGGCATCCTTGTCGCTCTGCTGCTGCCGGCGGTCCAGGCGGCGCGCGAGGCCGCCCGCCGGACCAAGTGCAAGAACCAGCTCAAGAACATTGCGTTGGCGATGCAGAACCACGTCGATACGTACGGGGTCTTTCCGACCGCCGGCGCGACATGGGGCGAGCCGATCGAGTGTTACTCGCAGGGTGGCAATCCCTTCGGGCCTCAGAAGCAGGGGCTCAGTTGGGCCTTCCAGATCCTCCCCTTCATCGAGGAGGGTTCCCTGCACAGCATCGGCGACAACACGGCCCTGCTAGGCGGCACGGTCCCGCTTTACAACTGCCCTTCACGACGGCCCCCGACAGCTTACGAGGCGCAAAGACTCCGCGACGGTCCTGAGGGGGACACGGTCACGGCTTACCTGATGGACTACGCCTCGGCCCAGCCGGGGACCACGCTCAACGCCTCGACCGGAAGCCCGTTGGTGGACGCCAAGCGCGACGGCGACAACGGCACGCGGATGCGTTCGCTCTTCTGGTCGCTCTCGCTCCCCGGCGGCGGCACGGGCTCGCGCCCTCCCGACAACGGCGTCTACGACGGCGTCATCGTCCGATCTCCCTGGCGGATGACCTCGCCCGCAAGCCTGAGCGGCTGTGGCTCGACGCCGAGCCAGGGCGTCGTCGCGGCGAACGTCGCCTCGCCGACGCGGTTCGCCAAGATCACCGACGGGTCGAGCAAGACGATGGTCATCGGCGAGAAGTACGTCGACGCCACCCTCTACGAAGGCAACGACCCCTCGGACGACCGCGGCTGGCTCGACGGATGGGACACCGACACCGTCCGGCTCACCGCCACGCAGCCGTACCCCGACTCCGCGACGGGCGCCAGCGCGCCGCCGGTGATCACTCACTCCGGCAACGTTTACCGTGAGTCATTCCTGTTCGGGTCCGCCCACCCGGGGGCGTTCCACGCCGCGTTCGCCGATGGCGCCGTTCACGGAATTTCTTATGACGTCGACCTCTACGTCTTCAACAGCCTCGGCACCCGCAACGGCACGGCGGTCGAGGAAACGATCGACCTAACCGGCGTGCAATGAGCCGCACGCCGCGGAGGCGCCAGGACGCCGCCAGCCGATCCCGCAAGCGCCCCCGGCAGGACTTGAACCTGCGACACGCGGTTTAGGAAACCGCTGCTCTATCCCCTGAGCTACGGGAGCGAAACACGCATGCGTGCGTGAGACTTGGCAGACTAATGCCTCGGGTCGGGTTTCGCCAGCGGCGGGAGGGGAGGCCAGCATTTAGCCCCCGGTCAATGACCGGGGGCTAATTACGAGGTTTCGTCCCTCTCGGGGATTGGCAGCCGACCCGCGCTTCAGGCCGATTGCGCCCAGCGGTGGCGCATGATGCGGCCCTTCGCCAGATAGATCACATCCTCGGCGATGTTCGTGGCGTGGTCGGCGATGCGTTCGATGATCCGTGTTGCGCTGAAGACGTGGAGCAGGCCTTCGACCTGCTGGGGGCTCGACTCCATCTGCTTCACCAAATCGGCGATCACACGGCGGTTGAGATCATCGACCTCGTCGTCGCGCTCGCGGACGCTGTGGGCAAGCGCTTCGTCCACGCTGACGAACGCCGAGTGGGCGTCGCGGAGCATCTCGATCGCCCGTTCGACCATCTGCTCCAGCTCTGCTGGGACGGGCACGTCGGGGCACTGCGCCAGGCTCTCGGTGCGCTCGGCCAAGTTGAGGGCGAGGTCGCCGATGCGTTCGAGGTCGCCGTTGATCTTGAGGGTCGCCGCGACGCGACGCAGGTCGATCGCCACCGGCTGGTGCAGAGCGAGGAGCTCGAGGCACTTCTCTTCGATGTCCACCTCGCTGCGGTTGAGCTGCGACTCGCTGTCGAGCACCTGGGCGGCCGAGCCGAGACACCTCTCGCGCAGCCCCTGATAGGCGGCGTGGACCATCCGCTCGACGGCGTCGGCCTGCTCTGAAAGAGCGGTCTCGACTTCGGTTAGGTGACGTTGCAGCAGTTTGCTCATGGCGCGCAGACCTTTAGCTTGAACGGGCGAAAATGTCGCCCGACAAGACCGCACTGGCGCCCGCTGATACTCTCCGGGGCTTTCCGGGAAAGGGCGCGGGCGTCTTCATCGGGGCTTAACACTGCCTTAATAATAGGCCAGCGTTGGACCTCGGGCGAGATCATTCCCCGCGGAGTTGCGTCGGGAATGCCGCCCTATCCGGCTTTTCTGCCCCTACCCACCGATCGGGCAGCCGCATCCGAACGCGCTGCTAGCATCCATCACTTCGCACCCGCATTGCCCGCACTTGCACGGCGGCAGGCGGCGGACCTCCCACTTCCACTGGCGGGCGTTGACCTCGTAGGTCTTCTCGACCAAGTCGCGGACCTGCCGGACTTCGCCGCAGCGGACGCACTGGCAGCCGGGTTGGCAGGGATGACAAGGTTTGCCGCAACGCTTCCCGCGGACGCTCTCGCCGTGCCCGAGGAGCCGTTCGAGCCAGTCGAACGTGTTGATCGGCGAACCGCCCGGCTCCCAGGGGCAGAGCACCGGCGGGACCGAGACGTTCTTCCCTTCGACGCACCAGCAACACTTTTCCTCTTTGGTCGCTTCGCGTTTGGGGACGCAGACCAAACAGTCGTGGCCGTGAGGACACTTCGCCTGGGCGAGGGGCGTCAAGCACGACAACGCCGCAAGCAATGCGACGAGCGGCCGGAGGGTGATGCGGCGATGGTGGGTCATGTCTGTCGAAACCCGATGACGGGAACCGGACGCTAAGGCGTGCCGGCTGATTCTTCTAATCATTCGCCGCGGGGCCTTAGCCCCCGGTTGGCTGGCAGGACATTCGGTTCGTCACCCGCGGCTGGCGCCGACGGCTCGCGGCTTGGCTCGCTTAGAAGTCAACTTGGAACCGCGTGCCGAGGATGTGGTAGTCGCCGAAGTTCGGCGCTCCGAGCGGCGCGTTGAGGTCGTTGTTGGTGATGTCGCCGTAGATGTAGTTGAACTGCCACTTGGCGTAGGGCGTCCAGTACCAGTTGAGCGCCGCGGTGATCGCGTCACCGCGGCCGCCCTGGATGTCTCCGTCGGCCGTGTCGAGGTACGACCAGCGCGCCGCGACCTGCCATGCGCCCATGCCGCTAGCGACGCCGCTGTTGCAGGTGTTCACGAGGAAGAAGTTTTCGAAAGGATGAGCGCGGTCGAGCTGGCCCGTCTCGCGGTCCCAGGGGACGTGCTCGCCCGTCAAGAAGTACGACAGGTAGGCGTAGGCGCCGTGGAACCGCACTGGCTCGGCGCCGATGCGGTCGACCCAGATCGTCTGCTGCTCGCCGACGAGCTGCCAAGGGCCGAGGTTGACGACCGACTCGAAGGCGAGCAGCTCGTAATCGTCGGCGCCGGGAATGACGCCCGTGTCGTACCAACGCGATTCGGTCCGTGCTTCGGGCCTAGTGCGGAAGCGAGCCTCACTGACGCCCGAGCCGGCGAAGTTCTCTGTCAGCGCGTTCTGATCGGTGTTGGCGTACGATCCGGCAATCGCCAAGTGGATGTAGCCGCGCCCGTCGGACGCCTCGTCCCACCACAAGGTGTTGGAGAGACGCCCGGCCACCTCGGGCTGCCAGTGATCGCTCACGTAGCCGCCCTCGTCCTGTACGATCCGCTGGTTGAACACCCCGTAGCGCCAGTTCCAGCCGAGGTCGTCGGTGTAGCCCCACGACTGAATCCCCAGCCGGCGGTTGTCTTGGTTGAACGCCTCGATCACCGAAGGGCGTTCCATGAAGACGTTGTAGCGGCTGCTATTGATGTGATCGAGTCCGTAAGGCCGCTTCTGGTTGCCGATCAACAGCTCTTGAAAAACCGGCAGTTCCTTCCATCCGAGGTACACGTCGCGGAACTCCGTCTCATTACCACCGGCGAGCTCGAGGTCGAGGCGGTAGAGCATGTTGCCGGGCAGGTCTCCCTCCGCGCCGAAACGCAGCCGGCGTATCGTGAGGCGGTCTTGCGGTGAGACGTTGGGATCGCCCGTCTCGAAGCCGTTGACGCCCGGCGAGTCGCCCGGGAAGCCCCAGGCGTCGAAGTGCAGCCGGCCGAAGAGCTGCATCGTTGACTTGCTGTGGCCGCTTGTAACGAGATAGCCAAAGTCATCTTTCAAGGTGTTGTGGGCCGTCCGCAACTCGGAGTGATCGGACTCGAGGCTCTTCAATCGCTTCTCGATGTCCGCCACATACTCGTCGGCGGAGCGGGATATCTCTTCGATCTTTTCCTCTTCCCTCTCTAGGGCGCTCTTTACGCCATTGGAGCCCTCCGACGGCGGCTTTCCGGCGGGTGTCTCGTCGTTTGTTGCCGATCCGCTGGCCCCCCCGGATGTCGGCTCACCGGCCGGCACAGCCTCTTCGGCGGCGAGAAGGCGGATCTCCCCATTCGGCAATCGTGGCGCAACGAGGCGGTCCACCTCGAGCGTCCAGCCGACGTCCGCCGACGCGACAGCGGCGCCCAAGGTCGCCACGCCCGAAGCGAATGCAATTCGTAGCCAAGCCTTCAACACGCCGCTCCCCCCGAATGACAGCTGGCCCCGACATGACCGCGGCCACCGCTACCATCGGCACAACCGCACTGACCGGATCGGGTAAGGAGCACGCGGTTCAGCCGATACTGCCGAAAGCAAGGTCCCGTTAACAGCACAACCGGCAAGGTCGCCGCTAGCACCGCATGGAGGCCGCTATGCTTGCAGCGCTCGCTACGCACCTCAACGAACGCGTCTCTCCGCCAACTAGCCGCCCGTGTCGAAGAAGACCAACAAGCTGAACCCCGCCGTCGGCCTCGGCTGCGCGACGCTCTTCGCCCTGCCGTTCGCGGGCGTGGGTGTCTTTATGGCGTGGAGCTTGGCGTCGATCCTCTGGCTCTCTTGGTCGGCGGCGTCGTGGGTTGAAGTCCCTGCAACGATTACGAGCGTCGAGTTGCAGAGGACTGGCGATAAGAAGAACAGCCTGCGAGTCGTCGCCGACTATCGCTACGAATACGCCGGCCAGGCTTACGAGAGCGACCGCGTCGGCCTCTCAACGATGGCGGATAACTTCGGCTCGTACCATCGCCGCCTGCACGATCGGCTGCACGCTGCGTGGAAGGCGGAGAAGACCGTCGATTGCTTTGTCGATCCCAATGATCCAACGCAGGCGCTGCTTGATCGTCGCCTGCGGCCGGTCGTGGTTGTGTATCATGTGCCGTTCGTGCTCGCCTTCGGCGGCGTCGGCTTCGGGATCATCGCGGCGGCCCTCTACGGAATGAGAAAGGCTCGGCGGGACGATGTGATCTCCGCCGACTCGCCCGATAAGCCCTGGCTGTTGCGCGACGAATGGCGTGAGGGCGTGCAGCGCGAAGGCAACAAGGAGTTCTACGGGGTGGCGTTCTTCGCCGTCTTGTGGAACAGCATCGCCCTGCCGTTCGCGGCGATCTTCCTGATGAGCGACGACAAGAAGCCTTGGTGGCTTTACCTGATCGTCGCGATCTTCCCCGCTGTCGGCGTCGGCTTCATCGGCTGGCTGGTGAAGCACTGGCTCCGTCGCCGCAAGTACGGCGCCTCGACGCTTCGGCTGGCGACGATGCCGGGCGTCGTCGGCGGCAAGTTGGCGGGCGTCATCCTGGCGCCGGAGGCGGTGCGTGCCGCCGACGCGGTGCGCGTCTCACTGACCTGCACCCGGGTCGTCCGCCGTGGCAAGAACTCCACGACCGAGGTCTTGTGGCAGGACGAACGCGACATCGCCAAGTTCCTCGACGCCGGCGAGCCCGGCAGCTTCGGCGTGCCGATAACGTTCACGATCCCCAGCCATGCCCAACCGACCGACGACGACAAACGAGTTGCGTGGACGCTCAAGGCCATGGCCGAGCTGCCGGGGATCGACTACGCGGCTTCGTTCGAGGTTCCGGTCTTCCGCACCGAAGACTCGCAAGAGAATATCGACGTCGAACTCACCGCGCTGAGCGAGTACGAATCGGATAAACCGCTCGAAGCGCTGCTCGCTGCCGAAGGAATTCTCGTCGAACCGCAAGCGGCGCTGGGGAGCATCCGTTACTTCGCCCCCGCGGGTCGGCATCTGGGCATGGCGATCCCGCTCACGATCATGACGCTGATCGTCGGCGGCGCGAGCCTTGGGCTGCTCTGGAACTCCGTCTGGCTGATCGGCGGCGCCTCGTTGCTGGTGACGCTGGTGATGATCGCCGCGACGCTGCACACGTGGCTCGCCGAGTCCGAGCTGATCGTCGCCGACGACCATTGGACGACCCGCCAAGCCTGGCGCGGCCTGGCCGGGAGTCCACGCACCTTCGAGACCCAATACGTTCGCGCGATTGAGCTACGGACAACCTCGACATCGCAGTCCGGCAACAACGTGCAGCGTTACCAAGACGTCGTCGCCAGACTCCTCGGCGAACCCAAACCCGTCAAACTCCTCGGCAGCCTCCGCAGCGCCGCCGCGGCGCGAAAGCTCGTGCTTGACCTGCGACAGCGGGCCGGGCTGAATGACTTACAAGAATTGGCCGCAGATGATCGCAGATAGGCGCAGATGAAACGGTTCATTTGTAGGAGGCGTCTCTGACGCCGATTTCTCGCACCATGCCGTTTCGGAATGGGGGCCGTAATCGGGGTCGGGAGACCCCTCCTACATTTCTCTTATCGGCGCTTATCTGCGATCATCTGCGGCTACACTCCGCGGCGTCGCGGCGCCGGCGATCCAGGCGAGGCGGCCTAGCAGCCAGGCGTACGCAAGGTCGATGAGGAACTCCACCGGCAGGATCACGAACACCGACCAAGGCCCCATCGACGCGGCAAGGTCCTCGCCAATCCACATTGATCCGACCGCGAGCCCGAACGCCGAGGCGTAGAACGCCAGCCATGTCACCGGCGCGTAGCGCATCGTGCGTAGCACGCCCGGCGATAGGATTGCCCACATCGAGGTCTCGTTGAGTTGCGACAAGACGATCACGGGAAAAGCAAACATCGCTCCGACGGCCGACCAGCCGAACACCGAATCGAGCGGCCATGGCAAGCTGGTGGCGTTGGGGATGAGCTGGCCGGCGATCGAGCCCGGGATCGCCGCGACGATCATCGCAAAGACGACCGTCACCGCCGGCGGCGCCCATTCGCCGAAGTCGAAGACCGGCCAGTTGTAGACGCACCGCGCGCCGGTCGCGGCGCTGTCCATCACCGTCCAGCACACAGTGCAGGCGATCGTCATCCACATCGCGGTGACGAACACCGTCGTCCCGAGCAGCAGGATCATGCCGATCCAGCCGTACATCCCCCCCGAAGACGCTAGTGCGTCGAGCGCGGCGATCATCAACACAACGAACAAGAGTCCGAAGCTCAGGCCGAACCAAGCGAGCAGCATCTTCGACTGCGTGAAGGCCGTTGCGAGGCCGTCGAACAGCCCGATCCCCCAGCCGAAGGTCGAGGCCGACTCGTTGTCGATCTCGGCCTTGCCGCCCTCCGGCGAATCCTTCGCCAAGAGCGTGCGGTAACCTGCCGGCGCCCGCTCGACGAGCTCTTCGAAACGCGTCCGTAGCACGGTCGTATCGACTTCGGGGGCCGCGTCGACGTCGTAGGTCTCGGCCACGAGGGCGAACTTCGCCGCCGGCTTAGCCGTAACAGGAACGGGCGTCGCTGCGCCGCAGTCGGGGCACGATACGGTCTCGCCGACGCGGCTCGCCTCCGCCGAAAGGTGCGTCCCGCAGAGCCGACACGAGAACGAAACCGTTGGCGCCGCGACCCGGGCGAGATCGACGCCGTGCGGCTGCTCCCCTTCGTAGAGTTCGTAGCCCTCCTCGTCCATCGCCTTGGGCCGGAGCGACTTGGGCGGTTCGGGCGGCGGCGGGACGACCGTCAGTGTGTGGCAATCGGGGCACTTGGCTTTGCTGCCGACCAAGTCCGGCGGTGCATGCATCCGTGTCTGGCAGAGTCGGCAGTGGAAGCCGATCAGGTTGGCAAAGGGATCGATCTTCTGAGCGACCACCTTCGGCATCGGAACCAGCAGCGGCTCGCGACAACCGGGACACGGCGCGGTGCGTCCCGCGAACCGCGCCGGCGCGGAGACCTTCTTTCCACAAGAGGGGCAAACGAAAGTGACGGCGGTGCTGTCCATCCGCGGTTGTGAAGCGACTTGAATGACGTAGGGGCGGGCGCAGGTTGACGCAGAAGCCAACTTGACGCAGAAGAGAGTACGGTAGTCCGTTAGTTTGTCAGTCCGATAGCGAAATTTTCCGCCCCTAGAACCGAAGCCCCCTACGGCCCTACCCACCTATTCACCTCCGAAGGCCCCCCGTGCTCGAAGCGATGTGGCGGATGACGCTCGAACTGGCGCCCTGGATGCTCTTGGGAGCCGCCATCGCGGGGGCGATGTACGCCTTTCTGCCGCAGGGGCTCATGCAGCGGCTGCTGGGGGGCAAGGGCGCCGTCTGGAAGTCGGTCCTCGTCGGCGTCCCGCTGCCGCTCTGCTCGTGCGCGGTGATCCCCGTCGGTCTCGGCCTCAAACGCCAAGGCGCCACCAGCGGGGCCTCGGTCGCGTTCTTGATCGCCACGCCGCAGACCGGCGTCGATTCGGTCCTCGTGACGGCGGGCCTCTTGGGCTGGCCACTGGCGTTGTTCAAGGTCGCCACGGCGCTGTTAACGGGCCTCGCCGGTGGTTGGCTCACCGACGCGGTGACGCCGAAGAAGTTCTCGCTTCCGGTCCTCGATAGCGGAGCGCCCGTCGCCAAGGACGCGTCCTTCATCGCGCGCTTGCGCTCCGGCGCCGCGCACGCGGACGACCTCGTGCGGTCTATCTGGAAGTGGCTCGCGCTCGGAGTGGTCCTCTCCGCAACGATCACGGCGTTCGTCCCGGAGGACTGGCTGGCGGGCCTCGGCGCGTACGGCGGCGCCGCGGCGATGGGCGCGGCGTTGGCGCTCTCGCTGCCGCTCTATGTCTGCGCAACCGCCAGCGTGCCGATCGCCGCGTCGCTCGCCGCCGCCGGGCTGCCGACCGGCGCTGTCATCGTCTTCTTGATGGCCGGCCCCGCGTCGAACGCTGCGACGATCGGCGCCGTCTACCGCGGCCTCGGCTGGCGCCCGCTCGTTGCCTACCTTTCGACGATCGTCGTCGGCAGCATCGCCGGCGGCATGCTCTACGACACGTGGCTCGGCGGCACAAGACTGACCCTCACCGCGACCGACCATCTCCATCACCACGAGCACGGCGGCGCCTGGTGGGAGATCGCCGCGGCGGTCGCACTCATCGCCTGGATCGCCTGGTGCGCGCTCCGCGACCTGAAGAAAAGTTCAACGCACGAAACGCCGCTGGCCGACGTCGGAAACCCCTCGTGCTGCAGTTCAGATTCCGAAGCCAAAACCGCCTGCCACTGACGCCGACTATCTGCGAGCCCCGCGGCGTCAGCCCGGGGAGTGAAGCGGTTACCCGGCGCCCTCCCCGGGCTGACGCCGTGGGGCTCGCATGACGGATGCGGCGCTTTTGGGGGCCATATCTCATGGTTTGCATTGGCCTGCCGCCGGTGCTATGCTCCTCGCTCGATTTCGTGTGTTGGTGGTCGGCGCCGCGGCTTGCGGCTCGCCGACGTAACAGGGAACTCCGGTGCAATTCCGGGACGGCCCCGCCGCTGTAACCAAGCACTAACTTCGCCGGACCCATTCTTCACGCCATTGTCCTGCTAATGCCGCTTGCGGCGTAGCGAGATGAGAAGGCTGGTCCCGACGGGCTTGGGAGTCAGAAGACCTACCAACACGAGGCATGCGGAAGCTTCGAGGGGAAGCCGCCGCGTCGTTAGAGGTGTAGCTGCATCGGTCCGATACGTAGGCGTTTACCCGTGCGCGCAAGCGCCAGGGCTCGCGCTACGGACCGTCGCGGTATGGAATAGGTCACGTGGTACGCGAACGCGCCAAGTTGGAAGTAGACAGAGGGAAGTGGGAAGACGGCAGCTTGCCGTCATTCTCCGACTTCCGACTTCCGACTTTCCACTTCCGCCCCGCCTTCACCCTCGTCGAGCTCCTCGTCGTCATCGCCATCATCGGCGTGCTCGTCGCGCTGCTGTTGCCTGCTGTTCAAGCGTCGCGCGAAGCGGCCCGCCGCGCGGCGTGCATGAACAACCTTAAGCAGGTTGGCCTCGCGCTGTTGAGCTATCACGACACCAACAACGATTTCCCACTCGGCGGCCGGCTCGACGACAAACACCGCGCCGATGTTGGGCCGAGTTGGACGACCGAGGTTTTGCCCTGGTTCGAAGAAGCGTCGCTACGCGATCAGCTCGACCTATCGCTGCTTTATACCGATCCCGCCAACCTCACCGCGGGCCGGACGCTATTGCCGGTGATGCTTTGCCCGAGCATGCCCGACGGCGATACGCCGCGCAAGTCGGTCGATCTATCGAGCACGTCTCCCCACGACTACGCGAAGACCGCCTACGGCGGCATCCAGGGTGAACGCGGCCTCCGCGCGACGAACGCCACCAATAACCCCGAGCGCGGCGTGTTGATTTATGAGAAGCCGATCTCGCTCGCGCACTTCACCGATGGCGCTTCGCACACCGCGATCGTTGGCGAAGTCCCCGAAGGGATTCACTCGATCTGGATCAGTGTCCGCAACGTCTTCGACCAGTCGGCGCCGATCAACGCCCGCGACTCCACAACCCGGCAGCTCGCCGACTTCGGCCAAGAGCTGAGCAGCTTTCACCCCGGCGGCGCGCTCGTCGTCTTCGCCGACGCGTCCGTCCATTTCTACCCCAACTCGACCGACAACCTGACGCTCGCCGCGATCTGTTCGCGCGACGACAACCTGGAGCGAAAATGAACCTACGTCATGCCCTGCTAAGTCTCTCGCTGCTCCTCGCTGGTAGCGTAGCCAGCGCTCACGCCGCGCAGAGCGTCGTCGATTTTGATGACCTCACGCTCGCTCCCGAATCGCGTTGGGTCGGCCCCGATCCCAATGGCGACACGGTCGATGGCGCCTTCGGGCCCGAGGTCCGCGGTGCGTTCGCCTCGCACGGCGCCGCCTTCGGCAATGTGTATGACCTTTCCTTCAGCACGTGGAGTGGCTTCGCCTACTCGAACGAGTCGGACAACACGACGCCCGGATTCGGCAACCAGCACAGCGCGATCACCGGCGATGGCCATGGCCCGGGCGCCGACAACTACGGCCTCGCCTTCGCCGCCAGCACGCTCGGCAGCGGCCCGATCGATGCGGCGGCGCTCGCGGGCCTGCCGACGATCACGCTCCCGTCCGGTCACAGCGTCGAGAGCGTCTGGATCACTAACACCACTTACGCGGCCCTGTCGATGCGCGACGGAGACTCGTTCGCCAAGAAGTTCGGCGGCGAGTCGGGCACAGATGAGGATTGGTTCATGGTCACCGCTTATGGCGTCGACGCCGAGGGCGGAGTCCTCGACGCGTCGGTCGATTTCTATCTCGCCGACTTCCGCTCCGCCAACAGCGCCGAGGACTACCTCGTCACCGATTGGACGGAGTGGGACCTGTCGCCGCTGGCCGGCGCCGCGAGCCTACACTTCGACTTCTCGTCGTCCGATGTCGGCGCCTTCGGCATCAACACGCCGACGTACTTCGCGATCGACGACCTGACGCTGAACACGATCCCCGAACCCGCGTCGATCCTGCTCGTCGCCATCGGCTGCGTCGCCATCGCCGCCAGGAAGGCGTGATGGCTCCGTCCTCGCAGCAACCGCAGCCGGTCCACCCCCTCGCCGACCACTACGTCGAGCACGGCCGCGTCGTCTTCACCGCCGCATTCTTGCTGCGCCGCGGAACCTGCTGCGACAACGGCTGCCGCCACTGCCCCTACCAAGGAGAGCCGTCGGCGCTAGCCGCGAGTAGCCCCACCATCGACGCCACGACCATCGTTCCAACTCCAATTTCTTGAACCACAAAGGAACGAAGGAACAAAGGATTTATCTGCAATTCGTTTGTTCACAAGAGTCTTCCTTTGTTACTTTGTGGTTCCCTTTCCTGCTTTTCGCTGCGTGATCGACGCTGGCTACAATCGCCGCATGGAACTCGACCCGCGACGCACCGCTATCGAGCGTAACCGCCAGGCGTGGAACGACCTCGCCCGGCAAGGCGTGCCGCTCGCTCGGCCGGCGACGGCGGCGGATTTCGCGGACCCGTTGCGGGCGGTTGACCCGGATGGGTGGCTGAGGCGTGGGCTTGGTGGTTCGGTCGTCGGCAAGCGGGTGCTGTGTCTTGCCGCGGGGGGTGGGCGGCAGGGGCCGTTGCATGTGGCGGCGGGGATGGAGGTGACGGTTGTTGATGTTAGCGAGGCGATGCTGGAGAAGGATCGTGCCGTCGCTGAGGCCCGCGGCTGCCGCCTGCGGCTGTGCCAGACGTCGATGGATGATCTGTCGGAGTTGCGTGACGACGAGTTCGACGCGGTCGTGCAACCCGTCAGCAGCTGTTACGCGTCGGACGTCGCCGCCGTTTATCGCGAAGTCGCCCGCGTGCTGCGGCCCGGCGGCGTTTACGTCTCGCAGCACAAGACGCCAACGAGTCTCCAAGCCGCTAGTCGGCTTAGCGGAAACGGCGCGCTAGAACTCCGCACCCCCTACTACCACGAAGGCCCGCTGCCGCCATCCGACCCCTGCCGTACGCGCGAGCCGGGCACGCTCGAGTTCCTGCACCGCTGGGAACAACTCATCGGCGGCCTCTGCCGCGCGGGTTTCGTCGTCGAAGACCTCGGCGAACCGTCCCACGCCGAAGAACCCGGCGACCACGGCCAACGCAGCCGCTATGTGGCGCCCTACGTGCGGATACTTGCGAGACGGGTTTTAGCCGCAGATGTGCGCAGATGAATGCGGATGGGGTTAAGCGGAGAGGTCGATGGAGCCAATTGTCTCGTCTCGATCTGGGGATTCGCCGTCGATGACTAAACCGCTACGATCAATTCGGAATCGAGGCGTCAGTAAATAGAGAGACAGCCCGATGATGGAGGCCTGTACGATGTAGTAGGGTAGAAAATCGCGAGGCTGGCCAATCATGGCGGGTCCTCCCCGTGGCGTCATCGCCCAAGCCGCTGTCGCTAACACGGCGACGAATGGAGTCGCCAGTAAGCCGTAGAATCGTTTCCACCCTTTGGGAAACCATCTATCAACCGCGACCATCGCGACTGCTGGCGCCGCTTCAACCACTGCCAGAATCAAAGTAAGTGGGTAAGCCAGAACGGACCAACCGGCGTTTCGAAGCACTGCAATTAGAAGAGCGACGACCAAGGTTATCCACAACACCGTCGCAATTCCGAACTTCCGCTTGCGTACTGCAATCACCTTGCGGCGTTGATGCGATGACGCTATCCAGCGGCTAAAGATGACTCCCAAGGCGGTCACGGCAAAAGTTGGGAAGATAACCGCACGGATGTACTGATCTTCGTCGGGTTGCTCAACCAAACTAACCGCCGTCATAAGTAGACCAGTTGAGATCGCTACTCGCGGTGCCCAGCCACGCATTGAATGGGTCGTCCAAATTGCCAGTAACCCTAGCTGTGCTCCGAGCATCGCTAGGAGCGATAGTTCAGCAAAATCGCTCCGCGAGCTCTCGGCGAACCTGAGCACCGCGATATCAGCAGCCACAAACGCCGCCAGCAGGAACGGCAGCAGCGGGCGCCTTTTCAGGCGGCGGCGCCAGAGGCGGCGCCATTTCATCGGGAAAAGGGTCTCGGCGAGCATTCTTCCATGCTAACCGCCCTCGACGGCGCCGGCGCGTTGCGGTCGGCGCGTCGGGGAGCGAGAATTGGGAGCTCGCGTCGTTAGATTCAGACCGCCCTCCCATGTCGGCACGACGCGACTCGCTACAGTCTCGTTGTTCCTGCCCACTGCCGACCGCCCACCGCCCCCTCCCCCCGTGTCCAACCTCCTCGAAAAGTGCTGCCTTATCGGCGAGTCGGTCGGCGGCGACCCGACGCACTTCATGATTGAGCGGGCCCTCGAGGACCTCGGGCTCGACTGGCGGTTCTTGTCGTTCCAGACCCAGGCCGAACGCCTCGGCGAGGCTCTGGCGGGGACCGACGCGCTGGGGTTCGCCGGCGTGCGGCTCCGTGGCGCCCTGGCCGACAAGCCGGGGGGGGCCGCCAAGCGGACCGAGCGGGCCAAGCGGACCGGCCGGCTGACCCACCTCACGCGGCACGACGGCGCCCTCCAGGGGGACGACGCCTCGGGCCCCGCCCTGGTCGAAGCCCTGGCCGAGATCGGCGAGCCGGCCGGCAAACGCGTCGTGGTGCTCGGAGCGGGGGGCGAAGCTCCGTCGATCGCCGACGTGCTGGTCGAACGCGGCGCGGCGCTGGTGGCGATCGCCGACCCGCTGGCCGACCGCGCCGCCGCCGTGGTGCTCGCCGCCCAGACAGGCCGCAGCGAAGCGGCGCCCAAAGACGCCCTCGCCTGCGAGGTCCGGCCGCTGGCGTGGGAGGGCGACTGGCTCGAGCTCCCCGACACCATCGACTGGATCATCTCGACCGCGTCATGGCCTAAGAGCGACAACCAACGCGTCGCCGATTCGCTGGCGCCGGAACTCGACGCGTCGCACGTGGTGATCGACCTGGGCATCGGCTCGAACCGCTCGCCGCTGCACCTCGCCGCCGAAGGCCGCGGCGCCCGCGTCGTCGACGCCCTCCCGGTGCTCATCGCCGAGACGGCCCTCGCCGTCGAAGCGTGGACAGGGCTCGAAGTCGACCGCGAAGTCCTCCGCGACGCGGCGGAAGAGTTCTTAGGAGTCTAGGGGCCTCTAGCCTCTAGCCTCTAGCCTCTAGCCTCTAGCCTCTAGCCTCTAGCCTCTAGCCTCGTTTGTCCGGCCTCTTCATCACCGGCACCGGCACCGAAGTCGGCAAGACGTACGTAGCCGCGCTCATTGCGAAGCAACTCGTCGCCGAGGGCATACGCGTTGGCGTCTACAAGCCGGCGGCGAGTGGTTGCCATAATGATGTCTCCGACGACGCCGTCGCGCTCTGGGAAGCGGCAGGCAAACCGCTGACGCTCGACGCCGTCTGCCCGCAGCGCTTCACGGCGCCGCTCGCGCCGCATGTCGCTGCGCGCGGAGAGGGTCGCCGTGTCGATGCGGCTTTGCTGCGGAGCGGCTACGACGCGTGGCGGGCGGCGAGCGACTTCGTCCTCGTCGAAGGCGCCGGCGGCTTGATGTCGCCACTCTCGGACGACGACTACAACGCCGATCTGGCGCGCGACCTCGGCCTGCCGCTGGTGGTCGTCGCGGCGAATCGGCTGGGCGTCATCAACGACGTGATGCAAACGCTGATCACCGCCGAGGCGAAGGGCCTGCGCGTCGCGGGCATGGTGCTCAACGAAACGAGCGCCACGGGCGATGCGAGCCGAGCGACGAACGCCGCGGAGCTCACGCAGCGAATGACGGCGCCGCTGTCGGGGTGCGTGAAGTGGGGCGGCGGGTTCGATCGGCCAATTGATTGGCGAACGCCAATGAATGACCAATGACCAAGCCCCAATGACCAACACATCGGCGGGGCAACGCCTTCATTGGTCATTGGGACTTGGTCATTGGGGCTTACCCCTTCACACCGACGCCATCTCCGGCGTGTGCTGCATTGCGCGGCCTTCGGCCGCCGATGTGTCGGCCGTGAGGCGGATCGTGACGCTCCAGCGGCCTTGCTCGTCGCCTTGCAGGATCCAGTGCGGCTGGACGGTGATCGATTGGTTGACCAGCTCGAACCCGCCTTCGCTCTGGCTAACGGTCGAGATCGGGAACGTCCAGATCGACGTGGGACGGTCGATCGTGAAGCCCAGGTCGATGCCGAGCCAGCCGTCCACGAGGTGCAGCTCTTCGACATCGGCCATGTCGCGGGGCTCGCCGAGTTGGCCGATCGACTGGCCGTCGCCCAGGTGGAAGAAGCGGTCGTCGGCGCCGGCCGGGAGGCCCGCCAAGTTGAACTCGGTGCTGAAGTGCAGCGGACGGTCGCCGGGCAGGTCTTCGAGCAGGTAGGCGATCTCGAGCGTCGCGCCGCCGGCGTCGAGCGTGACGCCCTTGGTGAGCCGCACGGGGCAGCCATCGACGTGGCCTTCGCGGGTGAACTGCACTTGCATCCGCTCGGGCTTGCGGCGGAGCTTGGTCTCGTAGATGGCGCCGACGAAGTCGCCCGCCTCGCGGGCCTCGTTCCGTGCGATCGCGTCACGTGAGACGTCGAGGTCGTAAAAGTGATCCGTCAGGCTGCGGCGTTGACGCGAGTCGTACTGCAGCATCTGGTCGAGGCCTTCTTGTTTGAAGACCACGCGGTCGTGGATGCTGGCAACATCGCCGCCCGTCTGGTCGGGGCCGGCGAGCACCTTGCGGTGGTAGGCCTCTTCGCGACGGGCGAGCGTCGAGCCGACATTCAGGCAGATCGACCGCACGTCGAGTTCGTAAATCTCGGCGCCGTCGGACGGCGTCAGCAACGCGACGAGGCGGTTCGAGGCCAGACGCACCTCTTGGCGGGCGTCGAGGTTGTAGTCGGCCGTGTCGAGTTCGACCCAGTCGGCGTCGTTGAGGCCGCGGCCCTCGCGCTGGTCGAGCAGGTTCTCGGCCGCGATCAGGTGGTTGAACACGGCGTGACGCAGGTGGGGCAGGTAGATGCCTCCGAACGCGCCGTGCCAGTAGCTGCAGTTGCACTGGCCGCGGTACAGCTCGGTTCGCGCCGACTCGAGCGTGCGACACGGCTCAGCGTCGTCACGCCGGGCGGCGTCGGCCTGCGCTTCGGCGAGGCGCTTGCTCACCATCTGCATACGGGCGTACATGTCGCCGGTCTCGGGATAGCGGACCTTGAAGTTCCGCCAGAACCCGCCGCGGGCGAACTGCGAGACCGCGTCCCAGCGGCCGATGTCTTGCAGGTCGTGCGCCACGTCGTGGTAGACGTTCTGCTGCTCAGCCGGCAGCGCCCACTCGGTCATTTCGCGGTAGCTGCACTCGGGGATGTAAAGCTTCCCCAGCGGGCTAACCGCGTCGAGCGCCTGCGACGGCGTGCAGACCCACAGCCAGTCGCTGTTCTGCTGGAGCGCGTCGAAGAACCGCCGCAGCCAGCCGTTCTTGTAGACGTGGTCCTTGGTGTCCGGCCACGTGCCGAGCTTCTCACCGTCGTCACCGAACAGCACGACCGCGCCGGGTTGTTGCTCGTACACCTGCCGCAGGTAGTTGATGGTCTCGTGCGGCTCTTGGAACGGGATCGTGTAGCGCAGCTTCTCGCTCCCGGGGAAGACCGACAACAGGCGGGTGTCTTCCTCGGTGAGGTAGTAGCCGTGGAGCTGGTTCTCGGTCCAGCCGGCGTTCTTGAAATGGAAGTCGTCGAGGATGGTGTACTCCATCCCCGCTTCGACCAAGTCGCGCGTCAGCGACTGCTCCCAGACACGCTCGGGCATCCACATGCCGCGGACCCGGGCGCCGAGGCGGTCGTTGAGCCACTGCGTGTACGAGCGGATCTGCCCGACGCGGTCCCGGCTGGGGATCATCGTCATGATCGGCTCGTAGAACGGGCCGCCAAGGACCTCGATGCGGCCTTCCGACACGAGGCGAGCCACCCGATGGAGGTACTCGGGCCGGTGTTGCTCGAGCCACTCGATCAACGAGCCGCTGGTGTGCAGGCCGATCGGCAGGCCGCGGTACTCCTCAAAGACGTCGAGGAACGGCAGGTAGCTGTCCTGGTACGCCTGCTCGATAACGCCGTCGAAGTTGCCGATCGGTTGATGGTTGTGCAGGACGAGCACAAGCCGTAGCGGTTGGGTCATCGCAGACGCTTCGGTGATAGCAGGAACGATGGTGAGGGCGTCGTTTTACGTCTTCGACGCGGAAAGTCCGCCGGCATGACCGCGATGGTAGCGAACGGCGCCGTAGGCCGTCCACGCAGCATCGCTAGCACAACCGGGGAATTCGGAGTCTTCGGCGCCTCCAAGCCGCACGATCGGCAGGGAGGCCGCTAACGCCGCGACTTGCCCAATCGGCCAAGCAGCCCAATCGGCAAGGTCGCTTCGCCAACAACAGCTAACTAAGCAAGCTCTTCCGCCAGTCGCCGGGCGGCTTCTTCGGGACCAACGGGGTTGACCCACAGGCCGGTCGCCAGCTCGAGGCCGGCGATCCCCGCCGAGCGGGGCACGACCTCGATCCACCACCGATCGCCCACGTCGCTAGCGTGCGAAACGGGCGGGACCTGGACGATCAAGTTGTACGCATCGCAGCCGCCCAAGTTGATGACGGCCGCCACGATTCTCCGCAGCTGCCGTGCCAACTCGCCGGCGCCCTCGCCCTCGGCAAGGGCCTCTAGCGGCATCTGGCCCCCCCTCGGACGCCACCAGCACTCGTAAGCAAACCTTGGCGCCGTGGGCGACACGAGCTCCCAGGCGGCCGTCCTCACGACGCAGGACTCGTCTTGCGGCAGGTCGCCCCGGCGGATCGCGTCCCACATGGCCGCGGCCTGAGCCGGCGCCGTTGGGAGCGCGATCAGTTGGCTATGGACGTGCTGCATCGAGGCGCCCGCCGCCGGCCCTTCGTTCTTGAAGAGCAGCAGGTAATCGAAGCGACCCTCGCGGCGCCGATGCACCAGCCGCCGCGCCCAACAGGTCACGGCCGCCGTCAACTCTTCGTCGGTGAGTTCCCCCAGCCGACTGACGTGGCGGGGCGACTCAATGATGACTTCTTGGACGCCGTCGGCGCCGTCGACGGTTGGGTACTGATTCGGGATGGCTCGCGCGGACCACGCCCCAGCGCTGTCGGCAATCCGATCGACCTCGGGCGGCGTGTCGGCTTCCGAACCGCCGCAGAAGGGGCAGCGACGCTTCTTCTCGGTCGGTCCGCCAAAGTCATTCGGCCGCAACGCCCGCGCCGGCGCGATCCGCACCTTCCGTTGGTTCAATGAATCGAAACGCCAAGTGGACACGGGCGGCTGGGCAAGCGAAGTAGGGCACGAAGTCAAAACAGCAGTCACCTTACAAACCCCCAGCCCCGAATCCCTAGCCCCAGTCACCTCGGCTGCTACGCCATCGCGGGCGCTTTGGCCATCGTCCGCTCGTACAGCTCGACATACTGCCGAGCGCTGCGGTCCCACGACCAGTCTTGATTCATGCCCGTCTCGACGATCTGCCGCCACAACTCCGGTTGACGGTAGGCCCGCACCGCCCGGTCGATGACCATCGACAGGGCGTAGGCCGAAGCGTCGGCGAACGAGAAGCCGTTGGCCGTCCGGTCGCCGAGCGTGTACTCGGTCGCGTTGGTGATCGTGTCGGCGAGGCCGCCCGTCTCGCGGACGATCGGCACGGCGCCGTACTTGAGGCTGTACATCTGGTTGAGCCCGCAGGGCTCGTAGCGGCTGGGCATCAAGAACATGTCGGCGCCGGCTTCGATGCGGTGGGCCAGCTCGTTCGAGAAGCCGACCCGCACGGCGACACGCTCGGGGTGCTCGGCCGCGAGGCGGAGCATCATCTGTTCGTAGTGCGGCTCGCCGGTGCCGAGCAGCACCCACTGGGCCTCGAGCGATTCGGCAAGCCGCGGCATGACGTCCGAGATCAGGTCGAAGCCCTTCTGATCCGCGAGCCGCCCGATGTTCGCCAAGAGCGGAACGTCGTCGCGCATCGGCAGCCCCATCTCTTGTTGCAGGGCGCGCTTGCAGGCGGCTTTGCCTTCGACGAAGTTCTCGACGCCGTAATTGGAGGACAAGAACGGGTCTGTCGCCGGGCTCCACTGGCCGTAGTCGACGCCGTTGAGCACGCCGGTAAGGTCGCTCTGGCGATGACGCAGCACGCCCTCCAGCCCGCAGCTCATCGGCGGGTCGAGGATCTCCTGGGCGTAGCGCGGGCTGACGGTGCTGATCACGTCGGCCTGCGACAGCGCGGCCTTCATGAAGTTGATCCGTCCGTAGAACTCGACCTCACGCCAGTTGAAGTGCTCCCAGCCGAGGCCGGTGAGCTCCATGTCCCAGTGCCAGAAGCTCCCCTGGTAGGCGAGGTTGTGGATCGTATAGAGCGTCGTCACGTGGTCGAGCGACGAGCGGTCGGCGTACAGCGTTTGCAGATAGGTCGGGATCAGACCCGATTGCCAGTCGTGGCAATGGATCACATCGACGTCGAGCCCGAGCAGGTCGACCGCTTCGAGGATCGCCCGATTGAAGAAGACGAACCGTTCGCAGTTATCGACGTAGTCGCCCGCCGCTTCGCGGTACAGCGCGGGACGGTTGTAGTAGCCGTGCTGCTCGACGAGGTAGACCGGCACGTCGCTCCCGGGGAGCGTGCTGCGGAGGTACTCGCCGACCACTTTCTTGCGCCCGATCGGCACCTCGAAGTGGATGCCCGTCGGCTCGATCGGCTGGCCCGACTCCATCGCCTGGCGGAACGCCGGCATGAACAGCACCGGCTTCACCCCGTGCTGTCGCAACGCGATCGGGAGCGAGCCGCACACATCGCCCAGGCCGCCCGTCTTGCAGAACGGCGTCGCCTCGGTCGTAGCAAAAAGGACATTCACAGGCGGGCGTTCCAGCGGAGAGGGAGTCCATCTGTCGGGCGGCGGCCAGCGGGCGGGTCGCAAGCCCAACAGCGTGAGCGCCAAGGGAGGCAAAGAAAAGAATCGACCCAACCGCCGAATCTTATGCAGCCGTTCCGGTTTGCCAAACCCAACTAGCGCCGCCCCGCGACAGAAAGGCCGACGCGATCGGGATAACCGGACCGGCAAGGGGCCTGGGAAGGAATGACCAATGACCAAGCCCCAATGACCAATGGCGTGCTGCCGCACGGACTATCCCTCATCCCTAGCCCCTAGCCCCTGGCCTCTCCTCCTTCATTGGTCATTGGGGCTTGGACATTGGGATCTGGCGCAGCCCCGGCGTCTTGGCGGTTCCGTTTTCGTCTGCGACGATTGACGGCATGTCCACCGCCGTTGCCGCCGACATTTCGCCCGCCGCTCGCCGGGCCGCCGCCGAGGGGCTCGTCGCCCTTGGCGCCCAGATGCACGCCGAGGGCTGGTCCCGCGCCACCAGCAGCAATTACAGCGTGCGGCTCT
Organism: Botrimarina mediterranea; assembly: GCF_007753265.1. Lineage (NCBI taxonomy): Bacteria > Pseudomonadati > Planctomycetota > Planctomycetia > Pirellulales > Lacipirellulaceae > Botrimarina > Botrimarina mediterranea. The sequence continues at coordinate 5,366,080 of NZ_CP036349.1, forward strand.
CCGCGGACCCCTTGCGCCTCCTGGTCACCGCCAGCGGCAAGCACAAGGACCGCCTGACGACCGACGACTTCGTCCTCATCGACGACACGGGCGCCGCCATCGAGCCTGGTGCCCCCAAATCGTCCGCCGAGACCATGCTGCACGTCGTCCTCGGCCGCGACGCGGGCGCTGGGGCGATTGTCCACACCCACTCGGTCTGGGGGACGCTGCTGTCGGACGCCTACGCCACAACTGGTGTCCTGACGCTATCGGGCTACGAGATGCTCAAGGCCCTCCCCGGGATCAAGACGCACGACACGTCCGTCGAGTTGGCCATTTTCCCGAACACCCAGGACATCGCCGCCCTCTCTGCTGAACTCAGCGAGAGAATCAAAGCGGGCGACGAAGCGGTCCGTTACGGTTTCTTGATCCACAAGCACGGGCTGTATACTTGGGCCAGCGACCTCGACGGCGCGCGGGCGTGTGTCGAGGCGTTGGAGTTTTTGTTCGAGTGTGAGGGACGCAAGCTGTCTTTGAGGTGAGTTGGCGTCCACTTCACTCCGGGGGCTGACGCCACCCGGCTCGCCACCCAATCGCGACAGCGCGTTCCCTTAGCCCCTGGCCCCTCAGCCCCTGGCCCCTCCCAAAATGGCTACCGTCAAAGTCCCCGCCACCAACACCCAGCTCGACGACGCCGCCGAGATCGCCGCGTTCCTCAAGCCCTACGGCATCTGGCACGAGCGGTGGGACGTTGAGGGCCGCATCGGTGACGACGCGACCGCCGAGGAGATCCTCGCCGCGTACGAGCCCGAGATCGAGCGGCTCAAGGTCGCCGGCGGTTACGTCACGGCCGACGTGATCAACGTCTCGCCCGAGACGCCGAACCTCGACGCGATGCTCGCCCGCTTCGACAAGGAGCACACCCATTCCGAGGACGAGGTCCGCTTCACCGTCCGCGGCCACGGCGTCTTCTGGGTCAATCCGGAGAACGGCGACCCGGTGTTCGCGATCGAGGTGGGCGTCGGCGACCTCATCAACGTTCCGCGCGGCACGAAGCACTGGTTCCACCTCTGCAACGACCGCACGATCCGCTGCATCCGCCTCTTCCAAGAGATGGCGGGCTGGACCCCCGAGTACATGGACAATGGCGTGCACGTCGAGCACCCGCCCGTCTGCTGGGGCCCCAACTTCCTCACCGCCGAAGCCGCCAGCGCCGCCCTCGGCGACGGGCCGGTCCGGCTTTGAAAAAGAAATCACCACAAAGGAACGAAGGAACAAAGAAGGACATTAGGTGGATAGTCCGGTATACCGTTAGGGTTGGTCGGCAAACTTTCTCCTAACGGACTACCAGACTATCGGACTAACCGCTTCCTTGGTTCCTTCGTTCCTTTGTAGTTCAAAACAGCAGTGGAGAAGATGCACTTCACCGGTCGGGGCGTTCTTGTTGACATCGAGGGGACGACCTCGGCGGTTGCTTACGTCTACGACGTGATGTTCCCCTTCGCTCGTAAGGGGATCGCCAGCTATGTCGCCCAGCATTGGGACGATGACGCGTTGGCGAGCGTGAGAGAGCAGTTCGCCGCGGACGCGGGCCGTGACTTGGCGACGCCCGACGAGCTAACGGCCGAGGCGCTGCGGCTGATGGATGGCGACGTCAAAGCCACCGGTCTCAAGACGCTGCAAGGTCTTGTTTGGGAAGCGGGCTTCCATTCGGGCGAGCTGCAAGCCCACGTCTTCGCCGACGTGCCGCCGGCCCTCACCGCGTGGCGTGAGGCGGGACTCGACGTGCGGGTCTACTCCTCCGGCAGCATCCACGCCCAACGGCTCTTCTTCGGCCACACCGAAGCCGGCGACCTGCTGTCCTATTTCAGCGGCCACTACGACACCACGACCGGCCCGAAGCGTGAAGCGGCGAGCTACACGGCGATCGCCAACGCCTGGGGCCTCGCGCCTGCGGAAGTGCTCTTCCTCAGCGACATCACCGAAGAACTCAACGCGGCCCGCGCCGCGGGGATGCAAACAGCGCTCGTCGTGCGACCGGGGAACGCAGCGGCGTCGCCCATCGAACCGCCGCATGAGACGATCGAGAGCTTCGAGCAGATCACCCACTGAGAAGATGGCGAGCCCACGATGTTAATCGTGGGTGGGAAGCGCCATTCGATTCGACAAGTTGGCCAGGGTTCCACCCACGATTAACATCGTGGGCTCGCCACACCTCACTGCGACGCTTGTTCGAGCTGCTGCGCGATCTGCTCGAACTCCGCCCGCCGCTCATCGCCGCCGAGTGTTGGCGCTAAGAGCCGCGTCAGCGCTAACAGCTTCTTGGCGTCGTTACGTTTGCCCGTCGCTATGAGCAGGCGCAGGCGCTGGAGCCTCGCCTCGAACCAACCGTCGGACCCCGCTTCGCTCCGCGACTCGATAAGCCGCCATCGTCCGAGCGACGCTTCGCGGTCCTTGGCGTCTGTGCTCGAGCCGAGCAGCTTCGCATACTCGATCTGCACGCCGCGGTCGTCGGGGCGCTCGGCGGCGAGTTGCTTGTAGAGCTGTAGCGCTTCGTTGTCGCGGCCTGCGGCGACAAGAGCGGCGGCGGACTGGGCGTCTTGTCGGACCTCGCCTTCGAGCGCGCCGAGGCTCCGCAGCAACCGATCGGCCCCGGCGCCGACGCCGGGGTCCGTCCGCAAGTGATTGAGCGTCGTGATCAGCAGTTGCTCTCGCTCCGCTGACTTGCCCTTATAGACGCTTCGCAACCAATCGTCCGCCTCGGTCATCTCACCGCCGGCGAGCATCGCGACGACCAGCAACGTGGCCGCCCGGCGCCGCCAGGCCGGCTCGGGCGGCGGCGGGTCGTCGAGCGCGTGCACCAAGAGCCGCTTGCCATATTCCAAACCCTCGGCGTGTTGATCGACCGCGGCGCGAGCGAGCACTAGCGCCGCCTCGCGCTGCAGCGGCGACCACTCGGCGGGCCACGCCCGCGGATCGACGAAGATCAGCGGCTGCAACTCGTCGCGCGCCGCGTCGAAGCGCTTTGGCGAGCGATCCTCGACGAGCAGCCCCGCGTACGCCGACACCAGCAGTTCGCGCGAGCGATCGAAATGCGGGTCGTCAGGGCCTACGCTTCGCACCGCGGCGAGCAACGCGTCCCACTGGCCGCGGCGCGCGACGAGCTCGACGCGGCGCCAGCGCACCGTGTTGGCGGCAGCCGATTCGGGCCAGATGCTGAGGTGCTGGTCGAGCAGCTTGGCGTATTGGTCGAGTCGCTCGGCCGGCGCGCCGTCGAGCGTCGCCCCCAAGACCTCGATCGCGGTCGCGTGCGCCTGCGCTGCGCGGGGGTCGCGGGTGTTGCTGAGCGCCGCTTGATGGAACCGCTCTGCCGCTTCCGCGGCGCTGCCCGCTTTGCGGAGCATCTCGGCCGCGGTGAGCGACAGCTCGAAAGCCTTGCCCGTCGCCTCCGCCGCGAACGCCACGCCCGCCGCCCGGTCGAGCGCCGCCACCGCGTCGTCGATACGCTTGGCGCGATAATGCTCAGCCGCCTCGGCCACGAGCGCGTCCACCTTCTCCGGCGCCGGCGTCGCCGCCGGAGCGTACCGCGCCGCCGCGCGATCAAGCTCGGCGTCGAGCGAGAGCTGAGCGTTACAGGGCGACGCCACAAACAACGTTACCAGCAGCAACAAGCGAAGCGCGTAGTTCCCCTCCCCTTTCAGGGGAGGGGCTAGGGGAGGGGTTTTGATACTCCGCAACGATGTCGCTCGGTTTGGCGAGTGCACGAGTGATTTGGTTCGGTACCCCGTCCGCACCTTATTGAGCGTTCTCGCCCCTCCCCCCATTCCCTGGGAGAAAGGGCCTCCCCTTACATGGGAGGGGAACAACTGTCCGCACCTCATGGCTTGGTCTCCCCCGGCAGCGCATCTGCCGCGAGCAGCACCCGACCGAAGCCCGCGGCCCTTGCCGCATCGTACGCGCCGACGACGTCGCGCATTGGCACGGCCGCGCCGGCGTCGATCGTCACCGGTAGCGCGCGATCGATCGCGGCGAGTTGCTTCAGCAGCGTTGTCAGCTCGGCGAGGTCCGTCGTTTGTCGCCCGCCATTGACCGTCCACAGCGTCGAGTCGCCGCGCATCTCGCCGACGATCTTCACGTCTTCCAGCTCGGGCGGCGGCGTCATCGCGGCGCCAGCGCCGGGCGTCTGCTGGGCGACGACGAGGCTGGCGGCGAGGTTCTGTTCGGGCTCTTCGAACGACGACGTGCAGAGGAAGAACACCAGCAGCAGGAAGACCACGTCGATCATCGGCGTCATCACCGCGCCGATCGGGTTGCCGCCGCCGCGGCGTGGGAGGGCGGGCGCCTTCATCGCCGGGCCTCCTTGCCATAGACCGCCAGCGCGATGTCCTCAACGCCCGCCTCGGCGCACGCCGCCAGTGCCGGCTCGACGGCCGAGTACGGCGCCGCCCGGTCGCTGCGTAGCCGCACCCGTAGCGCGTCGCCTTCGGCCTCGCTCTGAGCGCGCAATCGCTCGGTGAGTTGCGTAGGGTCAATCGCTTCGGCGCCGAGCGACAACGCGCCGTCGGCGGCGACGTTGATCGTCAGACGTGGCGAGGGGTCGTCGTCCGCTTGCCCCGTCGCCGCCGTCGGCAGGTCGAGCGCCAGCCGGCTCTCACGGCGCGCGAGGTGGCTGCTGACGAGGAAGAAGATGATCAACAGAAATACGACGTCGATCATCGGCGTCATATTCAGCTCACCCGCGGCGCGCGACCGCGCATCTCGAACCGGAGCCCGCATCACCGACCTCCGTCGAGGTTGGCGAATATCCCCCTCCCTATCAGGGAGGGGTTAGGGGAGGGTCGGCGGCGTCCTGCGTAACGCCGCGTTGAGTACCGACACTTTACGACTGACTCACCAAACAGCCGACATCGTTGCGGGGTGTCGAGACCCTCCCCCATCCCCTCCCTAAAAGGGAGGGGGGATTCTGCGGCAACGCCGATAGGTAGGTGACGATTCATCCGATGACGCCCGGCGGTGGTTGCAGGCGGATCGGCTTGGCGCCGGACAGCGCTCGCTTCAGCGGCCGCGTGGCGGACTCGGCTTCGACGACGGCGTCGGCGGCGATCGCATCGACGCGGTTGCGCAGCACCGTGTAGGCGCCGAGCGACGGGATCGCCACCATCAGGCCGCCGACCGTCGTCACCAGGGCTTGGTAGATGCCGCTGGCGAGCTGCGCGGCGGTGGCGGCGCCCTGGGTCTCGGCGACTTCGCGGAAGGCGAAGATCATGCCGACCACGGTTCCCAACAGACCCACCATCGGCGCCAGGTTGCCGATCAGCGAAAGGTAGTCGAGCGGCCGGGCGAGCCGGGCCGCGTACGACGCGGCCTCTTCCTCCATCGCCTTCTCCACCGCGGGCCAGGCGGGGGCGGCGACGTCAGCGATCTCGGTCGCTTCGTCGATCGCGGTCGTTAGCAGGTCGCCCAGCATGCCGCCGTCGGCGCACGCCTTGCGGGCGCCGGCGAGGTCGCCCCCCTCGAGCAGCTTGCGGACCCGGGCGGCGAGCCCCTCGGGAACGAGGCGCGACACCCGCAGCGAGACCAACTGCTCGACCGCTAGCGCCAGCGCCGCCAGCGACAGCACCAGCAGCAGACCCAACAGGACCATGCCGACGACGCCGCCGGAGGTAATGAGCTGCCAGGCCCAGGCGGCGTCGGCAAAGAGGGGGATCGGCATAAGGCTGGCAGAATCGTGGGGGCGGGCCGAATCATCGCGGCGGGGCTCAGACGCCAGTCTCACGAAAAGCCGCGGACGCGCGAAGGCGGATCGGGGCCTTCCCGGGGGAGCCCCCAGGAGCCGCTAGGAGGCCCTTTAACGCGTCCGAACCCCGGGGTCGACACTTTGGTCGTCCGGACGATTAGAAGCGACTCTAGGGCCATCCTCGCACGCCTGAATGGACGTTCACGACCGCCACTCCCACTGCCTCACGGATGGGGGGGCCAGCCACTCACCGCGACAGCATCGACGTGTCGACGTAGGCGTGCTGGCCGCCGGTCCCTTCGGCGAGCTCCACGAGGAAGTTGCGGCGGCCGTCGCTGGGGCCTTTGCCGAACTCGATCGTGTGGATGGCGACGCTGCCGGCGGCGTCGGCGATCGCTTCGGCGAGCTGGCCCGCCGTCATCGGCGTGTCCACGTCGGTGAGGAAGAAGATCACGTCGGGCCGGAAGGCGAACGCTTCTTCGAGGGCGGTCTCACGGACGGTGCCGCCATCGGCGTTGACGCTGAGGACAAACTTGGCGGCGCGGGTCTTGTTCTCGTCGGTCCCGTACGCGACGCGGCGTTGGCCGCCGGTGAGGTCGAGCGACGAGGTCCGCGAGTTGAAGAACAGGATATGGAACTGTTGCGCCGGGCCGATCCCCTCGAGGCTGGCGATGAGATGCGTCTTCACCGCGCGGAGCGGCGCGCCCTGCATGCTGATCGAACGGTCGAGCACATAGACGAACCGCGAGCCGACGCCTTCGACGCCGAGGAACTCGACCCGCGCCTTACCGATCGGCAGCTTCGGCCTCCCGCCCGATGGCGCGGACGCCGCGGCGCTCGGGCCGCCGGCCGACGCCTTGGGGCCGGCGCCCGGGTCTTTCGGTTCGACGAGTTGTTCGAGCAGGTCGCTGAAGGCGCTCGGCGCGAGCGACGCGGCTTCGGTCGGCGCGGTCTCGATCGGCGTCGCTTCCACCGGCGTGGGGACGTCGGCGTCGCTGAGCGAGTCGGACTCGAACGGCGACGGCGGCAGGCTCGACTCGCGCAACACGATGCCGATCTCGCGCGACTCGGAGTCGCCGCCCGCCTCGGTCCCGCCCTGCGCGCCCGCCCAGAAGGCGCCCGCCGAGAGCATCGAGTGGACCGCGAGCGAAGTCGCCCAGGCGAGCGTGCGCGTGCGGCGGTCGGTAATCGGGGCGAGCATGGGGTTGGGAGACTAGCAGTGGGGGGCGGTTGGCTCCAATGGCGACGCTGGCGCGTTGTTGATGGGGCGCTTGGTCCGTGGCGCACCCCGGTCGCTGACGCTCCCGGCTCGCCAGCAAGCCGTAGGCGAGCCGGGAGCGTCAGCGACCGGAGTGCATCACCAGCCCGTTACGCTGTATATTACCCGTTCCACCAAAAGCCCTTCGCACGGAGCCGCTGTCTTGCCGCTGGAAATCGTCCACTACCCGCACCCCACGCTGCGGCACGTCTCGAAGCCGCTAGCAAAGGTCGATCGGCAACTCCGGGACTGGGCCGCGGAGATGCTCGCGCTCATGTACGAGCACGAAGGGATCGGCCTCGCGGCCAATCAGGTCGATCTTCCTTACCGGATGTTCGTCATCAACGTGACTGGCGACCCCGACCAGCCGGAGCATGAGCGGGTGCTCATCAACCCGGTCCTCTCGAAGGGGAAAGGTCAGACGACCATGAGCGAAGGCTGCCTGAGCCTCCCCGAGGTCCGCGGGCCGATGATCCGCAACACGTCGATCCGTGTGCAGGCGTACGACTTGGCCGGCAACGAGATCGACGAGACCGTCGAAGGGATGCTCGCCCGCGTCATCCAACACGAGACCGACCACCTCGACGGCATCCTCTTTATCGACAAGATGACGCCGACCGAACGGGCCGAGGTCGATGACGACCTCTACGAGCTGGAAGTCGACTGGCAGAGCCGCCAAAACACCGGCGACGTGCCGAGCGAAGAAACGATCCTCGCGCGGCTCGCCGAACTCGAAGCTCTCCGCTGCTAAATGAAAGAACCACAGATGAACACGGATGCACACAGATAAGACAAATTCGTCGAGTGGATTTCTTGGCAGCGCCGTCCTGTCCTTTTTCATCCGTGTTTATCTGTGTCCATCTGTGGTTCCCCTACTTTGGAAGAACCGATGCGGATTGTTGCTCTAGGAACCGGGCCGTTTGCTGTGCCTTCGCTGCGGGCGCTGGTGGCGAGCAGCGCGCACGAGGTCCTGGCCGTGGTGACGCGGCCGCCGCGGGGGCGCAAGGGGGAACCGCCCGCTCCGATGGCGGCGGCGGCCGAAGAGCTCGGCTTGCCGCTTTGGCAGCCGGAGAGCGTGAACCTGCCCGAGTCGGTCGCTCGGCTCGCCGGCTATGAGGCCGACTTGCTCGTTGTGTGTGACTACGGCGAGATTTTGAAGCCGGACGCCCTCGGCGCGACGCGGCTGGGCGGGATCAACCTGCACGGGTCGCTGCTCCCCAAGTACCGCGGCGCGGCGCCGGTGCAGTGGGCGGTCCTCAATGGCGACGCGGAGACCGGCGCGGCGGTCATCCAGATGACGCCGGGGCTCGACGCCGGGCCGATCCTTGGCGAGGTCCGTACGCCGATCGGCTCCGAGGAGACTTCCGGCGAGCTCGAAGACCGCCTGTCGCGGCTCGGCGCCGAGGTCACGCTGCGCGTGGTCAACGAGCTTGCTAGCGGGACGGCTTCGGGGACGCCGCAAGACAAGTCACTGGCGACGAAGGCGCCGCGGCTCAAGAAGGAGGACGGCCGGATCGACTGGTCCCGCCCCGCCCCGGCGATCAAGAACCAAGTCCGCGGCCTCCAGCCCTGGCCCCGGGCGTACGCGTACGTACCCCAACCCAAAGGCGAGCCTTTGCGGCTTTCCGTGGACCGGGTCGAGATCGTCCCCGGCGAGGGGCTGCCCGGCGAGGTGCTGGCGGTCGACAAACGGCTCGTCGTCGCGACCGGCGAAGGCGCCGTCGAGCTGCTCGAGGTCCAACCCGCGGGCAAGCGACGGATGGCGGCGGAGGAGTGGCTGCGCGGGGCAGCGCTGGCCGTGGGAACCGTACTCCAACCCGAGTGACGGGGAGCCGGGAGCGTCCGCGCCCGGAGTTGCAGCGGGTACACAACCCAACATAGAGAGGGGCGGCGAGCCGGCGACGTCAGTCGTCGGAGTGAAGCGGGCCCCGAGTTCCTCCGACGACTGACGTCGCCGGCTCGCCGAAGCGCCCTTTTTGTCGCGTTTGCCTGTCTTGTTCAGCCCATTGTGCCTCCCGACGCCGTGGGTAAACTCTAGGGGCTGTAACGGCTTTGGCGGAATAGATTTACGCTGACGGACGCAGAACCGTCGCAGCCGGCTCAGCCCGCCCTTGCGGCAGCGTCGATAAGCCGAGTCTCCCTTGTAGGTGAGAGAGGGGCCGAACGTCGCCCGCTCGGCGTGCGTCTCTCCTATCAGAGCCTCCCACCAACTGCTGGCCCCGCTACAGGACCCGAATCGACGATGCACTCTCAGGTGGTAGTTCTTGGCGGCGGACCGGGCGGCTACGCCGCTGCGTTTCTGGCAGCCGACCTTGGCCTGGAAGTGACAATCGTCGAAGCCGACCCGCGTCTGGGCGGCACGTGCCTCCTACGCGGCTGTATCCCCAGCAAGGCCCTGCTGCACACCGCCAAGGTGATCTCCGAGGCCGAGGAGCTGGCCGACTGGGGCGTCGAGTTCGCGAAGCCCTCGATCGACATCAACAAGGTCCGCGCCCGCAAGGAAGAGGTTATCGAGACCCTCTCCGGCGGTCTGGCGAAGCTCGCCGACGCCCGCAAGGTGAAGCGGATCCACGCCCGCGGCGTTTTCGTCGATTCGAAGACTCTCAATTTGGAGCCCGTCAAAGGCGCCTCAACGATCGTCGGTGACGAGCAGCTCACGTTCGACTACTGCATCCTGGCGACCGGCAGCGTCCCGGCGATGCCGAAGTTCCTCAACATTGGTTCGCCGCGCGTGGTGGATTCGACCGGCGCTCTGGCGCTGGTGGACATCCCCGAGTCACTTCTGGTGGTTGGCGGCGGCTATATCGGCCTCGAGATGGGGACGGTCTACCACGAGCTCGGCTCGAAGGTGACGGTCGTCGAACTCGCCGACGGCCTGCTCCCGGGCGCCGACCGTGACCTCGTCCGCCCGCTGGCCAAGCGGGTGAAGGAGCGGTTCGCCAACGTGCTGCTTAATCATAAGGTGGCGGGGCTCAAGGATGTGGGCGACAAGGTCGAGGTGCAGATCGAAGGTCCCGAGCTGAACGACACGGTCAAGTTCGACCGCGTGCTGGTCTCGATCGGCCGCTGGCCCGTGTCGAAGGGCTTCGGCCTGGAGAACACGAAGGTCACGGTCAACGAGCGCGGCTTCGTCGAGGTCGATACGCAGCAGCGGACCAGCGACCCGAACATCTTCGCGATCGGCGACGTGGCGGGTGACCCAATGCTCGCCCACAAGGCCGCCTACGAGGGCCGCATCGCCGCCGAGGTGATCGCCGGCAAGCCGTCGGCGTTCGACGCCCAGGCGATCCCCGCCGTCGTGTTCACCGATCCCGAGATCGCGTGGGCCGGCCTCACCGTCGAGGAAGCCAAGAAGGCGGGCCGCGAGGTCGAGGTCGCCACCTACCCATGGCAGGCCTCTGGTAGGGCGACCGCCAACGGCCGCACCGACGGCCTCACCAAGTGGATCATCGACCCTAAGACCGAGCGTGTGCTGGGTTGCGGCATTGTTGGCTCCGGCGCCGGCGAGCTGATCGCCGAAGCCGTGCTCGCCATCGAGATGGGCTGCAACGTCCACGACATCGCCAGCTCGATCCACCCGCACCCAACGCTCAGCGAAACGATCGCCTTCGCCGGCGAAGTCCACCTGGGCACGGCGACAGAGATTTACAAGCCAAAACGTAAGTAAAGAGTCCACCACCGAGTGAGAATCTATGAATGACCAATGACCAAGCCCCAATGACCAATGCTCGAAACTAGCTGCATTGGTCATTGGGATTTGGTCATTGGGCATTCGATGAGCTCTGTGGTTAATCCGACCTAGGTACTCCTATGGCCAGCGCCAACGCCAAAGTTCCCGCCTCGCCGATTCCTAACGACGTGGACCCGGTCGAAACGAGCGAATGGCTCGAATCGCTCGAGTATGTCCTGGAGAACCGTGGCCCCGAGCGCGCGCAAGAACTGCTCGCTGCGCTCGAGTCGGCCGCGGTGCGGAGCGGCGTCGAGTTGCCGTTCACGGCGACGACGCCTTACGTCAACACGATCCCCCGGACGGATCAGCCCGCTTACCCGGGCGACCGCGAGTTGGAGCGGCGCATCAAGAGCTACGTCCGCTGGAACGCGATGGCGATGGTCACCCGCGCCAACCGCGACCCCGCTTCGCCGGGCGGTCACATCAGCACGTTCGCCAGTTCGGCAACGCTGTATGAAGTCGCGCTGAACCACTTCATCAAGGGCCGCGGCGAGGACGGCTTCTCGGGCGACCAAGTCTACTACCAAGGCCACGCCGCCCCGGGCATGTACAGCCGCGCCTTCCTCGAAGGCCGGCTCACCGAGCAGAACCTCGTCAATTTCCGCCGCGAGATGGGCGAAGGGGGCGGGCTCTCTAGCTACCCGCACCCGTGGCTGATGCCCGAGTTCTGGGAGTTCCCGACGGTGTCGATGGGCCTCGCGCCGATCATGGCGATCTACCAGGCCCGCTTCAACGAGTACCTCACCGACCGCGGCATCAAGGACTGCTCGAAGAAGCACGTCTGGGCCTTCCTCGGCGACGGCGAGTGCGACGAGCCCGAGACGCTCGGCGCCATCACGCTCGCGTCGCGCGAGCATCTTGAGAATCTGATCTTCGTCATCAACTGCAACCTGCAACGGCTCGACGGGCCGGTGCGTGGCAACGGCAAGATCATCCAAGAACTCGAAGGCGCGTTCCGCGGCGCCGGCTGGAACGTCATCAAGGTCGTCTGGGGCGGCGACTGGGACCCGCTGATCGAAGCCGACCACGACGGTTTGCTCGCTCGACGGATGATGGAAGTCGTTGACGGCGAGTACCAGAAGTACGTCGTCGCCGGCGGCGATTACATCCGTGAGAAGTTCTTCGGCAAGTACCCCGAGCTCGCCGAGCGCGTGAAGAACTTCGCCGACAAGAAACTCGAGAAGATGAAGCGCGGCGGCCACGACCCCGAGAAGGTCTTCGCCGCCTACCAACGCGCTGTCACCCAGAAGAACGGCAAGCCGACCGTCGTCATCGCCAAGACGATCAAGGGCTACGGCCTCGGCGAGGCGGGCGAGGGTCGCAACATGACCCACAACAACAAGAAGCTCAACGAGGAAGAGCTCCGCGAGTTCCGCACGCGGTTCGGCATCCCGATCAGCGACGAGCGCGTCGCCGAGGCGCCGTTCTACCGGCCGCCGAAGGACAGCCCCGAGATGAAGTACCTCCGCGAGCGCCGCGAAGCGCTGGGCGGCTCGGTGCCGGCGCGCTCGACGCAGCCGGTGACCATGGAGGTGCCGACGCTCGCCGAGTACGGCAAGACGCTCGACAAGCTCGTCAGCCAAGCGCCCGGCAAGGAAATGTCCACGACGATGGGCTTCGTCCGCCTGCTGAGCGACCTGCTGCGTGACAAGAAGATCGGCAAGCAGATCGTGCCGATCGTCCCCGACGAGTCGCGCACCTTCGGCATGGAGGGCTTGTTCCGCCAGATCGGCATTTACGCCCACGCCGGCCAGCTCTACGAGCCGGTCGACGCCGATCAACTCGCTTACTACAAGGAAGCGAAGGACGGCCAGCTGCTCGAAGAGGGCATCACCGAAGCGGGCTCGATGAGCAGCTTCAACGCCGCGGGCACCGCCTATAGCTCGCACGGCGTGAACATGATCCCCATGTTCATCTACTACTCGATGTTCGGCTTCCAACGCATCGGCGACCTGATCTGGGCCGCCGCCGACATGCGGGCCAAGGGCTTCATGCTCGGCGGCACCGCGGGGCGCACCACGCTCAACGGCGAGGGGCTCCAGCACCAAGACGGCCACTCGCTGGTGAACGCCATCGCGTTCCCCACCGTCCGCGCCTACGACCCGGCCTATTCCTACGAGACGGCCGTCATCGTCTTCCATGGCCTGCAGAAGATGTACGTCGAGAACGAGACGTGCATCTACTACATCATGGTCGAGAACGAAAACGTGATGATGCCGGAGATCCCCAAGGGCGCCGACGGTCAGCCCGACCCGGCGGTCATCGAGGGGATCGTCCGCGGCATGCACAAGGTGAGCAGTGTCGATGCTCAGAACAAGCAGCACCACGTGCAGCTCTTCGGTTCGGGCTCGATCCTGCACAGCACGCTCGACGCCCAGAAGATCCTCGCCGAGCGTTACGGCGTGTCGAGCGACGCCTGGAGCGTCACTAGCTACACCGAGCTGCGTCGCGACGCGCAAGAGTGCGAGCGCTGGAACATGCTCAACCCGGCGGCGCCGCGTCGGCATTCGTTCTTCGAGCAGCAGATGGCCGGCGCCGAGGGCCCGATCATCGCCGCCAGCGACTACCTCCGCGCCCTGTCGGAGCAGCTCCTGCCGTACGCCCCCAACGGGATGTACTGCCTCGGGACCGACGGCATGGGCCGCAGCGAGAGCCGCGAGAACCTCCGCCGCCACTTCGAGGTGGACAAGGAGAGCATCGTCATCGCGACGCTCTACAAGCTCAGCCGCGACGGCAAGCTCGACGCGAGCGTCGTCGATCAAGCGATCAACGACCTCGGCTATGACCGCGAGAAGAAGTCGCCGCTGTACGCGTAGCCCAATCTGATTCAAAGAAGTGAAACCGCGAATAACGCGAATCGACGCTAATTGATCTTCTTCGCGATAATTCGCGTCGATTCGCGGTTCCAACAATAGCAGCAATAGTCGCCATGCCATCTGAAATCACCCTCCCCAGCCTCGGCGAGAACATCGAGTCGGGCGACATCCTTTCGATCCTCGTGTCGGAGGGGGACACCGTCTCCGTCGAGCAGGACCTGCTGGAGATCGAGACCGACAAGGCGACCGTCCCGGTCCCCAGCCCGTCGGCCGGGAAGATCACCAAGGTCCTCGTGAAAGAAGGGGACACGGTGGCCGTCGGCGCGGCGATCTTCGAGATCGAAGCGGGCGAGGCAGCACCGAAGCAGGAAGAAGCGCCAAAGCCCGAGGCACCGAAGGCAGAGGCCAAGGCGGAAGAGCCCAAGCCGGCTCCGAAGCAAGAGACGGCGAAGAAGGCGGAGCCCCAACCCGCTGACGACGACGCCGATGGCGACGCCCAGGCCGAGGACCTCGCCGATGGCATTCACCACCCGAAGGCCGAGCCTGCGCCGAAGCCCGTCGCCCCCGCCGCGAAGCCGGCGCCGGCCGCCGTCGCGAGCGAGAGCCAAGGCGCCTCGGCCGCGGCAAGCCCCTCGGTGCGTCGCCTCGCTCGGGAGCTGGGCGTCGATTTGCGTCGCGTTCAAGCCAGCGGTTCGGGCGGTCGCATCACCGAGGACGACGTGCAGGCCCACGTCCGCGCTGCTCAAGAGCAGGCCCGCGCGGCGGCGCCGAGCGGTGGGCCCGGCGTGCCCAGCAGCGACGCCGCGGGCGCCGTACGTCGCGAGCGGATGTCGCGCATGCGGCAGACCATCGCCAAGAACATGGTCGCTAGCTACACGACCATCCCGCAGCTGACGAACTTCGACGACGTCGACGTCACGGAGCTCGAAGAGATCCGCCTGGCGAGCAAAGAAGACTACGCCGCCCAGGACCTCAAGCTCACGCAGATGCCGTTCCTGATCAAGGCGATCGCCGGCGCGCTAAAGCGGCACCCGATCGTCAACGCCTCGGTCGACATGGAAGCGGGCGAGGTGATCTACAAGGAGTACGTCAACATCGGCGTGGCGGTCGACACCGATCGCGGCCTAGTGGTGCCGGTGATCCGCGACGCCGACCGGCTGAGCATCTCGCAGATCACCCGCGAACTCGACCGCTTGGTGGACAAGGCTCGGGAGGGAGCGCTCGCCATCGACGAGATGCGCGGCGGCACGTTCACGATCAGCAACATGGGCGCGGTCGGCGGCACGTACTCGACGCCCATCATCAATCCGCCCGAAGTGGCGATCTTGCTGGTCGGCCGCAGCCGCATGCTGCCGTGGGTGATTGGCAAGGGCAAGGACGCGAAGATCGAGCCGCGGCTGGTGATGCCCCTGTCGCTGACGTACGACCACCGCGTGGTGGACGGCGCCGACGCCGCCCGCTTCGTCAACGAACTGAAGGGCTTCCTCGCCGCCCCGGGCCGCCTCCTTCTGGCGCCGTGATTTTTTTGGAACCACAGATAAACACCGATGGACACGGATGAAGAGCTGAAAGGAGTAGCTGCATACTGCTGCAGGCTCCTACAACTCTTTGCATTGCTGACGCAACCAAGGCTAAACTGCGTCAACAGCGATAAAGCATCCGTGTTTATCCGTGTGCATCTGTGGTTCCTTCTCTAGGCGGTTACGATGAGTGAGGCCTCGACGGTGGACCTCTTCGACGGCTGGCGGTCGACCTTCGAGGACATCGGCGGCTGGCTCTGCGTGCGGCTGCACCCACCCGGGGGCCCGGGGCAGTTCAGGCTCGCCGACGGCCTCTGGAACGAGGTCCACGCCCGCGGCGCCCAGCAGGTCGTCCTCGAGATGGACGACGTGTCGTTCTTCTCGTCGGCCCTGATGAGCGAACTGGTGCGTTTGCACAAACGCATCGCAATGGGCGGCGGCCGCCTGCGGCTCAGCGGCCTCCAAGAACACCCCCACGAAGCGATGCACATGCTGCGGCTCGACGAGGTGATGGCGGTCTACCCCGACCGCGCCGCGGCGATGCAGTAATCCCCCGCGGTAAACGAAGAGCCCTGTATGCTCAGCCTGATCTGGTTCCTGTTCATCGGCCTCGTTGCCGGCTACCTCGCCACCTGGTTCATGGAGGCGGGCCGGGCGGGCGTGTTGGGCATGATGCTTGTGGGCGTCTTGGGATCGTTCATCGGCGGCTTCGTCTTCCGAATCTTCGGCTTCCAAGCGGTCGGCTTCCCGGCGACGCTCGTGTCCGCGACGGTCGGCGCCGCCATCTGTATCGCCGCCATCCGCTACTTCGGCCCGAAGTTCTGAAAGGTCTCGCGCAGAGACGCAGAGGAAGGCGAGCCGGCGACGCGGGTCGCCGGAGGACTCACGCAAAGGCGTGAAGCCTCATAGGAGCGATTGCTGTGGTCAATTCGTGCGTGACCGGCGTATAGAAGTAGCAGCAGACAACCCCACGCCAGCTTCGCCGCCATGATCGGTCCCGCTGATTCCAACGCCACGCCGCCCGCCGCTCCGCAACCGATGCGCGAGTTGGTCGTCCTGACGCACGGCATCGCCTCGACGCGGTTCTTTCTGGCGCCGCTAGCGGCCCGGCTCCGCTCGGCGGGATTCACGACGCGGCTGACCGGCTACCCGTCGCTGTGGTGGTCGAACGAGACGTTCGGCAAACGCCTGGCGGCGCTGTTGCGTCGGGTCGCGCCGAGTTATGACCGGGTCCACCTCGTAGTCCACAGCATGGGGGGCATCGTCGCCCGCTGCGCGCTGCGTGAGGAATTGCCGCCGAACTTTGGGCGGGTCGTGCAGATCGCCCCGCCGAACCGCGGCTCGCACATGGCGACGCGGCTGGCGGTCGAGTGTGGTCATCCGGCGTGGGACAACTTCATCGTGCGGCCGCACCGGTTCATCGCGCCGACGCTCGTCGAACTCGTCGACGCGCCCGACAGCTTCGTGAACCGTCTCGGCCCGGCGCCGGCGGGGATCGACGTGGGGGTGATCGCCGCCAGCAACGACCGCGTTCTCTACCCCGAGCAGACCCTGCTCGAAGGCGCCGCCGACCACTGCACGGTGAACGGCTGGCACACGGGCGTCTTGTGGACCAAAGAGACGGCGGAGTTGACGGCGCGGTTCCTGCGCACGGGGCGATTTGGGGAAGGCGGTCAGCTATCAGCGGTCCGTGATCGGCTCACGCCGATGGCGGAAGCGTAGGCCGTAACAAGCGCCGACGCGGATACGGCCAGCAACCGCTGACTGCGATAGCGTCGTTCGTTTTGCCGCAGCGTCTCGCGCAGAGACGCGGAGACGCAGAGGGTAGGCAGCGAAGACTCACGCAAAGCCGCCAAGGCGCAAAGACAAAGTCGTTGAGAAACGAGCGCAGCCGCAAACGATCGCGCAGGAACGCGTTCTTTGCGGCTTAGCGCCTTTGCGTGAGTCTTGAAGGCATCCTGCTCTGCGTCTCTGCGCGAGACGTCCCCACGTTGCTCCGTTGATCAGCGCGGGGCTAGAAACGCTAAGGCTAGGTGAAGCACGCTCTCGTGGCTGACCGCTGATGGCTCCTCCTCACACCTCCATCGGCGCCTCGACGATCGCCTTCGCGTAGCTCGCGTAGGCCTCGCCGAATTGCTTCGCCATCTTGTCTGGGAACAGGTGGAAGTCACCCGCGGCGAGCGACGCCACGATGCCTTCGGCGACGACGCTCGGTGGGTCGGCGTCGGTGAGGCCGGCGTGGTCGGCCATGTCGGTGGCGATCGGACCCGGGTGGACGCTCAGCACGGTGGTTCCTTGCTCCTTGAGCAGGTCGTGGAGCGCCTGGGTGATCGAGTAGGAAGCGGCCTTCGACGCGCTGTAAGTTGAGCCGACCGAAAAGCTGCGGATCGAAACCACCGAATTGAGTTGCACGAACGCGCCGCCGCCGTTCTTCTTCAGCACCGGCGCGAACGCCCGCGCCACCCGCAATAGGCCGTAGAGGTTCACGTCGAGTTCGTACTCGAGCTTCTCGAACACATCGTCGGCAAAAGGATCGGCGCTGCCGAAGACGCCGGCGTTGTTGATCACCAAGTCCACGTCCGCCGCGGTCTTCGCGGCCGCTTCGATGGTCGCCGGCTTCTGCAGGTCCATCTCGATGGGGGCGACGATGGCGCCGCACTCGCCGACCAGGGGTTCCGCCGAATCGAGCGACCTTACCGCCGCATAGACCTTCTTGGCGCCGTGATCGACCAGCGACTTCACGATCGCTTTGCCGATGCCACGGTTGGCGCCGGTCACCAGCGCAACACGGCCTTTCACGTCAAAACTCATGGCGGGGCTCCAAGGATGGAGGGAGTTGGGGAGGGGACGCGTAGGAGGAGGTACGCTGGGACGGTTGCGGTGGTTCGACCAAGTCGATCGCCGTTGAGCCGAACGCGCTAGCGTCGGGCGCCACCACGGTTGAGCAAGATCCGATGGCGCCCGACGCTAGCGCGTTCGGCTCAAGGTCTTCATTGCTTCAATCCCAACAGCGGGAAGCACAGCACCGGGATCGCTAGCGACGCCATGCCAATCATCCAGCGGCGGTTGTCGAGTTCGATCGTGTCGTCCGACGTGGGCGGGTGATCGACGCCCATCAGGATCACCAGGATCAGCATCGGCGTCCACACGGCCGCTTGATCGAGGTTGATCACCACATACGTGATCGCGATGACGATGAACGCCCGCGCGAAGGTGTGCGCGTCTTTTCCGAAGAGGCCGTAGATGGTGTGGCCGCCGTCGAGTTGGCTGATGGGGAGCATGTTGAGGCCGGTGATGAGCATGCCGACCCAGCCCGCCATGAAGTAGGCGTTGACCTGCGAGATGCCGATCCAGTCGCCTTTGTTGAGCGTGGTGTTACCCGCGGCGTCGACGACGGGCCGTGACGCGTCGCGGCTCTCGATCATCCACTTCACCACCAGCGGGCTGTTGAGCTGTATCTCGTTCGCCTGCGGGCGTTGCGAGAGGTCGAGTTGTCCGACGCCGTACCAGAGGATCGGCAGCGCGACGATGAGCCCCGCGATTGGGCCGGCGAGACCGATGTCGAAGATCTCACGCCGGTTGGCGCGGAGGCCGTCCATGCCGATGACCGCGCCCATCGTGCCGATCGGGTTGAACGGCACGGGGATGCAGAGCGGGTAGCTCGCGGGGATGCGGTGGATGAGCGTGAGGATGAAGTGCCCCATCTCGTGCGACAGCAGGATGGCGAGCACGGCGAGCATGTAGACGACGCCCTGCCGCCAACCGCCCGACAGGGTCACGGCCATCGCGTCCCACGTGTCCATGTGCTCGAGCGGTCGCCAATCGGAGGCGCCGACCCAGAGCGTGCTCGCGCAGGTGGCGATAAAGAGCCCGACCGGCAGGCCGATCCGGCGACGGCGCACGCCGCGGCGCGGCTTCGACTTCAAGTCGGACGCGCGGAGCTCGCCCCCAACTTCAACCGAGAACTCGGCGGGCGGGGGCGAGACGTACTGATCGTCGGCGGACTGCGGGGGCGTTGGCGTGGGGTCGCTCATGCCGCCGATCGTAGGGCGCCCAAGGCGTCAAAAAAAGGCGAGGCGCACGCGTCGCTAAAAATGTGGGAGGCGTCTCCAGACGCCGATGACGCGCACCATGCCGTAACGGCTCGGAACCGCAATCGAGGTCTGGAGACCCCTCCCACAGAAACGAAGCGATTACTTCGGCGCCATGGTCGCAATGATCCGCTTGCCCTGCATCGTGGGGCCCTGCTCGAGCTTGGAGCAGTCTTCCAACTCCTTGATCACGCGCTGCATGACCTTGAAGCCCTCGTCGGTGTGGGCGTTCTCGCGGCCACGGAAGATGACCGAGAAGATCACCTTGTCCTTCTTCTCAAGGAAGCTGCGGGCGTTGTTGACCTTTGTCATCAGGTCGTGCTCGCCGATCTTCGGACGCAGCCGGATCTCTTTGTTCTGGCTCTGGTGCGTGTGGCCTTTGTGGTGCCGTTTCTTCTGCTGGTACTTGAACTTGCCGTAGTCCATGATCCGACAGACGGGGGGCCGCTCCGTAGGAGCTACCTCCACCAGGTCGAGGCCGGCGTCGCGGGCGCGCTGCAGCGCCTCCTCGGTCGGGATGATGCCGAGCTGTTCGCCCTCCGCGTCGATCACACGGATGGGGGTGATTCGGATCGCCTCGTTGATGCGTTGACTGTCTTTGCGGTCGGCCGGGCGTTCGGCGGTACGGAAGCGGGACAAGTGTTTTCCTACAGGGGAATCGGGGACCCACCACCCCTTCAAGGGTGATCGGGCAGACGGAGAGACCCGCAAGTATTGGTCATACTGGCGGTCTGCGTCAACTGAACCGGCCACGACTTTCGGCGGGATTCGGCCGAATAGCCGGTTTTTTTGGGTTCGGAGGGGTCCTGTCGCCGGCAGCCCTAGGAGACGGATCGCCTAGCGGTCGCGCGTCGCCCGGAAGAAGACCTGCGAGTTGCCGTACCAGGTGCCGATCGGCAGCGGCGAATAGGCGAGCACCTCGGTCCGCCAGCCCTTGGATCGGAGCGACGCCATCGCCCGGCGGAAGTCGAAACCGCGGTGGCTTGTCTTGATGTTGCTGGCGCGGCGGGCGGGGACGCCCAACAGGCTGGCCTTGAGGAACTCCACCGGGTAATGCTCCGACGGCCGCAGTCGGATCAGGAACCGATTGCACTCTTTCAAAAACAGCGCCGGGCCGACCTCGATCGGGCCGCTGATCAGGATCGCACCGCCCGGGTCGAGCACTTGCTCGCAGTCGGACAAGAACCGATCCAGCTCTTCGTCGGACAGGTGTTCAATCGTCTCGAAGAGGGTGACTGTCGCGAATGGACCGTGCCGCTGGACCTCGTCCATCGTGCCGAAGATCGGCAGGCCGGGCCGGCAGCGCTCGTCCATGAACGGCTCGTAACCCACGGCGCAGTCGGGCTTCTCGTCGATCAGCGCGGCAATCATCACCCCCGACCCGCAGCCGTAGTCCAGCACTCTGCCCTCCGCCAGTCGCTGGCGGACATACTCCAGGGAACGCCGTACGCGGGTGCGGTGAGCGTATCGCGCCAGGGGATTCGGCGAATTGATTGTCGCGGCGTCGTAATTCGCCATCACAAGCTTGGAGTTGGATCGCATTGGTCGCCGGGCAGCCACCGATAGCCGGACCAATGAGTATAGTTCACGACCGCACCGCCGTAAAAACGACGGCAGGCTCAGCGTCCCGCGCCGAACTGGCCCGCCAGACGCCCCAGCATTCGCTGCTCGAGGGCCTCGTCGCGGCCGATGTCGATCCACCGGTCCGAGCCGATGATCGGATCGACCGCCCCGGTGTCTGCCGAGAGGGCGGCGTCGTTGCGCAATGAAGCGGCGCCGGCGCTGGCGCGTTCGGGGCGGCTGAGGTCCTCAAGCTGCTTATCGACGCGGACATCGAGCTCATAGCCCCCCGCGGCCGGGATAACGCGGATCACCGCCCGCCGGCGGATCGTCTGCAACGTGCTCTGCCAACGATTGAACGCCCCGGCCGAGTCGCGGCGCCACGGCTCGAAGATCGTCGAGCCCGAGGCCCACTGCGTTTCCAAGCGGCCCTCGGTGAGCATCGAACCGGTCTGCCGGACGCGTTCCTCGCTGCGGATCGGGAAGTAGCGGCTCGCCTCGCGGGCGACCGTTTCCCAAGCGATGTCCGGATCGCCTGCGCGAACGTACATCGGGTTGGGGATGCGGTTCTCGATTGCCGGCTGCGACGGCAATCCAAAGTCGTCGCTGATCGGCCCGCCCTCGGGCGGCAGTACGTCGAACCACCCCGGTTCGGCCGTCATGGCGGCGGGCTGCGGCGGCTTGGGCGCCGGCGCTCCGGGGACGGGGCCGTTTCTTGGAACGAGAAGGGGCGGCTGGCTGAACGCGCCAATGGGCGGGCCCATTTCGTACCCCAACCCAAACGGCGGGGCCGGGGTGTCGCAGCTCAACTCGCCCGGCGCGAGGTAGCTCGGTCCCCACGGGGCCGGCTCGACGACCATCGGACCCTGCCCGCGGACAACGGCTTCTTCGTCCTCAACGACGACCGGCTTCTGCGCAAGCTGGGGCGCAGCGCACCCTACGGAAGCGAAAGCGGCGGCGAGAAGAAGGCGACGCATCGAGACCGGTGGTAGAACGAAGACCCCAGGGCCGGCGGCCCAGGGCGGCGGAGGGTCGCGAAAAGCCGGCTCGCTGGCAAGGCCTCTCCGACCCGGCTGCCGGAGGTTCGGGGACCTAGGGACCGGACTAGGCACCTGGACGTGCGTTTAGGCGTGCATAGAGGGCCCATAAGCCGCCTTTCGCTTCCTCTCTTGACCCCATGGTCACCTCGCCCCGAAAACGCCGTAAACGGCTTCCTAGAGCCTCACACGGGGCGCCGCTGAAAGAGCCCTTTTTTTCCTGGGACGGAACCGCGCCGCTGGCGCTGGTTCCGGATTACCTCCTTGCTAGCATTCGCGCATGGCTCCACCGTCCCTCACCCGTGACCAAGCCCGCGCTTTCGACCGCGATGCGATCGAACGGCTCTGCCTGCCGGGCTTGGTGCTGATGGAGAACGCGGGGCGCGGGTGCGTCGATGTGATGGAACGGCTTGGTATCGACGGTCCGGTGCTGATCGTCTGCGGCAAGGGGAACAACGGGGGCGATGGCTTTGTGATCGCGCGCCACCTCAAGGTCCGCGGTCACGAGTGCCGAGTCGCGTTGGGCGCGAAGCCGTCCGAGCTAGCAGGGGATGCGCTGGCGATGTTCGGGGCGCTGACGCATTGTGGCGTTCCGATCCTCGACGTGACGGGCGTCAATGCGGGCCTCGCCATTCAAGAACTCGACGCCCTCTCGCGCGACGCGGCGTGGATCGTTGACGCGCTGCTCGGCACGGGCGCGACCGGTTCGCCGCGACCGCCCTACGACACGCTGATCGACTGGATCAACAGCGAGAACGGCAAACGCTTTGCGGTCGATCTCCCCAGCGGCATGGACTGCGACACCGGTTCGCCTGGGACGCCGACCGTCCGCGCGCATCACACCTGCACGTTCGTGGCGCCCAAGGCAGGGTTTGCCAACCCGACCGCGAAGGCGTTCCTCGGCGAGGTGCATGTCGTTGATATCGGCGTGCCGTTCGAACGATAGCGCGAGCGACTATTCCCCTCCCCTTTTTAGGGGAGGGGTGTTGATGGGCCGTTACGATGTCGCATGTTTGGCGCAAGACGGTCACTACTTCTGTTTAAGTAACCGACATCGTCACGGACAACTTAGACCCCTCCCCCGTTCTTCTGGAAACGGGCTCCCCTAATAGGGGAGGGGATAAAGAACTAACCCGTGGTGACACGCACGCTGGGATCATCCGCCACGTTCACCCACACGTGGACGTGCGGCGCGCCGCGGTAGTGCCAGACGAACGACGGGCCTTCGAGGCGCCAGTTGTCCCAGACGCCGTCATCGCCGATGTCGCCTTCGGCGAAGTAAGCGAGGTGGCACGCTTCGAGACCGCTGCGGCCTTCGACCGACTGGCCGAGCAGGCAGTTCATCGCTTCGTCGCGGTCGCTCTGGCGGTAAGGCTCGACGAGTTTGGCGAGCACCTCGCGCAAGTGCTGTTGCTGGTCGGCGCTGAGCTGCCCGACCGGGATGCCCTGGTGCTTCTGCGGGTCGCGGAAGTTGATGTTGCTCTCTCCGGGCATGCCGGTACGGACGAGGGCCACGTCGCGCTGCGCGCCATCGAACATCTTGTAGAGCGCGTTGGCGGCGACGGCTTGCGGCCAGTAGACGTTGCCGGGGTGCGTGGCCTCTTCGTCGAACGCCTCGGCGGCGTGGCCGTAGAAGATCGGTCCGCCGAAGGCGAAGTTGGGCGTCGTGTTGCCGTCGCAGCGGACCGTCATGTGCCGGCCGGTCATCACCAACTCGCACTGCTCGGAACCCGGCTCGCCGAAAATGGCGATCGAGTTCTGCTCGCCAAAGCCGCCGGCGTCATCGTCGAGTTGCTTGTCGACTCGCTCGACCCACTCGGGGTTGTAGATGCCTTCGTAGATTGAACGGACGAGCGCCTTCTGATCGGCGTTGTAGAAGTCGTCGGTGACGTAGTGCTCCGTGATGTCCCAGTTCGCCGACACGTGGCGCCGGAGCGGACCGCCTTCGGGGCCGGCGTGGTCCCATGCGAAGCACACGGCCTCACGCTGCTTCGGCGTGAACGACTCGTAGAGCACTTTGACAAGCGACTCGGGCGTCGATGCCGGCGTGACGCTTGCTGCAGGCTTTGCCCAAACCTTGCCGGCGCCCGGCAGCCCAATTCCTGGAAGCAGGGCCAAACCCGCTCCCGCCGCGGCGGTGGTGAGGAATTCGCGGCGGTCGCAACACTTGATGCGCTCGGACATGGCTGGCGCCCTTTGGGAGAGGAGAGTGGGAACGGTTGATTGTAGCCGATTCACGATGTCGAGTTGTGCGGCGAATCACCGACCCGACAACAAGATTGACGTCGCCCCTGCAATTAGCCCCCGGTCAATGACCGGGGGCTAAATGAGCCGATCGACATCACCTTCGCCGCTGACAACTCGCGCAGAAGAACGTCGAGCGTTGCGCCTGGACGATCCGCTGGATGGTCCCGCCGCAGCGCGGACATCGCTCGCCCGCGCGGCCGTAGACGCGGTGGTGGAGTTGGTAGCCGCCGTCCTCGTTGAGCTTGTTGCGATACGTGCCATCGCCGAGCGACGAGCCCTCGTAGCGGACCGCTTCTTCGAGCACCGCCCGCGTCGCCTCGGCGATGCGCCGCCACGTCGCTTGCGTGAGCCGGTCGCATCGCGTCGCGGGGTGCACCTCGGCCACGTGCAGAATCTCCGCTGCGTAGATGTTCCCGATCCCCGCGACCGCGCGCTGATCCAGCAGCGCCACTTTCACGGCCCGACGGCTGCCGGCGAGCCGGCGATGCAAGTCGTCGGAGGAAACCACCAGCCCATCCGGCCCCAGTTTCTCCGGCCCCAACTCAACGGCAAACTCCGCCGCCGAATAAAGCCGAACCTTCCCCAGCCCCCGCCGGTCCCAGAACCAAACCCTTTCCAGACCAACGCCCTCAAGTCCCAGCTCAACCCGCAGGTAAAACGGATCGGGCGAATCACCGGCGCCCACCAGCCCCGTCATCCGCGGCTCCATCACCAGCCGGTCGCCCGTCTCCAGCCGCAGGACCACCCGCTTGCCCAGCCGCTCAACCGCCGCCACCCCACGTCCAACGACACGCCGCCGCAAATGGTCCACGCGCGGCGCCACCCCGATCGGCTTCCGCGGGCAAGGCAACCGCTCGAACGAGGTGACCGTAGCGCCCGCCGCCTCGGCGACGCCCCGCCGCATGGTCTCAACTTCGGGTAGCTCGGGCATGGGTACCGCCAAGACGCCAGGAGCGCCAAGGATCGCCAGGGGGAGGTTCACCGCGGAGTTCGCGGAGGACGCGGAGAACAAAAGGAGTTCAGGGATGGATCGGCGTTGAAGTCATGGTCATTTCTGACGAGCGGGCCGATGGCAACTCGACTAACCGATAACCAGCCCAACGTAGCCATACGATGGACGCGACGATGGCCAGCACCTGAAATGCTGCACTGACAAGCCACATCAGTATGGTCCATCCTAAGTTGATCTGCCCGAACACTTGTGAGTAGTGCGGGTACGCCATTAGGCCATTTACTAGCACGATCAGTGGAGTGGAGACGACTCCTCCGATGATCGCTCTACGCCAACTGAGCGGTTGAGGATGGATTGGCAACATTGCGATTAGAACCGGAAACAGGCTGACGGCTGCTACAAGCATGCAGACGAAATTGAAGCCAACTGACAAGACAAATGACCAACCCTTCATCGAGTCATAGATGTCTTGTTCAATGGGTTCCCGACGTAACAACCAGCCCCCCAGCCCTAGAGCGCACGCTAATAGCGCAGTCAGAATCAAAAGGTCCTTAATTGTTGTGTGGCCGGCATTTGAGTTGGCTGATCGGTCGATAAGCCCCCAAACTCGTCGCCAACGCCAGCGGACCCACCACCCGATCGCTGCCCACACGCTCCAAAGTAATGAGTAGAAAACTATGAGCAGCGGCAGCAATCCCGACGACTGAATAACCGCTAGCAAACCTATTGCCGTCAGAGCACTTACGATCCGCCAAGGCCATGATCCAACGCCCAACCCCGTCCAAAGGCTTGCCAAAACTATGAATGCGCTCATAGCTGCTGCGACGACATTGGGACCTGTCCAAAGCAGCCATTGCAGGATTGGTCGTGGGATTGGGAAGTAGACCGCCGCGTTGAGGGCAAACTCGATCGACACCACGGCGCCAAACCAAACCGCAGGCGCCCAAATCGCCCGATGACGATAGACAAGTTCCGATAGTGATTGAGACCGCTCGTCCACACCCATTCCCTCTCTCCGCGTCCCCCGCGTCCTCCGCGGTGAAATCCCCTGGCGATCCTTGGCGTTCCTGGCGTCTTGGCGGTTCCCGTCCGCTTGCCCGCCGAGCCGCTCCAGCCGACAATAGACGGCTTACCCCACCAGGATAACCGATGAGCACGACTTCCTTAGACACTGCCGTTCCCACGACGCTCCCCGACGCCCTTGGGCGGTTTGGGGCTTACGGCGGTCGTTACGTGCCCGAGACGCTGATGCGGGCGCTCGAAGAGCTGACGGCCGAGTACGAGAAGTCCGTCAAGGACCAAGCGTTCCAGGACGAGCTGGCCGTGCTGTGGCGAGACTTCGTGGGGCGGCCGTCGCCGCTCTATCACGCCCAGCGGCTCAGCGAGAAGTGCGGCGGCGCCCAGATCTACTTCAAGCGCGAGGACACCAACCACACCGGCGCCCACAAGATCAACAACACGCTCGGCCAGGCGCTACTGACGATGCGGATGGGCAAGAAGCGTGTCATCGCCGAGACGGGCGCCGGCCAGCACGGCGTCGCCACCGCCACGGCGTGCGCGCACTTCGGCCTGGATTGCATCGTCTATATGGGCGAAGAGGACATCCGCCGACAGTCGCCGAACGTCTTTGCGATGAAGCTCCTCGGCGCCGAAGTGCGGCCCGTCACCAGCGGCTCGCGCACTTTAAGAGACGCCGTCAACGAGGCGATGCGGGACTGGATGTCGAGCGTCGAGACGACGCACTACATCCTCGGCTCGGTCGTCGGTCCGCACCCGTTCCCGCGGATCGTGCGCGACTACCAGTCGGTGATCGGCAAGGAGACGATCGCCCAGTGCCAAGAGCGGCTCGGCCGGCTGCCGGACCTTGTGGTGGCGTGCGTCGGCGGCGGCTCGAACGCGGCGGGCATGTTCTATCCGTTCGTTGAGCATAAAGGCGTCGAGCTGGTGGGCGTCGAAGCGGGCGGACGCTCCGCCAATCCCGGCGACCACGCCAGCCCGCTCACCTACGGCCAGCCCGGCGTGCTGCACGGCAGCTTCTCGTACGTCATGCAGGACGAGGACGGCCAGACGTGCGACGTCCACAGCATGTCGGCGGGCCTCGACTATCCGGGCGTGGGCCCCGAGCACAGCTACTGGAAGGACGCCGGCCGCGTGCAGTACACGAGCTGCCGCGACGACGAAGCGATGGCGGCGTTCGACGCCTGCGCGTCGCACGAAGGGATCATGCCCGCGCTCGAAACGTCGCACGCCATCGCCAAGGCGATGGAACTAGCGGCGAAGCGCTCGAAGGACGACATCGTGGTTATCTGCCTAAGCGGGCGTGGGGACAAGGACGCGATGGAGATCGCGCGGTTGAAGGGAGTAAACTACGGTTAACCAACCGGAGCATTGCCATGGTCCAGATCACGCCCGAACAAGTCGAAGCGCTCGCCCAGTCGGAAGACCATTGTCTTCGTATTCGCGACCCCAAGACGAACAAGCAGTACGTAATTTTCGAGGAGCCCGCGGTTCCCGAGGCCGACGCCGAGCACATCGAGTACATGCGGCGGGGGCTAGAGGAGGCCGAAGAGGCCATCGCCCAAGGTGACGTGGCCCCGTGGAACAAGGATGCGTTTCTTGCTGAGATGCATCAGCAGCACGGCGGCCGTTGATGCTTCAGCCGATCTTTACTGGTCCGGCACGCCGAGACCTCGGCGCCATCTGGAAGCACATCGCTGCGGACAGCGCCGAGGCAGCCGACCGCTTTGTCGATGAAGTTGATCGCCGCATTCACTTGCTGTGCGCTCAGCCGACCCAAGGTGAACGAGACCACCGCGTCGGCGGCTGCCGCCGCGTGCTCATCGGTCGTTATCTGCTGTTCTACGAACAAGCCGGGAGAGAGCTTCGCATCCTCCGGCTCTACCATTCGGCCCGCCGAATCGAGAAGATGCGGCTCCGCCCCGACGACTCGCCGTAGTCGACTTCCGCAATCCGCAATCCGCAATCCAAATTCCGCCATCGCAATGCCCGCGATCCCCGACCTCTTCGCCAAGCTCCGCGCCGAAGGCCGCAAGGCCCTGATGCCGTTCGTTACCGCCGGCGACCCCGACGTGGCCTTCACCGCCGCGGTGCTGCGGGAGGTCGTTGGCCGGGGGGCGAGCCTCTGCGAGGTGGGCGTCCCCTACAGCGACCCGATCGCCGACGGGCCTGTCATCCAGGCGTCGTACACCCGGGCTCTGAACAAGAAGATCAAGCTGGCTTCGATCTTGGAGATGCTCGGCGAGACGTGCCCGGCTTTGCCTGCTCCTGTGGTGACGATGGTCAGCTACGCGATCATCTACCGCCACGGCGTTGAGAAGTACTGCGACGACGTGGCCGAGCGCGGCGTCGCGGGACTGATCGTACCGGACCTGCCGCTCGACGAGTCGGCGGCGCTCGCGAAGGTGACCGCCGCGCGCGGGCTGTCGCTGATCCAGCTCGTGACGCCCACTACGCCGCGAGAACGGGCGGTGCGGATCTGCGAAACGTCCACCGGCTTCGTCTACTACGTCTCGGTGGCCGGCATCACGGGCGAACGCACCGAGCTGCCGCCGCAACTGGTGGACAACGTCGGCTGGCTGCGGACGCAGACCGACTTGCCGATCTGCATCGGCTTCGGCGTCAGCAAACCGGAGCACGTGAAGTTGCTGGCCCCCGTAGCGGACGGCCTAATCGTTGGCTCGGCCATCGTCAAGCGCGTCGCCGAAGCCGCGACCCGCCCGCAAGCCGAAGTGCTGAAGGAAGTCGGCGACTACGTGGCGACCTTACTGGCGGCTCTCAAGTAACCACAGAGACGCAGAGGACACTGAGGACGCACAGAGAGTTTGACCGGATCTACTGGAAAAGGGATTGTCCACGTTCGCAGACCGATCCTGGCCATCCTGTTAGTCTTGTCTCAGTGCTTCCTCCGTGCTCTCAGTGCCTCTGTGGTAAATCTCTCCAGCCATGCCCTCCGACGGGCCGATGCAATTTGCTGGCCCGATTTTGGCATCGACCAAACTCGCCAGGTAGAATATTGGTAGCTGCCACAGGCGGCGGCTGGCGGCGTGATCGACCATTCGCGTTACCAGCCGCGTATCCACAACGGCGCGTCCGAGGGTGTGACCTCTCTCTATCAGGGGCGGGGTCGGGGCCACGGTCGGCGGTTGGGGCCGGCGCCACGAGATTGCTACGACGGCGCTCCAACCGATCGCACACAGTGGTTCGCTCCCCACGGGCGCGGCGTTCATCCGCCGAGCGTCACACGGAGAGCGACCAACCATGCGAGACGATCGTCCCGAGGCCGAACAGCAAGCGTCGGCCGCCCGACGGTTCTTTGCCGGCGTCACCGAGCAGGCCTTCATGGTCGAGCTGGGCGTTGCCGACCCGCCGCTGATCGACTACATCGCCGCGCTGTTGTCGCGGTTCCTGGCGTCGGACGACATCTACTCCGTCCGCAGTGTGCGGGGCGAACGCCTCACGCAGGTCGCCGACATGCTTGCCGAGGCCGAGGCCCGGCGCGGCCCCGCCAAGCGGCAGCTCCACCGCCACATCGGCGACTTCACGCTCTTCTGGACCGGCGTCTTCCCCGACATCGCGGCGCGCAACAAGCACCTCGGCGGCAAGGATGCGCTGCTCAACTACCGTGAGCTCGGCAAACGCAGCTACGCCGCCGCGAGCCGCATCCAGGTCGATCGCGAAACGGCGCCGAGCGAACTGCTCGAACGCCTCAGCCAAGAGTTCGAGCTCTGCGTCTACGGCTTAGGCGAGGTGCGAAAGGCGTGGGAAGAGCGAGAGGGCGGGCCGCTACTGGTTTGACTCCCCACCTAGCTGTCGATGTGTAGCGGCGACGTGGCCTCTACTTGAATACAGCTATGGATACCGCAGTTACGACAAAGGCAACCACGAAAGCAGGCACAACAACGCCAAAGGTCCAGATCCACGCCGCGCGGTGGGCGAAGTTCAGCGTCCAGCCGGTCCATGGGATCCGCTTTGCGACCCATACGCGGGTATCTCGAGGGCTGTTGTAGATGCCGAAGTACCAGTTATCCGAATTCCGCCATTCGGCCTGGTGATCTCTTTCTGGTCCATCGCCCGGCCCCGGATTTCGACGCTTTGGCGGCGGCATCAGCCACCGCGCAAATCAGCCTAGCATCGAGCCGTTCGCCAATCGGTCACGATTATTGGCGAAGATCCTGTTGGATTCTTGGGCGTCTCAGTCCGTCCAGACCTCTTCGCCGGCGATGGTGCTCATCGCCATCAGCCAGCCCCATTGGTCGATCAGCCCCTGGTCCTCAGCGTCGAGACTGCTGGGGACGTCGCGGATCTGGTTGGGGTTGATCGTCTCGGCCCGGCCGCTGCGGCCAGTGCTAATCGCCTCGGTGTGTCCATCGAGGAAGGCGAACATCACGATCCCCGGGTGATTGCTCGCGCCGAAAAGCTGGGCCGCTTGGTTACGCCTGCCCTGTTCGATGCGATCCGACGAGTCACCAAGGCCGTCCTCGGTCCCGCGCATGATCGTGGTGATATTGTCTGACGCGAGGAAGCACGTATCGCCCTGGGCGGCGTGGATGAATTTGTCGTCCCAATCCCCCTCGGTTTGCGGGATGAACTTCTCACCAACTGCGAGTGTCTTCGACATCCCATCGGTGACATTGCGGGACTCGATCTTCGAGTTGCTGAAGATCGGCCCTGAAAGCGACCAGTCGACGTGGCCGCTACGGAAGTCGACCTCACCCTCGAGGTAGTCCGAGTCTTCCATGCCGGTGTCCTCTTCGAGTCCGGCATTGGCGGCGTAGTCGCCCCGGACGGCGACGCCGCGGGGTTCGCCGTTGGCGCCCGCGCCCTGTTCGTTGTTGTCGAAGTCGCGATCGGCCGTCGCGGGTCCACGGCTAGGGCAGGCGTAGACAGCGATCGGCGTCCGCATTGCCGTCGCGTTGGCCTCCGAGTGAACCGGCTGACTCGGGTCGAACGCATCGTAAAGGGATTGCTCTTCGATTTGCGGCAGGATCGCGTACGCCCAGGACACCCCAAACTCATCGGTCGAGGTGCGGCCTGTTGGGAACTGTCCGTTGGCGTCGTGGTAGCTCTGGATCGCCAATCCGATCTGCTTGAGCTGTGAGTTGCACTGCGTCCGCCGCGCCGCCTCACGCGCCGCTTGCACCGCCGGCAAGAGCAGCGCGACGAGCACCCCAATGATCGCGATCACGACCAACAGTTCGACGAGCGTAAACGCGGTTCGTCTGGCGGCGAGAGTCGTGTAGCGATGCGTCATTGTTTAGCCCCTCCTGTCATGCGGAACGTCGATTGCTTCGATGAGACCCAGCCCACAGGGGGAACTTTAGGAAGGCCCCCTGAGTTGACGAACCCCCGAAAAGAACAACGGCGCCGCGGCTTTTCGGGGCCGAGGCGCCGTTGTGTAAGGCGGCTAACTTAAACGCGTAACGCTGCTGACGAACGCTCGATCGCTTCACGCTTTGCGGCCATCGACCGCGACGCGGCCGATGCTGTGGTAGCAAAAGCCACGCGCCTTCATGCGCGCCGGGTCGTAGAGGTTGCGGCCGTCGAAGACGACCGGTGACGCCATCAGCTGGTACATCTCGGCGAAGTCGGGCTGGCTGAACGCCTTCCAGTCGGTGCAGATGCACAATGCGTCGGCGCCCTTCACGGCTTCGGTCATCGACTCGCAGAATTCGATACCGGTGGTCTCCTTGGCGACGTTCTCCATCGCCTCGGGGTCGTGCGCGACGATCGTGGCGCCGGCGTCCTGCAGTTGCTTGATGAGCACCAGCGCCGGCGCCTCGCGAATGTCGTCGGTCTCGGGCTTGAACGCCAAGCCCCAGACCGTGATTCTCTTGCCGGCCAAATCATCGCCAAAGTGCGACTTGACTTTGTTGAAGAGCACCGTCTTCTGCCGTTCGTTGACGCTGTCGACCGCGCGGAGCATCTCGGGGAGGTTTCCCTTGTCCTCGGTCATCGCGGTGAGCGCGCGGACGTCTTTGGGGAAGCAACTGCCGCCGTAGCCGACGCCGGGGAACAAGAACGCGAAGCCGATGCGGCTGTCGTGGCCGATGCCGCGGCGGACGTCGTTGATGTCGCCGCCCATCTTCTCGCAGAGATTGGCCATCTCGTTGATGAAGCTGATCTTGGTGGCGAGCAGCGCGTTGGCGACATACTTCGTCATCTCGGCCGACTCGGGCGACATCACCAGGAACGGCTTCTCGGTCCGCAAGAACGGCGCGTAGAGCTGGCGGAGCTTCTCGCCGACCTCGGGGTCGCGGACGCCGACCACGACGCGGTCTGGCTTCATGAAGTCGTCGATCGCCGCACCTTCCTTGAGGAACTCGGGGTTGCTGGCGACGTGGCACTCACGGCCGGTCAACTCTTTCAGAATGGCGAAGATGCGGGCGTTGGTGCCCACCGGGACCGTGCTCTTGGTGACGACGATCGCGTCCTCACGCAGGTGCGGGGCAATCGCCTTGGTGACGGCCCACATCGCCGACAGGTCCGCGGCGCCGTCATCCCCCTGCGGCGTGCCGACGGCCAGATAGATCATCTCGGCTGTCTTCACCGCCGCCGCGGTGTCGGTCGTGAAGTGCAGGCGTCCGTCCTCGGCGTTGCGAAGCACGAGCTCCTTGAGGCCCGGCTCGTAGATCGGGATGACGCCCCCCTTGAGCCGCTCGATCTTCTTCTCATCGATGTCGATGCAGGTGACGTCGTTACCGCTGTTGGCGAAACAGGTGCCAGTGACGAGGCCGACGTAGCCGGTGCCGATGACTGCGATCTTCATGCGAGGGGCGACTGCGAAAGGACGGAGTGAGCGAAGGGATGAGCCATCGTAGACGGGGAGGGGTGGCAAGCCGAAGGCGCCCGCCGGCGGGGGTCTTCATGATAATTGGCGGGTTGACGCCGTCGAGCGAAGGCGGGCTGGGTCGTCCAGTTGGTCCGTCAATATTCGAACTTCGCTATCACGGCCTTCGCGGCCATCCGTAGGCACAATCGTACCGATCCGCAATACCCGCCGTCAGCGGCTAAAAACTTACTAAAAAGTCCCGGAAGAGAGCCACGCCCGTGTGGCGATGGATTGGGTAAATAACGCGGATTCTTCGGGGCGTTTTCGGCTCGATTCGGGTCGGGATCCTCCGCGCCTATCGGTTTTGACCCCGGAACTCTGGCCGTACTTGCCGTATCCGCGCCAAGGCGGGGCGCGCCGGGCTAACCCAGATTACGGCATGCCCGCCAACGGGGGTTCACACCCCGCTCGGCGGCCCACCCTCCCCGCCCACCGTTTTCTGAGAGTTCCAGCATGTTCATGACGAAGACGAAGTCCTCGCGCATCCCCGCGGTCGAAACCCCCGCCCCGAACGACGCGCAGGCAGTCCTCGACGCCTTCGGCCGGGCCCAGGCGACCATCGAGTTCACCCCGCAGGGCGAGATCCTCGACGCCAACGAGAACTTCCTCTCGGTTGTCGGCTACACGCTCGGCGAGATTCGCGGTCAGCACCACCGGATCTTCGTCGATCAGGCCGAGAGCAAATCGACGGCCTACCAGTTGTTCTGGAATGACTTGGCCCGCGGCAAATTCTCCGCGGGCGAGTACAAGCGGGTCACCAAGAGCGGCCAGGAGATCTGGATCTCGGCCTCTTACAACCCCGTGCTCGACGAGACGGGCCGCGTCTTGAAGGTCGTCAAGATCGCCTCGGACATCACCGCTACCAAGCAGCTGATGCTCGAGCAGACCGCTCTGATCGATGCGTTGAGCCGCTCGCAGGCGATGATCGAGTTCGAGCCGGACGGCGTCATCATCAAGGCCAACGACAACTTCCTGTCGACGCTCGGCTACTCGCTCGACGAGGTTCGCGGCAAGCACCACCGGATGTTCTGCGACCCCACCTACACGGCCAGCGGCGAGTACACCTCGTTCTGGAGCCGCTTGCGTCAGGGCGAGTTCTTTGCCGGCCGCTTCCAACGCTTCGCCAAGGGCGGGCGTGAGGTGTGGATCTTGGCTTCGTACAACCCCGTGCTCAACGCCCAGGGTCAGGTCGTCCGCGTTGTGAAGCTCGCCTCAGACATCACCAAGGAAGTCCAGGCCGAGCAAGGCAACAAGAAGGAAGCCCAGACCGTCGGTCACAGCGTCGCGACCAGCACGACCGAGATGGCGGCGACCATCGAAGAGATCTCCAAGAACGTCGCCCGCACCGCCACCCTGGCGCAGCAGGCCGAGAACCACGCCCAGACGTCCAACGCCGCTACCGACGCCCTGCAAGAGAGCAGCCGCGCGATCGGCAAGGTGGTTGGCGTGATCCAAGAGCTCGCCGACCAGACGAATCTCCTGGCGCTCAACGCCACGATCGAAGCGGCCCGCGCCGGCGAGAACGGCCGTTCGTTCGCCGTGGTCGCCAACGAGGTGAAGGACCTAGCGTCCGAGACTTCGAACGCGACGCAGAGCATTGAGCAGTCGGTCCAAGAGATTCAGACCCGCATCGCCGAGGTCTCTGAGTCGATCCGCTTGATCACCGAGAGCGTCACCGAGGTCTCCGGCAACACCAACACCGTCGCCGCCGCGATCGAAGAGCAATCGATCACGATGAGCGAACTGTCGAAGACGGCCGAGGGCTTGGTGCGTCTCTCTGAATAGTCGGCTCCACATCAGGGGATGGGGCAAACGGCGGCGGGGAATCCTCGCGATTCCCCGCCGCTGTTGCTTTTGGGAGCGGCGCAATGCACATCGCCTGCGATTGACGGCGAGGCGCGCGACGTTAGTCGTCGGTGTGCGCCTGTTGTCGCGTTAGATCGAATGGTGCTTCCCACCGACGACTAACGTCGCGCGCCTCGCCACGATCACTACGCGCGGCTCAACCCGAACGCCGCGCATAAAAATATCCGAAATCTTGCGGCGCTCTCGCGCCGCCTTCTTATCGCCGGTTTGTGCCGTCGGCGCCGTCTGCGCCGGTCTCTGGAGCGGTTTCTCGCCCCTTCTTCGCGACGCCCACAACGGCTGTAGCGGTTGCGCTGCCTCGTGTGGTTTCCAACGTCTCTGCCGCGTGGCGCCGGTTATTGACCCAACCTCTCGTGGCGTCACGGCCCCGACGCGGCGTCCCGCCCCGCACACGCACCCCTCCCTCTCCGTTCCGTTGAGACCCCGATCATGTTCATGACCAAGACGAAAACCTCGCGCATCCCCGCCGAGGCAGCTAGCGACAACTCGGCCGACGACGCCCGCGCCGTCCTCGACGCCTTCGGCCGCGCCCAGGCGATCATCGAGTTCACGCCGCAGGGTGATATCCTCGACGCCAACGAGAACTTTCTGTCGGTGCTGGGTTACACGCTCGGCGAAATCCGCGGCCAGCACCATCGCCTCTTCGTCGATCCGGCCGAGAGCAAGACCGACTCCTACCGCGTCTTCTGGAGCGACCTCGCCGCCGGCAAGCTCGCCGCCGGCGAGTTCAAGCGCATCACCAAGAGCGGCAAGGAGATTTGGATCTCGGCCTCGTACAACCCGGTGCTCGACAAGACGGGCCGCGTGGTGAAGATCGTGAAGATCGCCTCGGATATCACCGCCACCAAGTCCGCTGGCGTCGAGGCCGAGCGGCTGGCGAACATGGTCGAGAACCTGCCGATCAACGTGATGTTCGCCGACCGCGACCTCGTGATCCGCTACATGAACCCCGCGTCGTTCAAGACGCTCCGCAGCATCCAACACCAGCTGCCGGTGTCGGTCGATCGGATCGTCGGAACCTGTATCGACCAGTTCCACAAGGACCCGTCGCACCAACGCCGCGTGCTGCAAGACCCGTCGAACCTGCCGGTGCAGACCATCATCCAGGTCGGCGAGGACTCGCTCGACTTGCTCGTCAGCCCGATCACCAACCCCAAGGGCGAGTACATCGGCGCGATGGCGACCTGGAGCGTCATCACTGACCAGCTCCGCACCAGGAAGGAAGCCCAGACCGTCGGCCATAGCGTCGCGACCAGCACGACCGAGATGGCGGCGACGATCGAAGAGATCAGCAAGAACATCGCCCGCACGGCGACGCTCGCCCAGCAGGCCGAGTCGCACGCCCAGACCTCGACCGCCGCGACCGACGCCCTGCAAGAGAGCAGCCGCGCGATCGGCAAGGTCGTTGGCGTGATCCAAGAACTCGCCGACCAGACGAACCTGCTGGCGCTCAACGCCACGATCGAGGCCGCCCGCGCCGGCGAGTCGGGCCGCAGCTTCGCGGTGGTCGCCAACGAGGTGAAGGACCTGGCGTCCGAGACCTCCAACGCGACGCAGAGCATCGAGCAATCGGTCCAGGAGATTCAGACCCGTATCTCCGAGGTGGCCGAGTCGATCCGCCTGATCACCGAGAGCGTCACCGAGGTATCGGGCAACACCAACACCGTCGCCGCCGCGATCGAAGAGCAATCGATCACGATGGGCGAGCTATCGAAGACCGCCGAGGGCTTGGTGCGTCTGTCCGAATAGTCGGCACGCCGCAACCGGGCCGTCCACAAGAGGGCCATCCACAACTGGGGATGGGGCAACCAGCGGCGGGGCGCAACGAAAGCTGCGCCCCGCCGTTGTGCGTTTGGTGCAGCGTAAAGCACGACCCCTTCGCTTGACGGCTCAGAGTGAGAACCGGCTGCGAAGACTTCTAGTCCGCCATCAACGGATCACTAGCCGCGTCGTCGCTCCCCTCCCCCGTCGCCCTCTCCCACGGCCAAGGCTTGATCGGTAGCGGAACACGGAGCGAGAGGTCGTCGGCGCCCTTGGGGATCTTTGCGGTGAGGTTGGCGGCTTCGGTCTCGTCGTCCATCTCGTCGGTCCGAATCCCCTCAAAGACTTCGAACCCATACCCCAACGACTCGCCGTCGTTGCTGCCGTTGTCATCGACGCCGTTGAAGCCGAGCGAGTAGACAAGGAACCCGCCGTCGGTTCGGCGGTAGCTCAACGGATCGCCATAGACGGGATCGACCGGCGCTGTCGGTAGAACATCTGGCGCGAGGTCGTCGAGCGATTCGGGGTACTCGCCGTGCTCGGCGCGGTAGATGGCGAGGGCGATAGTCGTGCGAGTTAGAGCGCGATCGATTCGGTTGCGATCCTCGATCGCAAAATACTGTTCAAACCCAAAGAAAGACTGTGACTGAAGGACATCCGCCGCAAGCTCGCCGCGCGCGGCGGAGGTCCACATTCGGCCCAAGCCCGACGCCGTGCTCTGCACCCTCTCTTGAGCCGCACCAATCTCGGCGTCGATGGGCTGCAGAGCGATGCGACGATCGCGACCATTTGTAATCTTCGCGGCGACAACCACCTGATCGTACATTGTATTGAACCGCCGGAGGACGACGTTCCAATCGACAGAGCATCGACACAGTGTTTGATGGACGAGCGCCGGTAGCGGCTCGGCCTGGAACGTCGTCATGCTCATGGTCCCGACTAGGCGTTCGCCGAGGTCACTGGAATTGGCGCAAGTTATCACTTCATTCAAACAGTAGTAGCGTTCCCCGCTATCCATCGTGTCGCTCATTCGGCTGGCTGGTCCGATTGCATCAAACTCCTTCAGTAGCGCTCGCAATTCGTCGGCGGGCGTCTCCAGATCCAGAGCAATCCGCCGAATTGCGGAAGCAGCCATCCCGTCGATGGCGTTGGCGACGAGTTGATCGATTACGAAAACATCGTTGGCAAGGTGCGTCGCAAGCTTCATGATCGCCAGCCCGTCGCGACGCGCCGCCTGCCAATCTTGTTCGCCGATGTCGTAGAGCGTTCGCACCAGAAGTGTACGGGCGATCTGACGCGAACCCGTCATGGCGAAGATATCAAGCCAGTTGCTCGGATCGCGTTCCCCACGGATCCAGCCAGATTTCGGCAATGCCCACTCCGGTCGATCAAGCCCCGCGACAATGGCATTGATCGTCTCGGCGTTCTCATGAAACCAGTCGGCTACGAACGGTAGATC
This sequence comes from Botrimarina mediterranea, assembly GCF_007753265.1. Taxonomy (NCBI): domain Bacteria; kingdom Pseudomonadati; phylum Planctomycetota; class Planctomycetia; order Pirellulales; family Lacipirellulaceae; genus Botrimarina; species Botrimarina mediterranea. The sequence goes on from NZ_CP036349.1 coordinate 5,403,942, forward strand.
GTTCTGTGACCAAGGCCGGTCAAGCATGCTGTCATAGTAAAACCGGGCTCGCTCGTCATTGGCGACCTCCTCCTCGCTTAAACGCCAGAAGTCTTCATCCGAGATGCCGCAGCAGTCGTCATCCCATGGCTCTACTACAGACTCATCAACTTCTGAATCGTTGCCGCCGCTTCCGATGTTCACGATCTCTATGTCCGCAGGACGCGGGACTCGCTCTCGATAGAGTCGCACTGCCCCAATTCTCACTTCCTTCGAGAACAGTGAAGGAATCGCTCGGGTTTCATCCGGCGGCCACGCAGCGCCAATCTTGTCGAAGACAAGCTTGAGATTGTCCTTCTCGGACGGCTCGAGTTTGTCGAACTCCTCGATATCCATCGACTCCAGCAACGGCACGGCCGCGTTCGTCTCCGGCGTCACGCCCTTCATCGCGTCGGCCAGCAGCACCGCGGCGTAGTCGGGCAGGCCGTCTTTGCCGAGCGGCGTTGTCAGGTGCGTTGTCGCTTTGCTGACGATGATCGGCGGGTTGGGGCCCACCGTCGCGTAGAGGCAGTAACCGAAGACGATCAGAATCGTCACGATCAGCAGCCAGAACGGCAGCATCGATCGCTTCGTGCGGCGGTGACGGTCGAGGGGCGAATCGAACATGCCCGCACTGTAATCGAACCTCCGCACGGCGGCTCAACAAAACCTCACGCCGCTCGCGGCTGCGCGGCGCCGCTCGCCACGCAATCGAACTCCCGCCAATCCGGCAACACCGGCAACCGCTCGCGCCGCCCCGTCGCAACGGCAATCGCTCCACGCAAAGCTGTCTCCGCGGCGATGCGCCAGCTGCTCGGCGCCAACGGCTTGTCGGCGACGAGCCGCTGCACCCACTTCATCGCCACGCCGACGCGTCCGTCGCGGGCCGCTTGACGGGCCCACTTGCCGCGCGGGTCGGAGAGCGGGCGCTGCGACGCTTCACGCTCGGGGAGCGGCGGCAGGCCGCGCTCGGCGCGGGCTTCGCGCAGCAAGCGCGCGAGCCGCTGCTGTTGCTCGGCGCGCTTCGTCCAGCAAACCGAGTTGGCGTGCAATCGATAACGCACCAACGGTTCGGCGAGGTTCGCCAGCCGACCTTCGCGCGCGAGCCGTAGCCAGAGGTCGGCGTCCTCAACCCACTCGTACGCGCTGCGATAGCCGCCCGCGGCGAGCACGGCGTCGCGCCGCACGAGCACGGTTGGGTGCGCGATCGGCGCGTCGCCGGCTAACAGCGCGTTCTCAATGGCCTGGTGCTCCGTCACACACGGCAGCGTCCGCAGCACGTCCCCCTCGGGGTCGATCGTCGTGACCGCCGAGCCGACGACCGTCGTCTCGGGGCGGCGTCGCACGAAGTCGAGCTGCGTCTTGAACCGGTGCGGCAACGCGATGTCGTCGCCATCGAGCCGTGCAACCCAATCGGCCCGCGCTTCGGCGAGCCCGCGGTTGAGCGCCGCAACGATGCCGCCGTTGGGCTGATCGATGATCCGAAAGCGCTGGTCCGCCGCGGCGTAGTCACGGAGGATGTCGAGCGAGCCATCGGTCGACCCATCGTTGACACAGACCGCCTCCCAAGTGGCGAACGACTGCCAACGCAAACTGGCCAGCGTCTCGCGCAGGTAGCGCTCGCCGTTGTAGACGGGCAGGACAACGCTGATCGCGGGGCGTGGCATGCTGGGGAGTCTCGCAATCGATGGATTCGAATACGTTGCGTAGCACTTTGGACCGAAACGGAACAACCCGAGTTCCCTGTGGGAGGCGTCTCCAGACCCCTCCCACAACAGCCACGCAGCGGCCGCGTTCGATGTGGTAAGATTGCCTCGACACCTCACGCTAGCACCGCCCGCATCATGCCCTGGTCCCAGACGACGCTCGACCTGCCGCCGCTGCCGCGGGGGTTTCATCTCTTCACCCGGCGTGTCGTCGAGGCGTTGCCGCAGATCAGTGAGACGAAGGTCGGCCTGCTGCACGTGTTCATCCAGCACACCTCGGCGAGCCTGACACTCAACGAGAACGCCGACCCGGACGTGCGACACGACCTTGAACAAGCGTTCAACCACCTCGCGCCGGAGACGTTCCCGCACACGCACACCTGCGAGGGGCCCGACGACATGCCGGCCCACGTGAAGGCGTCGCTGCTGGGCGCCAGCCTGTCGATCCCCGTGTGTGATGGGCGGCTGGCGCTCGGCACGTGGCAAGGGATCACGTTGTGTGAACACCGCAACCATGCCGGCGGCCGCAGGCTGGTTCTCACACTGTCGGGCGATTAACCTCGGGAGTCCGAGGCTCTTCGTTCGCGGATTACTTTACTCCCCCGATAGGAACGCACCCCTGATGTACCGAACTCTCGCTGGCTGCGCCCTGCTCGCCTGTGCTTCGTTGGCGACAGCCCAGGACGGGGCAGGTGACTCCGCCGTCTTCGTCCCCGACAACGCTCTGACACCCAACAGCACGACGGCGGTCGAAGCGTCGGGTGACAATGAATTGCCGATCGCGACCACGCCCTCCGAAGCGAACGGCTGGACGAAGCTGTTCAACGGCAAGGACCTCACCGGCTGGACCGCCAGCGAGAACAAGGACACCTTCAAGGTCGAGGATGGCCTGATCGTCGTGCACGGCGATCGCTCGCACCTCTTCTACACCGGCGACGTCAACGACGGAGAGTTCAAGGACTTCGAGCTGTGGGTCGAGGTGCAGACCGAGCCGCAAGCCAACTCGGGCGTCTACTTCCACACCGAGTACCAAGAGACCGACTGGCCGATGAAGGGCTACGAGGTGCAGGTCAACCAGTCGCACGGCGACCCGCGCAAGACGGGCGGCCTCTACGGCATCGTTGACGTGATGGACGTGTCACCCGTCGAGGACGGCGACTGGTACGTCGAGCACATCACCGTCAAAGGCAAGCACATCACGGTGCGCGTCAACGGCAAGGTGACCGTCGATTACACCGAGCCCGAAGGCGTCGAGCGCGAAGGCCGCATGGCGGGCCGCAAGATCGACAAGGGGACGTTCGCCCTTCAGGGCCACGACCCAGGGAGCGTGGTCCGCTTCCGCCAGATTTGGGTGAAGCCGTTGGACTGAAGAGGGAGGGGCTAGGGATTAGGAATTGAGGGGCTGAGGGAAAGACCGGAGGCCGCTCGCGCGTCCCCTCGTCCCCCGTCCCTCAACCCCTCGTCCCTCTAGAATCCGCGCCAGCGGTGTCACCAGGGCTACAGGGTTTTTTGTTAACTTTTGTGCAAAAGGCCTGACAGACAGCCATCCGCCAACTATCTTCGCGTTCAGACGCGGACCGGAACCCGCTTTGTTGACCACTGTGATAACGGTCCACGTCTGACCCAGCTCCGGGGTGCAATGCCCCGGAGAAGCGAAACACTCTGCGGAATCAGCTTTGACTGTTCCTCAATGAGCCCTCGTCGGTTCTGCAGAGTGGAGTACGGCGCACACTCAAGTACGGCATCTCTGATACGACTCGCCCCGGGCAGGCCAGCAGGCTTGTCCGGGGTTTTCGTTTCGCCAGCGTGTCCCCTCCGGTTGGTAATGCTGCTTGGCGACGCTACTGGGACGCCGCTTCACCAGGGAGAGTTCCCAATCGATCTCCCGCGCCCACGGCTCAGACGCTCACGAATCGGCGCCGCTAGACAGTCGCCGCCCGCGATAGCATCGCCTCGGCGGCGGCTAGGCCGCTGAGGTAGGCCCCTTCGACCCGCGGGCCCCCGCACCAGTCGCCGGCGGCGTACAGGCCAAGGGCCTGATCGGAGATGGCTCGGGCGGCCAACGGGTTCTCCGGGAGGGCGAAACGCCAACGGTGGGCCTCGGCGTAGGCGACCGGCTGGGGAGGGAGCCCCAGGGCCTTCCAGAAGGCCTCTAGGAGGCCTTCTAAGGCCCGTTCAGGGGTGATGGCGTGGTTTGACTCAGTCCACGCCGGCGAGCCATGCAGGACCCACTGAGAGCCTCCTACGGGCCCTTCCGAGGCGCCCTCCGAACGGGCCGGTTTGGACCCCTCCCGGGCGAACCAGCTCAGCGCCGTGGCCTCGGGCGGACCGTTCACAAACGCGCCATCGATCTCCGTCGCAATCGGGCCGTCGAAGGCGACCATCGCCGCCCAACAGCCCGACATCCGCACGCTTTTGGCGGCGTTCGACAGGGCGGGTGACGGGGTCAGCAGCTCGGCCGCCTGGGGCGCCGGGGCGGTCACCAGGACCTTGGCGAAGTCGCCCAGCGGCTCGCCCGATTCCGCCGCTAGGCGCCAACGGCCATCGCCCCGCTTGAGTGGCGCGACCCGTACACCGGTCGTTACTCGGCCGCCCGCGGCGGCGACGTCGTCGGCCAGCCGCCCCGCGATCGCGTTCATCCCGGGGACGCCGACGTAGCGTTGCTTCGCCTGCGGCGGGTCGGCCAAGCGGCAGGCGTCCAGGTCGCAGTCGATTACCGCCAGCCGCCCCGTCCACTCGGCCGCCAGGCCGGCGGCGACCCAATCGGCGACCTGCGCAGCGAACTTGTCAGACTCACAAGTGAAGTACTGCGCGCCGTGATCGAACTGCCGGCCACCACCAGCGAGAGCATCGTCCCGCCGCGTCGAGACCCGCCCGCCAACGCCGCGACCTTTATCAAAGACCTGCACTGACGCCCCCGCCCGAGCGAGCACACGCGCCGCGGCAAGGCCGGCGATACCGGCGCCGATGATGGCGATGGCGTCTTGGTCAGTCGGTGCGGACATTCGGGGCTCGGGACGTTGACGCAAACAGAATCCCTGTAGGAGGCGTCTCCGACGCCGATTACGGCATCCACCCCAAAGCGGCGTGGTGCGCGAAATCGGCGTCGGCGACGCCTCCTACAGAACAATGGCTTACTAGCCTAGTCGTCCCAGTGGGGGCAAGAAAGCGACCAGCCTGCCGTGGTATCGTAGGGGCATCGTGAGCACTACCGAAAACACCACTGGCCTCCTAGCCATCGACATCGGCAACAGCCGCGTCAAGCTCGGCTTGTTCGCCGAAGCGGCGTCGTCCTGCATCGCCGAGGCGCAAGGCGCGACGCTGCCGATCGCTGCGCCGCTCCTCCCCGAGCCCGCCGAGACGCTGACCGGTTCGCTCAGCGACCTCTGCGCGGGCGCTTTGCGGGATTGGCTTCATGCCATCGGCGATAGCCGGCCGCGCGTCGCTTTGGCGAGCGTGTCGCGCCCCGCCGAGGCGGCGATCGCGTCGCTCCTCGATGGCTTCGTCGTGCAGCGACTGGCGAGCGAGACGGCGCCAATCGTCTTGCGAGTGGACGAGCCGTCGCGCATCGGCGTCGACCGCGTCATGGCCGCCATCGCCGCCAATCGGTTGCGTCACGAGGGCCGGCCCGCAATCGTCATCGACGTTGGCACCGCGATCACTGTCGATCTCATCGCTACTGACGGAGCGCTCGAAGGCGGCGCCATCCTGCCGGGCCCAACGCTCGCCGCCCGCGCGCTCGCCGAGAAGACCGATCGACTTCCTGACATCCAGTTCGGCGACCTCGACGAATCACCCGACGCGGTAGGCCGCTCCACCGAACCCGCGATCCGTGCCGGCGTCTTCTGGGGCGCGGTCGGCGCGATCCGCGAACTCATCGCCCGCCAACGCGACCGACTCACCGCCCCGCCGCAGGTGTTCTTCACCGGCGGCGCGGCGCCGTCGATCGCGCGGCTGATCGGCGGCCCCGACCTGTCGGTGCGATACATCCCCCACCTGACGCTCGCCGGCATCGCCATCGCCGCCGACACGTTGAAGGCAGAAGCCGCGTCGTGAACAACGACCCACCCCGGCAGTTTGAGCCGCGGCCGCCAGGAAGCGGCGTTCAAAGCGGCGCAGCAGCGCAAGTCCGCGTCCTTACGCCCGCCGGCCGCGGCGCGATCGCCGTCGTCGAAGTCGTCGGCGACAACGCCGCGACGCTCGTCGATCACTGGTTCGAAGGATCGCAACCCCTTGCCGAAGCGCCGATCGACGCCATCCGCTTCGGCCGTTGGCGTCGCGCCGAGGACGACGCGCCGGGCGAGGAGCTCGTCGTCGTCCGCACCGCCGAAGACCGCGTCGAAGTCCACTGCCACGGCGGCGTCGCCGCGTCCGCAGCGATTATGGCGTCAATTGAGTCGTCGGCGCTAGCCGCGGGTGACGCCTGTCGAACGGCGCCTCACCCGCGGCTAGCGCCGACGGCTCACCTTGGTAGCGAACTACGTCTAGCGCTCTCGAACGCACCGACCGAGCGCGTCGCGGGGGTTCTGCTCGACCAACTCGGCGGGGCGCTCGAAGCCGCGTTGCATTCGGTGGTTCAACTCGTCCGTGAAGGCGAGACGGAACGCGCGATTGAACTCATCGACGACCTGCTAAGCCGCGAGCGGCTGGGCGTCCATCTGACGCGGCCGTGGCGTGTCGTGATTGCCGGCGCGCCGAACGTCGGCAAGAGCAGCCTGATCAACGCGCTGGTGGGTTACGACCGCGCGATCGTCTTCGACCAGCCCGGCACGACGCGCGACGTGGTCACCGCCGCGACCGCCATCGGCGGCTGGCCGGCGACGCTCGCCGACACGGCCGGCGTCCGCGCGACCAACGACGCGCTCGAGGCCGCCGGCGTCGAGCTCGCGCTCGCGACGCTCCGTTCGGCCGATATCGTCGTCGTCGCGCGCGAGGCCGCGACGTTCGATTCAGCGGAGTCGATCACGCTGCACGATTCACTGCTGAGAGAAGTTTCGCCCGACGCCGCGATCGTCGAAGTCGCCACCAAGGCCGACCTCGCGCCCGCGGGCGAGACGATCCCGCCCACCGTCGTTGCGACCGACGCCCCGCACGGCGTTGGGGTTCCTGAACTCCTCGCCGCCATCGAGCGAGCCATGGGCGTCGCCGAACCCGACCACGGCGTCGCCGTCGTCATCGGCCCGTGGCGTTACGACGTCTTGCGGCAGGTCCGCGCGGCGCTGGCGAATCTCGATGTTGCAGCGGCGCAGCAAGCGGCGCCCGCGCTGCTAGCCCCTGCGAAACCTTGACGGTTGCGCGAAAGATTCCGCGCCACGGCGGTCGATGGTAGAGGGCGTGTCGTCGCGCCGCTGCGCGCCAACTCCTCTGGACCACGAGGTCGCCCCGATGCTCCGCTCGATCGTCGCCGTCGCCGTTACGCTCACCGCCGCCTCGTTCGCCGAGGCTCAGCAGACCAGCGCCTACCGGCCGCAAACGGCGATGGGCGCGCTTGGTCAGACGGGCGTGCTTTACCCCTCGGCGCCGGCCGGCTATCGAGTCGCCGCCACGAACGGCGGCGGCGCCCAACGGACGCGCCCCATCGGGAACTCGGCGAAGCCGTTCAACATGACCAATAGCGGGCCGACGATCAGCCCCTACCTGAATCTGTTCCGCGGCGACGACCAACGTTCCGCGCCGAACTACTACACGTTCGTGCGCCCGATGCAGGACCAAGCCGACGCCGTCCGCCAGCAGCAGATGCAGATGCAACAGCTGCAACGCCAGGTCCAGCAAACCAGCTACGCCGCGCCCAGCTCGAGCACGGCCGGCGGCGCCCGCTACGGCGACACCGGCCACTACTACGGCGGCTGGAAGCGGTAGGGAGCACAAAAGGGGAATGCGGAAAGGGGAAAGTGGAAAGCCTCCACCCGCTTGCGCGGCATTCCCCTTTCCGCATTCCCCTTTCAAAACACCTCGATGCTCTTCACCGATGGCCCCGCTTGCGCGATGGCGCCCGCTAGGCAGCGCTCGGCCGCGGTGAGTAGGCCTTCGCTCTGAAAGCCCTTCGTCGGGTGCGCGACGCCCGCGACGCCGACGTCGAGCGTCATCGGCGTCGCCTTCTGCAGCGCGATGCCCACGGCCGTCCAGACGCGATTGACCTCGATGCGGTCGATCCCGGTCATCCACACCACCGCGCGGTTGCGCGCCGTCGGGGCCCAGACGGCCCGCACGAAGTCGCTCGCCCACGGCGACTCGTCGATCCACTGCCGCAGCGCGATCACGTCGGCGTCGGCCTTCGCGTCTCCGCACGACGCCTCGACGACTGACAGCACCAGGCCCGACCGTGTCTCTCGGCTGTCGCCGATCGCCACGTCGGTTTTCTCCAGCAGCCAGTCGCGCGAGCAGATTTCGACCGGCGCGGGGACGCCGCGTCGAGCGCGTGCCGGCTTCGCTTCTTCGTGCGACGGGTCATTGCGTGGCTCCAGCCCGCCGGCGACCATCACCCGCACCGCCGCCGAGAGCCGCCGCGTTTCGAGTAGCAGATCACGGCAGAGGCGTTCGTCCTCATCCATCTCTTCGGTGGAACGCGACATGCCCATCATCCGCACGGCGCTCTGCTCGGAGAGCAGCGAAAGTCTTGCGTGGGCTTCGACGAGCGTCTGCTGGTAGTCGAGCCCCTCGATGAGTGGCGCGGAGAGCGCCTCGGCGAGCTGTCGCGTCTCTTCGCACAGCGAGCCGACAATCTTGTTGATCTGGCGGCGATTGAGGTTGGCGTAGCGCTCGGCCGCGTTGATCAGCTTCGGCAGCGACTCGAGGTCGCGGTACAGCAGGAGTCGAGTCAGCAGGTTGCCGAGCCGCAGCGCTTGCGCGAGGCAAGCGTCTTCGCCCTGCAAATCCTCGAGCGGCAATCCATCGACCTGACGCCCGATCGCCGTCGCGAAGGACTCTGGCAATCGCCAGCGGCGCACCAACTCGGCCGACAGTTCGCGGTGTTCGAAGCCCAACGCGTCACGTTCGAGCCCTTCGAGGGTGTGCTTCGACTCGCGACGCGCGGCGCCGCTGACGAGCGTGGCGTAGGCCTCGCCGAACTGCTCGAAGAGCACCAACTGGCCGACGCCCTGCATCAGCCCGACGGCGAACGCCTCGTCACCCAGTCGGCCCCAGCCCTCGACCGCGAATTGCCGAGCGGCGGCCGCCGCGGTCAGCGTCTCGGTCCAGTAGAGCTGCATCGCCTCGCCGGTCGCGGCGGCGACGAGGTCGTCGGGGATCGAGAAGCCGAGCACCAGCAGCTTGAGCGGCTGAACGCCCAACAGCGCGATCGCTTCGGTCAGGCTCGCCACCTGGCGGGGGAGGCCGTACAGCGAGCTGTTGACCACCCGTAGCAGCTTACCGGCCAACGCCGGGTCCCCTTCAAGGCATTTGCAGAGGGCCCGCCCGTCGATCTTCGGGTCGTCCGTCAGCCGAAGCACCTCCAGCGCCACCGCCGGCGGCGAATAGAGCCTCCCCGCGCGGTCGGCGAGCGCGTCGAGCGTCGTGACTTCGACTGGGGGCATCGGTGGGCGCAGCGTGGGCGGTAGGCGGAGTGGAGTACCGCAAACCTAGCTCACGCCGAGATAACAGGCGGCGCCAGCATTGGCAGCAAAATCAGCACAGAAGGAAGCGAATGACCAATGACCAATGACCAATGAAGTGAGGGATCCGTGGTCCGAAATCAATTATCAGGAGATCCCCGTGCGGGAGCACGCCATTGGTCATTACCCTCTTGGGCTTCAGAACTCCTGTGGGGCCAAACCCCTGTGGCGGATAGACTTATCCCCTCCTCTCCAACCTTGGGGCCGCACGGATGCGTCGCCTGTTGCTAATATTTGCGCTCATTGCCGCTCCTGCCGACGCGCAGGAGGGGCAGCCGACGTTGGACGACGTTATGGCGGACGAGGCGTCGCTGCGCGGCGTCGCGTTCGTCGATTCGCAACACGGGTGCGCCGTCGGCGATCATGGCGTCGCGCTTGTCACCAGCGATGGCGGGCAGCGTTGGCGCCGCGTGCCGACGCCGACCGACCAGCGCCTCGACGCGGTGACGTTCGTCGATAGCGAGCGTGGCTGGGCCGTTGGTGGCTCGGCGCGGCCTTACACGCACGAGTCGCGTGGCGTCGTGCTGGCGACCACCGACGGCGGGCGTAGCTGGGAGTCGATCGCCGCTGACATCGTGCCGCGGCTCCGCGCGGTGCGGTTCTTCGATCACGAGCACGGCGTCGCCGCGGGCGACGGCACGGCGAATAGCCCCTCAGGGCTTTACACGACCGACGACGGCGGTCGGCACTGGCGGCCCGTCCCCGGCGCCGCCGAACGCCAGTGGCTCGCCGCGGCGTTTGTCCAAGACCGCGTCGGCGAACCGGCCGGGGTCGTCGCCGGGTTGCGCGGCTCGTCGGCACGGCTCTCGGGTCGCGACGTGACGCTGTCGCTCGCCGCCGGTGATCGCCGCGGCGGTTATGGCGTCGCGCTGGTGAACGAGTCGCGGGGCTGGCTCGTCGGCGACGGCGCCCTGGTGCGTATCACCGACGACGGCGGTCAGGCGTGGGGCCCGCCGCCGAGCGAACTGCCGCCGTCACTCGCCGACTGGTTCGACTGGCGCACGGTCGCCGCGCGTGGCGAGCGAGTTTGGATCGCTGGCTCACCGGGATCGATCGTCTTGCACTCGACCGACGCCGGCGCCACGTGGCGGCTGACGCGCACCGGCGTCACGACGCCGCTCACCGCGATCACGTTCATTGATGACCAGAACGGCTGGGCCGTTGGCGAGTTGGGCGTGATCCTGACGACGCGCGACGGTGGCATGTCTTGGCGTGCACAGCGAGGCGCGTCGCGGCGCGCCGCCGCGGCCGTTGTCGTCGCGACCCCTCAAGAGCTCCCCGCCGAGATCCTCGCCACCTACGCCGCGGGCGAAGGCTTCCGCACCGTCGTTGCGGCGCCGCTGCTGGCCGAGTCCGCCACCGTGGCGACGCCGATCGCCAACCGACTGGGCGACGCCGCCACGTTGCTCGGCGCCGACGCGACGCGGCTCGGCTGGTCCACGCCGCTCGATCCGGCCGACGCCTCGCTGCCGCAAGCGGCCTTGCTCGATCGGCTCAACCGTCTGACCGACAACCGCGCGCGCGAGTTGCTCGTCTCCGAGCTGCGTAAGCTGCTGGTGACCTATCGACCCGAGGTCGTCGTCACCGCCGATCCGAATCGCACGACGACGGGCGCCGCCGCGTTGCTGGCCGACGCCGCCGCTGAAGCGATGACGCTCGCCGCCGAGACGCCGCCGATCGAGACCGGCATCGCGTCGTGGCGCGTCGAGCGTGTCGTTGGCGTCGCCGTCGACGACGGTTCGCCGCTCGCGCCGGGCGAGACGCGCCAAGGCACGGGCGACTTCTCCTCGCTCTTGGGCGCGACGCCCGCGCAGTGGCGCCGTGGGGCCCGGGGGTTGCTGGAGAGCGAGTACACGACCGCGCCCGCGGCGTACCGCTGGCGGACCCTCGCCGGCGATCCGGCGCTATCGACCCAACGGCCCGATCTCATGGCGGGCATCGCTCACGCGCGCGGCAGCGACGCCCGACGACACGTCGCGATGGCGCCCGCCAGCCAGCTCGATCAGCTGCGCCGCCTGGCTTCAAAGGAACGCAACCTCAAGCATCTGCTCGACCAGTCGAGCGGCGACGCCGCTTGGGCGGGACAGGTCGTGAACCTCACCGGCGGGCTCGACGCCGAAGCGGGCGCCGAACTGTTGCGGCAACTGGCCGAGGGGTATCGTCAAGCGGGCCGGCTCGAACTCGCCGCCGACACGCTCTACCTGCTCGCCCGGCGTTACCCCGAGGCGCCGCTCGCCGACGCGTCGCTCCTCTGGCTCTTGCAGTACTACGCCAGCAGCGAACGCGCGCACGCCGACGCCCGCGTCGTCGAAGCGAAGGACGCCCGACCGGAGACACTCGCCAACGTGCCAAGCGAACCCCGTGGCGCCGTCGCACTGGCGGCGCCGACGAAACCCGGCGCGCTATCGACCGAAGAACGCCAACAGCGCGCCGCAGCGCTTGCGGAGTTCCTGGGCCAAGCGCGGCCGGCGCTGCACGCCAAGCCCTCGATCCGCTTCGCCGAGGCGGCGACGCAACGTGCCCGGGGCTTCGGCGCCGACGCCGACCGCATCGCGCTGGTGCTCTCCAAGCAATCGATCGCCGACGACTGGCGCCGCGCGGCCATGACCGAGCGATGGCTCGCGAAGCCCGAGGGGCTGCCGCCCGACAAGCCGCTCGCCAACTGCCGCTACACGCCACGGCGCCCGTTGCTCGACGGCCGCCTCGACGACCCGATGTGGACGCGGACGCAGCCGATCTCGCTCGCCGCGACGAGCGCCGCGAAGCCATCGGCGACGGTTCGCATCGTTCACGACGAGGAGTTCTTGTTCGTCGCGATCGAGGCCTCCTCATCGCAGGCGGCGTCGATCGACCCTCATGAAGCCCGCCCGCGCGACGCCGACCTGTCGCGCAGCGACCGCGTCACCCTCCGCATCGATGTCGATCGCGACTATGCCACGGCGTTTGAGCTCGCTATCGACGCGCGCGGGTGGACGAGCGATGCGATCTGGGGCGACACGCACTGGAAGCCCACGTGGTGGGTCGCCGCCGAAGCCGACGACAAATCTTGGCGGGCCGAAGCGGCAATCCCGCTGGCGGAGCTGACCGACCCCAAGCACGTCGAGCGAGCGGCGTGGGCCGTCTCGCTACGACGAGAACGCCCCGGCGAACCAGCGACCACATGGCCCGCGGGCGGCGCCGCGGCGGATTCGCCGGACGCGTTTGGGTTGTGGCTCTTTGATTGAAGCGTGATGTAGCGAAGAGGTTTGAGCCGTCGGCGCTAGCCGCGGATTTGTTTACGGCGCGAGCTTCTTGAGCTTGCGCTGCAGAGTGCGGCGCGGGATGCCGAGGCGTTCGGCGGTGCGGGTGATGTTGCCGCCGCAGTCGGCGAGAACTTGCTGGATGTGGTTCCACTCCGCTTCGGCGAGGCTCGGCGTGTGGATGGCGGCCTCCTTGGCCGGGGGCGCCTCGTCGTCGCTGATCACACCGCTGCGGTGGAATGCTTCGAGCACCTGGTCGGCGTCGGCTGGTTTCGTGACGTAGTTCTCCGCGCCCTGGTGCAGCGCTTCGACGGCGTTGGCGATCGATCCGTAGCCGGTGAGGATTACGGCCCGCACGTCGGGCGCGATCGTCTTCAACTCACGCAGAGTCTCCAATCCGCTGATGCCGGCCATTTTGAGGTCGAGCACCGCCAGCTCTGGCGGCTGCTCGCGCGCGAGTCGTAACGCCTCCTCACCGCTCGCCGCGACACGCACCACCAGCCCCCGCGAAGCCAACGCGCGGCCCATCCGCTCCCGCAGCAGCTCGTCGTCATCGACGAGCAGTAGCGATTTGCCGTTCAGCGGGAGGGGATCGTTCATCTTTTAATTCCAGCCTTAGCTGCTTAAGGAGATAAGGGGGATGTTGGTGATAGGGGGGATGAAAGAAAGAGAAGTAATGGTGTGTGATCGGCGTTGGAGACGCCTCGTGCAATCGATCTATCGCACAATGTAATCGGCCTAGTTGACTAGAAGTAGTTGACTAGAAGCTATAAGAGGGTACTCGCATTTGCGACAGCATCCCCCCTATCACCAATATCCCCCCATCTCCTTTCCTAAACTCTGACTTCCTAGGCATCGGCCAAGGGCAAAACGATCGTCACCAACGCGCCGCCCGCCTTTGGTGATTCTAATCGCAACGAGCCGCCGAGTCTTTCGATAACGCTGCGAGCGAGAAACAGGCCCAGGCCCATGCCGCTGCCGGCGGCTTTGGTTGTAAAGAACGGTTCGCCGGCGCGGGCGATTACCGCCGCGGGCATGCCGGGGCCGCGGTCGGCGATTTCCAGACGCAGCTTGTTCGCCAAGTGATCGCCGCGGACGGTGACCCGGCCCGTAGGGTCCACGGTATCGGTGGCGTCGAGCCCGTTCTTGACCACCGCTCGGATCGCCTGCGCCAGCGCCACGGCGGGGACGTACAACTCGGCGTCGGCGGCGGCGTTCTTCCACTCGACATCGACCCGGCCCGCTGCGGCGAGTTCGTCGAGCACGTCGCCGATCAGCTCTTCGGCCGTCAGCCGCTCGGGCAACCCCGCAGCGGGCTGGCCGGAGCGGGTCGCCATCCGGTCGAGGATCGAACGGCACCGCGTCACTTCGCGACGCACCAACTCGAGGTCTTCGACCACCGGGCCCTCGACGCCCTGCTGCACGAGCTCGCGGTGCGCCTCGCTGACGGCGACGGCGATCGTCGAGAGCGGCGACGCCAACTCGTGCGCGGCGCCGGCGGCGAGCGTGCCCAGCGCCTCGAGCTTCTCGGCGCGGGCCATCTCTTTCTCGACACGCCGGCGGGCGCGGTCGCTGGCCCGCAGCTCCGAGGTCAATCGCGTCGTGAAATAGACGATCACCACCGACGACGTGGCGAACGCCAGCCAAGCGCCGATGATCGCGATCGGCGTGTCGGCGACGCCCTGCGCGCGGAGCGTCTCGAGGCTCTCTAGCCGCCACGGGTCGCGGAGCACATCGATCGGGTGGTGCGTGATCGACAACACCGCGAACGCCAGGATCGCCAGCACCGACAGCGCCCACGCCCACCCCGCCGTCAGCACGACGCCCGACAGCGCGAGGTTGACGAAGTAGAAGAACATGAACGGGTTGGTCGGCCCGCCGGTGAGCGCGAGCATCGCCGTCAGCACCGCTAGGTCGAGCAGCATCAACCCGCCGAGCACGGTGTGCCACTCGGTGCGAGAGGGCGGCGTCACGTGCGACGCCTGCCACCACCAGAAGAGGGCCGAGCTAACCAGCGTCACGCCCACCAGTAGCACCAGCGGCAGCACGGGCGCATCAACGCCCAGCGGGCCGGCGACGAAGGCGATCGTCACCAGCTGCCCGATCGCCGCCACCGAACGCAAACGGCCGAACCACTCGGCGTTGATCGCCAAGCGTCGTGAGCCGCCGGAGGTGGTGGTGGTGTCGGTCACGTAGGAAATGGTAGCGGCTGCTTGCTCTGCTTGTGGGAGGCGTCTCCAGACGCCGATTACGGTATCCATTCCGAAACGGCTTGGTGCGCGTCATCGGGGTCTGGAGACCCCTCCCACAACCAATGAAGCTTTTAGCGGTAGAGTTTGTGCTCGTCGATGTATGCGGCGACCGCGGGGGGCACGAGGCCCGCGATCGATTCTCCTAAGGTTAGTCGACGGCGGATATCGCTGCTGCTGATGTCCCTTGGCGGCATCTCGATGCGCAGGTGAGGAACGTCGGTCGCCACCTCGGCTTCGCCGGGGCGCTGGACGACCATCGGCGTCGCCATCCGCAGGACCTCGTCCGGTTCGCGCCAGCCGGGCAGGTCGCGGAGCGTGTCGGCGCCCATCAGGAAGAAGATCTCGGCTTCGGGAAGCTCGGCAGAAAGCTGCCGCAGGGTGTCGACCGTGTAGCTGACGCCGCCGCGATCGATTTCGAGCGTCGAGACTTCGCGGTCCGGCATGTCGAGAATCGCTAGCCGCAGCATCGCGACGCGGTCGGCGTCGCTGGCGACGGGCCCGTGGAGCTTGAAGGGCTGCAAAGCGGCCGGCACGAACCATACCGCGTCGAGCCCCCCCTGCTCCGCGCACGAGGCCGCCAGCGTCAGGTGCCCGTTGTGCACGGGGTCGAAGCTGCCGCCGAAGAGGCCGATTCGCATAGGAGAGGCTAGAGGCTAGAGGCTAGAGGCTAGAGGCTAGAGAATGCGGGCTTCCTATCTTCTAGCCTCTAGCCTCTAGCCTCTAGCCTCTCCCCTGTGTCCCAACGCTCCCTCTTCGACGCCGAGCCGCCTGCGTGGGAGCTGGATGCTGGGGCCATGGTCCTCGCGGCGACGGTGGTTTTGCCGGGGGGGCCCGTCGGAGAGTTCGACTACGCCATCCCCGATGCGATGGCGGACGAGCGGAAGCCCGAGACCTTCGTCGAGCCCGGCCGGCGGGTGCGGGCGCCGCTAGGGCGGGGCAACCGGCCGGTGATCGGCTACTGCGTCGCGGTGGTACTGAAGCCCGCGTCGCCGTCGCGACCGCTCAAGGCCCTGAAAGGGGTGATCGACACCGAAAGCCTTGTGTCGCCGCCGATGATGCGGCTCACGCGCTGGATGGCGGACCATTACCTGACGCCCTGGGGACAGGTGCTCGAAGGCGTGGTGCCGTCCGGAGTCCGCGGCAAGGCAGGGACGCGCGACGTGATGCTGCTGAGCGTGCCGACGCACGTCGCCGCGCGGTTGACGAAGCTCCAGCTACCGCCGAAGCAAGCCGAAGTCCTCAAGGCCCTCGCCGCCAGCTCGAAGCCCCTCTCGCTCAAGCAACTGGCGATGCGCGCCGATTGCACCTCGGCGCCGATCAACGCACTACGCAAGGCGGGGCTCATCGAGTCACGCGTCGAACGCCTCGCCACCGACGGGCTGCTTGCCGAGGACATGGTCGTTGAGCGTTTGCAACCAAAGAAGCTCAACGCCGATCAAGTGCGCACGCTCGACACGATCCTTGGCGCGATCGACTCCGGCGAGCACGAGACGATCCTCGTCCACGGCGTCACCGGCAGCGGCAAGACCGAGGTCTACCTGCAAGCGATCGAGCGCGTCGTCGCTTTCGGTCGGCAGGCAATCGTGCTGGTGCCGGAGATCAGCCTCACGCCGCAGACCGTCGGGCGGTTCCGCGAACGATTCGACCGCATCGCCGTCTTGCACAGCCACCAGTCCGATGTCGAGCGCCACCGCCAGTGGCGGCGGATCGCGGCGGGCGAGGTCGAGGTCGTCGTCGGCGCAAGGAGCGCCGTCTTCGCACCGACGCCGCACTTGGGCTTGGTGGTCATCGACGAAGAGCACGAGACCTCGTTCAAGCAAGACACGGCGCCGCGCTACCACGCCCGCGACGTTGCTTTGCAACGGACGCGCGCCGAGAACGTGCCGCTGGTGCTGGCGAGCGCGACGCCGTCGCTCGAAGCGTGGCGTTACGCGCAGCCGGGGGCGCCGGAGCGATTCCGCTTGGCGAGCATGCCGCGACGGATCGGCGACCTGCCGATGCCCGCGGTGCGGGTCGTGGACCTGCGCGTCGATGGCGAAATGCGCGGCGCCTTGAGCCGGCCGCTCTGCCAAGCGATGAAGCAAGCGCTCGACGATGACGGGCAGATCATCCTGTTGCTCAACCGCCGCGGCTACTCGACGCACGTGCAATGCCCGGCCTGCGGCTACAAACTTGTCTGCGACCATTGCGATGTGGCGATGACGTTCCACCGGCAGGACAACGTCGTGCTCTGCCATTGGTGCGACCACCGCGCGGCGCCGCCAGTGGTCTGCCCCGATTGCCGCAGCCCGCGCATCCGTTACGGCGGTCTGGGGACGCAGAAACTCGAAGCCGAGGTCAGTGCGCGCTTCCGCGGCGTTTCGATTGCGCGGATGGACGCCGACACGATGCGCCGCCCAGGGAGTCACGAGGTGGCGCTCGACGCCTTCCGTCGCGGCGAGACACGGATCCTGCTCGGCACGCAGATGATCGCCAAGGGGCTCGACTTCCCGAACGTCACGCTCGTGGGCGTCGTGTCGGCGGACTCGGCGTTGAACCTGCCCGACTTCCGCGCGGCGGAGCGGACATTCCAACTCGTCACCCAAGTCGCCGGCCGCACGGGCCGCGGCGAGCGTGGCGGGCGCGTCATCGTGCAGACCTTCGACCCCGACCACCCCGCGATCCAGGCCGCCGTGCGGCACGACTTCGAAAGGTTCGCCCGCGAAGAACTGCCGAACCGCCAGGCGCTCGGTTACCCGCCCTATGGTTCGATGGCCCGCATCATCGCCCGCGGCGCCAGCGAGCCGCTGGTGACGGCGTACCTCGACCAAGTGGCCGACGCCGTCAAACAGGCCGCCGTCGAAACCGGTGTGAAGATGCGTATCGCCGGTCCGGCGCCGGCGCCGATCACCCGCCTGCGGGGCGAGTTCCGCCGCCACCTGCAGCTGCACGCCCCCAATGGCGACCCCCTCCGCGCCGCCCTGAAGGCCGGCTGGCAGCCGATCAAACCGCCTGAAGGGGTGCGTTCGATCGTCGATATCGACCCGGTGGATATGCTTTAGGGAGGGACGAGGGACCGGGGGCTAGGGACGAGGGGTTTGTCTCCGAGCCGCGACCGTGAGGGAGTCGTCCAAGCGACCTTGCTATCGTCGGGACGACTCCCTCACGGTCGCGGCTCGGAAATGAACTCCCTCGTCCCCCGTCCCTAACCTCTCGTCCCTCCCTCTTTCTGCCGTCTGCCCACTGCCGTCTGCCTGCTACAATCCCCACATGTCCCCCCGTGGCCTCAAACGTGTCTTCGTCGGTGAGACGAGCCTCGAGCGGAAGTGCCGCTGGTGGTTCGGCATCTCGCTGGGGGTGCTGTTGGTTCTGAGTTTCTATTACTCGGGACAAGAGCTCCGCGACTTCTTGCGTCAGAGCGACAAGATCCTCGGCCCCCAACTGGTGCATACGGCATATCTCGAACGCCACTTCGAGGAGTTGAATCAGCCCTCCGCAACCGACGAAGCGGCGATGATTCCCGAGGAGGCGGAGACTTGGCGGAAGATCATTGCCGACCTCGTCGAGTTCAATCCGGCGCCGGACGAGGAAATACCGTACCAAGCCTACGCCATCAAACCGCAAGACCCGGCAAAGAACCAGAACCAATACGGTCGGCCGGAGCACCCGCACGAGTGGGAACTCTTGCAGCGCTACGAGAAGGCTAAACCAGGCTCGCCCGAGGCGGAGGTGACCTCTCGCTACGATAACAACCGCGAAGTGTGGCGCTTCTACCAACCTCTCTATGCGAAGGGCGATTCCTGCATTAACTGCCACAAAGTCTGGGGGAAGCCGGCTCGGCCCGATTTGGTCGAAGACGACCTGATCGCGGTCATGCGGATTGAAGTGATCGAGGACCAGCGAAGTGGGGGGCGCAACGATGTCGCCTCGTATGACGGCAAAATGTGGGCGGTCGCCGTCACGATCTTTTTCCTCTCGATGTTCCTCCTCTGGTTCATCGTCCGGCTGTTGATCGCCAAACCGGTGAAGCACCTCAAGGAAGTGGTCAACGCCGTCCGCGGGGGCGACACCAGCCAGCGCGCCGATATCCAAACGGGTGACGAATTCGAAGAACTCGCCTCGGCGTTCAACCGCATGCTCCGCCAGCTGCTCAGCCAGCAAAACGCGCTCGAAGGGGTCAACCACGAACTCGACGCCAAGGTCGACGAGCTCGCGCAGATGAACCTGCGGCTGTTCGAGATGAACCGCCTCAAGAGCGACTTCCTCGCCACGATGAGCCACGAGTTGCGCACGCCGCTCAACAGCATCCTTGGCTTCAGCGAGGTGCTGGCCACCGTCAACGCGCTCGACCAAAAGCAGCAACGCTACGTCGGCAACATCCAGCGTTCGGGGAAGATGCTGCTGGAGATGATCAACGACATCCTCGATTTGGCGAAGCTCGAGTCGGGCCGCATGGACGCGTCGCCGGTCGAGTTCCCGCTCGGGGCGATCGTCACCGCGCAGTGCGACATGGCCCGGCCGCTAGCCGAGCGCAAGAACATCGACCTCGACACCAGCCTCGAATCGGGCGTCCCGCCGCTACGGCAAGACCAGACAAAGCTCCAGCAGATCCTCAACAACCTCCTCAGCAACGCCATCAAGTTTACGCCCGAAGGGGGCCGCATTATGGTCCGCGCTCATCGCGAGGCGGACCAGCACAGCGCCGCGGGTCCGCGCCAGAATGACGCCGGGTGGCTCGTGCTAGAGGTCGAGGACACGGGCATCGGCATCAGCGAGGCCGACCAAGCGATCATCTTCGAGAAATTCCGCCAAGGCGCCTCGGCGGCCCCCGGCGGCGACGCGATGACCCGCGAACAGGGCGGCACGGGCCTCGGCCTGTCGATCGTCCGCGAGCTGTGCCGCCTCCTCGGGGGCGACGTCACCGTCCGCAGCGTCAGCGGCAAGGGGAGCACCTTCGTCATCCGCATCCCCTGGCGGCTGCCCGACCGGGCCAATCTCGACGCCGAACTCAACCGCGGCGTCGCCGAACTGACCCGGCCCACGGTCGCAGCGCTAGCAGCGCCTACCGCAGCGAGCCACTGAAGACACCGCTTACTTTCGGCCTCAGCCGAGGGCGGCAGCCCCCGGCGCAGCGGGCGCCAGGGTTCCGCCGTGGGCTCCCGCCGACGGCTGAGGCCCCATCGATGGTGTTGTTGGCGCTCTCGCCGCGCGACCGCCCCCCGGGTTAGACTATCCCGCTGCGCCACATCGCCCCTAGTTCGCAAGCCGCCCGTTGGGACGTAGCCCCATGAACCTCTGGGAAGGTCTGCTGTTCGCCATCGCCGCGCTCGTCGCGGTGCGGGTGCTCGTCGGCATGATGCGGCGCCGCGAAGAGTCGATCGTCCAAGAGGTCCAGGCCCAGGTAGACGCCCACATCGAGCGCGAGAAAGAAGCGAAGAAGAAGAAACGAGCGGTTAGTCGTTAGCTATTAGCTGTTAGTCATTAGCGATTAGCATCCGTTGGCAAACGACCAACCGCTAACTGCCAACCGCTACCTATGAAAAAACTCTACATCGAGACGGTCGGCTGCCAGATGAACCTGCTCGATAGCGAGCTGGTCGTCGCGGCGCTGCGCAAAGAGGGCTACGAGCTCACCGGACAGGCCGCCGACGCCGACACGGTCCTCTTCAACACGTGCAGTGTCCGCCAACACGCCGAGGACAAGATCTATTCGGCGCTCGGTCGTTTGAAAGAAGCCAAGCGGTCGATGCCCGACAAGGTGATCGGTGTGATGGGCTGCATGGCGCAGAAGGACCAGAAGCTGATCTTCAGCCGCGCGCCGTTCGTCGACATCGTCGTCGGCCCGGGGCAGTTGCACCAAGTGCCGCAACTCGTGCGCGAGGCGCGTGAGAAGCCGGGCCAACAACGATTGGAAGTCTCGCTCGGCCGCACCGACGGCAAGGTCGATGACATCAAGCGCAGCCACGAGTCGTTCGACCCGCTCCGCGACCCAACGATGCGGCCGACGCCCTTCCAGGCGTTCGTCCGCATCCAGATCGGCTGCGACAAGTTCTGCACCTACTGCATCGTGCCGAGCGTCCGCGGCCCCGAACAAAGCCGCCCGCCAAGCCACATCCTCGCCGAGGCCCGCCAGCTCGCCAGCGAGGGCTGCAAAGAGATCTGCCTGCTGGGCCAGACCGTCAACAGCTGGCGTCACACCGAAGACGGCCGCGCGTGGCGCTTCAGCGACTTGCTCTACGCGCTACACGAAATCGAAGGGATCGAGCGGCTGCGCTTCGTCACCTCGTACCCGCGCGACATGACCGACGACGTGCTCGAAGCGGTCCGCGACCTGCCCAAGTGCGTGAAGTACCTGCACGTCCCCGCCCAGCACGGCAGCGACGAGCAGCTCCGCCGCATGAAGCGCGGCTACACGGTCGCCGAGTACCGCGAGATGCACGACCGCGCCAAGCGCTGGATGCCCGACGTGGCGATCACCAGCGACTTTATCGTCGGCTTCAGCGGCGAGACCGAGGAGGATTTCCAGCAGACGATGGACCTCGTGCGCGAGTGCCGGTTTAAGAACAGCTTCATCTTCAAGTACAGCGAACGCCCCGGGACGAAGGCCGCCAACCGCCTGCCGGACGACGTGCCTGAGGAAGTGAAGCGCCGCCGCAACAACGAGCTGCTCGCGCTACAGAACGAGATCAGCGAAGAAGACAACCATAAGTTCCTCGGCAAGCGAGTCGAGGTCCTGGTCGAAGGCCCCAGCAAGACCGCCGTCCGTAACCTGGAGAGAGCAGACGCCAACGCGCCGCTCACCGGCCCGCTGCAACTAACCGGCCGCACGATGTGCGACCGCATCGTCGTCTTCGACGGCAACCCGCGCCAGATCGGCCAGACGCTGTCGATCGCGATCTACGACGTGAACCTGCACACGTTGTTCGGCGCCGTGGTGACCGAGCACGTCGGCCCCGAGGTGTTCACCCTGGCGGGTGTGTAGGGTCCGCTGGGCGGACCGTCGTTGGCGGATCGATTCTACGATCGACTCCGCTTCCTGACGGGCGCGGCTCGAGCCGCGCCCGTCAGGAAGCGGAGTTGCGACCGGAGGGCGGTTGATACTCGCTTGCCTCCGGTCGCTGACGCTCCCGGCTCGCCGAAAGCAGGGGCGGCCGCCTCCACCCCACAGCATGCTCCTGAGAGGCTCTAGGAGCCCCTTACGGGCGTTATCTCGTCGCCTGCGTGAAATGATCGCCCCTCGGGCTACGAACGCGCCAGCGTGCGTCCTAGCGGCTCTGGCGTGGGGGTCGGCTTTTCGCTGCTTCTGCCGGCTTTCCGCTTGCTTTTAGCCATGCCAGTTTCTGCTACTCGGGGCCTGATCGTGGCGAGCCGGGAGCGTCACAGGATTATGCAAGGGCTAGCAGTTACCACGTTCAGATAAGGACTTAAGCGTCGTCGGACTGCTATCGCAGCAGTGCATCATCGACGTAAGTCCTTTGTTAAACGTCCATTTGCTAGCAGTTGCATAATCCTGGTCAGCGACCGGAGTGTATCTGGTGCCCGCTTCCCTCCGGTTGCTGACGCTCCCGGCTCGCCAATTTACGGTTTCGGCCAACCCCGCTTGACAAACGACTACACGTGTAGTCTTATGCCAACACTGCGTTATCCTTCGCCTGTCGAGGCCGTCATGTCGAGTGCAAGCGAACCCGCCCCGGCGCTGTCGCCCGCCGAGTGGGAAGTGATCAAGGTCCTCTGGGAGCGCGGGCCGCTCGCCGCACGCGACGTGTTCGCCGCGCTGCCGCGCGACGGTCGGGGGCGGCCGGTGCATGACTGGTCGTACCGCACCGTGAAGACATTGCTCTCACGGCTCGTGGCGAAGGGCGCGATCGATTACGAGCAGGTCGGCAACTCGTACCTGTACCGCGCGGCCGTCTCGCAAGAGGCGATGACCCGTCAAGAAGTGGGCGGCGTGCTCGACCGGCTGACGCGTCACACCGGCGCCGCCGGCCGCCGCATCGTCTCGACGGTGCTGGCGCAGTTCCTCGGCGACGCCGAGCTGAGCGACGAAGAGGTTCGTGAACTCAAGGCGGCGCTCGATCGCAAGCGAACCGCACGGGATGCGAAGAAGCCGCCGCGCGGCCGGGGGCGGGCATGAATGTCGCCACGTTTTCTGAAAGTCTCGTCCGCTGGCTCGTCGCGTCGAGTTGGCAGCTGGCGCTGTTCATCGCGGTGGTCGCCATCGCAGCGATGCTCTTGAAGAACGCGGCGCCGCGGCTGCGTCACGGTTTGTGGCTGCTGGTGCTCGTGAAGGCGTTGCTGCCGCCGACGCTCGGCGGCCCGTCGCTGCCGGCGCCGTGGGCGGCCGGCAATTGGGCCGTCGCGCCAGTGACGAGTCGCCTGCCGGATACCGCCCGCGAACTGGTGACGCTCTCCGCGGAAGAGACCCCACCGGTCGAAAGTCCCGCCGGTCCGACCGCGTCACTCCTCGCCAAGACAGAGGCGACGTCGACAGCCGACGTTAGAAACACCTGGGAGCGTCCCTCGCTCTTCACGATGCTTGCCGCCGGTTGGTTAATCGGCGTCGTCGTGGTCGCCACGGCGCTAGTTGCGGGTTACGCCCGCGTCCGTCGCGCAATCAGCAAACTGGAATCGATCGACGAGGGCCCCGCGCGGGTGGCTTTAGAACGGGCCGCCATCGCGATCGGCCTGCCCGACGCCGACGGCGTTGACCTCCGCCTCAGCGAAACACCGGCCGCGACGTTCCTCATCGGCGTGCGGCGGCCGACCATCGTGATCTCGCGCGCGACGATCGACGAACTCGCCCCGGACGAACTCGTCGGCGTCTTCGCCCACGAGCTCGTTCACTGGCGCCGGCGCGACACGCTCGTCGGTTGGCTGCAGGCGGTCGTCGTCACGCTCTACTGGTTCCACCCGCTGGTGTGGTGGGCTTCGACGCGGCTCCGCGACGAACGCGAACGCTGCTGCGACGACGAGGTGCTCCGTCGGTCGGCCGTCGCGCCCGACCGTTACGGCGAGGCGATTGTCCGTTCGCTCACGCTCGGCCACGGGCGGCCCAGCGGCCTGTCCGCCCCCATGCCACTCGCCGCGGCGGGCATGGTCGGCGTTTTCGAACGCGGCTCGGCGCTCCAACAACGAATGGAGGACATCATGGCGTTCCAACCCACCCGCGGCCGCTTCGGCTGGCCATCGCTGGCGCTGCTCGCGGCGTTCGCAGCGGTCTTCGTGCCGCTAGCCGGCGCGTCGATCGCGGCGAAGTCGCAGGGCGAGGTCGAGCTCGTGCAGTTGAGCCTCGACGACACGTCCGAGTCGGGCCTCAAGGTCGAACCCGATGCGGAGATAAAGGTCGAAGGCAAGGCCTCGACGCGGGTCACCACCAAGTGGGCGACGACCGTCTGCCTCGCCGAGATCGAGAAGCCCGACGTCGAGGACGCGCAGCTCATCTACAGCGCGATGGTTCGATCCGACCTCGATCAGTCGGCGTCACTCGAAATGTGGGCCCACGTCGATGGCGGCGTCTACTTCTCACGCAACCCGAACGTCGCCGTCTTCGGCAAGAGCGACTGGAAACGGCTGGAGATCCCGTTCTTCTTCAAGGCGGGGCAGCGCCCCGACAAGGTGACGCTCAACCTGATCATCGGTGGTCCGGGCACGGTCTGGGTGGACGACATCCGCCTCACGAAGCGACCCCTCAACGGCGTCGGCTCCGCGGCGGCGGGTGAGAAGCTGTCGCCGGTGAAGAAGGGAGTCATTGCAGACAAGGCCGAGAAGGAAGCTACCGCCGACCTGCCTTATCCTTCGGTCATCAAAACGGTCCCTGAGATCGGCGCCACCGATGTGAGTCCTTCGCTTGACGAGATTCGCGTCACCTTCGATCGCGACATGAACCCCGGCGGCATGAGTTGGACCGGCGGCGGCGAGAACTTTCCTACCTACGATGAAAGCCGCAAGGCGAGATGGATCAACGCCCGCACCTGTGTGTTACCTGTGCTGCTAGAGAAGGGTAAGTTCTATCGCGTCGGCATCAACGCCAAGAGCGCGCAGAACTTCAATAGCGCCGATGGCACGCCAGCGGCTCATGCCGTGATCGCGTTTGCGACCGAGAGGGCGAAACGCTCGGTCGCAAACAAAGTGAAAGCGCCGGAGATCGTTGAGCTGTCCCCTCCGAACGGGGCGACAATCGTTCCTTCCATCGATCAAAAAGAGATTAGCGTCACGTTCAACACGAAGATGGGGCAAGGGACATCCATCGTAAAGACAGGCGGCAAGATGCCTGATTTCGCAAAGGAAGACGCCGTGCGCTGGAGCAAGGACGGCCGCACTTGCACGATGACCGTCACCCTAAAACCCGGCACTAAGTATGAACTAGGGATCAACGGCTCACACGCCATCAACTTCCAAAGTGACGACGGCGTGCCGGCGCCAGCGACGGTGTGGAGCTTCACGACGAAAAGCAAGTAAAAAAATTCTTCTATCTTGTAGGAGGCGTCTCCGACGCCGATTACGCGCAACAATCGGTATTGGTATGGAGAACGTAATCGGCGTCGGAGACGCCTCCTACAAGAATCGATTTTGACGCGTTCCGGCTCCCCGTCATCAATGACGTTGGATCGCTCGGTGCGGATGATCGTTCGTTCGGTCCGCCCAGCGGACCCTACTTCCACTCGATCGATGCGGTCACCGGGTAATGATCCGACGGGTAGCGGCCGTCGTACGACGTGCGCACGATCTCCGCGTCGGTCGCTCGCAGCCCCTCGGTGTGGACGATGTAATCGATCCGCCAACCCTCTTCGCCCCCTTTGAAGTCGTGGTAGGTGCGTTCGTTCTTGCCGCGTTGCGGCTGGACTTCACGGAAGCTATCGACGAGCCGTCGCGGGCCGTCGCCGAGCAACGTTGTGATTGGCTCCTTCCTCTCGGTAACGTTGAGGTCGCCCATCACGATTGCGGGGCGGTCGCCGGCTAACTCTTCGAGCCGCTGACGGATGAGGGTGGCCGAGTAACTCCGCGCTTCGGCGGAGACGTGGTCCCAATGCGTGTTGACCACCAGCAGCTCGCGCCCGGCGGGTTCCCCGTCGTTGTGGTCACGCAGCACGGCCCATGTCGCCACGCGCGGGCATGCGGCGCCGGGGTATGTGCTCGGCTTGTCGGGCGTTTCGCTGAGCCAGAACGTGCCGGAGTCCACTAGCTCGAAGCGATCGGCGCGGTAGTAGAGGCACGAGTGCTCGCCCGCCTCAGCGCCGTCGTCGCGACCGACGCCGACAAAGGCATGACCCGGCAACGCCGCGTCGAGCTCCTGCACTTGGTTGCGATACGCCTCTTGCACGCCAAGCAGATCAGGGTCTACGTCGCTCGCCAGCCGCAGCGCAAGTTCGCGTCGGTGGTCGCCGCTCTTGCTGAGCCAGCCCGTCGGCTTGTCGGTGGCGACGCCGCCGTCGAAGTCGCCACGCAGGTTGAACGACATGACCGTGAACGGCTCCGCGGCAAATGCTCCGACCGGGGCAAGCAAGCCTAGAACAACGAAGGCGAAAAGAAATCCGAGCAGCTTCGACACGATTCATTCCAATCAACAAGGACGGATCCGACCGTCGCGACTCTCGCGATGGTCCTTGCAGGATACGACGAATCATACAACGAGGCGACTCACCAAGCCGCAACGGCGTCTGGTCCCCCACCAACCAAACTGGGGCCTCACTTCACAGCATGAGGCCGTTCGCCCGGCGAAAACAGCTTCTTTCGCCGCTAAGGAGGCTTCGGCACGCAAGTTGCCGCTTCTGACTATCACGCCTACCGTCTAAGAAGACAACCTCTTTCGCATTTGAATAGGAGTGCCCCGATGTCCGCAACTCCACTCGACCCCCACGCGCCGTTCAGTTACCTCTCGCCAGAGCCGCCCCTCGCAGGCGCGTCATCGAGGGCTCCGGCGAACCCCGCGCTGCCTCAAGGCCGCGTCGGCTTCTATCAGTCGCCAGATCAAGCGCGGGACGCCGTTAAGATGCTCGTCAACAGCGGCTTCGACTCCAAGCACGTCTACGTGTTGTACCGCGATAAGGACGAAACCTTCGACACCCTCGGCACCTGGGTCCCCGTCGAGCCGCCCTCCCAAGATTCGGGCCGGGTATTCATGGCGACTCATGGAGCGGGCTTCGGCATCGTCGGCGGCGCGTTCTTAGCGACGATCGTGGCGTGGCCGATTGCGGTGGTCGCAGCGGGCGTCGGCGGCTTGGCCGGCGGAGCCATCGGGGCGATGCTCGGCACGGGAACGTTCAGCAGCGATGAGACTCGCCGCCTAGTCGAGCACTACCACGACCGCATCGCCCAAGGCGCCGTCGTCGTCGTGGTCAAGCCGACTGAAGGCGAAGACCCCGCGAAGATGGAGAGGGCGGCAAAGCTGCTTGCTACCGCGGCGGACGACGAGCCACTTGAGGGGTAATCGCAAGATACTACACGTCAACGACGACGCCCTCTTCGAATACGCAGGCGACGGCGGCTTCAACCGCTTCTTCTGAGTCATCGACGTAACGCATTTCGGGCACGGCACGCTTATCGAGCACGACTTGAACTTTACAAAGGCGATATCCTTCAATGTCGATATTGATCGCAAGCCGGGTCCGCCAATCCCCGACTTCGGCTAAGGCTCGGTCAATCGTCTCTGCGTAACTTGAAGAGTATGCACTGCCATCTTTCGGCGTCGAATCGATTAGGAACGCCGGCGAGATCGGCGATGCCGCTTCAAAGGCGCCAATGTCGATGCGCAGCCCGCCCGACCCGCCGTCGAGCACGCGCGGGAAGCCGTCGCCGCGCTGATCGTCTTCACCCGTTGAGCTGAAACCAAGAATGCTCCACGGAACGGCGGTGCGAGTTGGGTCGCCCGCGTCGATGGCGGGACTCCCCGCCAGCAATGCATGGGTCCATGTCGGCCCGCCATTGTCTTGCAACGGCCCGAGCAGCGGATCGACGTTTAGTAGGTTGCCGACACCCGTCGCGGCATCGATCCCCGAGCCGGTCGTGTCGCCAATCAGTGAATATACGACGCTGATGCCGGTGTCCAGCACTCGTTGCAGATCGGGGCTGCCGGCAGGCGCGACGTTCCCCGCCAGTATCGTCCCGTGAAGGCGTCCCGAAGCCGAGGTGAGGTAGGCGCCGCCGCCGACCGAGTCGGCCGCATTGGCTGTAATCGTGCTGTGTGTCGCCGACAGGTCTCTTGCATAGACACCACCACCGAGCGTGTTGGCGCCCTCGACAGAATTGCCGCTGACGGTGCTCTGGACGAGCTCGACAAAGCCAACGCTATAAACGCCTCCCCCACGGGCGTTGTCGCCAACAGCACGATTCCCACTTACCGTGCTGCGGTAGAACCTGGCGTAGTTAGTTCTGCCAAGGTTCACGCCGCCGCCCTTGACGCCCGGCCCTTCGACTAGGTTGTCACTGATAGTCGAGTCGATAGCAACGAGTTCGCTCGCACTGATCCCACCGGCCAAGGGGTACGAAGAGGCGCCCCATGTCGGCGAGAAAATCAGATGGTTCCCGGTGACGGTGGATCGCTCGAGAACAATACGAGACGGCGTCCCCTGAATACCAGCGGCAAAATGCAAACCCAGTACCGTGCTTTGCAGCGTTGGATCGAATACTGTCGAGTTTCCTCGAATAACACTGTCGCTGATAAGGAGGTGGTCATCAGCCGTCGCCAAGCCGCCGCCTTGATTTCCGGATACCGTGGTCCCACGAATCTCCTCCTGCACGATAGCGCCGAATCCCGCATTGCGGCTGATGACGCTGTCGTAGATGGAGCGCGCTGATACTCCATTCAACTGATTATCGATGACATGAGTACGGAGGAACGTAGCGTTGACGGGGTAGGAGTAACCCGCGAGAACATAGGAAGGTGTAATCCGACCCGTGACCGGATCGAGAGGGCCAGAGTTGTCGGCGAGGACGACATCCGTGAACGAGACGACCGGTTGCGAGGACGGGCTGACGGGGCTGTCGATCGAGACGATCGCCTGCCTCAACGAATCGGTCCAAGAGCTGGCAATAGCGTTGTCGGAGATCGAAATTGCTTCGACGAATACCGCTCCCCGAGAGGTGATTGCTCCGCCATTCCGCAAGGCCGTGTTGCCGCTGACGGAACTGCCGACGATTGAAACAACCGGCGTTCCCGTTGGGTGATTGGCGCCGCCGACGGTGCGGCCTTCGGCGTAAATCCCGGCGCCGTAGGCGGCCGAGTTGCCATCGACGACGCTGTCCAGCAGCGATGCGGTTCCACGGGCGTAGATGCCGCCGCCTTTCGTAGAAGTTGGATTGACAACCGTGTTGTCTTCAACGTGGCTGCGCACTAGCGAGACGCTGCCCATCGCGGCAATTCCCACGCCGCCGGGCGTCCCGAGATAACCGTAGGTTCCCCCTGTTTCCGTGACTGAGAAGCCGCGGACCGTGCTATCTACGAGTTCGACATTGCCTACTAAAGGCAGGCTGCCATTCCCGCTAGCGACGATCCCGACGCCCGACAAGCCTTCGAGCGTGCTGCCAATCAGCGTTACGGTTCCCGGAGCGACGATTCCGCCGCCAACGGCGCCTATAATTGAGCTGTCTATCAATTGCACCGACGGGGCGACGTCGAGGCGTACATACGGCCATTGCGGGTCAAAGCCCGCCGCGACGATGGCGCCTCCACCGCCCACGGGGAGCGCCTCCACGTTACGCAGGTGGCTGCGTACGAGCGTGACGTCGCCTACGGCGTAGATGGCGCTGCCGCTGCCGCCGGTTGCCGTACTCAGTGTGCCGGAGGTGGCGCCGTCGATAGTCGTATCCGTCAGATGGACGGGCCCACGCGCGAAAATGGCGCCACCCTGGCCGATGATCTGACCGTCGTAGCGGCGGCCGCTGAGATTGTCGAATAACTGGCAATCGATCAGCATCAACGTGCCGGTCATCAAGGAATTGACTGCCCCGCCGCCACCGAACTGCCCAACGCCATTCTCGATCGTCAACCCGATCAGCGTGACGTCGAAATCGTTGTTCGTGTTGACGTGGAAGGCGTTGATGTGCAGTCCGGTCGTCCGCTCGCCCGCATCGAGCGTGATCCCCTCGGGCAATATCGAAGCGTCGATCGTCAGCTCCGATTCGATCTGGTAGTACCTGCCAGAGTTCGTTGTCCCAACCTCGATCACGCCGCCGGAGAGGGCGGGGTCGAACGTGATGCGGTCGGCCCAGGCGTTCTCGTTCGTGTAGTTGATCGCCTCGCGGAGCGTCGTGCGGCCGTTGTAGATGTCGCCGTCGTCGTCGTCCGCTAGGTCGTTGACCTCGACCTTCGCGACATAGCGATCCCCGTAGCGCGAGACCCAGAGCAGGCGGTCCGTCTCGTCAACGAGGCCGTCGCCGGTCGCGTCGCCCGTGCTGAGCGGGGCGACGCTCAAGCCCAGGCTGTCACGCCAGACCGTGTAATCGGCGGCGTCGAAGCGGCCATCGCCATTGAAGTCGCCGGGCGCCGCGGTGACCGGCCCTTGGGCCTCGACCGCGCCGATGTCTATCCGCCCGCCGACGACACGCTGGTAAGGCCCGCCGCGCTGGTCCGTCGCGCCCGGCAACTCTGTGTAGTCGGGGTCGCCGGCGTTGATCGCGACGCTTCCGGGGAGGGGCGCGTGTGTAGGCGTCGGCCCGCCATTCATCGCCAGCGGCGCTAAGTGCGGGTCGAGGGGGGTCAGCTGGCTGCCGACGTAGTTGCCGTTTTCGCCGTCCACCAAGCCCTGGTTGTCGTACCCAATGACGCTGTCAGTTATGACTATCTGGGTGGAGGCCCGCAGGTCGGCGGCCGGCGACGATTGGTAGAGTGTTCCCGCGACGATCGAATGGTCGATCTTCAGGACCGTGTCGGTATACAAGGCTTCGATCGCCGCTCGGTCCGATGTGGTCACCCGGTTATCGAACACTGTCGAATGACGCAACGTCAGACCGAGCCGAACAGCGATAGGGGCGCCGGCGCCGGCTTTATGTCCGGAGAACGTGCTGTTGATGATGATCGATGCGTCGACTTCGTTACCGAGGTACGCGGCCCCACCGAGGATGCTTGCCTCGTTTGCGACGAAGGTGCTGCCCATGATTGTGATCTGGTCGCCAGCATCGGGGCTGCAAATAGCGCCGCCGTACCGCGTCGAGACGTTGGCCTCAAACTGCGAGTCCGTGATCGTCGCGTCACCCGAGTTAAAAATCGCGCCACCCTCGTAAGCCTGGTTGCCAACAAAGCGGCTGTTGAAAACTTTTAGGTCGTCGTCGTTCGCGATGGCGCCGCCCCGGTTGTTCTCAAAGAAAGCGTCCCGAACGACGAGGACGCCGGTGTTAGTGACCGCCCGCCCATGAGTGTTCAAGAAAACGACCGAATCTAGGACGAGCGATTCGGCGTTGCTCAACGCCACCGACTTGTCGAAGTTGGTGAAGGTCAGGCCGCTGATCGCGACCTCGATCCGTGTGCTGGACGACGAGTCCGTCACTTGAAGGGCCTGCCAGCCGTCGCCGGTAAAAGGAACGCGGCTATTTCCGTTCTGCCCGTCCAGCGCCAGCAGTTCCGCCCCCGGCCCGACGATCGCCAGCGCGTCGGTGATCGTCGGCAGTTGACTGTCCAGCAGGATCGCCTGGGGCGTCGCGAAGACGGTCTCATCGAAAACGATCTCGTCCGCGATGGTCGCCGTCGCGTTCGCCAGATCAATCGCTTCGCGGAGCGATCCCGCGCCGGCGTCGGCCGTCGAGCTGACGACATAAGTCGCCAGCACGCGGCGGTCCTCCAGCGCCTCGCAGCGTAGGCGATTCCGCAGACGGGGCGACGCGATTCGACGAGAAGAACGACGAGGCATGGGAGCAGCTTTCTTGAGGGGCGACGCCACCAGCGATGGCCCTCAGAATAATCCAAACCGCCCGACCCCACCGCCGCCATTTCAACGAAAAAGACCCCCGCCGCTCGCGCGACGGGGGCCTTTTGCTAGGTCGATTCTTCTAGTCGTCTTCTTAATCCAAGAAGCCCACCAACTCCGCCGAGCGGCTTGGCTGTTGCAGCTTGCGGACTGCCTTGGCTTCGATTTGGCGGATGCGTTCGCGGGTCACTTTGAAGATGTGGCCCACTTCTTCCAGCGTGTAGCTGTAGCCGTCGCCTAGGCCGTAACGGAGCTTGATGATCTCGCGCTCGCGGTAGCTGAGCGTCTTGAGGACATCGGTGATCCGGCCGCGGAGCATCTCTTGGGCCGCGCCGTTGGCGGGGCTCTCGGCGCCGTTGTCGGGCAGGAGGTCGCCGAACTGGCTGTCCTCGCTGTTGCCGACCGGGCGGTCGAGGCTGATCGGGTAACGGCTCATCGCCAGGACGCGACGCGCCTCGTCGATCGTGCAGTCGGCCGCCTTGGCGGTCTCCTCGAGCGTCGGCTCGCGGCCCAGCTTCTGTAGCAGCATGCGCGACACGTTCCGCACGCGGCTCATGGTCTCGACCATGTGAACCGGGATGCGAATCGTGCGGCTCTGATCCGCGACGGCGCGGGTGATCGCCTGACGGATCCACCAAGTTGCGTACGTACAGAACTTGAAGCCGCGACGGTACTCGAACTTATCAACGGCCCGCATCAGGCCGGCGTTGCCCTCTTGGATCAGGTCCAAGAACGACAGGCCGCGGTTGCGGTACTTCTTGGCGATCGACACCACCAGACGTAGGTTGCCTTCGGAGAGACCGCGCTTGGCGCGTTGGTACTCGGTGTGGACGCGGCGCAGCTGGCGGACACGGTTCCGCAGGCTCGTGGGCGTCTCTTGCAGCGAACGGAGGATCGAACGGTACTCCTGAATGACCGGCTTGCGCTCGGACATCGGCCGACGGTCCTTCTTCATCTGCTCCATCTGCGAACGGAGCTGCTCGACGCGGCGGTGGAACTTTCGCAGCTCGTTGATCATCGGCTCGATCCGCTGCGTGCGGAGGCCGAGCTCTTCGATCAGCTTTACGACGCGGCAACGCCGGCGGCCGAGGCGCTTCCAGGCTTCCTGGCGGGCCTTCATGTTGGCCGACTTGCTGGTCGCCAGGCGGTAGTCGTCGGCGTTCTGGTCCAGCAGCACCTGAAGGGTCTTCAGGTTGTGCGGCAGGCGGCCGAGGATCTGGTCCTTCTCAAGCCGGTCGGTGACGCTCACCTGCACCGTGCGGTCGAAGGGGAGCTCGCCCTTCTGGACGCGGTCGAGCGTCCGGTAGGCGGCGCGGGCCACGTAGTCGCAGGCCAGCAACTTGCGGCGGAACGCGGTGCGCGTGACCTCGATGCGACGGGCCAGGCAGATCTCTTCCTTGCGGGTGAGCAAGGGGATCTCGCCCATCTGCGTCAGGTACATGCGGACGGGGTCGTCCGACCAAGAGTCGGCCGCCTCGCCGTCGAAGAGGCCGGTGCCGTCCTCGTCGTCGTCATCGGGCTCGTCGTCGCGGCGGGCGCCGGCGGTGACGGCAGAACGCAGGGACGCCTCGTCGTCGCCCGAGTCCTCGTCGCGGGCGGACCGATGGCCTCCCAGCTCGGGGTCCACGGCGTCGTCCAGGTCGTTGTCCAATAGTGCGTCGTACAAAGCTTTGCGCTCCTAAAAACGCTTGTCGAAAATGTCCGGCCCGCCAGACGGTGTCGTTGGTTGGGCCGGTGAGAATTCTAGGGATGAGAGCCGCTCCGTCGCGGTCGGCGCCCGCTCTGGCAGGCGATTCGATCGATGAGACCGGATCGCTGGCAGGTCGGGCCGACATGGGTACGCACCCACGGCGGATAAAGCTCTCGAATTACCGCAACCTTTTCCAAGACACCTGCCCCACGGCGCCAGCAGTTTCAGGCCGGCCGCTCGTGTCGGGTCGATTGGGTTGACGGTGAACCGCGTTGCGGTGAATGGCGCTGCTTGCTGGCTCCAGTGAGAGGAACCGGCGTAGCCAACGGCACGCCGCGCCGCGGGGTTTGTTCTTTCTTGCTATCTCTATCTGACTGTGATGACTGGTAACGAAGTCTAACACCAATGCGTGTCAAGGCTTATGCCGGCGGTCAGTTGGCAAAGGATTGCCACTGGGGCAACTTTGCCGATGACGCTCGCTGTTAGCATCAGGCTGAGTCTCCGCCTCCGCGTCGAGCGGTGGCGTCGGCCTCTGCTGTCATTCGTATTCTGTCTTCAGGAACCGGCTACCCCCTTTCGATGTCCAACACTGCTGGCAAGCCGTGCTGTAACCAACCGAAGAGCGATGACGACCGGCGAAGTGGCGGGCCAACGGATCGGCAAGCCGACGCGTCGGTGAAATGGGAGGGAAAGTAGCGAGGGCTGAGCCGGGGCGGCTCGTCCGACGGATACCACCAACCACTTCATGACGCTAACCACTCTGCGTCCCACGGGGGGAAGCAAGGGGTCATCACTCAATCTCACACCGATCGGCAAAGTCGTGGCCGGGCGTCGCTCGGGGGAGCGGAGCCCGCTTACAGGACTTGGTTGTCCTGCTGGCGTTGGTCCTGCTGGCCTTGTCGGTTGGTGCGTGGTTGCAGCGCGGGGAGCGTCGGCTAGGCGGGTTGTCTCGCTCGCGGGTCAGACTACCGAGACGACAGCAACCGGATGGGCATGGCGCCTTCTGGCGTCGCACCCTTTGGTGGCTGGCTTCGGTGTCTCACTTCGCGGCCGCTCCCTCGGGGAGGTTCGCTGCGATCGGCTCCGTCGATCGAATAATCTTATTCACGGGTTTTGCCGGGTCTACCCTTTGGGGCGGAAATCCGTGCTAATTCAGACGCTGGCGCTGTGGGTTGTTGCCCGTCGCGGCGGCGTCGACAATGCTCCGTTTGGACGCCGACCGCTGACGCCCGCCAACCCGACGACTGCCGAGCTGCGATTGTGAGCACCCGCCACCTCCTCCCCTGCACCGCTTGCGGCAAGTCGGTCCCCGTCAGCCCCAGCCAGGCCGGCGGAGCCGTCACCTGCGAGTGCGGCGCCCGCTTAGACGTGCCGCGGCTCGGCGAAATGCGGAACTTGCCGGCCGACGAGTCCGTCCCGCCGCAGGCCGCGGCATGGAGCTTTCGCAACGGCGTCCTCAGCGCGGGACTGCTGATCGCCGGCGCCTTAGCGGCCGGCGCAGGTTGGTTCGCCGCCGTCGAGCCCGCCCCCCCCGCGCCCCCCGACGCGGCGGCCCGCACCGAATCGGTCCAGCGACAGCTCGACGCCATGCCCCCTGCCCAGCTCTTTCAGCTCTACACCGAGATCTACAAACCGCTCATCGACCGCGGCTTCCAGGAGTTCAAATCCCCCGAAGACGTGGCGACACTTCGTCGGATCGACCAGTGCCGGCTCTACCGGAATGTACTGGTCGGCGCCGCCGGCGCGGTGGTGGTCGCGACGCTCGTCCTTGTCGGTGTCGCCCCCAAGTGATTGGTGATTGGCGCCAAGTAACCCGACACTTCCCCCCCGTCTCGGCTTCTTAGGGCCTCCGTCGTGCGTGTCTTGCACTACATCGACTCGCTCTGTCTCGAGGAGGGCGGGATCGTCCGGGCGGTTCTCGACCTCGCTGCCGAGGTCGCCAGGGCCGGCGCCCAGGTCACCATCCTCACTGGCGATCCCAAGGACGTGCCGACCTCGTGGAGCAGCGACCCCGCCGCCCCGCGGGTTGTGACGATCCCCGTAAGCCCCGGAGCGGCATTCCGCCCCGGCTCCCTAACCCCAGCCATCCGCGACGCCGTCGGTGGGGCCGATGTGGTTCACTTCCACGAGTTGTGGGACCCCTTCAACTTGGTCGTCGCCCGCGCCGCCCGACGTGCTAGCAAGCCTTACGTCATCAGTGCGCACGGCATGCTCGATGACTGGTGCATGGCTGGCAAGTCGCTCAAGAAGTCAACTTACTTGCGACTCTTCGCGGTCGGACTGCTGCGACGGGCACAGTGGGTGCACTTCACCGCGTCGATCGAAGCCGAACAGTCGCTCCGCCGCGTGCCCGGTCTGACGCCGATCGTCGAACCGCTGGTGCTCGACGTCGAGCCGTATCACACCGCTGTCGGCCCAGCGCCTGCTAAAACGGCGTACCCTCAGGCCTTCGTTGACGACGGCTTGCCCCGCCTGTTGTTCGTCGGACGCCTGCACCCGATCAAGGGCTTGCCGACTCTGCTGGAAGCGATCGCCCTGCTCCCTACCGCCCAGCGTCCGCACCTGTTGCTGGCCGGGCCGGCGGCCGACGGGCACGACGCCCAACTGGAGCGTCAAGCCGCGTCGCTCGGCGTCGACGATCGCATCCACCTGCTGGGCATGGTCGGCGGCGAGCTCAAGCGGTCGCTCTACGAAGCCGCCGACGCCTTTGTGTTGCCGTCCCACCATGAGAACTTCGGCATCGCGCTGGCTGAGGCGATGCTGTGCGGCGCCCCGGTGCTGACCAGCCGCTCGGTCAACATCTGGCCCGAGGTCGAGAAACTCGGCGGCATCGTCGCGGACAATACGGCCGAAGGCTTCGCAAAGGGCCTTCGTCATTTGCTCGACGACCTGCCCGCACGCCAACAAGCCGCCTCAATGAACCGCCCCGCGGTGTTCGAGTGGTTAGAACCCAAGCGTCTTGCGACGCGGTACCTCGAAGCGTACGAACGAGCGATTAGCAGAACGCGATGTTAATGGCGAGCCGGCGACGTTAGTCGTCCGTGTCAGATATCGCGAAAGGGCGTGTACCCGCTTCGCACCCACGACTAACGTCGCCGGCTCGCCTACAGTGAATCCACCGCCACCGGTCGCCACACCGACGACATCCGCGACGCCTCGGCGGCGTGAATCACTGTGAGCGACTCCTTGTCGAACGACGCCACGCGCCGGCGGAACCACCCGCTCGCTTCGATCACATAAGCAACGGGCGTCTCGGTGAGCGCCCAGTTTCTCTTTGCAAGCTTCGGGTGCTTCGCCACGATCGCCAACAGCCGCGGGTCGTCGGCGCCGACACGTTTGGCGCGGCGACAAGCGTCGCAGTCGCCGCTGCGCTTCGCAGCCGGCGCCACGAGCAACCCGCAGCGATCGCACCTCACTAGCTGGCTCTTCAACACCGGCTCGCCGCTCGCGGCGCAACGGCCGACGTACTCCGGCTCGGCCAGCCTGCCCGTAGCCGAACACTTCACCAGATCGGCCAACAGCCGGCGATGCTTCGTGACGTCGCAAACGCCGACCTGCTCGGCCGCGGCGATCTCGCCACCTTCAATCGTCGTTAAGTGGTAGGTATCCACGCCGGTAAGCGGACAGACGACGGGCGGCGCTTTGAGAAGCCGCGCCCAGCCCTCGAACGGCGCGTCGATCGATTGGTCGCTGAACTCGAACCGTAGACGCCCCCACGCCCGTTTCGCCCAGACGACCGTCTCGAGCGAGGGCGCAACGTCCGCGTGACGCCTAACCGATTCGAGCATCCGCGCCAGACGTTCCGGTTCGATCCGCGGCGTCGGTCCGGCCAGCGGTGCGACGCGATCGACGCCCAACGCTTCCGCCAACGACCACTCCAGCGGCTCGCCCAACTCGTCGTAGTACCGGTGCTCGATGGACTGCGCGCCGTCGTCCCCCTCCTGCACCCAGGTCAGTCGCACCAGCGGCACGTCGTCGAAGTGGCAACCCGCCAAGTGGGCTTGTCCACCGTCGAGTTTGTAAGCCGCGAAGAGCTGAGCCGACAGGTCATGGACCGCCGTCGGCTGGCTTACGGGCCGGGCGTGCGTCACTTCGGGCCGCTCGCGTAGGCGGTTGACCAGTTCACCCAGCAGCTCGGCCGGCGTCTCCGTGGCGAACGGCTCGGGCCCCTCGGCCGCCTCCTCCTTCGGGGACCGGCGCCGGAACCAACTCCGCCGTGCTGCGGATTCGGTCGTCGATGCGTCGGGGGCAGCGGCGTGGACGTCCTCTTCGATGCGGTAAAGCTTGCCGTCGAAGGCGACCCTGACGCCTAGTTCATCCGCTGCCCAAGCCGCCAGCGCGGTCCACGACTCGCCGCCGACTCGATGGGTCGGCGCAGCGGGGACGTCGGCTTTGATAGCGTCGGCGGCCAAGGTCTCAGCGGGCCACGCTAGGACGCGGCCCGTTTGCGGAGGATGTACACGACATCCTCGGTGGTCCCGTCGATCTCGACCGTCCCGTCGAGGTCGTACGCGAAATCGTATACGGCGGCCACGTCCCACGCCCCCGTCTTGTCGATCAGATCGGCCATTTGCCGCGCCGTGTACGTCCGAAAGGGAGTCTGGTCCACCAATCGGAACTGCTTGGTCGGGGTGTAAACGTCAAAACTCATCCCAACCGTTTCAACCCGACGCCGCCGGTCCACCCCCTCACTCCACATGTGCGAGATAACGCTGAGGTCCCCGCGCCGGGCCGCCCAGGACTCTTCGTCGCTCTCCGGCTCGCCACGGGCCGGCGTCAGGTGCAGACCGAGCACATACAGCCCCCCGGGCCGCAGCGCGTCGGCGACGCAACGCAGGTGACCCTCGGCCGCCGCTTCGCTCGGCAAATGCCGGAAGCTGTTGATCGTGTTGAACGCCGCGTCGAAGGGCTTCGCGCCCCGGCTGTTAAACCCCTGGGCTTGAATGCCCTTGAAGTCAGCCAGCGTGAAGTCGCTCATGTCGCCAACGACCGCCGACTCCGCGAGTCCCTGCCGCCGCAGTCGAGCGTTGCAGAACGCCACCGCCTTGGCGTTGAGGTCGTTCCCCGCGACGGTGTAGCCCGCCTTCCCGAAGCGGTACATCAGCCGCCCCGTCCCGCAAGCCGGCTCCAACAACCGCTTCGGCTTCGCCCCCCGCGGCAACGCCGAGTGCTTGGCGAACACCCCCGTCAAGAAATCAAACTCCGCTTTCCAGTCGGAGCCGAACACGAGGTCGTAGTACTTCGGGTAGTCGTACAGATTGCCGGGGATGACTTCGGGCATAGGGTTTTCGCGATCGGTGGACGGGGCGCGGCGCAGAAAGCAGCGCACTTCGGCCACTGAGGGTAATCGAGGGCGCCGTTCGGGCCCACCGGTGGAGCGTTTCTGCCGGTGGGCCCTCTCGCATTTGCTCTGCCCCGATCTCCGTTACGCGACCGCTAGGCCAAGCCTAAGGCAACGCCTGCGGGGCGGACTTACGAGGTCGCTATGTGACAACGCTCATCTAGGCGAGTGAGGCCCTTCTTCGCGGGTCAACTCATAGCAACGATTTACGGCTAACTGTGTGCCATTAGCGTATACGTCCTCAGCAGTTCGGATTCGGGCCGAAAACGCCAGCCTGATTAGGTTGTTCCATGCGACGACGCGAGAATAATTGCTCGATTGTCATGTCAAGGTATCGGTCCGTTTTGGAAATGTGAGGTATTTGGCCAGCTCAGGCATCTCAGGTCCATCACCTGAAAATATGAGGATGGCATAGGCGGCGCGACCCAATTGCCAGGAGGTCGATCGAGACTGTCTCGAAAAGGAATTATCCGCATGCTGATCGTCGACTGCGTGGCATCGAGTGGTAAGACCGATTCGACATCTGGCGTCAGGATGCTCAACTCCGTGTCTGTTCATCCGACACCAGCGTCGCTCGGCGCGTCACCTCGCCGTTTAATCGACGGTCATTTTTTCCCGCTTCCTGACGTATCTCTCGCCTTACCTAGTCCGAGCCGTTACGGCATGCGACTTGCGATGAGGCGCTGCCTCGACATCTAGCGCACCCTGTCCCCTTCAATCGACCGGTGGAAGAGCTGAGCCATCGAACGTGGCTCACACTCGCTGGGGAGGCAGTGACATTGCGTATTCGCACGCACAGCTTCCGTGCGAGCCAACTTCACTTACGACAAGGCGTTTTGGAAATCAAGAATGGCAACGAAGAAGGGATTCACGCTCGTTGAACTGCTTGTGGTGATCGCCATCATCGGGATCCTCGTCGCGCTCTTGCTGCCCGCCGTGCAGGCGGCCCGTGAGTCGGCCCGGAGATCGCAGTGCACCAACAACGTCCGGCAGATGGGCCTGGCGCTGCAGATGTACCACGACACCCACAAACACTTTCCGCCGGGTCACGACGAGACGGGCGTCGATGGCCCTTCTTACCGCCATCAACTGAGTTGGCTGACGCTTTGCCTCCCCTTCTTGGAGGAGCGGGCGATCGCCGACATGATCACTCCCGACCTGATCGACCCGGCGACAAACGCCCACACCAACGTGAAACTGGTCGAGGCTGGGCGGAACGTGATCCCGACCTTCACCTGCCCGAGCGATCCGATCTCGCCTTACGAGGTCGCCGGCGTGCCGCGTGACAGCGCTCAAACGCTCTACTTCGCTCCGACGAACTACCTCGGCAACCAGGGGATTGTCTGCGAGTGTCGCACGAAGGTTTGCAGCGGCATATTCGGGCACGACACGAAGTTCAAGATGTCGCAGATCACCGACGGGACTTCCCACACGATCGCGGTCGGGGAGTCGCTCAAGGGTGACCTCGATCCCAGCACCCTGACAGACAATTACATCTATCTCGCCGGGTCGGGGAACGCGAACGACATCAGTACCTGCGTAGGCGGTGACCCCAACACGGCCGATCGCGCAACGGTTTGGATCGGCGGCCAACCCCACCTGAACATGTTCAGCACCTCGCGTCCGCCGAACGATCCCCGCACCGACTGCAAGGCGCCGAGCAACGGCTGCACGAACTTCGCCGCTCGCAGCGCGCATCCCGGCGGGGCCATGCTCGCGTTCGCTGACGGCTCGGTGCGGTTTGTTTCAGACTCCATTGACGAGACAACGATGCAGGCGCTCGGCACACGGGCGGCAGGCGACATCCCGGGCGACTATTGATGAGCTTTCTTACGGTATTGGTGTCGCAAGCACGCCGCGGCTATCTTGTGGCAGCGGCCGTGTTGTCGCTTGTCGCTTGTGTGGCTGCGCAAGAGGTCGCCCCGGCTGGTGATGATGCGCCCCGTTTGGCGTTTGTCGGCTTGCACGGCGGGGTCTTCGACCAGCTCAAGACGCTCGAGACGGAGACCGGCATGGAGCTGGACTACCTGCGTGACGATGATATCGCCGCCGGTAGGGTCGATCTTTCGCCTTACCGGATCGTGTTCTTCCAGCACACCCGCGAAGAGGACCGCGAGCAGTACCGCACGATGATCGAGGCGGGACGCAAGGCGAACCCTGCGCTCCGCATCTTCTCAATCTCCGGGCTCGCCGAGGACGCCGTCCCCGAGTTGGCGCGCGGCGGCGTGATCGAGCACGACGACAGGCTGAGCGCGTACTACGGCTCGTCCACCGAAAACCTACGGAGGATGTTGAGATACATCTGGTCGGAGCTGTTGGGGAATGGCGGCGAGGTTCCGCTGCCCGAGGAGGTGGGCGCCGTCGAGGGGCTCTACTACCCCGGCCACGAAGGGATGTTCCCCGACGCCGCCTCCTTCCTGCGCTGGGCCAAGGAGAACGGCAAACCCGTCGATGCAACCCAGCGAGCGATGATCGCGGTCCACACAACGCATCTCGTATTCCAACAGCCGAAGGTCGTTGACGCCCTGGTGCGATCGCTCGAGGAGAAGGGCGTGCTTGCCGTAGGGGTCATCGACGGCGGCCCCGAGTATGAGGCGGCGCTGCGCGAATTCGGGCCGCACTGCGTCATTCATACCTGCCACAGCCGCGAGAGCGTCGCATTGCGGGCCGAGTTGGGCGTGCCCCACCTGCACTCGATCTTCTTCCGCAAGCAGTCGATCGATGACT
Source organism: Botrimarina mediterranea (assembly GCF_007753265.1). NCBI lineage: Bacteria > Pseudomonadati > Planctomycetota > Planctomycetia > Pirellulales > Lacipirellulaceae > Botrimarina > Botrimarina mediterranea. The sequence continues at coordinate 5,445,402 of NZ_CP036349.1, forward strand.
GGCGAACCGGCCTCGAAGGCCTCGCTTCGAGCGAGATGGCCTTTCATGTGATCGGGCAAGAACTCCTCGGCGCCATCGAGCCACAGATCGGCGCCGGCACCGAGCAAGGGGGCGGCAGCAGCGAAGCCTTTCTGCCGATCGCGGAGCGTATAGATCACCTGACGGATCGTGCGTTCGCCTGGATGCGGCTATCGACGACGCCAGAGGCCGACAAGAAGATTGCGTTCGTGTACTACGACCGTGAGATGGGCAAGGCCGAGCTGATGCGGGGCAGCGCGACGGGGATGTTCATGAACGGGCCGCGCAGTCTCGTCGGTGTCTTGAAGCGGATGCAATCGGAAGGCTATCGGTTGACCGACGTGCCGAAGGACGAAGACGAGCTGGTTGGATGGATGATGGAACGGGGCCGGCAGATCGGCATCTGGGCGCCCGGAGTGCTCGATCAGCTAGCGAGATCGGGCGACGCCGTTCTTGTCCCGCTGACGCAATATGAAGACTGGTTCGCCAAACGCGTTCCCGAACCGCTTCGTCAAGAGGTGATCGACCGGTGGGGCGAGCCGCCAGGCGAATTCTTGGTTTGGCACGGAGACGATGGGAAGCCCTGCATCGTCATCCCGCGGATCGACCTCGGCGGCGTCATCCTGCTCCCTCAACCCTTGCGAGGCGAGGCCCAGGACACTTCGCTGGTGCACGACAAACTCGTCCCGCCGCCGCACAACTACCTAGCGACTTACTTTTGGCTCGAAGAATCGTTCGGCGCCGACGCGCTGGTGCATTTCGGCACTCACGGGACCGAGTTCATGCTCCCGGGCAAGCCGGTGGGTCTCTCCGACCACGATTGGCCCGACATCGTGCTGGGGACGACGCCGAACATCAATCCGTGGATTCTCAACAACCTCGGTGAGTCCTCACCTACGCGTCGCCGCGCTTACGCCGTGCTGATCGACCATCTGGTTCCGCCCAGCGTCAACGCGGAACTCTCCGATGAACTAGCAAACCTGCACAACGACATCGACCACTGGATCGTACTCGGCGAGGGCGCGCTCAAGGAGAAGTTCCGCCGCTCGATCAGCGAGCAGGTCAAGCAAGAGAATCTCGACAAAGATGTCGGCCTCGACTTAGCCGGCGGCCGACTGCTGACGCCTGCCGAGATTGAGCAGGTCCTCACGTATCTGCACGACGTTCACAACGAGACGACCCCCGTCAGCCTGCACGTCTTTGGCGAGACGCCGCGTGACGACCTCCTCGTCCCCTACCTGACGACTTGCCTGGGTAAGGCGTACCTCAACGCGCTGGACGAGGTGGTCGATGTCCCGCCGGGTGAGGCCCTAACGCCGGGCGACAGTCTGAAATATCTGCGACGCGTCGGCGAAGAGATCGTCTCGCTGGTTGTCAGCAAGGGCCTATCGCCAGCCGAGGCCTTGGCGGCAACTATCCAGCGCGACGCCTCGGCCGACACCCCAGAGCCGCTTGCGAAGTCACTTGCCCTCGCGGGACGCTTGGCAAAAGGTTTCGCCCGCACCGGGGAGGAGATCGATAACCTGCTCGCCGCGCTTGACGGCAAGTTCATTCCTCCTGGCCCCGGGGGCGGACCCGACCGCAACGCCGCGGCCCTGCCGACGGGGCGGAACCTTTACGTCATGAACCCGGAAGAGGTGCCCACGAAGCCCTCTTGGGAGCTCGGCTGCGAGTTGGTGGATCAACTCCTTGCGCAGAAGCTCGAGCAGACCGGGCGCTACCCCGAGAAGATCGGCTTCACGCTTAACTCCTTCGCTACCTTCCAAGATTACGGAGTAATGGAGTCGCAGATCCTGCGGCTCATCGGCGTGCGTCCTGTCTGGGACGATCAAAACCTCGTGGTCGATGTCGAACTGGTTCCCGCGGATGAACTCGGCAGGCCACGGATCGATGTCTTCATTGCGGGCCAGAGTTATTACCGGGACATGTTGCCGACGAGGATGCGGCTGCTAGATAAGGCGATCCGGCTGGTCGCCCAGACCGAAGAGCCGGACAACTGGGTCTGGCGCAACAGCGAGCAGACGCGGCAAGACCTCGAAGCGGCGGGCGTCGAGGCCGAACGGGCAGGCCGACTCTCACGGGCGAGGATCTTTGGTCATCCGCTCGGGCAGTACGGCAGCGCCGGGTACTACTACCTGGTCGAGAAGAGCGGCGAGTGGGACACCCGCGAGGATCTCATGGAGGTCTACCTCGGCCAGTCGCGCTACGTGTACACCGAGGGGCTATGGGGTGACAACGCTCCCGAGGCATACGACCGCTCGATCCAGGGGACGGAGATCGTTCTCCGTAGTTGGTCCGACCGGACGCGCAGTCCGCTCTCCAATAAATACGATTGGTATCATGGCGGAAGCCTCTGTATGGCCGTTAAGCATCTCACCGGCGTCGAGCCCGAATACTACCTCTCCGATGTCCGGGACCCCGATTCGGCCGGCATGATCGCGGCCGAGGAGGCGCTGCGGCGTGAATACCGGGTGCGGCTCTTCAACCGCAAATGGATCGAAGGGATGATGCGCGAGGGCTACGCGGGCGCCGATCAGGTGGCTGTGCATGTCTCCAACACGATGGGCTGGAAGATCATGCGGCCCGACAGCGTCTCCGATGACATTTGGGAAGAGATCGTCGAGATCTACGTGCGAGATAGCAAGAGCTTGGCGATTCGCGAGTGGTTCGAGGCCGAGAACCCCTATGCGTTTCAAGATATGACCGAGGTGCTTCTCGAGAGCATCCGGAAAGGCTACTGGAGGCCCGGCGACGAGGTTGTCCGAGAAATCGCGGTCGCTTACGCCGAATCCGTCGCTCGCCACGGCGAGGGCGGCGGCTTGCGTGGCGGCGGCAATGTCAAACTCGAGAAGTTCGTCCGCGACGCATTGTCTGCTCCAGGCGACGCCGCCGTGAGCGAGTTGGTTGCGGCCTACGACGCACGACTCAATGAGTCGGCCAGCGCTGGCGCCGCTTCATCTCTCCCGACCAACACGGCGCAATCAACCGCGGGCGAGTCGTCAGAAGCAGCGCGGTCGGACGTTGCTGAGGGGCCCGAGAAAGAAGAAGTCACGGGACGGCAACTAGTCGATACGGCAGCGGAAGCGACGCCCCCTAAAGAGGAATCGAGAAGTTACCTATGGCTGCTAGGACTAGTGATCGCAGCCACCCTGGTCGTCGTCGGCTATGCTTCACGGCAGCTTCCCACGAAGCGCGAGGAGCAGCCGTAAATGGAGGAGCTCGCCGAACTAGTTTATCAACTCGCGACCGCGATGCTCGCGCCAGTGCTTGTGGCGCTCGTCCTGCTGTTCGGTTGGTCGCTCTTTACCCTCGGCTCGTTGCTGGGTGAGTGGCGGGGCCGCCTACAGTTGGCCGATGCTTGGCAGCGTGTTATTACCGAGGGCCGCCAAACGGCGCCGAGGGGAGGCACTCCCGCTTTCAACGGCCTGCAAAGAGACTTCGCCGCAGCGATCCAGAGGGGATCGGATCCCGAGAAGACGCTCGCTGGCTTGGAGGTAAACGCCTCGGGCCGTCTTGCATGGATGAGCTTTGGCGTGCGAACAGGCCCGCTCCTCGGGCTCATGGGGACACTCATCCCCATGGGGCCTGCGCTAGTCGGACTTTCCGCCGGTGATATCGAAGCGATGGCCGGTAACCTCGTTATCGTCTTCAGCACAACGGTCGTCGGCGTCTTTATCGGCGGCCTCAGCTACACCATGTTGCTGATAAGACGGCAGTGGTACGCCCGCGACCTTGTCGACATCGAGTTTGCTCTCGGGCGTCCAATGGTGCGCAATCAGGACGATTCGGCGTATGCGTGCGAGGAAGAAAGCTGTGCGTAGCCGAAATTCAGGTTCTCACCGCCGCCTGCTCTCCGGACATGACGACGATCCGTTGGGCGGCGTCGCCAACCTCTTTGACGTCGCCATGGTGTTCGCCGTGGCGATCCTGCTCGTTCTGCTCTCTCGGGCGCCAATGGTCGGGGCGCTCTCGGCTAGCGATAGCGCTACGGTGCTCAAGAATCCGAATGAGCCGGACATGGAGATTATCGTCCGCGACGGCGAGCGGTTAGAACACTACCGCGTCAGCGAGAACGAGCTGCAGGGAAGTGGCGAGCGTCTGGGCGTCGCCTACCGGCTCGAGAACGGCGAAGTTGTTTATGTACCCAACGTAGCAACGAAGTCGTCGAAGCGTTGACAACTAGTAGCAGCTTCCCGACCAAGCTCTTGACGCGTGGGTTTATCGCAGGTTCGTCGCTACCTTCGCTAGCAGACGACTCGACTCGTTGTGCGCTGCCGGTCAGGCAAAGCGTCGCGGCGGTACGCCCCGCAGAATCGCGCCAATCGCGACGGCATCGCTCCGCGAATCTGCCGACTCTAGTGACACGGTGGCTTCAAAGTCCCTCCGTCGCTGCATTGTCGGCGGATGTGGGCCTGATGTCTGCCGTCCTTGCGAGAGACTCGGTATGCGACGCTACAAGTCCACTGCTGGCGCCTTGCTCATCGCGACGTGCGTGGGTTGCGCTGCGGTTGCGCCCTCGTCGCCAGTGGACGCGACTCCGTCCGCAACCGTTGACCTTGCATCCAGCACCTCGGCGACAGGCAGTGCAAAGGAGCAGCCAGCAATCGTGCAGGTCGCGGCCTACGCACCGGCTACGACCCAAGGCGAAGAGTCAACCGCTGCGGCGATGACGCTAGAGGACCTTGAGTCGATAGCGCTCGCGCACAACCCGGCGATCAAAGAGCTGGTGGCGACGACACAGAAGGCCGCGGGCTACCGGGCTCAGGTGATCGCGAGGCCCAACCCCCGCGTCGGCTACCAGGGTCAGCAACTCGCGGACGAAGGGACCGACCAACACCTCGCCTTCGTCGAGCAAGAGTTCGTCACCGGCGACAAGCTCGAGCTTAATCACCGCGTGCTCAACGCCACCGTTTGCGCTCAGCTGCAAGAGCTCGAGGCGCAGCGGCTACGCGTCACGACCGATACTCGCATCCGCTTCTACGAGGCGCTTGCGATTCAGCGACATTTGGAGTTAATCGACGACTTCACGATCGTCGCGGAAAAGGGCTTTGAGCTCGCCAAGCAGCGGAAGAAGGCGGGGGAAGGCTCGCAGATCGATACGCTTCAGGCGAGCATCCAGAAGAGCGAGGTCCGGCTCTCGAGGCGTAAAGCGACCGCACGGCTGGCGGCGACGTGGCGTAAGATCGCGGCCCTCGCCGGTCAGCCCAATATGGCGCAGCCGCCGCTCGCGGGGACTTTGCCGACGGAGACGCCGGCGATGGAGTGGAGTTCTCTTGCCGACACGGTCATCGCATCGAGCCCCGAGTACGCCGCGGCGCGGGCCCGCGTCTCTCGCGCCCGTGCGGCCGTCGAGAGACAACTCGCTCAGCAGACGCCAAACCTCGCCGTGCAGATGGGGGCGGGTGTCGATAACGGCACGGACTCGGGGATGCTCAACGTCCAAGTGGGCGTGCCGATCCCGCTCTACAATAAGAACCGCGGCAACATCGCCGCGCCCGGGCCGAGGTCTGTCGCGCGATCTACGGGGCGGAGCGTATCGAGAACAGCGTGAGAGAGCGCCTCGCCGTCGTGTCGCAAGAATACGAGATGGCTGTCGCTGCAATGGAGCAATACGCATCGGAGATTCTCCCCAGCGCTAGCTCGTCGATGGACCTCGCCGAGAAGGCGTACCAGTCGGGGGAGGCCGATTTCGTGCAGATCTTGATCGCGCGCAAGACTTTCTACGACTCAAACGTGCAGTACATCAACGCGCAGGCCCAACTCGCCATCGCCCAGGCGAAGATCGAAGGAGTGCTCCTCACCGGCGGCCTCGACGCGGTGCGTGACGACAGCGGCGACGACAGCTTGCGTGGGCAAGCCTTGAGTCAGCAGTAAGTCGGCTCCCTAGCTCAGTGCTCGAACTCCGTCATGTCAACGGGTTCAGGAGACGTCTCGGCGGGCTCGAACCAGCGGTAGATCGTTGGCAGCACCAGCAACGTCAAGGCGGTGGACGTCACTAGCCCACCGATCACGACCGTAGCGAGCGGTCGCTGCACTTCCGCCCCTGAGCTTCCTGAGATCGCCATGGGGATAAACCCAAGGGCGCCGCAGGACGCCGTCATGAGCACCGGCCGCAATCGGTCCATGGCGCCATTGACGACGGCGTCGCGTTGATTGTCGCCGGCGTGACGCAAATGACGGACGTGCTCGATCAGCACGACACCATTCATCACCGCGATGCCGAACAGGGCGATGAATCCGACGCCCGCCGAGATCGAGAAGGGCATCTCGCGGAGCCAGAGGAACAGGATGCCACCCGTCGCCGCGATTGGGACGTTCAGATAGATCAGCAGCGCGAGCTTCACCGAGTTGAAGGTCATGTATAGCAGCGCGAAGATCAGGAACATCGCGACGGGCACGGCGATCGCGAGCCGTTTGCTAGCCTCTTGTAAGTTCTCAAACTGTCCGCCCCATCGCAGCGTGTAGCCGGCCGGCAATTGCACGTCGCTTTCGACGACTCGCTGCGCCTCGGCGACGAAACCCGCCAAGTCACGACCCCGCACGTTGCACTGCACGAGAAGTCGACGACGGATTGCGTCGCGGCTGATCTCGACCGGCCCGTCCTCGACCGTGATGTCGGCGAGCTGTGACAAGGGGATCAGCCTCCCCTGGGGGTCTTCGATACGTAGGTCGGAAAGCCTTTGCGCATCCGTCCGCCAGTCGGGCGCCAGCCGTACTTGGAGCGGGAAGCGCCTCTGGCCTTCAAACACCTGACCGATAGGAAAGCCACCGACCGTGGCGACCGCGTCAAGCACGGCCCGCGCGTTGACGCCGTTCCGTGCGAGGCTTTCCCTTCGCACCACGATTCGAAGGTACGGCAATCCGGCGATCTGCTGGGCTTGGACATCCGCGGCGCCGGGAACTTTGTTGAGGGCGACAACGATCTCGTCCCCTTTGCGTTTGAGTTCGTCGAGGTCGTCGCCATAGAGGCTGAGGCCGATATCAGAACGCACGCCGGCGACGAGTTCCTGCACACGTAACTCAATCGGCTGGGTGAAACTGAACGAGTTGCCGGGGACCTTCTCTTCAAGCGCCTGTTGCATCGTTTCGATGAGCCGAGGCTTAGTGACGCCCTCGGTCCAGGAGTCGGGGGAGTGCATCCGGACTAGCAGGTCGGTCTGGTACACGCCCATGGGATCGTTGGCGATTTCCGGGCGGCCGGTTTTCGAGACAACCGTCTCGACCTCGGGAAACTCTAGCAGGCAGCGTTCCATCGCTTTGGTCATCTCGATAGAAGTTTCGAGCGAGACGCTCGGTAGCCGAGTCGCCTGGATTGCGATGTCTCCCTCGTCGAGCTTGGGAACAAACTCGACGCCGAACTGCGTCGCTAGTCCGACGCTGACGAGGAACATGGCTACCGCGCCGCTAAGCATTGCGCCGGGACGGGCCATTGCGAAACTGAGCATGGGTTGGTACGCCGATTTGATCCAACGCACCAGGAAGGTCTCGTGTTCCTTGATCTGCCGGGCGAGGAACAGCGACGCCATGACGGGCATCACGGTGACGGAGATCACCAGCGCCGATGACAGAGTCGACATGAAGACGAACGCCATCGGGCGAAACATCTTCCCCTCCATCCCTTGGAGGCTGAGGATCGGGATGAAGACGATGATCACGATCAGCCCGGCGAAAAGGATCGGCTTGCCGACTTCTTTGGCCGACTCGCGATAGACGCCCAGAGGGACGTGGTCGCCGCCGTGGTCGCGTTGGTAGCGAGACGCGCGTCGCACGCAGTTCTCGATCATCACGACGGCGCCGTCAACAATCACGCCGAAGTCCACAGCGCCGAGGCTCATCAAGTTGGCCGAGACACCGGCGTACCGCATCGCGATCAGAGCGCACATCGCCGAGAGGGGTATCGCTGCAGCGACGATCAGCCCGGCGCGGATGTCACCGAGTAGTAGGAAAAGCATCACGACCACTAGCAGAACGCCGACGCCGATGTTCTCCGTAACGGTATGGATCGTCTTCTCGATCAGCTCGGTGCGATCGTAGAAGGTCTCGACGACGACGCCTTTCGGGAGCGACTTGCGGATTTCGGCTATCCGTCGCTTTACGTCCGCGACGACCTGTCGCGAATTACCCCCCATGATCATCATTACCATGCCGATTACAGCCTCGCGATCGCCGTCGCGGGTGACGGCGCCCTGGCGGAGCATCGGGGCGTAGCGGACCTCGGCGACATCGCGGATGAGGATCGGCGCGCCCTCGCGGCTGTCGAGGATGATGGCGCCAATGTCGTCGAGCGAGCTGACGAGCCCCTCACCGCGGATAAGCCGTTGCTCGGCGCCGTGCGTGATGTAGCCGCCGCCGGCGTTGCCGTTGTTTTCTTCGAGGGCGGTGAAGACATCTTTGAGCGAAATGCCATAGTTCTGCAGGCGTGCCGGATCGACCTGCACCTCGTAGGTCTTCAACTCGCCGCCAAAGGTGTTGACCTCGATCACGCCGGGGACGCTGCGGAGTTGGAAGGCGATCTGCCAGTCGAGAATCGTTCTCAGATCGCTGAGCGAGTGCGTAGCGCCCTCTTCGTTCCGTACCTCGAACTGATAAATCTCACTCATGCCCGTGGCGATCGGTCCGAGCTCGGGTGTGCCCATCCCCGGCGGGATATTCTCGCGAGCCTTGAGGAGCCGCTCGTTGACGAGGTTCCGCGCCCAGTAGATATCGACACTGTCCTTGAACGCGACGGTCACAGCACTCAGGCCGAAGCGGCTGATCGAGCGGATCTCCTCTACATCCGGGACGCCGCTCATGGCGTTCTCGACGGGAAACGTGATGAACTGTTCGACCTCTACCGGCCCGAGCGCAGGCGAGTTGGTGAGGATCTGCACCTGCACGTTTGTCAGGTCGGGGACGGCGTCTAGCGGCAGGGTGGACGCCGCGATAACGCCGCCACCCATCACGACCACCGCGAGGATCATGACAATGAAGCGGTTGTTGAGCGACCATTCGATGATGGGGTTGACCATGGCTTAGCCCTCCCCCATCTGGCTTTCGAGCATCTTTGACTTGAGGATGAATCCGCCCTCGACGACGACGGCGTTCCCCTCGTTAAGGCCTGCTTTAATCTGCACAACGGAACGGCTGCGGTCGCCGAGTACGACCTCCCGCGGCTCAAACTTGTCACCCGAGACATGGACGAAGACAAAATCTTTGCCTCCATGCTGCTGAATCGCCGAGGGAGGGATTCCGAGTTTTTTGTCGCCGGAATCGGCTTCGAACTCAATCGTGACAAACATCCCCGGCTTGAGGAGGTGCTCGTCGTTTTTGGCGATCGCGCGCATCGAGATGGTCCGCGTTGACTCGTCCATGATCTCGCCGGTGTAGAAAACCGTCGCGACAAAATCTTGGTCGGGCCACGCCTCATTGCATACACGGACCGGTTTGCCCGCGATGGCGGCTAGCAGCGGGACGTGCTGCTCGTAGATGTCAGCAGTAACCCAGACGGTGGAGAGGTCGGCGATGCTAAAGATCTGCGTATCGGGCCGCACCTGCTCCTTGAGAGTTACGTCTTTGGCGACCACCGTCCCGTCGAAGGGCGCTCGGATGGAGTAGTGAGAGACGGTTTCGCCCTGTTGCTCCGGGTCAATCGATGCGATGTCCTCCTCGTCGCAACCGAGGATCCGCAGGTTCGTCGTCGCGACGGCAACGCGGGTCGCCGCCTCTTTGACGGCTTGCGACGAGCTCAGCAGTGAGGTCTGCAACTCGTAGTCGATCTGTTCGATCCGGGCTTGGAACGTCGCTTGGTCCGAGCTCTTGCTCGACTGGGCTGCGTAGAGTTGCTTGGCGGAGATCGCTCCGGACTGTGCGGGGCCCTCCAGACGCTCGACGTCGGCTTCGGACTTTAAGAAGCCCGCGTACGCAAGCAGCAGGCGCTCGCGGTAGTCCCCCATGCTCCGATTACGGAAGCGGCCCTCGATGGCGTCGATTGATTCGCCGTTACGCAGCGCGTTGAGCAGCTCGCGCGCATTGTTGGCTACTCCTTCTTGCAGGTTCTGTTTGACGACAGCCATCTCGTGCTGCTGCCGCGCCTGGTAGAGCTCGAGCTTCGCCTTGCCGACTTCGCGGCTGTGGACGACGACGAGAAGATCGTTTGCCTTAACCACTTGGCCCAGACCAACGAGGACCTCATCAACAGTTCCTTCGACGAGGGGATAAATGTGGGCGACCTTGTCCTCGTTGAGTGACACCTTGCCGGTAAGCCGGATCGAAGTGGCAAGGGTCTGTAGCGACGCTCGCTCAAGCCGGATGCCGCAGGACTCCCACTGGCTGGTCGGCATTTCGACAACGCCCAGAGGGGACGAGTCGGCGCCCCGGCTGATGTCGTTCGCTGCTCGCGGTGGGTCGAGATTTTGCGGCGGAGATTTTGTCTCTGCTCTTGTAGACAACGAGATCACATAGGGGGTTGTAGCGGCGCCGGCAGCAGCCAGCAGCGAAACTACAACGTAGGGCATCCAAGGGCGCGAAGCGGCCTTCGCGCCGTGCGGGGCGCCGACTGCTTGGTTCATACAAATACCTGGGGAGGACGCGAGCCAATGCCCGCGGTCGCTGCCGCGCATCACGTCAGCCGATTAGGCCTAGCGAAGCGGCAAGCCGCCACGGGGGCGCACGGAGGCGTTAGAGAGGGGCCTGCGCTGAGAGAATCAGCAGGTCCAAACGCAGAAAAGTCGATGGAAGGTCAGCCCGCAGGGTTCGGGCCGATCGGCATCGTATTCGCTGTCGAGGCGCATTCGCCCCCGGTCGAGGACGACATCGCTTTCAAACCACGCCAGCAAAGGGACGAGCGTACGGGGAAGCAAGTCGTCCGCTGGAGCAAAGCGTCCCACGGTTCCTTCCTCCGCATCAAGCGGCGCCGCCTGCATGGGAGCGTCGAGTCCCGCCCACACGAAGAACCAATGACAGTGGGGTTCGTCGGGATCGACGGAAGACGGCTCCTGCGACTCGTGGTGGAGCGCTACATGCTCAGCAAGCAGACGCATGCTACTCGGCTGGCTCAAGTAGTCCAAATGCGTATGGACCACCGGCAGCGGAGCCGGCCAGCTAAGGAGCAGGACCAGTGCATAGTGCAGATAGGTCTTGGAACGCACCATGCTCTGCCGCAGACGAACGCTTCGAGGTGATAGGGGCTCTTCAGAGACGCCAATCAACTTTGCCAACCAATTACCATGTGTACTCTATACCGGACTGTCAGAATACCGTAGTGGCGAGGCCGCGGGGAGTCAATTTTGACCGCCGCCCAGCGGGATTCCGCAGCCAAGGCTTCGGCGTTTGGGGACGATTTGCCGTTGCTACTCGATCCTTGCGAGAGGCCTCTTAAGCCGCCATTTGGGTGTCCTCGACCAGCGAATGAGAATTGTCGTCTGGTCTTAGGCGTCTTCCGAGGGGGCCGTACACAATCAAGGGATAGCCCGGCACGCGGCGCTGGTAGTCGCGGTAGGCGTCTCCGACAAAGAACTCCAATCGACGATCCTTAAGCCAGCTCCCTACGAACAAGTAGACGGTCCAAATAACAGTCAGCACCGCGTGATCGAGGGTCATGGTAGGAGTAAACCAAACCAGTCCCATAAAGCTGAGGTAGACCGGATGGCGAACGAAACGATACGCACCACGCGGCTTGAACTCGCGGCGGGGCGCCGGTTTGCCGCGCACCCAAGCGAGCCACGGCGTGAGTCCCGTTTGATGGCCCATGCCCGTCAGGTGCAGGCTGTAGCAGAGCGCAAGCCACGATAGATAGAACGCGACTAGGCAAACGGTCTGGGTAACTCCCGTCGTCTTCCAAAGGATCGGTTCCACCGTTTGCCAGCACATGACGACCGCCAGTAGCGAGAGGCAAGACGCCGTCGTGTAGAACAAGCCGTAAAACGCCGGCGGGATCCATTGGGTGATCCCCCGACGAACACTGGGGTGCAGCAACGCGCTATGAGGAACCGCAAACTGCAACGCGAGCGCGGCATCAATGAGAAGCGAGCCGTCCGCTGTCGGGCCGGCGCCTTCCTTAAGGAACCAGAAGAGTCGCCAGACGGTGTAAGCGAACAGCAAGTGAACAGCGACTCCGACGGCGAGGCCCAGGGGGCGCCGGACGGTCCACAGTGTAAGAACGCGGTGCGGAATCGTGGTTGCGACTTCCATGTCGGCACTCGAAGCAGTTGGCGGGTTATTTCGCAACGATGCAGCCATGCTGCATGGCGCCGTTGCGGTAGGGACCTGGGTGAGCAGCAAACGCAACGTGTTCTACTGAGCGGCGCCGACGGAAGGAGCTACCCACAACTCGCCCCTCACGATCAATTCATCAGCCACACCCACGGCGCCCAGGGCCTTGGTGTAGGGCTTCATCCCGAAGTCGGTGTGCTTGAGCCTGAAAGCGCCGCGAACTCGGTTCCACCCGTTCTTGACATCGACCTCCGCCATGAACGTCACGGGACGCGTCTGCGATTGGAGAGTTAGATTGCCACTGATGCGATAACGCCTGACGCCGGACGGATCAGGCAGCGGGTCCTCGGTTGCTGAATCAATCACGAACCTCGCCGTCGGGAATGCGGCCACGTTGAGCACTTCCGTGCCCCGCATATTGGCGTTCACTTGCTGGCGAGTTGACTCCGAGCTGGTGCCCTCAAGCCCCACCGCTCGCCGGGCGGCGTCGGTATCCGCCACAAAGCTCGTCATGTCGAAGACCAGCTCACCGGCGTCGTGCGTCGCTCCGAGTAGCAGGCGACCTTGACTCAACGCGCCGATCACGCCGTGCTCGTGACCGAAGCCCGTCTTTCCTACGTGGACGAATACTTTGCTCGTGGGTAGGTAGAGGTCCCCGGCTTCGTAGGTTTCGCCAGGCGTGGCTGCTGTCCTGTCCTGCTGAATGGCAGGAACCTGGGCGGCGGCCGGCGCTGCTAGCAAGCAAGACAAGAGCAGCATCGGTACGATGGTGGGGAGCGACAGCCGTGTCATCCGAATCCCGGCGGTAACGAGGTCTGGGCGAGGTTTGGGGTAGTGCTTGGGGCCCGCAGGCCCATACTATTAAGCTTTTAGTAATTCGGTCTACCCCGAAAATCGCAGCGGGCGACCTACGAGTTTTGATGCTTGAACGACAACTACGACCCGAACTCATGGACGCCCCCGATCTCGACCCGATCGAGCATCAGGCGGCGCTGCGGGGGCTGCGCCGGATCAACCAAGTGAGCGGCGTCTCTCGGTGCGTGTGGAACGCCATCCGTCGGATCGCAGGCCGTCGCGGGCTATCGGAGTTCAGCGTCCTCGATGTCGCGTCAGGTGGCGGCGATTTGGTTAAGGAGCTGGCAAAACGCTCACGGCGTGCTGGAGTTCGCGCTTCCTTTGCCGGGTGCGATCTGAGCCCAACGGCCGTCCGACTCGCGAACGAATCGCGTAACTCGAGCGACGACATCGATTTCTTCGTTGCCGACGCCGTCAACGATCCCTTGCCGCAGCGCTACGACATCGTGATCTCGACGCTCTTCTTGCACCATCTGGACGAAGCGTCGTCGGTGCAGTTGCTGAGCAACCTCCGCGGTGCCGCGCGTCACGCAGTGCTGCTTGATGACCTTGAACGGTCTCACATGGGCCATTGGCTTGCGTGGGCTGGATGTCGAGTTCTGACAAGTTCACCGGTTGTTCACTATGACGGACCCGTGTCGGTGTTGGGCGCCTACACTGTCGAAGAGGCCCGCGGTCTCGCGGTGAAGTCTGGTCTCGATGGCGCAAGGATCACGCGGCACTGGCCTTATCGGTTCCTGATGGAGTGGGAGCGCCCTGATGAACAGCACTGATCGCAGGGCAGAAAGATTCGCTGCTGACCGTGTCCAAGCGCTCGTCATTGGGGCCGGGCCAGGCGGCGTGGTCGCGGCTAAATTGCTGGCCGACGCGGGAGTGCAAACGCTGCTTGTCGAGGCGAAACGCTTTCCCCGCGAGAAAGTCTGCGGGGGATGCCTCAACCAGCGAGCGGTAATGAACCTTCGCGCAGCGGGCTTCACCAAGGCGTTAGAGCGCTGCGGCGGGATCACCACCGATGGTCTTGAGTTGAGGACTGCTGGCCGATCACTCAGTCTCCGCATCCCTGGTGGTCTCGCCATTACGCGGCGAACGCTTGACGACCACCTAACTCAAGCGGCCGGCGCCGCAGGTGTCGAGGTTCGCTTCGGCACCAGCGCCACCGTGCTGCCCTCAGCCTCCGATGCGTTGCGACGCGTACAATTGACCGATGATCGCAGCCAGTCGATCGTGGTCGAAGCGGAGGTTGTCGTTGCCGCTGATGGACTTGGGGCGCCGTCGCTTGCGCGACTGCCGGAATTCAGGTCGGCTGTTCGGCCTGGGTCACTCGTTGGCGTCGGGGCTGTACTGCGGACGGGTGCGTCGCACACACTGACGCCGGGCGCCATCCACATGGCGATTGGTGAGCATGGCTATGTGGGCGCGGTTCGCTGTGAAGAGGGTAGCGTCAACTTAGCGGCAGCGTTCTCACCCGCCGCGATCTCGCGACGTGGCGTCATTCCACTCCTCGTTCGAGAGACTCTCGACCGGACGGGTATTGGACTACAAGACGACCTCACGCAAGCCGATTGGCGGGCAACGCGGCAGCTCACACGCTCGGCGGGTCGGCTCGCCGCACGACGACTCTTCGTCATCGGCGACGCCGGCGGTTACGTCGAACCATTTACCGGCGAAGGCATGGCCGCGGCGATTGAGGACGCGATCGTTGTAACGCCCTTTGTCATCCAGGCTGCCCGCGATTGGGACAACGCTTTGTCCGAGCGGTGGGAAACAGAGCAGCGCGGGCGCCAGCGCAACCGCCAGGCGGCGTGCCGAAAGCTGGCGTGGATGCTCCAGCGACCCTGGGCGACACGTCTCGGGTTGCGATTGGCGGCGACGTGGCCAACGCTGGGTCAGAAGATTGCGCAGCGCATCAGCGCCGTCGATACGAACGAACTCCAAGGGGTAGCATGACGGCAGTTGTCCAAGGTATCGGTGTTGCAAAGCCTGAGAGTTCTATTTCGCAGGAGGACGCCATTGATCGCTCATTGCAGTTTTGTGTGGCGACGGATCAGGGTCGGCGTCTGGCGCCAGCCATTTACGCCCGATCGGGCGTAAAGAAGCGACACAGCGTTTTACTAGAATCTTCTACGAACGGAGAACCCGCGCAGCAGTCCTTTTACTCGCTCCCCTCCTCGTCCCGGCCCTTTGGTCCCACCACAGGCGAGCGCATGGCCGCTTACCAGATGTCGGCCAGCGACCTCGCCGAGAAGGCGGCGCTTGCCGCGTTGGAGGAGTCGGCGATCCCTCGAGATCGCGTCTCGCACATCGTGTTGGTGACGTGCAGCGGTTTCGATGCGCCGGGGGTGGATGTCGCGCTAATTCAGCGTCTCGGCTTACGCCCCACCACTTCGCGCACGAGCGTTGGGTTCATGGGTTGTCATGGCGCCATCAATGGCATGCGTGTCGCCAAGGCTTATAGCGACGCCGACCCCGCCGCTGTTGTTCTACTGGTGGCGGTTGAGCTTTGCAGTTTGCACTACCAGTACGATTGGACCCCGGAACGGATCATCGCCAACGCCTTGTTCTCTGATGGCGCCGCGGCCGCGGTGATCTCCGCGGGTCCTTCCGATGGCCCCCGAATCGCCAGCACGTTCTCGGAGATCGTTCCCGATTCACAAGACGCTATGTCTTGGAAGATTGGCGATCACGGCTTCACGATGACACTCGCGCCGCGGGTGCCCGAGCTTATCGAATCGTCAACTCGCGCACCGATTGAACTGTGGCTGGCTGGAGAGGGATTGAGTCTAAGCGACGTCGCCGATTGGGCCGTGCATCCCGGTGGGCCGCGCATCCTCGACGCCGCAGGGACGGCGCTCGGGCTCTTGCCCGCTGATCTCGATGTCTCTCGGCAAGTGCTCGCCGAGTGCGGCAACATGTCGTCGCCAACGGTGCTATTTATACTAGGGCAGCAACGAAGAGCAGGCCGTCGAGGGCCTTGTGTCGTCCTCGGATTTGGGCCGGGGTTGGCTGTTGAAGCGGCGCTGTTGGTTTGACAGCCTGAGAACTCTCGCGTCCTCGACGGCAACCGTGAACGATAGCGACGGTCTCGAATCGGTTCGATCTGCCGTCGTCAGTATTGAGTTGGAGGTGTTGTCGGCCTACCGGCGACGGACGCCACCGATGTGAGTTCGTAAACCAAGCCACGTCCGCGCTGACCTAGGAGGCGTGACGTTGTCTCTACCGGCAGCCCGTCCGTAAAGTCGCTTAAGTGGTCATTGCTACGCATGACAAGAACGACTCGCCCGGATGTCTCCAGCGCTCCCGCGACCGTCAGGGTGTCGTTTCGATCGGTGTTCTTGATGTCCACTCGATCGAGGTAGAAAGGCGCTTCGGACCATTCGTGCGAGAGCGTTACGATTGGCGTTGAACTGCTTTTGAGTTCGGCGGAGGCGAGCGTCGAACCCGGGCCGAAAAGCGTGTGCTGGTAGGCATAGAGCGGAATCTCGCGGTGGGTGACCAGGACGCCGAGCGCCGACGCCATCGCCAGAGTTACTCCCCAGCCAACCGTTTGACTGTGGCAAGAGCGACGGAACCATAGGACGGCGACCCCTAGGACGCTCCAGCCAACGGCGAGTCCCGTCGCGGCCGTGAAGTTCTCACTGCCATCGATAGCGCAGAACATTGCAAACCCCACGCCGCCCATCGCGGTCATCAGCGTCGCGTTCCAGGGAGCAATCCGCTCCAGCCACTTAAGGTCGACGTTAGGCAGCGCTAGAACCCGTCGGTGAAGGTACTGACCCATCATCATCGCCAGCGCCGGAAACGCCGGCATGACATAAGACGGCAGCTTGCATCGCGATAGGGAGAAGAACAGGACGCACCACCCAGCCCACAGCACGAGGAACCCTAACTCGCGGGGACGGCTACGCCGGCACGCGGCGTCGCGGCTCCCCAGGTATCTTGCGAGCGAGATGCTGAGAAAGGACCACGGATGCCCCGCGATCAGTAGGACCGGCAGGAAATACCACACGGGCTGAGCATGAAAGGCGCCGCCAAACCGCGTGACGTTATGCTTGTAAAAGAATTCGTAAGCGAAGGAGGGCGCCTGCTCTGCAACCGCGACGAACCAAGGCGTCGCCATTGCGGCGACGACCGCGATAAGCAAAAGCCAATCGAAGAGACGCGGCCGCGAAACGCCCTGCGAGAGCGCCGCGTAGGCAAGCAGCGGCGGCGCGAAGAGGACCAGCGCGACGGGACCCTTGGCGAGGAAGGCCAGTCCGCACGCGAATGCCGCTAGTAGCCACCAGCCACGACGGAACGTCCCGCTCCGGATCGCCTCCATTCCCGAGCAAAGCGCGAGCGTCATCAACAGCATCAAGAGTCCGTCGATTAACAAGACACGGCTTGATCCGAGAAAGCCCACCGAGAGCAAGAGCACCAGCGTTGAGAGAAGCGCGGCTTCCGCACCGAACCATCGCCTAGCAAAGAAGAAAGTGAGGCATAGCGCGCCGAAGCACGAGGCGGCGTGCGGCAGGCGAGCGGCGAACTCTGAAACGCCTAGCAACGAATAGCTCGCCGCGGTCGCCCAGTACATCAGCGGCGGCTTGTCGTAGTAGGGTCGGAAGTTGAGTTGCGGCAGCACCCAGTTCCCGGTGACGACCATCTCTCGCGGGGTCTCGGCGTAGCGCGTCTCGTCGCGATCGATGAGAGGATACCCAAGGCCGCTGAACAGGACAGCCGCGGCAACCGCCAGCAACAGTGCGGCGGCCCA
This sequence comes from Botrimarina mediterranea, assembly GCF_007753265.1. Lineage (NCBI taxonomy): Bacteria > Pseudomonadati > Planctomycetota > Planctomycetia > Pirellulales > Lacipirellulaceae > Botrimarina > Botrimarina mediterranea. The sequence continues at coordinate 5,463,211 of NZ_CP036349.1, forward strand.
CTCCGCTCGCCGCGTCGGCGCCCCGTCGTCGTGAGGCTGCCCAGCGAATTGCACCTGGTTCCACCAAAACCGGGACAGATCTCGCAACACCCCCGGGATATGCCACTGCGAAACAGTGCTCGTCCCTTCTTCGCGTGCGCGGTGGGTGACTCCGACTTCGACAATCGAGCAGCCTAGCTGCGACACGCGGGTGAGGATTTCCGAGTTGACGAGGAAACCGTCCGTGGTGATTTCCACCTGCTGGATCACCTCGCGATGAAACATCTTGAAAGCACAATCGATGTCGCGGACCTTCATTCCGAGCAGCGTCCGAGCCACCAAGTTGTAGCCGCGAGAGTAAAGCTTCCGCAGAGCGGTGTCCTGACGGTCGATCCGGTACCCGCAAACCACCGGATGGCTTTGAGCGAGCAGCACGAAGCGATCCAACTCACGCAAGTCGAACTGGTTATCGGCGTCGGTGAACGTGACGAGGTCCATTGTCGCGGCGGCGAATCCACTCCGCAGGGCGGCGCCGTAGCCGACATTAGTTTCGTGCCGGATCAGCCGCACATTCGGCACTGTCTCCGACAGTTGGAGCACAAGCTGAGCGGTCGCGTCGGTGCTGCCGTCATCGACAACGATGATCTCGTAGTCATCGGCAACCAGGCTCAAAGCCATGTCTGCTTCAGCTAGAGCCCGCGGAAGTGCTGCTTCTTCATTCCAAGCGGGTAGAACCAGCGAGATTGACATAAATCGCCTGTTATTGATTGCCGGCGCGTGAGTTCGACGTGGAAGGGGCGTCATCGCATCCTTGCGAGGGTTGTTGAACCGGCAGCTTCCCGCCGAGGCTTCCTGCCTCAGCCGCCGGACGTGTTACTAAAAAGTTAGTAGAGTGGTGTAAATAGAAATGAGCAGCCAATCACCTGGATAGTGGAGCGTCTTCCAGGAGTTCGTGAGTTCGGTAGCGTTGGTGGAAGGTTTGAAAGTCCCGGACCGGTAAGTCGAGGGCGTGTAGCGTTGCCGCCGACCAAGTTGGCCAGGGCGAAAGGATACTGCGGCTGGAGGTAAAAGGATCGATCGGCAACCAAAGGAGAGATGCGGCCAGTGCGGCGAGCATTGTTGGCGCGACGACTGGAAGGCGGAGATCGGGGCTCACCCCCTTGTGCTGCGCCACCAGTCGGGCTGCTCGAACTCGGACTTCGCTTACCGATCGGCCGAGGGCGAGTCCGCTAAGCTTGAATTGCCGCTGACGCTCCACAATCGCGAGCAAGGTTCGTAAGTACGCGGCGGTCGCAGCCCCGCCGTTGGAAGCCGCATCATCACAGACAAACTCTCGGATAAGATTCGCCCGGTTGCTCGCGACCCACACCAGGGGATGGAACCAGAGGACGCATTGCGTCGTCTTCTGCAAGAACAGCTGAAGCGGGTGCTCGGTGCGCAGGTGGGTTAGCTCGTGCTCGAGCACGTGGCGCAGCTCTTGTGAGTCCGATTCGAGAAGCGAGGCCGGGATAAACACATGCGGCCGATGGAACTGGTAACAAAAGGGACCGATCTCTTCGGGACCGATGCGGAACTCCACGGGCTTGCCAGCCGCGACAAGGGTTTCGGGGGTGACCATCTCGCGAAGATGGCGATCAACTTCTGTAGGCACTCGCGGCTGGCGGTTGATGAACCACTGCACCAGAACGAAGTGGATCGCCAGCCGAGCAACCATCACCACGACCCCAAAGAGCCACACCCACAGCACGAGCGTTCCGAGTTCTTTCTCAGCTCCTGCCGCTGCGAGAACCGTTGCCGAGGACGCCGTCGTCCAAGGGCTGCTTAACTGCAGATGCGGCAGCAGTAGCCCGACCGCCAATAAGCCCAAGAGGCTAACAAAGCATGCGGTCCAGACCCGTGTCTTGGTCGTTGAGGCGCTGGACCAACGTTCGAGGCCCGCAGCGACGCCGATTACGAGCGCTGACTGAATCGCATAGGAGGCAATCCACTGCAGGAACTGGATCGCGCTCATTTGGACGCCTCCAGGTCTTCGATCATCTTCTTGACTTCGCTGAGGTCCTCAGCGCTGATGGCGTCGTCGCGCACGAGATTCAACACTAGCGACTTGACAGACCCCCGAAAGAGTCGGCGGGCTACTTCGTGAGACATGACGCCGCGGGCGTCGTCGCGAGAGATGAGCGGCTGGTAGAGAAACGCTCTACCGCGCTTACCGGCTTTCTTGACGCAGCCCTTCTCTTCGAGGATGCCGCACGTGGTCATCACGGTCGTGTACGCCAACTCGCGTGGCAATCGCTCGACGATGTCGGACACCGTGACCTCGTCGTGGTCCCAGATGACATTCATCACCTCCGCCTCAGCGGCCGTAAGCATCCCGGGTTCTTTGTCGCTATTCATGACACTTCTTTCAGAACGGATCGTTCCAGCGGCGCTGGCGGCTTAATTAAGGGGCGGACCGGCGTGCCAACTCGCGGTAGGCATTCGGATCAATGGTTTCCGCCACGAGTGAGACGTGGCCGTCCGCCCAAAGGAAGTAGCTCCCTCCCGCGTGCCGGCTGGTGAACTCGCACTCGTCGCAGGTGTCGCAGTTGGGATGCGTCATGGCGGACCCGGTGAGACGGCACTCGGCGTCTTCTCCTCGCAGATCGACGCCTAGCCAAGTCGAGGGAACCGTCGCCATCGTCCTTTCGCCGACCAGCAGAGTTTTGCTGAGGCCCCGGGTGAGGTCGGCAAACCGTACGACACGATCAAAAACAATCGCGCCATCGGAGCGCTCGGGCGTCCCTTCCCGCAGCTCGGTGTAATACTCATCGGCTTCGACCGTTCCATAAACGCCGACGTAGCTAGCCGTGGGCAACCGGATCAACACCTCGCCCATACGGTCATCCTTTGAACCCTCGCTGGAATCCTCTTCCTCCTCCGGCTCTGGGGTTGATTCATAGAGATCGAAGCTCGGCTCGATGAGGTCGGATGGGCAATTCATTAAGGCAAGACCGAGATCGCCAACACCCGCCGCGTTTGGCGCTTGATTGAAATCGAGACGCGGCATTACCGAAGCTTCTTCCATCCCAGGCAGCAGAAAAGCGGCCCATCCATAAGCGAACTCGGGGCGATCCGTGGCGACACGCCATGCCGGCGGCAGCCGCTCTCTCCAGTTGTGATGCTGGTGCATCGCCAAGCCAATCTGATGGAGCTGGTTCGAGCAAATCGTTTTCCGGCCCGACTCACGAGCATGCATGACAGCAGGGAGTAACAGGCTCACCAGCACGCCGACGACGCCGATGGCCACGAGCAATTCCAGAACCGTAAATGCGCCGACACAGCGCGGACGAAACTGGCGCCAAGGGCGGAGTGATCGTCGCGGGCGAACTGTCGGCAGCATCTGGTCGAGCAGCATTACTCGCAATTTACTAAATCGTTAGTAATGCAGGCAAGGCCACTCGTGGATTCCCAACAACGGCTGCTGGAAGTAGCTTCCCGAACCTGCAAACGACCGACACTTGAATGGCGCTTAGTTGACGACAGCTCCTTTGGCATCAGGGCTCTAAGCACGTGGCGAGGTCGGGTGAGGAGGTCGTAGCGTTCTTGCGTCGCTTGAGGTTGGGCGAGCGCCTCTTCCGGGTAGCGTTTCGCGTCGAGCAGCGTTGTCGCGAGCACGAGCGTCTGGGAGCGGAGGCCGGGCTGGGCGATCGACACGCGGCACTCGCGAACCGGGATCGACGCGGGCATCGCCATGAACTGCTTCCAAGCAAACAGCCGATTCGTCGTCGGCCGAGGCCAGACCACGATGTGGTCGCTCGGGCCGAGCCGCTCCCCTAGACGGAAGTCGATGTTACGGTTCGACGTGAAGCGGAAGACGGCATCGACGCCACGCTCTCGCAGCAAAACGAAGTTGTTCCACGAATAGATCAATCGATCGCCGAGCAAGACGCTCCCGTAACGGAAGACATCCAACATCGGCAGCAGTAGATTCAATTCACTCTGCCCCTTGCCGGCGAGCCGGCGACGCCCTTCAACCAAATAGTGTCGTCGGAGTGCGCCGCAATAACACCGCTACACCTCGATCCTTCCCCGCAACGCCTGGATCTCCCTCACCGATTCCGCCACCACCGCACGGTTGCCTTCTTTCGCCGCGGTCTCTAGGTCGCGGGCCGGCGTGGTGAAGCAGCCGAAGCCCACCGTTCCGCCGGCGCCGCGCAGCCAGTGGGCGAGCCGCGTTAGCTCCATGTCGTCGCCGTTGTCCCACGCCTTCTGTAGGGCGCCGAGCTTGAGGTCGAGCGTGTCGAGAAAGCTCACGACGATCTCGGCGAACTCAGCGTCGTCGGTGGGCAGTGTCGAGCGGATCGGGCCGAGCGATTTCGCTGACTCAACGCTCCGATTGGCTGCCGCCGAGTTTGTCGGGGCGCCGCTCGGGCGGATCGTCGTCTGGAGCGTCTCGTAGAGTTGGTTCGCGTCGATCGGCTTGGGAAGATAGCCGTCACAGCCCGCCGCTTCGCACTTCTCACGGTCCCCCTTCATGGCGTGGGCCGTCAGCGCGATCACCGGGCCGCGGTAGCCCGACGCCCGCAACCGGCTCGCGGCGGTGTAGCCGTCCACCACCGGCATCTGCATGTCGAGCAGGATCGCGTCGTAGTTCTTGCGCGCGGCCATGTCGAGCGCGATCTGCCCGTTCTCGGCCAGATGCACCGCGGCGCCGCAGCGCTCGAGCAGCAGCTTGAGCAACCGACGGTTGGTGTCGCCGTCATCCACCACCAGCAAGCGCGCGCCGCTCAAGTCGCAAGACGAAACCTGCGTCTCACGGATGTCGGCGACCGGCTCGGTCGGCGGTGTTTCGTGGATCGGAACGCCCGAGAGCGGCCCGGTGGCGATACGCACCGTGAACGTGCTGCCGTGGCCGACACTGCTCTCCACGGTGAGGTCCCCGCCCAACGCGATAGCGATCTTCTTGCCAATCGCCAAACCGAGTCCCGTGCCGCCGAATCGCCGTGTGACACTGTCGTCGGCTTGGACGAACGGCTGGAAGATCGCATCGATCTTGTCTTGCGCGATGCCAATGCCCGTGTCGCGGACCTCGACCGTCAGCGTCGGCTCCGCGGCGCTCGTCTCGACCCGGGCGACGATCATCACCGAGCCCTGGCTGGTGAACTTCACCGCGTTGCCCACGAGGTTCAGCAGCAGCTGTTTGAAGCGGTACGGGTCGGTGTGGATCGTCTCGGGGACGCCGGACTCCCAACGATAGTCGAGGTTGATCCCCTTCTCGTGCGCGGTGACACGCAGCACGGAGACCGTCTCGGAGATCACTTGGTGCGGCGAGCAAGCGATCGACTCGACGCTCAACTGATCGGCCTCGATCTTGGACAGGTCGAGCACGTCGTTGATCAGCGCCAAGAGGTGTTTGCCGCTCCGCTGGATCGTGTTGAGGTAGTCGCTCCGCTCGTGCTCCGACAACGCGGCCCGGTCGCGGATCAACACGTCGGTGAACCCGAGGATGCCGTTGAGCGGCGTGCGGATCTCGTGGCTCATGTTGGCGAGGAACTTGCTCTTGGTGTGGTTGGCGCGCTCGGCAGCCTCGCGGGCGCGGCGCAGCTCGACCTCACGTTGCTCGAGGTCGGCCGTGTGCTCGGCGAGGTCGCGCATCTCCGCCCAGCTCTGCAGCATCACGAAGAGCAGCACGATGTCTTCAAAAATCACCCAGGCGGCGTGCTCGATCCACCGCCACGGCGAAGCGGTCGCCACGCCGAAGACCGACTCGGGCCACCAGACGCCGCGGACGAAATGATCGATCGCCACCACCAGCGTCGCTGGCGCCAGGACGCGCGGGTCGCGGTACGCCGCCAGGAAGGCCAGCGACACGAACACGTGGAAGTGCGTCTCGATCCGCCCCCCGCTCAGATGGATCAACAGCGCCGAGAAGAGCGCTTGGCTGGTGGCGATCACCATCCGCGTCAGCAAGCGGCCCGGCGCGTAGATCGCCAGCGCAATCGGCGCCGACGCGATCACCGCGCCGCCGAAGATCGCCATCAGCACGTGCTGGTGCACTTCGCTGCGTGCGCCGATCCACGTCTGCGGCGCCACCAACAGCGCCACGGCGATCCCCGCTACCCACTGCAGCGCCATCAGCACCGCGAACATGCGGTCGGTGCGGACGTGGATGACGCGCGAGTGTTCGGCGAGCCGACGCCGCGCTTCAGGGCTCAGGCCCGCGGCGCCTTGGAGAACGGCGGAGGAAAGGAGTTGTGTCATGGGTCGTTCGTCAAAGTCGCCGCAGGGAGTCGTGCCGCGAGGCGTAGTCTTTCTTGCGTGGCGTCAGTCTTCTCGGCACAGCCGGCAACCGAGCGCCGGCGCGGTAACGGGAGCGCCTTCTTTGGGGTTCTGGATTTGCTTACGCAGCTGTTCGGCGCCGAGGCTTTCGCCGTCGTGCCCGCGCGAGACGGTGACGCCCCCCGCGAACAAGAGCCGGCCATCGGCGGCGTACAGCGCGACCGAGCCGCTGGCTTGCGCGCCGAAGCTCTGCGCCCTAACGCCACCCTCGTCGTAATGAACCGTTGCGTTGGGCAGGTCCGCCGCTTGGCGTAACGTCTCCGATTGTCGCCAAGTGTCGTCGTCCTCGGCGACGCCAACGGGGATCGTGGCGACGACTGACACTTCAGGAAGCTCAGACCGATCGAGGCCCGAGCTTGCCAGCACGCGCTGCAGCTGCGTGACTGTCGCCCGCGTACACGGGCAACGCGGGTGCATGAAGAGATAGAGCGTCGGCCGCGTGATCCCTATTCCGTCCACGATCGGCGCCGGATCGGCCAACGCTAGGTGCGTAGGCTGGGCCGTCGTGGTCCCATAGGCCACGGTCCACGCCCACACGCCCGCGCTTGCGGCAAACCAAGCCGCCACCAGCGCCGTCGTTCGCCAACTTCGGAAGGAAACCACGCTGCCAATCAATGGTGAAGCCTCCGCGGCCCGCGGCAGATCGCCACGTACGAGAACCGCCGATTCCACCAAACGTAGGGCATAAAACGGCACGGCTTCGGCAAGCCGAACCGTTCCGTTACGGAGTTCACTCAGAGGTTCGGGCCGGCGCCAATTGTGCCGATGATGCGGACACGCTGTGTATCGGCGACTGCCAACATGATTTGAGAAGAGCCACCGAGAACACCCCGCGCCGCTGGCCCGTTGGTGTGACGTAGGGCTGCGGTCGCAGAGCCTCCCCTATCGCGGCCGCCGATTCAAACAACCTCGATCGCTGTGGGTGCTTGTCGCAGAACACCGGCACGAACAGCGCTCATCGTTGCTCGGCGTGCCGTGTGGCCGTACTGGCGGAAACAACAATTAACACCACCATCACTGCTTTTTAACTTCGCATCGATAGGTTGCGGGCCGTTGGCCTTACTGTCCCGCCTTCTTGCTTAGGATCGCATCGCATGCGGACTCCCATCAAAGTTACGGCCCTATTAGTTCTTGCTGCCCTCTCGCCTACCGGCAGGTCTCAGGCGCAGAATACCTGGACGGGTGGCTTGGGCAACTGGAACGACGGCGCCAACTGGTCACTCGGCACGCCTATCGACGGGGACACCGTCAACATCGACAACGGAGGGACAGCCCAAGTCGACGCCCTGATTCTCCCCTTCTTCCAAGACCTCGATCTCGCTACAACGCCCAGCGCAACCGGCCGCCTCGAGGTTCTTCCGGGAGGCAACCTCGTTAGTTCTCGGGTCCGCATTGGCAACCAGGGCGTCGCCTCCGCCTCCGTTGCCGGCGGTTTGCTGATCACCGGGAACGGCAGTATCTACGTCGGTAGCAGCGAACAGTCCACGATCGGTCTTACCGGCAACGGCGAGTTAACGGTCGGCCAGGGCGGCGCCATCGTCTCTGCCGACGACATTCAAGTTGCTTCGCAAGGGACGGCCGTCCTCAACCTCCAGACCGGTGGCTACGGGCTTGGCGGTTATAGCGTCGTCGGCAAGTTCGGCACGGGGGTGTGGAATCAATCCGGCGGCCTCTACGTGGCGGCGAACGACTTCGAGATCGGCGACGGCGGCAGGCCCAATCAGGCCGGCACCCCAGGACCACGGGAGGGGACCATCAACCTGTCCGGCGGAACCATCTTCGCACGCGACCGTATGGCGATCAGCAATCGGATCGGGACGGGCGAAGTCAACATCCGCGGCGGCGGGCTAGCGATCACCGGCGACGCCGATAACGAGATTGGCGACGGTCGTGAAAACTCCCTCGATATCGGCCGCGGCGCCGATTGGACCGCTGCGGATGTCTTGGCCAACGGCGTCTCGGGCAACACCTCGACGTTCCGTGTGGTTGGCGACCAGTCCGTCATCGCGGTCGGCCTTGACGTGACGATGGACGTCAAGAACGTCATGGAGTCGTCGAATCTCGTCGCCACGGTTACCGGGCCTTCGCACACACCGATCCTGGCGGGACGCAACGCCTTGATCAAGAACGGCAACTTCCTCGTCGAACTCGACGGCTATAGCCCAGTGCTTGGCGACGAGTGGTCGATCATCCAGACGAATGTTGACCTGACCGACGCCCTCCTCGCTTTCGACGCGATCGCCGCCGCCGAAGACATCACCACCTACGATCGGAACGGCGTCGAGGCAGCCTACGGCGATATCGTCACGCACAACAACAACGCCTTCACCAACAACGCTTCCGACCCCAATTACCTCGGCGTCGATGGCCCCTTCAAGTCACTCGACTTCTCGGCGGCGCCGTTGTCACCGGGGCTGGAGTTCGAGGTCGAGTACTTCCAAGACGAGGTGCTCTTGAAGGTCGTGGCCGCAAGCACCGGTCTGGCGGGCGACTTCAACAACGACGGCTTCGTTAACGCCGCCGATTACACCGTCTGGCGTGACAACGAGAACACCTCGAACGACCTCGGCGGCAATGGCGATGAGACGGGCAGCAGCGCGGGCGTCGTCGATGCCGCCGACTACCAGCTATGGAGGAATAGCTATGGATCGAGTGTCGCCATGTCGGCGGCGGTGATCCCCGAACCGACGACCCTCGTCGCCACGCTGGCCGGCCTCGCCGCCTGCGCCACCGCAAAGCGTCGTCGTTGATTCCCCTCCCTTCGAAGCCGCAGCGGGGTGGCAAAATCTCGTGGCGGGCCCGTGACCCTTATCGGGCTCGCTACGAGAACGCCGCGCTCGCGCCGCTGCAATGAGCCAACATGAACTCTGTCTCGCGCCGACGCATCGCTTTCACGCTCGTCGAACTGTTGGTGGTCATCGCGATCATCGGCGTCCTGGTCGCGTTGCTCCTCCCCGCTGTGCAAGCGGCGCGCGAATCGGCGCGACGCACGCAATGCATCAACCAACTCCGCCAGATGACCCTGGCGATGACGAGTCACGTCGATACGTTCAAGGTCTTTCCGACCGGCGGGAACAGCATCTGGCCGAAGATCGAAGACTACTCAACCAATGGCAAGCCCAATGGACCAGCGACCCAAGGCCTAGGCTGGGCTTTTCAGATCCTCCCCTTCTTGGAAGAGGGGGCGGTCCATGGGATCGCGACGACCGACGAACTCGACAAAGTCTCGATTGGGCTCTTCAGTTGTCCCTCGCGACGCCCCCCGACCCAGCATCCCGAGTCGGGTCGCTATTTGTCCGATTACGGCGCCGCCAACCCCGGCGAGCTCCCCTTAACCCCAGGCGACCCCAGCTCTGGCGGCAGCTTCTGCCATCAGGGCGAGTTCTGGGGCGCCAAGAGCGCCTGCGACAATTACAACTGCATCGGCAGGATCGGCCGCGGTTGGAAGTATTGGGGCGTCATCGTCCGGACGAACTTGTCGATCCCCGCCCCCGGCGTCGCCGGAAGGCCGGCCACCACGCCAGAACCGCTCGGCAATACCCCGCCTGTCGCGCCTCGACGCATCACCGACGGCCTCAGCAAGTCGATGGTCGTCTCTGAGAAGCGGATCTTCAGCGACCATTACGATCGGGGCTACTGGTTCGATGACCGCGGTTGGTCCGACGGTTGGGACCCGGACCAGATGCGTTCAACAATGTTCCCGGTTGGCCCCGACACGACTTTGGCGAAGGTCCAAGCGAATTCCGAAAGCGCGACCTGGAACGGGACTACCATCATTCTCGACGACCGCAGCTACGGCTTCAGCTTCGGCTCGGCTCACCCGAACGGAATCAACACGGCCTACGCCGACGGCTCGGTCCACATGATCTCCTTCGGTGTCGATCAAGAAATGTTCAACCGGCTCGGCCATCGCTCCGACGGCGAAACGATCGACGAAAGCTCACTCTGAGCAGCGCCCAGCTCTTGAGCCGCGCTTACCTCTTGAGTCGTGCAGGTGAGGAGGACGTGGTTCATGTGGGGGAGAGTACAAAAGCGGCGATGGTGTACGCAAGTATACATCTGGCTTTTCTTGCGAGTGCTCCGCTTCCTTACCGGCGCGGCTCAAACGCACTTGACCTTGCAAGTCTTCTTGAGCCGCGCCCGTTAGGAAGCGGAGCCCCAACCGCTATACTCGAGATTCCCCCTCCAACTCCCGACCACCCCCGCCACTCCGTGGACGACCTCGCCCAACGTCTCGCCGTTCAGGTCCGCAATAAGCAGATCTTCATCCTGGCGATGATCGTCGTGCCGCTGATCTTTGCCGGTGTCGTCTACGCGATCGGCTCGCAGGCGCCGCAGAACCCCGCGCCGATCCGCGGCCAGATGGTCGACCGCCAAGACGCGATGGTCGTCATTGAACGGCTCGCCTTGGTGGTGGGGTTGTTGATCCTCGTGGTGCACCCGTGGATCGGCAGCTTCGTCACCGGCCAGTCGATCCGCGTGCTGGTGCGCGAAGGGACCGCCGACCCGGAGCACATCGCCGAGGCTTACCTCATCGGGACGCTCGTCGCCTGTGGGATGAACGAGGCCGCCGCGTTCCTCAACCTGATCGCGTTCATGCCGACGCAGTCGCTGTGGAACCTCGGCATGGCCCTGCTGCTGATCCTCTCCAGCGCGTTCAAGATGCCCACGGCGAAGCGAGTAGCGGCGTGGGCGCGCAACATGGCGCAGCGTTTGGCGGAGAAGCGGATGACGGGCGTCGGGGGTCAGTAGTCAGTAGTCTTGCGGCGGATGCTGCTCAATGGCTTGCATTTCTCGCCCGCCGCCCGGTCGATACATCTGTCCACCCAGATCGCAAAAGCCCCTCAGAACGCATCCTGGGCGATCTGGCGCGGGTCTGGCGCGAAGCGTCGGCGAACCGGAAGCGTGAGCGCCCGGAGTTGCAGCGCGAACACGTTGTCAATCCGAGTACCCACTTCACTCCGGTCGTTCACGCTTCCGGCTCGTCTGACTACTGATCTGATCCCTGACTACTCACGACTGTCTCCGCTGTGCCGATTCCGCGCCAGCTTCTTACTGATCTCGCCCTTCAGCCGCTCGATGATCGACGCCTTGTCGGTGTTCTCGAGGATCCGCTGGACGACGCGCTTCGGGCCGCGGTCGCCCCAGCTGGCGCCGTGCTCGAAGTAGTACCGCGCCGCTTGGCCGACGAGGTAACTGCCGTAGCCCGCCGCCGCGCCTTGCGGCAGCGCCGTTAGCAGCGTGCTGCCGCCGAAGGTCAGGCCCTTGAAGAAGCTGCTGCTAAAGCTGACGACCGCTTCGCTGAGCATCATCCAGCCCGCCGCTTGGAGGATCGCCATCACCAGGCGCCGAGCGTTGTCGGTCGTCATCTCGATGCCGTAGACGCTGGCGAGCGTCAGCACCATCGCCACGTCCACCGCGACGCCGCCGGCCACGTCGGCCGCGGGCCAGGGGTTCATCGACACGGCCAGCGCCTTCGCCGCGGCGTAGCTCCACACCACCGTGTCGGCCTTGTTGCTACGCATCCGCACCCGCAGCGCCGCGACGCGGTCGCTGCGATCGGCGGCGTACATTGCCGCGTTCAGAGCCACCAGCGCCTTGCCCTCGTCAACGAGCATCTCGAGGATCCGCCCGCGGACCCCTTCGATGTCGGGCTTCGGCTTCCTCCATTCGCTGCGAGTGGAGCCGTCAGCCTTCTCGATCACGTACTCGACCTCGCGCGGGTCCGCCGAGGCAAAGACCACATTCTCGGCGCCGCCGATAAGCTTCACGACGCGTGGCGAGGTCAGCGACTCCCGCAGGTCGGCAAGCTGCTCGGGCGTGTAGAGGTCCTGCTTGTTGAGCACCAGCAGCACCGGCTTGTGCATCGCGGCGATCTGTTCGAGCGCCGAGAACTCGGTCTCGTTGAGGTCGCTGTCGGTAACGAGCAGCACAACGTCCGCGCGCTCGGCCGCGTCGCGCGCCATGTCGGCCCGGGCGGCGCCATCGACCTCGTTGAGGCCCGGCGTATCGACCAGCACCAGCTCCGACTCTTCGAGCCCCTTCACCACCGCCGCGGGCGCGGTCCACCCGAGCCGCCACACCTCGCGCGTCCAACCGCCACGCACGTTGACGCTCGCCACCTCGGAACCCGCCAACGCATTGATCAACGCGCTCTTCCCGGTGCTGATCTCGCCAAAGACCGCGATCTCCACCCGCTCGTGCCGCAGCTTGTCGGCGAGGTCGCGCAGCTCCCGCAACTCGGCCACCAGCGCCTCACGCTCCGCCGGGTCACACCCCTCAATCTGCGCAATCGCCCGCTCCACCCCAGCCAGGGCGTCGTCCAAATCGGCGGCAGGCGTTTGTTGTGACACTAGAAGGGAAACCACAAAGGAACGAAGGAACAAAGAAAGTATGCCGCCAAATCCATCGTCTTACTTCGTTCCTTGGTTCCTTTGTGGTTCATTTTTTGAACCCGCAACCGGGTCGCCGATCTTTTCTCGCCCGCGGGTCACCAGCTTACGCAGTTCGTCCGCCGACGTGACGTGCTTCCATTCTTCGCGGGCTAGCTCCGCGAGTCCGCCCGGTGGGGGCTGCATCTCGGCCCGGTAGTACCGTTTGAAGACGCGGCCGATCCAACGGGCCACTAGCGCTTGCACGACGCCTTGCAACAAGCCGCCCGCGATCCAGCCGATGCCCGGCACAGTTTTGAGCAGCGAGCCAATCGCCGACCCCAAGGCCGGCGCCGCCGCCGAGGCGCCGAGCATCGCCACCAGGTTCTTGCCGAGCTGCGCGAGCATCTCGACGACGGTCTCGGCGTCGACGCGCTGCTTGTAGACCCCGGCGAGGTCGAGCGACATCTTCACCAAGATGCCGCTGCCGATCGCTAGGTCCAAGAGCGGCACCGGGTTCGCCGCCGCGGCGCCGCCGGCGGCCCACATGTAGCGGTCGATGACCCGGTCGGCCTCGGCGTCGAGCGTCGCCAGGACGCGTTCCTTCGCCTCGTCGACGAGGCCGCGCGACTGCATCAACAGGTTCGCCAACAGCAAATCGCCCCCTTCGCGATCGACGATCGCCATCAGCCGATCGGCGAGCGGCGAGATGTCGGGCGGCACGACCGCCTCGCCCTGGGTCTCGACGCCGTCAGCGCCGACGCGCACCACCGGCCGCGTTGTTTCGCGCGAGCGCACCGCGACCACGTCGGCCGCTTTCGCCAAGCCGCTCGTCTGCTCTTGCAGTTGACGGATCAGGTCTTCGCGCTGCCGCGCGTCGTACCAGTCCTCTTTGTTGAGGCAGACGACGAGCCGCTTCTCCATCACCGCGAGCCGTTCGAGCAAGTCGTGCTCGTACGCCTTGATCGGACCATCGACGACGAACAGCACAAGGTCCGCGTCCTTGGCGGCTTCGGCGGCGATCGCCGCCCGGCCTTCACCGCGCACCTCGGCGAGCCCCGGCGTATCGACGAGCGTCACCCGATCGGAGTCGGGCCACGGCACGCTCTGCTCGGCGGTCGTCGTCCCGCCAACGACGTTCGACGCAAACGCCTCGCGCCCGCACAGCGCATTGAGCAGCGAGCTCTTGCCGCTTGAGATCGTGCCAAAGGCGACGATCTCTAACTTGCGGGCCTCGCGCTTTGCTTCGAGTTCGGTGATCGCCCGTTCGACTTCCGATCGCAGCGCCGACTTCGAGTCGAGTCCCCAAGCGTAGTCACGGCTTTGCTTCAGATTGTCGCCGAGCTCGGCCGACAGGTCGTGCTTCGTCAGCTGGCTGGGGTTCTTCGCACGGCGCTCGGTGACGCGGCGGTTCCACGCCGTGTTCCCCCACAACCGCCACGCGCCCCACGCCGCGAGTCCCACCAAGAGCGCCACGCCGACGGCGACGACCAGCACATACAACTTGCCCGCCCAACTCGCCCAGCCGCCGGCCGCCTCATAACCCTCCGCCAACTGCGGCGGCACGGTCACGAGCAAATACCCCGCAGCCGCAAGGGCGACGAGGATCAGAATGCCTTGGCTGGGTTTCTTGGGGAACAAGTCGTGCTGCGAGAGTGAGTGTCGGTAGGGGAGCGGCTGGTGGTTTCCTCCGGTCGCTAACGCTCCCGGCTCGCCTACAATTGGCTGGCGAGCCGGGAGCGTAAGTGACCGGAGTGAACACAGCAGTCTCCCCCACTACGTGTTCGTCGCCTAATCGTCGTCCTTGCCAGTCTACTTGATACCAGCCGGAAGAGACCATGCGTGCCGCCTATGTCCACCAGCCCGGCCCCGCCGACACGATCGTCATCGGCGACATGCCCACGCCTGATGCAGGCGTGGGCCAGTGCCTCGTCCGGGTCACCGTCTCCGCCGTCAACCCGATCGACACGTATGTCCGCGGCGGACTGGTGGCGATGAACCTGCCGCTCCCCTACATCCCGGGCAGTGACTTGGCGGGCGTCGTCGAAGCCGTCGGCGAGGGCGTCACGGGCTTTGCGGTCGGCGACCGCGTCTGGGGCTCGAACCAGGGCCTCCTCGGCCGCCAAGGAACGCTCGCCGAGTACGCCGCCGTTGACGCCGACCTGCTGTATCCCATCCCCGAAGGCGTCAGCGACGAGATCGCCGCCGCCGGGGCGCTCGTGGGCGTCACCGCGCACCTGGGCCTCGTGCGGGAGGCGCAGCTCAAGGCCGGCGAAACGATTCTCGTGGTCGGCGGTTCGGGCGGCGTCGGCTCAACGGTTGTGCAACTCGCCAAGGCCCTCGGCGCCCACGTCATCGCCACCGCCGGCTGCGACGACCGCGCCGAGATCGCCCGCGACGCCGGCGCCGACGAACTCATCGACTACACGATCGAAGACATCGGCGAAGCGGCCAAGCGGCTTGCCCCCAGTGGAGTCAACGTCTGGTGGGACACCCGCCGCGAGCCCGACCTTATCCAAGCCGTCGGCGCCGCGGCCGAGCGCGGGCGGATCGTCGTCATGGCGGGCCGTGACGCGAAGCCCGCGCTGCCGATCGGTCCGTTCTACGTGAAGGGCTGCCACCTGCTCGGCTTCGCCATGTTCAAAGCCACCGCAGAAGAACAACGCGCCGCCGCCGAAGACCTCAATCGCTGGCTCGTCAGCGGCGAGTACCACCCAAGGATCGCGAAGACGTTCGCCCTCAAAGAGGCCGCCATCGCCCACACGTTGCAAGAAGCGGCAACGATCGACCGCAGCGCAACGCTCGCAGGAAAGATCATCGTCAAACCGTAGCAACAGACGGCGAGCCGGCGACGTTAGTCGTCGGTGTGAAGTGCGATCCAATTGAATGCGAAAACCGGCGCACACCGACGACTAACGTCGCCGGCTCGCCACAACTCTGTCTTTGAATCTTCCACTAAGGCATCCCCACCCCGCGCCGCACCAACCACTCCGAAGTCATCAGCCCCGCGAAAATCAAAAGCAGCGGCCACTTGTCGTAAAGCGTCGTCCTCGCGACGACCTCGCGGCGCTCGTCGAGTTCTTTCGCGGCGAGTTCCGCCAATAGCGTCGGCAGCTCTTCGAGCGCCAGCGTGCGGCCGCCATCGGCTTCGGTCGCTTGAGCGAGCCGTGCGAGCGTGTCGGGCTCGGCGCCGGGGCGTTCGAGCTCAAGGTCACGTTTTGGCACGTTGAACCGCGACTGCGCGTCGCCGAGCTTTGCATCACCTCGGAAGGCGCTGACCGCCATGCGGTAGTCGCCCGCTATGGACGTATCCGTGTAGACGCCCGTCGTGCGAACGCCGCCGCTCGGCAAGGGCAGCTCGACGACGCGTCCATCGGGCCGTGTGACAGAGGCTTCGTAACGGATCGGATTAGCGGCGTTGTTCTCTTCGTTCTCCTCAACGGCACGAACGCCGGCCACAAGGTCGAGGCGCGAACCCGCCGGCACGCGTCGCGAAGCGAGATCGATGTAGACCGAGGCGTTCGGGTCGTCGTCCTTCTTCGACAGCCACAGCACGGCCTGTCGCCAGAACCGCTGGTGCGCCTCGCGATGCCCCGTCAGCACCCACTGCCATGTCGAGTCGCCCGCGAACGCCAGCACGCGTCCGAGACCCGGCTGACCGATCACCAGCAGCGGCTGCGACCGCGCGCCGTCGGTGGTCGCGATCACCTGTGCGTTCGGCTTGAGGTCATCGCCGATGCGGTTGGCGCCCTTCAGCGGCGGCAGTTCTGACCACACGTCGTCGCCCAGCTCGACAATCGGATGCCGTGCGCTGGGAACCATCTTCAGCGGCCCCGGCAGATGAACGTCCTCCCGCAGCGCGGCGCCGAGCGTTTGCCGTTCGGCGCGACCGGGCGTCACGGGCAGGATGTCGCCGAGCGTCTCACGGTGCCCGCCCGGCCCGAAACTCTGCCGACCGCCGATCATCGCCAGCCCCGCGCCCGACTCGATCAGCTCCGCCATCCGCCGCCACGTCGTGCGACTCAAGCCGCCGGCGTCGACGTTGTCGATAAACACCACGTCCACGTCGCCGGGCTGCAACCGACTCGTCAGGTCGCGGCGGGGCTCGCGATAGTTGATCAGCTCCCAATCGATAACGATGTCGGGCGAAGCCGCCAGCGACCGGCGGATAAACTGCTGCTCAACACCCGGCGCAGCGCCGCCGACCTGATCGGTCCCGGCGAGATAGAGCACGCGTATGCCCCCTTCGCGGACCGTGACGAACGTGCTGGCCTCGTTGTTGTCGGCGACCGTCTCGCCCTCGATCGTGTCGGCCACGACCGACAGCTTCCACTCGCCCGGCGTCGGCGGCGCATAGCGCAGCGCGACCGGATACGAATCGACGCCCTGCCGCACGGTGATCTGCTTGGCGTCCACCGCCTCGAGTTTCCCCTCGGCGTTCTCCCACAAGAGCCGCACGACGACCGTCCGATTCGGAAATCCTGTGACGCGCATCGTGGCGCCCACGTCGAGCGGCGCGCCAGCGAACGCGGCGTCGCTCACTAGTAGATCGTCGATCGCCACGTCGGGCCGGTCCCCCGTGGCCCGATCGCCAACCGGCACGGCATATAGCGGCGCCCCCTCGGCAGCCAGCCGAGACACCGCCGCCAACGGCGCCGCGTCGCGCGGCGGTCTCGCGCGCTGCGCGCCATCGCTAACCACGATGACTCCCGAAAGCACGTCGCCCCCTTCGCCCCGCGCCGCGTCGAGCGCGTCGGCGAGAGACGAGCCGATCGCCGTTTCCTCGCCCTCTGGAGTAGTGGGGAGCGCGAGCTGACCGCCCTTCAACTCCACCGGCGTCAAACCACGGTCGAACGTAAACGCCCGCACGTCCTGCTTCTCGCTGAGTCGCAACAGCGCCGAGCTGCTGACGTCCAAGAGCCTTCGCGTCGCGTCCCAGCGCGAATCGCCGTCGAGCGCGTCCTCGACCGTCATGCTCCGCGAAGCATCGAGCAGCATCACCAGCGTCGGCCGCAACGACTCGGTCTTTACCCGCACCAGCGTCGGCCGCGCCCAAGCGAACAGCAGCGCGAGCGTCGCCAACGTCCGCAGCACCTGGATCGTCCGCCGCTTCGAAGGCTGTAGCCCCACCGCGCGCGGCGGAACCACCCACGGCGCCGCCAACAGCAGCGCAGCGATAACGTAGCCAAGCCACGCGCCGCCAACGGGGTCGAAGGTGAGTTCCATGAAAACGCTGCGGCTCTACTCTTTCTGCTTGTAGGAGGCGTCTCCGACGCCGATTACGCGCACCACACCGATTCGGAATGGAGGCCGTGATCGGCGTCGGAGACGCCTCCTACAATGGTTTGTTTTCCTTCGTCTGTCGGTAGTAACGATTCCCCACCCACTGCTCGCCCACCAGCGTCGCCGCCACGAGCGCCAGCACCCAACCGTACAACTCACGGCCGACACGGCCCAGGTCGATCGACGCGGTCAACTCTTCCTCATTGCGGATCAACTCAACGCGGTCTTTGCCGAGCGAGGTTTGCAACTCGCTGAACGCGACGCGTTCGACGTGGCCCGCGCGCGGGTCGAGGTTCACCACGAAGCGGCGGTCGAGGTCGGCGCCCGCTTCGAGGCGGTAGGGGCCGGGCTCGGTGGCGGCGGGGATCGCCAGCTCGCTTCGCCCCGGCGGGACCGACTGGCGCACCGCTTCGCCGCCGGGCGTGCGGAGCACGTAGCCGGGGAGTTCAACGCCCGTCGGCAGCGGCGCCGAGACCGTCTCGCCCGCGATGTAGCTCAGCTGCGTCTCGGCGGCGCCGGTGAGGTAGTCCGCCAGCGACCGCGCCAGCAATACGAACGGCCACGGGTCGTCGCCTGTCGGTAAGCGATTCCACTCGTAGCCACCGTCAACGGCGGGGTTGTAGCGGTCGTTGACGCTGGTCGTCATCATCAGCACACGCCCGCGGCCCACCGACTGCTCGACGATCGCTGGCCCGCCATCGGCGTAGCGCGCCACGACCGCGGCCCCTTCGCGCAAGTCGCCGAGCTCCCACCGCTGATAAACCGGAAAGGTCTGCCAGAGGATCGCGTCGGCGTACGGCGCGAGCGGCTTGATCGCTGGATGCGCAAAGGACGTAGGCCGTAAGTAAGTCGAATCGCGCGAACGCCACTCGAGCGGCGCCGGCAACAAGGCTTGGGCGTCGGGCGAATTAAAATCGTCGAGCGTCGCCTCGCCGCCGAGGAACACGCCAACGCCCGCGCCGCCGATCGCCGCGTCGTACAGCCGTCGCCAGCCGCGGCCGCGTTCGACCGTCGGCGACGGGTCGATCATCACGACCGCGTCGTAGCCGGCAAGCGACTGCCGCGGCCACGCGTCGAACGCGATGACGCCCGTTTCAAACCGCGGCGCCACACTCGGGTCCATGACCGACGGGTCGATCGCCGCGCGGAAGAAGACGGCGTCCCGCTCTTCGGGCGCGACGATCAGCATCGATCGCGGCCGCCGCACCTCGACGGCGAAGTACCGCGCGTCGTCATCGGGCGCCGCGTCACCGGCGACGACGCGCACGAAGCCCGTCGTAAAGCCTTCGCTCAAACCCGACAACGTAAACTCGACCGGCACGCTCTTGCCCTTCGGATCGACCAGCCGCTCGTCTCGCTTCACAGGCCCCTTCTCGCCATCGACCCACAACTGCACCGCGAGCGGTTCACGCCACTCACCGACAAGATGAATCGACGCCGAGAGCGCCAGCGCCTCGCCAACGGCGAGCGACTCGCTCGGCATCCGCAGGTCATCGATCGCGGCGTTACGCGGCTCAGCCACGCCCACGTCGACCAGCCGCAGCGCAACGCCCGGGTGTTCTTCCAGCACCGCGGCGACCGTGCGCTGTGACGCCTCGTCCCAAGCCCCCGCCGACAGATCGGTAAAGACATAAGCCTCGCGCCGCGCCGCCGGCGTCTCCGCCAGCCTCACAACCGCGTCGCGCACCGCCGCCGCTAGTGGCTTGGCGGCGCCCCCCACCCGCAGCCGATCCACCCGCGCCGCCGCGGCCGCGGGCTCCAACATCGAAGCCCCGCCCCCGGCCGCCCGGTCCGCCAGCACCACCGGCGTATCCCCGGGCAAACCTGAGAGCAACTTCGACGCCAGCTCTTGCGCCGCTTCGAGCCGCGTTTCGTTGAGGCTCTGATAAGCCGCGTTCGGCCCGTTGTCGATCACGAGCGCCAGCCCCACGCCCTCACCCGCCGGCCCGTCCGCCGCCGCCCCGCTGTCCGCCGACGGCGGCTTGAGCAAGGGTCGCGCGAGCGCTGCCGCCAACAGCGCCAGCAAACAGCAACGCAGCGCCAGCAGCACCCACCGCCGCAGCCGCAGTTGCGTCTCCGTGCGATGCCGATTCCGCTTCAGCAGCCGCAACGCCGGAAACTCCACCCGCACCGGATCACGCCGACGGCGCAAGTGCAGCGCGATCGGAATCCCGATCAAAAGAACGCCGGCGAGTAAGGCTGGTGCTAGAAAGGCCATAGCCAAGAGAAATGACGAATGACGAAGCACGAATGACGAACCTGTCGGAGCCGCTAGAGCCCTCCGGCAGGTTCGTCATTCGTCATTCGTGCTTCGTCATTCAATCATCATCCCCTCCTGCGCCGCTGAACAAGGTACTCCGTCAGCGCCCGATCAAACGGCATCCCCGTATCGAGCGGCACATAGTCCACGCCCGACTCCAGGCACTCGCGGCGGTAGGTTTCTCGGAACTCTTCGACGCTCGCGCGGTACTCGGCGCGGAAGCCGTCGGCGTCGAGTTCTAAGCGCTCGCCGGTCTCCGGCTCCTCAAAGTCGGTGAGGCCGCGGAAGGGGAACTTGACTTCGGCTTCGTCGAGCACGTGAAACAAGATCACGTCGTGCCCGCCGTGGCGGAGGCGACGCAACGCCTTCAGCACCGGCTCTTCGTCCGTCAGCAGGTCGCTAAAGATCATCACCAGACTTGAGTGCCGGAGCATCGCGGCGAGCTGCGTGAGGCTGCCGCCGATGTCGGTCTCACCGGTCGGCTGAAGCCTCGCCAGGAGCGCCAGGAGCGTCGCTAGCTGCGTCCTTTTGCTCTTCGGTGGTAACGAGTGTCTAATCTTCTGATCGAACGCCGCCAGCCCCACGGGGTCCTGTTGGCCGATCATCAAGTACGCCAGCGCCGCGGCGATGCAGATCGAGTAATCGAACTTCGTCAGCCCCAGCTTGCCGCGTTGAGTCGGGCCGTGCGAGTACGCCATCGACCGGCTCAAATCCATCGCCAGCCACCCGGTGATGTTGGTCTCGGCCTCGAACTTCTTGACGTAGTACCGATCGGTCTTCGCGTAAGCGAGCCAGTCGATGTCCTTCGGATCGTCCCCCTGCGTGTACTTACGGTGCTCGGAGAACTCGACCGAGTACCCATGAAACGGGCTAGCGTGCAGACCCTGCAGATACCCCTTCACAATGAACTGCGCGCGCAGATCGAGCCGCTTAATCTGGCGGATAACTTCGGGCTTAAGGTACTGCTCGACAGCGGGCACGTTGTTCTTCTTTCACCGCGGAGACGCGGAGGACGCAGAGAAAGCGAGTCGCGTCGTGTCGACGCGGGGAAGAATGGGACGCGGATGACGCGGATTAAGGGGATGTTCGCGGATGTCTTGTAGGCCGCAACAAGCGTAGCGCAGTTGTGGCAACGAATCACGTAAGCAGCAAAAGTATCAACGCTCAACTACCGAATGACGGGGCGATCGGGCTGAGGAGCATAGTCACCGATCACAGCATCTCCGCATCTCTCGCACACAAACCCCCGTTCGCTACCAGTCCAATGATTGTCCCAAAGATGATCGACGACACATGGATCGAACCTCATTCGTTGACGAATCGAATCCAGTTCCAAGTAGCACGCATACCGAGTCCATCTGCGACAGTTTTTCGACCACGGCTTCTCATCTCGATAGATGACATCCATTCCAGCAACGGTAAGCTCGCAGTCGAGTTGTCGGAGATGTTCGCAAACCATCGCTCTTCGCCGGAGACTTACTCATCGATCATTACCGGAACATCGCTTCGCTTGTTCCGGGCTACAAAATCTGCGTCCATCCTCTTCAATCCGCGTTCATCCGCGTCCCATTCTTCCTTCAATACGCTGAATCAACTGAACTTCGGTATCTCCGGCTGTGGCACATGCTTTAGCAGCCGCGCGATGATGTCCTCGGTCGTCATCCCCTCCGCCTGCGCCTGGAAGTTCGCCGCGACGCGGTGACGCAGCACCGGTAGCGCGATCTTTTGGATGTCCTCGACCGCGACGCTGAAGCGGCCGTCCATTGCGGCGATCGCCTTGCCGCCCTGGATGAGGAACTGCCCCGCGCGCGGGCCAGCGCCCCAGTCGACTAGCTCTTTGACGAAGTCGGGCGCCGAGTCGTCCTTGGGACGCGTCGCGCGGACCAGCGCGGCCGCGTACTTGATGACGTACTCGCTCACCGCCACCGAGGTGACGAGCCGCTGCACGTTGAGGATCGCCTTGGCGCTGAGGACCTTGTTGACCTCCGGCTTCTCGCCGCGCGTCGTGGCGGTAAGGATCTTTTCTTCCTCGTCCTTGGTCGGGTAGTCGACCTTGATGTTGAACATGAAGCGGTCGAGTTGCGCCTCAGGGAGCGGGTAGGTCCCCTCCTGCTCGATCGGGTTCTGCGTTGCGATCGTGAAGAACGGGTTCGGCAGTTCGTACGTCGTCTGACCGACGGTGACCTCGCGCTCCTGCATCGCCTGCAACAGCGCGGCCTGCGTCTTCGGCGGTGTGCGATTGATCTCGTCCGCCAGCAGGATGTTGGTGAACAGCGGGCCTTCGACGAAGCGGAACGACCGCCGGCCGTGCTCGTCTTCGTCCAGCACGTTAGTGCCGGTGATGTCCGACGGCATCAGGTCGGGCGTGAACTGGATCCGCTTGAACCCCAGGTCCAGAATCCGCGCAAGCGTCGAGACCATCAGCGTCTTCGCCAGCCCCGGCACGCCCTCCAGCAAGCAGTGGCCGCGCGTAAAGATGGCGGCGAAGACCTGCTCGATCACCTCGTCCTGCCCGACGATGACCTTCTGCAACTCCTGCTGCATCACCCAGCGATGCTGGGCAAACTCCTGCAGCACATCCCCCAGATTGCGTGTCTTACCCGCCTGGGAAACGGGGCCACCCTGAGAAGCTGGGCCAGGAGATGTCGTGGGGTCGGCTGTGCTCATGCGAGGATTCTACGCTGTTCAGTTGAATCGCGTCAGCAAGGGACTCTTTGAGCCGCGCCCGTTAGGAAGCGGAGTACTTTAGAAGGAGATAAGGGGGATGTTGGTGATAGGGGGGATCGCAGGCGGGCGAGTTGCCGCTTTGTTGTTCGAGCCGTATCGACGTAATTAGTCTCTCCCTTGTTCATTTTGGGGATAAGCCGCCAGCCGCTCCGCGGCTGCCCGCTATATCCCCCAGGCAGCACGTTAGACACTCGGCGTCGATCACAGTCCGCGGCGAAAGGCGCTACGCCCGCTCGCTTGCGATCCCCCCCTATCACCAACATCCCCCTATCTCCCTTTCCTAACGCAGACCCGCAATAAAGGTAGGATGCCCTGCTCCCTTTCTCGACTCAGGTGAACGCCAGGATGCCACGGGGCTGGATTGTCACGGTTGTAGCGGTTGCGCTGGCGGCGAGCGCCGTGGCGCCGGCGGCTGCGCAGCGGCGGGGCTTGGACGACCCGATCGACCCCGCGCGGGTGCTGGCGTCGATCGATCGGGCCGTGAGCTACCTGAAGCGTCAGCAGAAGCCTAGCGGCGGTTGGGACGACGGCGTCGCCAACCCCGGCGGCATCTCCTCGCTGGCGACCCTCGCCCTCCTCGAGGCGGGCATCGAGCCGGACGACTCAACGGTCTCGAAAGGCCTCGAATACATCCGCCGGTTCCCGCCCGAGAAGACCTACGTCGTCGCGCTGCAGACGATGGCCCTCCAAGCGGCGACGCCGCGACGCGACCGGTTGCAGATCGAGAAGAACGCCCGCTGGCTCGAGAAGGCCCAAGCCAAGGACGGCGAGTTCTCCGGCGGCTGGTCGTACAGCGAAGCCCGCGGCATGGCCGACCCGAGCAACTCGCAGTTCGCCGTGCTGGGGCTCTACGCCGCTCAGGAAGCGGGCGTGAAGATCGACCCCGAGGTCTGGCGCCGCGCCGGCGCGTACTGGCGCAAACGTCAGAACCGCGACGGCTCGTGGCACTACACGTCGAGCGACCGCGCTAGCGGTAGCATGACCTGCGCCGGCGTCGGCGCGATGGTCATCATCGGCATGGCGGCCGGCGAAGCCGACGCCACCGTCGATGACAATGGCGCCGTGCTCTGCTGCCAACCGCAGAAAGAAGACGAGTCCGTCGAGCGCGGCCTGGCGTGGCTCGGCCGCAACTTCGCCGTCCGTGGCAACCCCGTCGGCCGCAAGATCAGCGAGAACTGGCACTACTACTACCTCTACGCACTCGAGCGGGCGGGCCGACTCACGGCGCAACGGTTCATTGACCAGCACGACTGGTACCGCGAAGGGACCGAGTACCTGGTGCGTGAGCAAGACCCGCTCACCGACGCCTGGCGTGGCGGCGTTAGCGAACCGGACGCCACGATCACGACTTCGTTCTCGTTGCTGTTCCTCGCCAAAGGCCGGCGGCCCGTGGTGATGGCGAAGGCCAAGGCGCCCGAGGGCGAAGACCTCCGCGCGTGGGCGCAGCACCGTCGCGACGCTGCGCACCTGGTCGCCGCCGCCGAAACGGCTTGGGACCTCCCCATGACGTGGCAGGCGATCGATGCGTCGAAGGCGAACGTCGAAGACCTGTCGATGGCCCCGGTGCTCTACGCCAGCGGCGCCGCGGCGACGGCGGGCCTCACGGCTCAAGGCAAGAAGCTCCGCGACTACATCGACAAAGGGGGCTTCGTCTTCGTCGAGTCCCCCTGCGACAGCGGCCGGTCGGCGTCGCGCGCCGACATCGAGCGTCTCGTCGTCGCCATGTTCCCCGAACCCGACTACCGCCTGCGGCAGATCGAACCTTCGCACCCGCTCTGGCGGATGGAGCGGCTTGTGCGGCCCGACTCGCCCTACGTCGGCAGCCTGTGGGGAGTCGAGTACGGCTGCCGGACGTGCGTTGTGTTTTGCGACCGCGACCTGTCGTGCTACTGGGAGCTCGACGCCAAGCCCCGTGCTGGCGACTACCCGGACGATGTGAAGCGCCGCATCGACGATGCCCGCACTGTCGGTCTCAACGTGTTGGCCTACGCCTCGAACCGTGAACCCCGGGGCAAAGAACAGCAGTTCGTCGAACAGGCCACACGACTCGAGTTCGACGCGGCAGGCCAGCGCGGCCTGATCGAGATCGCCAAGCTCCGCCACGCCGGCGGCTGCAACGACGCCCCCGGCGCGCTGGCGAACCTGCTCCGCGCCGCTAGCGAGAGCGACGCCAAGCTCTCCGTGGCGCCGACGCCCGTCGAAGTCGCTGCGGACGACCCGGCCCTGCCGCTGCGGCACTTCGCCTTCACCCACGGCCGCCGCGACTTCCGCCTTTCAGCCGAGGAACGCGCGGCGCTGGGCGAGTACCTCACCAACGGCGGCACGCTGCTCGCCGACGCTATCTGCGCCAGCAGCGAGTTCCAAAAAGCGTTCCGGCGCGAAGTCGCCGCCGCCCTGCCCGGCGCGCGGTTTGAGCAGATTCCGGCCGACGATCCGCTGCTATCGCCCGCGTTCGGCGGCTACGACGTCCGCCTCGTCAGCATCCGCGACCCGCAACCGACCGCCGACGACCAACCGCTAGCAGCCCGCACCCGCCGCCGGGCGCCGGTGCTCGAAGGCATCCAGATCGATGGCCGCTGGGCCGTGGTGTTCAGCCCCTACGACCTCAGTTGCGCGCTGGAGCAGCACGAAGCGGTACAGTGCCGCGGATACTCGAAGGAAGACGCGGCGCGGATCGGGCTGAATGTGCTGCTGTATTCGATCAATCAGTGAACGTGCGCTTTGTAGGGTCCGCTGTGCGGACCGTAGCTAGCGGTTTGGAGCGCGATGCGAGCTAGGGAACCGAACGGACGGTTCGCACAGCGGACCCTACAAAGCTATCTCCTTCTCGCCCCACGGTTTGCGGTCGGCGCCAGCACTGCGCGTTTGGGTTGACCCCCGGGGGGGCGACTCCTACGATCCGCCCGATTTTCCACGCCCCCGGTTCGCGCGTCGCGCGGCGCCGGTCGGCTGACATTCAGGCAAGGACGCCTCCCATCACCCCGCTGCGCGCCGCCAAGTCGACGCCCCGCCCCATCGTGCGCACGGTCTGCGCGCTGATGATGTGGCTCTGCGTTTGCTTCGCGCCCGCGCAGGTCGAGCTGCAGCAGCCCGATCTCGACGACCCCATCACCGTGACGGCGAGCGAGGCGTCGCAGTGGACGCAGGGCGCCTACCAGATGTGGCGGCTCAGGGGGGGCGTCTCGCTCACGCAGGGCAAGAACGTCTGGCGCGCCGCCGAAGCCATCCTATGGGTCGATAAGTCGACCAACTTCGACGAGCCCACCAAGCTGATCGCCTACCTCGAAGCGGGCGGCGGCGAGCCCGTTTGGCTCGACCTGTACGACAAGACGCCCGACCCCGCCGTCACGCCGATCGCCCGACAGCAGTCGCCCGATTGGTTCGGGCGTTTGCGTTCGGTCGGCGGCGTCGAGTGGAAGACGCCCCCGCCCGCGACCGCCTCTGCTGAGAAGCCCGCCATCTACGTCCGCGCGCTATCGCGCTTCAACGCCGAGTGGGACCCACTCGCAGGCGACGTTCCGGTTGGCGCCGATAACGACACTACCGACGGACCGATACGCGACGATGCGGTGACCCCCGCGCAGTTCCTCGGCGATCCATTCGCCATCACCGCGCCGACGCCGCAACCATCCGGCGCCGGACAGCCGAGCTTCCGCAGCGTCCAGCTCTTCCCGCGCTATGGCGCCGGTTTGAACTTCGAATCCAGGACCGACACCGATGGCCAGCCGATCGGCGTCCTCATGGGCGGCGCGACGATCGTCATCTCGGGCGTCGATGTCCCAGGCATGCCAGCAGCGGCAGGTCCCATCGATCGTGTGGACCTCAGTGCGGACCGGGCGGTGATCTGGACTTCGGGCGTCCTCGGCGTCGGCAGCGGGGTCAATCAGACCGGCGACACGCCGATCGAGATCTACCTCGAAGGGAACATTGAGGTCCGCCAGGGCGACCGCACCATCTACGCGCAGCGGATGTTCTACGACGCCCGTCGCAAGACCGGCGTCATCCTCGACGCCGAGCTGCTCACGCCCGTCCCCGACCTTGACTACCGTGGGCTGGTAAGGCTCAAAGCAGACAAGCTGCGTCAGCTTGAAGACTCGCGGTTTGTCGCCGAGAACGCGCTGTTCACCACCAGCCGACTCGAAGTGCCGACCTACAGCCTCAAGTCGGACCGGATGACCTTTGAGGACTTTGAGCAGCCGATCATCGATCCACTTACCGGTCAGCCTGCGGCAGACCCGTTCACCGGCGCGCCGATCAGCGATCGCCAGCAGTTCGCCACGGCCGAGGGGAACCGCGTCGAGTTCGGCGGCGTCCCGCTGTTCTACTGGCCGACGCTGGAGACCGACCTCAGCGAGCCGCGTTATTACATCGACGACTTCCGCATCAGCAACGATTCGGTCTTCGGTTTCCAAGTCCTTACCGACTGGGACGTCTACCAGCTGCTGGGCTCAAGACGTCCGCCGGGCACGAAGTGGACGGTCGCCGGCGACTTCCTCAGCGAACGCGGCATTGGCGTCGGCACGCACTACGAGTACGGCGTCGATCGCTTCTTCGGCGTGAACGGCCCGGCCTTCGGTCAGTTCGACGGCTGGGTCATCAACGACGACGGCCGCGACAACCTCGGCTTCGGGCGCCGCGACATCGTCCCCGAGGAAGAGTTCCGCGGCCGGGCCTTCTGGAACCACCGCCAGCACGTCCGCGGCGGCTTGCTCGACGCCTGGACCGTGCAGGGGCAGGTCGGCTGGATCAGTGACCGCACATTCCTCGAGCAGTATTACGAGCAAGAGTACGACGAACGCGCCGACCAACCCACCGGCCTGCGGCTGCGGCGGATCATCGACAACCAGTCCCTGTCGATCGAAGCCAACGGCCAGCTCAACGAGTTCTATAGCGAGACGCAGTGGCTGCCGCGGCTCGACCACTGGTTGATGGGCCAAGAGCTCGGCGGGCAGCGGCTCACTTGGTTCGCCCACTCACAAGCGGCGTACGCGAACTCAAACGTCGCCACAACGCCCAGCAACCCGACCCTCGCCAACCAGTTCTTCCTCTTCCCGTGGGAAGCGCCGATGGAAGGCGAGCGCTTCGTGACACGGCAAGAGATCGACCTGCCAATCGACCTAGAAGACTACGGCATGCCGATGAAGGTGGCGCCCTATTTCCTCGGCGAGGCTGCGCACTGGGGCGACTCGCTCGCCGGCGGCGACGTCCAGCGGCTCTACATGCAGACCGGCGTCCGCGCTAGCGCCCCGTTCTGGGCCGTCAACCCGAACGTCCGCGACCCGCTGTTCAACCTCGACGGCCTCGCCCACAAGGTCGTGTTTGACGGCGAAGTCTCCTACGCCGACGCGTCGCGCGACATCAACGAGTTCGCCCTTTGGGATGAGGTCGAAGACAACACGCTCGAAGACATCCGCCGTCGTCAGTTCTTCCCCACCATCCCGGCGCTGCAAGACCCGCGGTTCTACATGGTCCGTAGCGGCATGCAGAGCTGGGTCGCCGCCCCCACGACCGAAGTGGTGGACGACCTCTCCGTTGGCCGCGTCGGCATGCGCCACCGTTTGCAGACCAAACGCGGCGCGCCGGGTCAGCAGCACGTTGTCGACTGGCTCACGTTCGATACAAACGCCAGCCTCTTTCCCGACACGACACAGAACTTTGGCGAAACGGTCGGCCTCCTCGACTACGATCTCGCTTGGCACCTCGGGGACCGGTTCACGTTCCTCTCCGACGGCTTCGCCGATTTGTTCACCGACGGCCTGCAAACTTGGTCGGCTGGCGTCGCCCTCAACCGCCCAGCGCGCGGCAACGCCTACATCGGCTACCGCTCGATCCGCGGGCCGTTCGATTCGGACCTCGTCTCGCTGCGGCTCAACTACCGCTTGAACGAGAAGTGGGTCGGCTCGGCCTCGACCGTCATCGACTTCGGCGAGGCGGGCAACATCGGTCAGACGTTCTCGTTGTCGCGGATCGGCGAGTCGTTGCTGTTCACGCTTGGCATGAACGTCGATGAGTCGAAGAATAACGTCGGCTTCAGCTTCCTCGTGGAGCCCCGCTTCCTCCCCCGCACCAGCCTCACCCGCCGCACCGGCATCGACATCCCACCCGCGGGAGCCTACGGGCTAGAGTAGGATTGAGACTTGAGTGCTGAGGGGTGTGGTGCAAGCTGCTAAGATTCACCGTAACAGCCCTCACGTCTCAAGCCCCAAGCCTCACAGCGGCCCGCCGCGCCATTCCATGGCAGAAATCGAAAAGGCCTTCCTCCCCAAGACCTGGCTCGGCAAGTTCGGCTGCGCGTTCCGCGGCGTACGCGTCGGCATCGGCGCCTACGGCGCGGCGAGCTTCGCCGTGCACCTCCCCGTCATGGCGGGCGTGCTCGCCTTCGCGGTCTGGGACGGCGTCACGTGGCCCGAGTGGTACCTGCTGATCGTCTGCATCACGATCGTCCTCGCGGCCGAGATGTTCAACTCATCGATCGAAGCGCTCGCCAAGGCCGTAACGAAAGAGTACGACCCCCACATCCGCGACGCGCTCGACATCGCCAGCGGCGCCGTCTTCACCGCGGTGATCGGCGCGGCGACGGTGGGGGTGCTGATTCTCGTCGGCTGACCGTTCACGTTGAGGCGATAATCAATCCAACCAGTCCTTCGCCGCCAGTCGCTCCGGCACGTACGTCTCCGTCACGTAACTGATGTCCTTCGACATCAGGGATTCGACTTCGAGCTTGAAGTCGTTCTTGAGCATCCGCTCGATCTCGCGCTGCCAATCCCGCTTCTTCTCGAACCACGGGTACTTGGCGACCTGCTTGGCGCGTTTACGGTCGGTGTCGGAGAGGCCGATGATCACGTCGTCCGAAAGCTCGCAGCGGTCGAAGTCGAGGCTCCGCAGGCCGAGGTACTTTGCCTCGGGGATCGCCATCCGCTGCGATTCAAACGCCAAGTTGATCGAGCCCTGCTTGATGACGCTGTAGATGTAGTACCCCCACGGGTCGTTATCGAGCACGCAGTAGATCGGCAGCTTCAACTCGTTATGCATCCGGTGCAACAGCCGACGCACGCCACGTGGCGGCTGCCCGGCGCCGTGCGTGAGGATGCAGTTGTGCTGTTCCCAGAAGCGGTCCTCGTTGAAGCGCTGCCAGACCGTGCCTTTTTCGACATGAAGGATGAACTTGGCGTCGCACTTCTTTGGGTCGAGCTCGATGATGCCCGGCTCAACGATCGAAGGGATCGCGTAGCCGCCCGACCCCATCCGCCGACAGTCGATCGTGTCGCCACGATCCGTCAGCGTGATGCCGCCGACCATCGCGCCGCGATTCTCGGCGTAGAGGTGTAGTTCTTCGCGGATGCTGGACAGCAGCACTTCCACGTCTTCGATGATCGTGTCGCACTCGTTCTGATCGTCGAACGTGTTCTCCTTCGTCTCGGCGATCTTGTGCTTGAGCATGTAGTAGAGTCCCCGGAGGCTCGACGACTTGCCCACGTCGAGCAGCTCCTTACACCCCTTCGCGACGAGCATCGTCCGCATGTACGCCTTCGCCTGCGACAGGTCGAACAGCTGACGGCGGTTCTTACCGCTCCCCATCTCGAGGATCCCCTTCCGTGGGGAGTACTTCACGTTCGAGAGGGTCCTGCTCGGAATGTCGAGGAACGGGTCCCGCTTCTTCTCCGCGGCCATGACGACCCCGTCGGCCAGCCCCACCAGGGCGGCCATCGTCTTCTTGTCGCGCTCGGTCAGGACGACGCGCTTCTTCTGGGCGGGCTTGGTGGTCGCGGTCTTCTTCGCCATGGCGGTCGCAGAGAGGTTCGTCGGCGGTCAATTCAATGGGAATCCGCAATTCTCTACGCCAAAAGCCTCGGCGACGAGGGGCCTCTTGTCTAAACTATTTAGAGGTTTTTCTCATCTCCCGACAAACTCCTTTGAAGCCAACCGTGACCAAGTGGCTGTTACTTCTGCCGCTCGTTTCCCTGCTGATGGCGGCGATTTCTCCGAGCGTCCAGGGAATCACCCTCACCGGCCAGCGCGACATCCACGACCCCTCACGGATTCATGAGCTAGACGGTCGCTACTACACCTACGGCACCGGCGGGCCTGGGGGCGCGATCGTTACTCGCTACTCGGACGACCTCGTCCAATGGTGGAACGGACCGGCCGCCATCGCCGCGGTTCCCGCTTGGGCCCTGCAGATGGTCCCCGAGAACGGCGGCGGCATGTGGGCGCCCGATGTCGTACAAGTTGGCGACGAGTACCGAATGTACTACTCGGTCTCGTCCTTCGGCAGCCAACGCTCGGTCATCGGGCTCGCGACCAACACGACGCTCGACTTCAACAGCCCCAACTACCAGTGGGTCGATCAAGGCCTCGTGATCGCCTCGCAACCCGGCTCGCCCTACAACGCGATCGACGCCGGCCTGTTGTACGAGGAAGATACGGACCGCCTCTGGCTATCGTTCGGCTCCTACTGGAACGGCCTCTACAGCACGCAGCTCAACGTCGATACCGGCAAGCTGTCGCCACGCAATCCCGCTCCCGTCAACATCGCGCGCAATCCCGGCAGCCCCGTAAATGCGATCGAAGCGGCCCACATCATGGAGCGCGAGGGCTCGTACTACCTCGTCACCAACTGGGACGCCTGCTGCCAAGGCGCCAGCAGCACTTACAATCTTCGAGTCGGCCGCGGCGACAGCCCGCTCGGCCCTTTCTTCGATCGCAACGGCGTCAACATGCTCCAAGGCGGCGGCGAGTTGTTCCTCGCTACCGAGGGAAACCAGATCGGCCCGGGGCACTTCAGCGACTTTTCCGCAAATGGCCTCGACTACTTCGCCTTCCACTATTACGACGGCGCCGCGAATGGCGCCCCACGCTTAGGGATCGAAGAGTTCGGCTGGACCTACGACGGCTGGCCCGTAGCGCTGCGCGACCTTCCTGCCGGCGACTACAACCGCGACGGCCGCGTCGACGCCGCCGACTACACCGTCTGGCGAGACACCTTCGGCTCGACAACCGACCTCCGCGCCGATGGCAGCAGCGGCCGCGGCAGCGCCGGCCGCATCGACCAATCCGACTACGGCGTCTGGTCGATCAACTACAGCGCCGATTACGCCACGGCAACCACTAGCACGACCATCCCCGAGCCAACCGCGTTCAGCCTCACTGCCATCGCCGCCGCGTATCTCTCAGCGTTCCGCCGCCAAGAATCTTGAACCACAAAGGAACGAAGGAACAAAGAAGAATCGACGGGGGGTCCAGATCCGTTCTTCCCGTCGTTCCTTAGTTCCTTTGTGGTTAACTTCTCTAGATCGACACGACCCGCTCGTAAGGCTGAGCCGGCAGCACGAAGATTTTCCCGTCGCCCATCCGCCCCGTGCGGGCGATCTCCACGAGGCGCTCCAGCACCTCTTCGGCGCGGGCGTCTTCGACCATCATCGACAGCTCGACCTTCGGCAAGAACGCCATGGCGCCGTCGTCGCCGGCGTACTGGTCGAGGTAGCTCTTCTGCTTCCCCATCCCCTTCACCTCGTGGACCCACAACGCCTCCAGCGGCGCCCGCCGCAGGCCTTCGAGGACCCGCTCGGCCAGGTAGGGTTTAACGATGGCGATGATTTGTTTCATCGAGGACGTACTGAGAGGTTCTCGCCGGTTCGTGAACCCCGGTATCTTACTCGCTGTCCACGGGCAGTGCGATTGCCGCGACGGAGGCTGGAAGTGCTTGACGAGATTCGGCTGCGCAACGAAGCTCCCGACGACCTCGACGCCATCCGGCGCCTCAACGAAGCGGCGTTCCCCACGCCCGCCGAGGGTCGCCTCGTTGACCTGCTGCGTGAAGCCGGCCGCCTGACGCTGTCGATCGTCGCCGTCGCGGGCGACCAAATCGTCGGGCACGTCGCCCTCAGCCCCATCACCGTTGATGGCAGCGTAGCCGGCCTCGGTCTGGCGCCGCTCGCCGTTGACGCCGCCTATCGCCGCCAAGGAATCGGCGGCGCCCTCATCGAGCACTCCCTCGATCGGTGCCGTGAGCTGCGGACGCCCCTGGTCGTGGTCCTCGGCGAGCCCGCCTACTATCGCCGGTTTGGCTTCGAATCGGCCAGCCGCTACGGCCTCGTGGACGAGTACGGCGGCGGCGACGCCTTCCAGGCTCTCTGGCTCGGTCCGACCGCACCCCGCCCCAGTGGGACCATAAAATACGCGCCCGAGTTCTCGATTTTCGGGGTGTAGCCATCACTACCGAATACCATTGCCGCTGCCATCCGCTGCGGGGAGAAATTTGGGCAGCGGCCCCGCCCTGTTGCCGATGATGATCCTTCAGCGGTACGCTCACTCCCGGCGAAGGAATGCCGAACAGGTAAACTGCGCTGCGGCACACGGCAATCCGCATTCGGTAGGCCTGCGTCGACCCATCGGGCACAATCCTCGTACCGATTGACGCGGCTCGGCACACAAGACCAACGGCGTTGCCCCCACGGCTCGCCGCGCACCACAGGCGATCTCACCCATGGCCCAGCAGCATTCCAAGCACGTCCAAAGCAAGATCAAGAGCTTCTACGACAACCGCGAGGCCTCCGGGCTCCAGCGGCTGCAAGAGCTGGTGACGGACCTCTACCTCGCCGAGGGGAAGAAACGCGCGACCACCTGGGGCTACATCGAGAAGGCCCTCGAGAAGGTCGGCGTCAAACCCGATCGCATCGCCCACCTCAAGGCGAAGGACGACCCGCAGCTGCTCGCAAAAGTTGTCGAAGAGTTGATGGCGAAGGGGTAGAAAGGCTGTCGGCCGTCGCCTGTCGGCTGTCGGCTTTTCGATGACGAGAGAAGGTCGCCGCCGTGCGTTGGGATTCGATCGACGAAAAGACGTGGCGGCGTGGGCTAGCGACGGGCGAGCTGCGCGGCGACAAGTTCGTCATCACCGACTTCGGCGATGACTCGACGTGGGCCGACGCTCTCGCCGATGTCTACCAGGCCTCGACGCAGTTCCCGCGTTCGACAGTCGCCGTCGCATTGTCGCCCGCCGCGAAGAACCTGCTGCGTGACCTGCGCTCGCAAGGCCGCCTCAGCTTCCGCGAACACGACGGCCTCGCCGACATCGACAACGTCCTCGACTTCACCGACCAGAGCCTCCGCGCCCACATCGACGAGCACAAGCCGTCCGCGATCGCCCAGCGGCTCGAGCTCGGCTTCCGCCATAGCTACCTCAAGGATTTCGTCTACGGCGCCATCGACGGCGCGGTGACGACATTCGCCGTCGTATCGGGCGTCGCCGGCGCGGGCCTCTCGCCTGGGATCATCATCATCCTCGGCGCGGCCAACCTCGTCGGCGACGGCTTCAGCATGGCGGCGAGCAACTTCCTCGGCACCCGCGCCGAACAACAGCTCCGCGCCCGCGCCCGCCGGCTCGAAGAAGAGCACATCGCGCGCTACGAAAAGGGCGAGCGCGAAGAGGTCCGCCAGATCTTCGCCGCCAAGGGTTTTGAGGGGGCCGACCTCGAGAACGCCGTCCGCGTCATCACCAGCGACCGCGACCGCTGGGTCGACACCATGCTCCAAGAAGAGCACGGCCTCCCCCTCTCCAGCCCCTCCGCCTGGCGGGCGGCGTGGACGACGTTCGTCGCCTTCCTCCTGGTCGGCCTCATCCCGCTGCTCCCCTTCCTCTGGGAGTTTGCCCGGGGCAACGTCTCCAGCAGCCCCTTCCTCGCCAGCACCATCATGACCGCGGTCGCCTTCGTCGCCGTCGGCGCCGCCAAGTCCCGCTTCGTCGATCACCACTGGACCGTCAGCGGCGCCGAAACCCTAGCCGTCGGCGGCGCCGCAGCAGCCCTCGCCTACGTAGCCGGCGTGCTATTGAAGGGCGTCGTAGGATAGAATCCCCTACTGTAGGAGGCGTCTCCAGACGCCGATTACGGTCTCCCAGCCGAATTACGGCATGGTGCACGTAATCGGGGTCTGGAGGCCCCCCCCCACAGCCATCTTCGATGGCTTCTTCCCTCAGCCCCTAGCCCCTCGTCCCTAACCCCTCGTAGCCGTTAGGCTACCCCCATGCACCAATACCTCGACTTGCTCCGCCGCGTCTACGAGCACGGCGCCCCCAAGGGCGACCGCACCGGCACCGGCACTCGCAGCGTCTTCGGTCACCAGATGCGGTTCGACCTGTCGCAGGGGTTTCCGCTCGTGACCACCAAGAAGGTGCACCTCAAGTCGATTATCCACGAGTTGCTCTGGTTCATCCGCGGCGAGACGAGCATCGACTACCTCCGCGACAATGGCGTCACCATCTGGGACGAGTGGGCCGACGAAGACGGCGAGCTCGGCCCCGTCTATGGCAAGCAGTGGCGTTCGTGGCGAGTCCCCGGCGAAGACGGCCACAGCGAGCGTCACATCGACCAGCTCGCCGAAGTCATCGACGAGATCAAGGGCGACCCCGACAGCCGCCGGCTGATCGTCAGCGCGTGGAACGTCGCCGACCTCCCCGACATGGCGCTGCCGCCGTGCCACCTCTTGTTCCAGTTCTACGTCGCGGGCGGCAAGCTGAGCTGCCAGCTCTACCAGCGCTCGGCCGACGTCTTCCTCGGCGTGCCGTTCAACATCGCCAGCTACGCGCTGCTGACGATGATGGTCGCCCAGGTGACCGGCTTCGAGCCGGGCGAGTTCATCCACACCCTCGGCGACGCCCACCTCTACGACAACCACTTAGAGCAGGCCCAGACGCAACTCGCCCGCGAACCCCGCCCGCTCCCCCAGATGCGGATCGACCCGTCGGTCACGTCGATCGACGACTTTCGCTTCGAGCACTTCACTCTAGAAGGCTACGACCCGCATCCCCACATCAAAGCCCAAGTGGCGGTGTAGTGTGAGTGGGCAGTCAGCAGTGGGCAGTGGGCAGCAAGAAGACGACGCGCCGCGAGCCGCGTCGTCCCGACCGCGGCTGTCCCTGGTAGTGGCCGCCTCCTCAAACAACATCATCGGCCGTGGGGGCGAACTCCCCTGGCGCCTCCCCGCCGACCTCGCCCACTTCAAACGCCTCACGATGGGCGCCGCGATCCTCATGGGTCGCAAGACCTACGACTCGATCGGCCGCCCTCTCCCCGGCCGGAAGTCGATCGTCCTCACCCGCGATGTGAGCTGGCGCGCCATTCACGACGAAGTCTTGGTAGCAGAGTCTCTCGATCAAGCCATCGCCATCGCGGCTCAAGCCGAAGTCGAGTTGAAAGCCCAAGTCTTCGTCATCGGCGGCGGCGAGATCTACCGCCTCGCCCTCCCGAAAGCCGACCGCATCTACCTGACGCGTGTCCATACGACTGTTGTTGAGGGTGACGCGACATTCCCTGAACTCAACTCCTCCGAGTGGCGCCTAGTCTCATCAGCAGACCATCCGGCCGACGAACGCAACGAGCACGCCTGCACGTTCGAAGTCTGGGAGCGGCGAAGTGTGTAGGTGTAGGGTGCGATGCAGCGAAGCGCAATCGCACCGTCACGGCATCGGTCGGATAGCCACAAGCCAGCCGATGGACGCCGTGGCGGTGCGATTCCGCTGACGCTACATCACACCCTACGACTCTCAGCAAACGCCCGCACCTCGCCAATGCTCTGCGCCCCGGTCGCAAGCATCACGATCCGGTCGAACCCAATCGCCACGCCCGCGCACGGCGGCAAGCCGGGATCGACCATTTCGCTCAGCAGCCGTTCCGGCATCGGAACCACCGGCCACCCCGCCGCGACCCGCTGGGTATTCGCTATTTCCAGTCGCCGTCGCAACGCGACCGCGTCCGTCAGTTCTTCGTACCCATTGGCGAGCTCCATCCCCCGCCAATAGACCTCGAACCGTTGCGCTACCTCGGCGCCCTCGCCGTCAACGACCGTCTTCGCCAGCGACGCCTGCGTCGCCGGGTAGTCATACAGCACTTCGGGCGCCTCGACCCCGAGCGTCGGCTCCACACACAACGCCAGCAGCACGTTCAACCACTCGTCACGATCGTCCGACTCGAACGGTTCCACCGCCGAAGGTGATCTGCTCAGCGCCAACTCGCGCAGTTCCTCGACCATTGCCGTGTGCGGATCGATCCCCAACGGTCCAAACGCCTCGCGATACGTCGTTCTCCGAAACGGCGGAGCCTTCAACAACGTCTGAAACAACGCCTCGGTCAACGCGATCGCGTCATCAAGACCTTTGTCGACCTGATACCACTCCAGAATCGTGAACTCGGGATTATGCAGCCGCCCCACCTCGTAGCCGCGGAAAGACTTCGTTACTTCGAACAGCGAACCAGCCCCAGCGCACAACAGCCGCTTGTGGTGCATCTCGGGCGACGCCTGCAACACACGCCGGCCATCGTCGATCGTCGAAAGCTGGATGTGCTGCTCGGGGATCGCCTCGGCCGCGGCGAGCGGCGTCTCGACCTCCAGGAAGCCACGTTGCTTGAAAAACGCGCGAGTCTTGTCGAGCAAGTCGGCACGCTGGCGGAGCGTTTCCATCTTCATCACGCCGACAACCTCTGCCCCGGCAGCAATGGTGGCATCGGACAATCGAGCAGGTCCGAAATGCCCCGCAGGAGCTCCGCCTCGGCGACCACCACGTGCTGGTCTGCACAGATCACCGCCGCGGCCGCATCGACGACCCGGCCCCGGTGATGCTCTTCCGCCAACGCGATCTTCTCCAGCGCCGCCCGCAGCGCGTCGAGGCCGCATTGCGATCGATCGAGCAGGTTGCCCGGCGCCTCTTTCAACTGCGATCGGCCGATTGCATAACCCGCCGCCGCGTTGCTCTTCTCGCCACACGCATACGCCAACGCCGACAGCAGCACGCCGCACTCGTGCGAAAGCGGATACAGTGAGCTGTATTGCACCCGCGGCGAACGCACCCGCTCGAACTGCGGCCGCAAGTTTCGCAGCAGCACCTGCGACAGCGTCCACTCGAACAGGCTCAATCGATCGTCGGCGACCACCAGCGCCCGGAAGCTCCGGCAGAACCGTTGGTACTGCGGGAACGACATCGCCGCCAGCGAAGCCAGACTCAAATCCACCAGCGGCAGCCGGAGCCGCTCGTCGAGATTGTCGATTGGCTCCAAGAGCCGATTGAAGAGCAGCGCCACCACGGCGGGGTCGGCCGTCTCCTGCAGCGCCTGTCGCTGCTTCGCCCGCACCTCGGGGTTCTCGTCGAGAAGTAAACCGTAGACGACCGCCCGCGCGCCGCTCGGCTCGCCCGCCGCGTCACGGATCGTGTCGGGAATGGACGCGATCAACTCCGCCGCATACAAGCGATGCGCTTCGAGTGGGTCCCCGATCCAGTCCACCGCATGATCCATCGAATCGATGGAGACTTCCTCGTCCGGCCCGTTCCCGCCGCGTGCAACGCCCGCGGCAAAGCCGACGCCGTCGCCGACGTCCGCCACGCCGCCGGCCACGCCCTGCGGCAGCTTGCCATCCCACTTCGGCTCGATCGCCTTGATGCGGTCCTTCAGCGGCGGATGCGTCGCCATCAACGACGTGAAGCCCTCCCACACGCCCTGCGAGAAGAACATGTGACTCAGCTCCGGCGCCCGCGGGTGCGACACCTGGCTGCCGACCGAGCTCGCCAGAATCTTCTTCAGCGCCCCCGCGATGCCTCCCGGGTTGCGCGTGAACTGCACCGCCGAGGCGTCGGCCAAGTACTCGCGCTGCCGCGACACGGCCGCCTTGATCAGCCCGCCGAGCAAGCTGCCGACCGCCCCCAGCACCACCAGCGCCACGCCGATCGCCAACACGGCGAGGACGGCCGTCCCGCCTTTCCCCGTGCCGTCGCTCCCCGATCTCCGCGAGTCGTAGGAATGCGACGAGTGGAAGACAATCCGCAGCACCAGCCGCCCAATCAGCCCTAGCAGCAGAATGCCGTGCAGCACGCCGATCAGGCGGATGCTCATCCGCATGTCGCCGTTGAGGATGTGGCTGAACTCGTGGGCGATGACGCCTTGCAACTCGTCGCGGCTCAGGTTCTTCACACAGCCGCGGGTGACGCCGACCACTGCGTCACTCGGCGTGTAGCCGGCCGCGAAGGCGTTAATCGAATCGTCGTCGATTAGGAACACGGGCGGCGAGGGCGTCCCCGAGGCGATCGCCATCTCATCGACGACGTTTAGCACCCGCCGCTCGTCCGGGTCGGTCGTGGTGTCGCGCACGAGCCGGCGCCCGCCAAGGCCTTCCGCGACGCCGCGTCCACCGCCGACGCGGAGCGACGCCACTTTGAACAGCGAACCGCCCGCGATCAACGCGAGCGCCCCGCCCGCTGCGCCGGCCGGCGCTTGCCAGGGGACGTGATGCGCCGCGCCGTCGAGCGCCCGGACGCGCTCGTTGTCGGCCACGAGCGCCAGGTAGGTCACCACGAAGACCGTCGCCACCACCGCGATCACGGACAGCGCAAAGACGCCGATCAACCAAACCGTCGACCGCCTCGCCGCCGCCTGCCGCTGAAAGAAGTCGGTAGCCATGGGGGAGGGGCTAGGGGTTAGGGGCTGAGGGGCTGAGGGAAGGACTGGGGAACGCTTGCGCTTTCCCTTAGCCCCTTAGCCCCTAACCCCTAGCCCCTTCGTCAGAAACTTACCTTCGGCGCTTCGTTGATCTTGGCGTCGTCGAAGTCGAGCAGTTCCGCGTCCTGCGAGTGGCCCAGGAGGCCCGCGAAGAAGATCGGCGGGAACGTCTGCTTGTACGTGTTGTACTCCGTCACCGCGTCGTTGTAGTGCTGACGGGCGAACGCGACCTTGTTCTCGGTCGAGGTCAGCTCTTCGGTGAGCTGCGCCATGTTCTGGTTCGCCTTGAGGTCCGGATACGCCTCCGAAACCATCATCAAACGGCCCAGCACGCCGCCCAGGCCGTTCTCAGCCGCCGACAAGTTGGCCATCGCCGTCGGGTCGCCGGGGTTGGCCGACGCCGCCTTCAACGCGCCGACGGCTTGGTTCCGCGCCGCGGTCACCGCTTCGAGCGTCTCGCGCTCGTGGGCCATGTACTTCTTGGCGATCTCGACCAGATTCGGGATCAGGTCATAACGCCGCTGCAGCTGCACCTCGATCTGCGAGAACGCGTTCTGGAAACGGTTCTTCAGCGTCACCAGCCGGTTGTAAATCCCGACGACGTAGAGAAAAATGAGGACCGCAATCGCCGCTAAGACGATCAGCATGATGAGGCCTGGGCCGAGCATCGCATTTCTCTCCGGTCTAAGAAACCTTTAGGTGAAACGCTCACCGATCACTCGGGAGCCCCGCTTACTCGGGAGCGTTGGTCCGTTCGATGTACTCGTCCGTCCGCGTATCGACGCGTAGCCAGTCGCCCGTGTTGATGAACGACGGGGCGAGGATCTCGGCGCCTGTCTCGAGCTTGACGGGCTTTTGCACGCCCGTGGCGGTGTTTCCCTTCGGCGCCGGCTCGGCGAACTCGACTTGCAGGACGACGTGGTTCGGCGCGAACACCGAGATCGCGTTGCCGTTGAACGTCATCAACTGGCAGTCCATGTTCTCTTTCAGGTACTTGGCGGCGTCGCCGACCTGGTCGGCCGTCAGCTCGTACTGCTCGTAGTCCTGGTTGTTCATGAAGACGAAGCTGTCGCCCTGCTTGTACAGGTACTGGGCGGTGAACTCCATCACGTCGGCCTCTTCCAGCACTTGGCCGGCGCGGTAGGTCCGATCGACGACGGTGTTACGGAGCAAGTTCTTCATCTTGCACTCGTACAGAGCGGTCCCCTTGCCGGGCTTCCGGAAGTTCATCTCCACCATTAGGTAGGGGGTGCCATCGATCTGGACCTTCAACCCCTTGCGGAAATCACTCGTGCTGACCGTGCCCACGCTTCACTCTCTTCCGTCGTTAGTTGCTGGTAAGATGAGGGGCCCCTCGTGAGTCGCCCCCTGCCCGCGAGTCGCCCTCGGTGAGGGCAGACCCCCTTCCGATGGCGTCGAATGTACGCGATGCAGAGTTTATCCGACCAACAACCTCCTGTCCGCCCCCAATCCCCCCCCCTCCTCGGACATGAAATCCCTGTGCTCGGAGACTGGCGGCAGGAACTCCAGCACGCCATCCGCGACCCCTTCGAGCTTTGCGAACTCCTCGGCCTCCCCGTCTCGGTGGCCCAAGGAGCCCAAGATCACGGCTTCCCGCTGCTCGCCCCCCGGCCCTTCGTCGCCCGGATGCGGTCCGGTAACCCGAACGACCCCCTGCTGCTCCAGGTCCTCCCCCGGCAAGACGAACGCCGCTCGCCGTCGCTGCCGAGCGACGCCGTCGGCGACCTCGCCGCCCAGAAGGCCGACGGGCTGTTGCACAAGTACTTCGGCCGGGCCCTCTTAATCTTGGCGCCAAACTGCGCCGTTAACTGCCGCTACTGCTTCCGCCGCCACTTCCCCTACGACACGGTCCCCGCCGGCGACGCCGCCTGGGCCCCCGCCCTCGACCAAATCCGCGCCGACGCCACGATCGCCGAGGTCCTCCTCAGCGGCGGCGACCCGCTGGTGCTCGGCGACAAGCGGCTCTCACGCCTCATTGACTCGCTCGAAGCCATCCCGCACGTCGCCCGGCTCCGCATCCACACGCGTCTGCCCGTCGTCATCCCGCAGCGAGTAACAACGGCCCTCTGCGACACGCTCGAAGCCTCCCGGCTCCGTACCGTCGTGGTCCTGCACATCAACCACGCCAACGAGATCGACGACGCCGTCGCCACGGCCGTCGCCAAGCTCCGTGGCGCCGGCGCGATGCTCTTCAACCAGAGCGTTCTGCTGGGCGGCGTCAACGACTCGGTCGAGGCCCAGGCCGCCCTCTGCGAGCGGCTGGTGGAGGTCGGCGTCACGCCCTACTACCTCCACCAGCTCGACATGGTCGAGGGCGTGGGGCACTTCGAGACCCCCGTCCCCCGCGGTCTCCAAATTGTCAAAGAACTCCGCCAGCGCCTACCGGGTTACGCCGTCCCGCGCTACGTGCGCGAGACCGCCGGCGAACCCCACAAGACGCCGCTCGCATGAACGATGCCCCTTTCAACAATAAAGCGGCCTTCTTCGATCTCCCTGCGATCGACGCCCTCGCGCGCCGCTTGAAGATCGATCCGCACCGCGTCCGCCGCGCGCGCGTCGCTTACTTCAAGAAGTCGCTCAGCGCCGACGCCGCTCTCGCTGAACTGCCGCCCGAAGTCCGCGACGCCTTCGCCGCCGCCGTTGCGTTCGAAACCCTCACCGACATCCGCCGCTTTGATTCGCAGATCGACGGCGCCAGTAAACTCATCTCGCGCACCACGGCCGGTTACGCGATCGAAACCGTCATCCTCCGCCCCTCGACCGGTCGCACCGCGCTCTGCGTGTCGAGCCAGGTCGGCTGCGCCGCCGCCTGCGCTTTCTGCGCCACCGGCCAGATGGGCGTCGCCAAAAGCCTCAGCGCCGCCGAGATCCTCGACCAAGTTGTCCAAGCCAACCGCCTCCTTGCCGCCGAAGACCGCCGCGTCCGCAACATCGTCTTCATGGGCATGGGCGAACCCCTGCACAATGAAGCCGCCCTCCACGAAACGCTCGCCACACTCGGGGCCTCGCAGGGCTTCGACCATCCGCCGTCGCGCACCCTCGTCAGCACCGTCGGCGTCCCCGAGCCGCTCCTCCGCACCGCCGAGCGCTTCCCCACCGTTAACTTCGCCCTCAGCCTCCACGCCGCCTCGCAAGCCACGCGCGAAACGATCATCCCGCTGGCCAAACGCTACTCGCTCGACGTTCTCCGCAGCGCCGTTGAGCAGCTCAACGCCATGCAGCCCGAACGCACTTCGGTGATGATCGAGTACCTGATGCTGGACGGCGTCAACGACTCCGACGCCGACGCCGCCCTCCTCCTCGACTGGCTGCAAGGCCTCCGCGTCCACGTCAACCTCATCCCCTTCAATCCGATCGCTACTGCGCCCCATCTCCAGTCCTCCCCACGCCACACGATCGAAGCCTTCGGCGTCATCATCCGTAACGCCGGCCACCCCACCACGATCCGCTACTCCCTCGGCCGCGACATCGACGCCGCCTGCGGCCAACTCGTCCGCGACGAGAACCTCGCCATCGCCAAATCACTCCGCCAGGTCGCTAGCCAAGACCTATCAGCCGCGGGGCCTTAGCCCCCGGTTCCCTTCTTCGGAAATGACGAATGACGAAACCCGAATGACAAACCTACCGGTGACGGTGCGACCCCTCCGATAGGTTCGTCATTCGTCATTCGTGCTTCGTCATTCCCCCACCTCTTCCGCCGTCACGCGATAAACGTCGCCTGCTGTCGCCGGCAGCATCTGATCAACGACCGCATATAAACCCCCGCGATGCCGCCGCACGCGGTCACCCTCTCGAAGGTCGATCGGCGCCACCATCGTCACCGTGACGCTCACCGGGTTCACCGCGTCCTGCGGCTGCAGCCCGTCGGCCCTCGCGAAGCATCCCACGAGCCCCGGCCGCACCGTCCGCCAGCCGACCACCGTCGGCCCTTCCGAGGTCTCTTGGAAGATCGGCCGCTCCCAATCGAAGCGCTCGGCGAACTCCGGCGCGATCGTCGCGCGCACCGACTCGCACGACCACCGAGTCGCGCCACGCATCCGGTTCACGCTCCGAATCGTCGAGCACCCGCCGGCGCCGTCGACGACCACGTCTCCCGGTTGCGGCGAGACCCCCTCCACCTCGAGCGGCAACTGCCAAACCACCACCCGCCGCCGCACGGCGCCCTCGGCGTCGTCCGGCGAATCCGTCGCGTCGTCGAACCGCCACGCCAACATCTCCACGCCCGCGCCGCCGTGCGGACAGCGATAGAGCGTCACCGGCTCGAGCGTATCGACTACCGCCGCGAAGTCGCCCTCGGCGTTCCACTGGATAGGCATCACGAACCTCCTTCCGAGACGACCTCGTACGGCTCCAACT
Organism: Botrimarina mediterranea; assembly: GCF_007753265.1. Classification (NCBI taxonomy): domain Bacteria; kingdom Pseudomonadati; phylum Planctomycetota; class Planctomycetia; order Pirellulales; family Lacipirellulaceae; genus Botrimarina; species Botrimarina mediterranea. The sequence continues at coordinate 5,507,007 of NZ_CP036349.1, forward strand.
CAATCAACTTTCGGTCGCACCAATCGACCGTCCGCTGCAACGACTCGACGTACTGCTCCCAGTGAACCCGCTGCCCGTCGATCCAGTAGGTCGGCTTCAACTCACTCCGCACCTCCTGGATCTGTGCGAGCGTCTGCGCGCGGATGGCGAGGAGTTGCGTTTGGTCTTGTGTCATCTCAGAGCGCCTCGATGAAGAATCGGACCACGATCGGCTGGCCGTCCGTCGGCGTCAGCACGTACTGCACCCGGTAACGCCGCCCCGCCGTCACAAACGCCGGCGACTCGGTGACGTCCACCTCGTGGCGGAAGTTGAATCCCACCTCGTCCACCTCCCACGGCGGGTTGTCCAGCAACTCCGTCGACAATACCTGCTCCACGTCGAGCGCGACGCCCGTGTGCCCCGCCACGTCCGTTGGCGGCGCCAACCCGCACGGATCGACTTCCGCAACGGCATACGCCGCCGATGCGATCTCCTCCGGCGCCACCAGTGTCCCGTCGGCGTACGCGACCCGCGCCATCAGCACCGCGCTCGCGCCCGCGAAAGTGCTCCCGTAGATCTCCATTACCCCCTCTCATGGTTTGAGCCCACCCAACACCAACCCCGCCTGCGCTCCCGCCGTGGGACAGGCGTCGCCCGCCTCCGCGCCCGACTTCGCAACGCACTGTGCGACGGCCACGGCCGGCGCCCGTGCCGGCAGCACCTCCATCGCCGCCGAGTACGCCGGCGCGCTCACGCCGCCGAGGTTCGTCGCGATTGCCGCGACGCGCGCCCAACGCCCCGCCGAGCCCAGCGGAACCGCGTAGCTCCCCGCCCCCGTGACCGCGGCCGCGTCCACCCAACCGCTCACCGCATCGGGGCTCAGCTGCACGGCGCCCGCGACCGCCAGCGAACCGTTCGCATGGCTCTCCCACACGCCCGTCGTCACCGCCGCGAACGATCCGGCGCGCAGCGGACCCGCCAACGTCGGCGCCGATAGAGTCGTCGGCTCGGGACCGTGATACAGCTCCGCCGCTTCGGCCGCCGTCAACGCCCGATCGAACAGCGCCACACCGGCGATCGCGCCGTTGAAATGGCGCGCTTGGCCGCTGTCGAGGTAGCCAGTCATCCACCGCCCGCCATCGACCGCGCCGATGGCGCCGGTGGTGTTGCCGCCCTGCACCCAGGGTTCCGGCGCCGCCGCGACGCCCGCCAGTTCGCCGTCGAGATAGACCTCTAAGCTTGTCGGCTTATGCACGGCGACGAGGTGCCGCCAACTACCCCACACCGGCGACGAAGCGCTGACCGGCGTAGCGACGTAGTTCCGTGTGCTGACGAACACGACGTCGCCGTCTACGAGGTAGACCAGCGAACCGTGTGTCGCGCCCCCCGTCTCCACCAACACCTGCGGCGACCACGGCGGCGGCGCGTCAGGCTTCCACCACAAAGAGTAGGCGTGCTCCTCGCCGAGCCCGAGCGTCGTCTGCGCGGGGATGTTCGCTAGTTGCGTCGCGCCGTCGAACCGCAATCCCCGCGGCAACCACCCACCAGGCCCCGCCACGGAACCCATCGCGAAGTCAAACCCTACCACGAGCGCCGCCGGATTCGCCCCCGCCAGATCGGCGCCGCTCGAACCCGAGGTCTCTTGCAGCGGCCAATGAGCCGCCGCGTCGGCGATCACGTCCCAGTAACTCGACATGGCGTGGTTCCCAATCAGGTTCCAAGACTTAGAGAAGCATCAGCGAGCGTCGGGGTTGAAGCGGGCGCCCACAACAACCACCGGCGAGCCCACGACGTAAGTCGTGGGTGGGAAGCGATTTCCCACTTCCCACCCACGATTCACATCGTGGGCTCGCCGCCCCCCTCGTCCCCCGTCCCTAACCCCCCGTCCCTCAACTCCTACCCCACACACTTCACCACATACCGCGGATTCATCACCGCCGCCGCTCCGCGCTCGCTCGCTTTGAACCGCAGCACGATGTCGCTGGTAAAATCCGCCTCGCTCCCCAGCGGCGCCTGCGTCACGGTGATCGGCCAGTTCTCCATGTAGGCGAACGCCTTGCGGAAGTCGCCGAGGAACCACCACTTCTTCGCATCCGCCGCCGCCACACCCGACGCCAGGATCCGTCGATACGCCAGCCGGCTCTCTTCGACGCGGTAGTTGCCAAGCGGGTTGGCCGCCACGGTCGCCGTCCCGCCGCCGCCCGAGGCGTACGTCACCTCCGACGCGTTGAACGTCCGGTGCGCCGCGTGCCGGTAGGCGGGCATCACCAGCGCCGTCGTCGCCCCCAGCAGCACCGGCTCGCCCGTCGCCGGGTCGAGGATATCGGCGAACAGCTGCTCCGCCGCATCGACGCTCGCCCAATCCTCGAGCTCGTTCCCCGTCAGCACGTTCTTCCACGGCGCCGAGTCTTGGTACGTATCGTACGCGACGCCCTTGTGCTTGTAGTTGTTCGTCACGCCGATGATCAGGTCCAAGAGCCGCTTCTCTTTGTTGAGGCCCAGCACCTCGCCCACCTCCGCCGCGCGGCTCAACACCAAGTTCGTGCGGTCGAAGAAGATCGCCTCCTTCGTCACCGGCACGATGAAGCCGTGCTTCGCCGTCGCCGGGGTCTCGATGTAGTCCTCATCAAACCCCAGACTCGGGAACGGCATCCCCGCGCCGACCTCGTCGATCTGGTCTGCGATCCGCGACACGCCGGGGATTTTCTCGCCGTCGAGCCGCGTCGGGATCGTCTCCACCAGCCGCGACGCGACGAAGGCCTCTTGCGTGTAGGCCTCCATCACCTTGGCATGAACGACCTGCGCCGCGACGTTCTGAAACGCCGTGGCGTCCACCCCCTCGCTCGACTCCAGCACCGGCGACACGCCGCCGCTCCGCGGGTCGAGCCTCCGCACCCACTCACGCCCGTCCGGCACCAGCGCCTCGGCCAAGTCGCGCAGACTAAAGTCCTCCGGCCGCAGCGTCTTCTCCTCGAGCGCCTCGCTCAGATGCGCGACGGTTTTCGCCGCCCCATCCAGCTCATACCGCCGCCGCAACTCCCGGTAATTCAAAGCACGCATATCAAGATTCCTTGTGTGTTGATTCTCATCCCGTAGGGTGGGTTGCAACCCACCGAGGCCAAGTACCCGCTTCGCAGTGGGTCCCGACCCACCCGACGCTTGCGCGTCCCCTCAGCCCCTCAGCCCCTTAGCCCCTCAGCCCCTAACCCCTCCCCCCCTACGCCGCTTCTTGCGGCCCGCCCTTCATCACCGTGCTGACGACGTCCACCAGCACCCGCGTCGCCGCCACCGTCACTTGCTTGGCGCACCGTCCGATCGCCACGCCGACGCTCGCGGCGTCGGCGACCTTCTGGTCGATCAGTTGATCGCCAGCGAGGTTGATGCCGACCGAGATGAAGTCGCCCAACCCGTGCGTCGCCGAGTCGCAATCGAACTCAAAGGCGCCCGACGTCGCGATCCGAATCGATGAGGCCGTCCCCACCGGCGACGCCTGCATCGCGACGCCAACAAAGGCGTCGTGGAACCCTGACAGGTTGAGCACGCTCGACCCCTGGTTCGCCAGAGCCGAAGCCGGCCGCGCCATCCCCTCGGCCAGATAGACGAGGTCACCAATCTCGACCGCCACGTCCGCCGCCACCGGCAACATCACCGGGTTGGTGTCCCCATACCGCCACCGCATCGTATTCGCCATCACTCGCTCCTCATGCTTAGTTGATGAATCAACAACCAACGCCCGAAGGGCGCCGACTTATCCCCGGGGTTAGGGGAGGGTGAAACGTCTCCAGCTACCTAACGCATTGAGTACCGTTGTGTTGCAATTGGTACTCAGAGCGTGAAGAAGCTGGACGCCGCAGACCTCCCCCCGTACTTCTGAAAAAGGGCCTCCCTTACAGGGAGGGGGAAACAAAAGGCCGCCCTCACCGCCGCCGCGTGATCGCCTCCACAAACGCCCCCACGTCCGCACACGTTCGCGCATTCGACAGACCCGCCTGCTCGCGCGACCGCGGCTTCCGCGCTTCCATCAGCCGACGCGCCTCGCTCACCTCACGCTCGATGAGCGTATCGACGTCCTCCGCCGGCGCCGCGACTAGCTCGCGTAACGACGCCTCGCTCACCGCCGCCACGCCGCTCTCGCGAAGGCCCTGCTCGAGCTTCCGCAGCCGTGTCTCGCGCTCGGTCTGGGCAATGGCTTCTTCGAGCTGCCGCTTGAGGCTCGCGATCTCTTCTTGTAGCGCGACCGTCGGATCGAACTCGTCGAGCGCCGTTTGCTCGAACAGCCCCGCAGTCGTCGCCGGGTCGGCCACCAGGTCGACGCTCTGCACGCGGGTGATCGCCTCGACGACGATTCCCGCCCCGTCACGCCGCGTGCGGGCGAGCACGTTGTGCGACAGCCCGACGTTCTCCGGCGCGTGCTCAGCGTCCCATGCCAATTGCTCGGCCAGCGGATGGCTCGGGTTGTAGTGCAGGTCGCCGAACAGCCCCTGCCCCGCTTCGACACGCACGTTGCGCACGATCCCCAGCCGGTCGCGATAATCGCGCGGCGCGAGCGGGTCGCGCTCGGGGTGGTTCACATTGACCTTCGACCCCTCGTAGAGCCCGATCGCCTTCCGCAGGCCCGACTCCTCGTAACGCCGCCCATTCCGCGACCGCAGCCCGAGCAGCTTCACGCCCCGCAGCACCCCGCGCACGGCGTCCACCCGCAACGCCCGCCCCGCCGATTGCACGTATTCCTGCAGCGGCTGCTGCGAGGCCTCAATCGCCACGTCACCCGTTTCGTTCACCATGCCCCCCATGAATGCAAAAAGCCCACGACCATGCCTACCAAGAGGCAAAGTCGTGGGCTCGAGAAAGGATGCGCCGGTTCTCAAGAACCAACGCTCGGCTCGACGCCGTTGTTTGTGTAATAAAGCCTTCTGGTGGCGCTGCCCGAGGCTAGCGCCTACGGCTCAAGTCGTGCGTGACTTTTTTGAGCCGTAGGCGCTAGCCTCGGGCGCCACCGTTAAAAGTTCTCACGCAGAGAGAACTTCTCTTGTCGCCTTCCGCTCTCCCCCTTTCACTTCACCAGTCGCTCCGTCGCCACGCGCACCTGCTGAATAAACCCATCCTGCACGTGCAGCGTTAGCGACACCGAACCGTAGTACCCGCGCTGCGTCGCCTCGCTGAGGAGGTCGACAAACGCCGACTCCGCGTCCCGCGCTTTGCCCCGACCATTCATCATTGATCTCCTGTCGTTTCGCATGGCCGTATTATATGCGACCGACGGTGAACAGACGTACCGTAATAGCCACTTTTCCGCACAATCTGACGAGGGGCTAGGGGCTGAGGGGTTGAGGGGCTAAGGGAAGAGACGGGGGATCGCTTGCGCGTCCCCTCAGCCCCTTAACACCTCAGCCCCTCCGTCACTCCATGCACGCGTCGGTTCTTCTGCTCCTGGCGTAATCGAGCCCCAGCCGCTGGCTCCACGTCTGTGTCGATAACACGCCGTTGCGGTACGCAATCTCATCCGCCCGCGCTTCGAGCGTGCGGTCGCGTGTGTGTAGCGTCGGCGCGGTGACTTGCAACTCGACGGCCGCCGCCGCGTCGGCGCTCAAGCGCCCGTAGCGCACCGCGTTGTCGATCACCCGGTGGAAGACCCTTCGGTCTTGCTCGATCATCGCCGCTTGCAGCCGCCCGAACATCTTCACGGCCGGGCCCTCGGCCACCATCGTCGAGGCGTAGCTGGCGTTCGACGCGTCCGACGTGAACATGAACTCCGGCATCACCAGCCGCGCGGCGATCGCCCGCAGCTCGGCCTGCAGGATCGTCACGTACCCGGCCGCATCGACGCCCGTCGCCGGGAACTCGTACTCGAGCCCCGACGGCGCGTCGAGGATCGTCCCCGGCCCATACTCGGTAACGCGTCGCGTCCGACCCGCGCCGTCCATCCGCGTGGCGGCCGACCGATCCGCGACGAACTGTTCGACGCCGGTGCGCGTCGCGCTGCGGTGCTTGCGGATGAGCGCGATCGCCGACTGGATCTCCGCCACGACGCTCATATTCCGCAGCAGCTTCTCGGCGCGCCGCAGGTTGGCCCGCACCGCCGTGTAAAGCGGCAGGCCCCGCTTCACATTGCGATCGACGTTCGCCTTGCGGTGCTGGATCTCCCCCGCGTCGATCAAGCGCCCGTCGATGTAGTAGCCGAGCACCGTCTCGACATCGTCCGCGTCGGTGAGCACGCCATGACTCGAGGGGCTGTCATCGCCCAGTTCCCGCGGCGGCGCCACCTGCTCGGGCTCGACGAAGCGAATCCGCGTCCCGCCGCGCCCGTCGTCGAAGTACCTGAGGAACACTTCACCGTCGCGATCGAGCCGCCGCACGAGCTCCTGCTGGCGATCGTGCCAGTCGTTCTCCGCCAGGAACTCGTCAACGACCGCTTGGACCTCAAGGGCCAGCGCGACCGGCGCCTCGACGCCCTTGCGGATCGTCGCTTGGTACAGGTGCCCCGGCCCGACGATGTAGCTGATCCGGTTCTCGTGCCCGTTGATCGCAAACTCATTCGAAACCGCCAGCCGCCGGCACTCCTGCCGCAAGTCCGCCAGCTGCGGCAACGAAAACGGCGCCGACGCCGCCGTCGTCCCCACGCCCCCCACCGACGCCCACCACTCTCCATTCTCGCCACGGAACGCGTCCCGCGGGTCGATGTAGTCGCCCCACATGGCGTCGAAGGCTTCGAGGAGGCGGGTTTCAAGTTGCGTGAGAGAGGCGTGTGACATGCTGTACCTATGGATCGAATGTTGTAGTGCGATGGGTAATCCCCCTCCCTCTTTAAGGAGGGGTTAGGGGAGGGTCTGCGTTCTCCGTTACGAAAAACTCCGTCAGCGATTCGAGCCACGCACGTAAATCGGTACTCAATGCGTAAGGACGCTAGTCACCGCAGACCCTCCCCCCCACTTCTCTGAATGACGGGCTCCCTAAAAAGGGAGGGGAGTAGCGCTGCTTGATCTGTTTAGATAGTGGGTCGTCTGGTGATTCACTCCGGTCGCTCACGCTCCCGGCTCGCCTCATAGGTGGGTTGCAACCCACCGAAGCCGGGCACCCACTTCGCGGTGGGTCCCGACCCACCCTACGCTTGCGCGTCCCCTCAGCCCCTTAGCCCCTCAGCCCCTAACCCCTCGCGCCAAATCTCCTCCGCCAGCCTCATCGCCATCTCCAGCGCGTCGGGCCCGTCGTCGTGCGCGCCGATCGGGAAGTCGCGCAGCTGGTCCACCAGCAGCGCCGCCCCCGGGCTGCCGCGCTTGAAGCGCAGCCGCCGTTGCGACAGGTACGGCCCCAGGCGCCGGATACGCATCGCCTTGTTCGTGTGGTTGTGGATCTCGCACGGCGTCATCCCGATCGCGCCCTGCCGCGCGAACTCCGCGACGAACTCGCCCGCGAGCAGCTGCTGCCACTGGTTCGCCTCGACGCCAAACGCGTCTGGCTTGAACGCCAGGCAGTGCGCAACGCCGTCCGCCGCCATCTGCGCGGTCGGCCTTCGCGCGAGGTCCGCGTCGATGTGCAGCACGCCGTTTTCATCGACGCCGAGCAGCACGATCGCCGAGTAATCGCCCGTCCGCGCGTCGCTCCCCTTGCTGGGGTCGATCGCGATCACCCGCAGCTTCAGCCGCTTCGGCCAATCCGCGAACCAGGCGTGCTCGCCGAAGTACGAATCGGGCCACTCGCACCGCGTCGGGTCGATCGGCGACCCCTGCTTCTCGCGCTCGAACGCCGGATGGCCGCTCTGCACGCGCATCTCCATCAGCGTGTAGAGGTCCTCCTCCTCGGGCCACAGCACCTCGGCGCCCGCGTGCAGCGCGAAGCGGTTCGCCTCGTAGAACGCCCGCGCGTCGGCGGCGGCGTGCTTGCGGTCGCTGTCGCAGTAGATCACCTCCCACTCGCGCCACAGCTCCGTGTCGTGCGGCCAGCGGACAATCGCCCGGAAGGTCTTCGAAGCCCAGCCCGCCGTTTGCCCGAGCCGCATCGCCAGCGCGTCGCGGTGCAGGGCCGTGGCGACGTTGACGAGGTTCGTCTCCTTCGTGCCCGCCTTCATCAGCGTGCCGTGGAACCACTGGCTCGACGCCTCGCGTTGCAGCGCCGAGGCGATGTGCCGGTCGTTCTGCAGGTCGTCGCACACCACCAGCGTCGGCCGGTGCGACCTTCGCCGGCGCCCCCGGATCCGCTGCCCCGTGCCGTACGCCTCGATGACGACGCCGTTCCGCAACTCGACGCCCCCCGCCTGCCAGCGCGGCCCGCGGCCGACCGCGCTGGGGTAGGCCGCCGCCAGCTCGCGGTTCTCCAGCAGCTCGGTCTTAACGTTCTCGAGATGCGACTGGGCCTGGTCCTTGGTGTCCGACACGATCCAGATGTAAGGCTCGCTCCCCTCGACCGCCGCCCGCAGCACGCCCGCCAAGGTGGCCACCGTCGACTTCGCCGCCCCACGCGGCCCGATCACGTTCACCTTCAGCCCCCTGCTCTCGCGCATCAGGTCGAGTTGATCCCCCAACCACCGGTGCAACAACGACGGCGGCTTGGCGAAATGCGCCGGCAGGTAACGCTGCCCCCAAGCGACGAGCCCCGTGTCGGCCTGCTCGAGCGGTCGCGCTAGCGGCCGCCCGAGGAACGCCGCCGCCAGCGCCCCACGGAACGCGCGGCTCAACCGCGGCGACGCCCGTCGATCGATCTTCCCCCAGTACGTCGTCATGCGTCCTCCCGTGCGTCGCCCGCGCTATCACCCTCAACCGATTCGTCCCAACCGCCGACATACGACAGCGGGTCGATCAGCGACTCGGCAAACTCACTCAGCGCGTCGAGCACGCGCCGCCGGTCCTCCTCACAGCGGATCGCTGGCGCCAGCCCGCCCGCCACGGCGCCGAGGAACCGCACAAGGTCACGCCGCCCGATCGTCCCCGCGTCGCGTCGGCCGTAGCGTTCCGGGAAGCGCCGTTCGAGCCACCACACACTCGCCCGCCACGGCCCCTCCTGCCGCGTCGCCTGCTGCACGCACCGCATGTGCCCCAGCTCACAGGCCGCCTCTGCCCGCCGCACATCGGCCCCAAACCGCGCGTCGCGCAGCATCTCCTCGCCGATCTGCTCCACCGAACAGTTCACATACTTGGCGGCCGTCTCCTGGTCGCACCCGACGGTGGCGATGAGGATGACTTCACGTTTTTGTTCGTCGGAGAGGTACACAGGAGTCAGGGGTCAGGGGTCAGTAATCAGTTAATCAAGAACGGAAGCGAAGCGCCCGCCCGTGTCCCCCTCCCTTCTAGGGAGGGGCTAGGGGAGGGTGAAACGCGTCTCGTGAATTGCCGCATCGAGTACCGCGACGCCAGAACCAATTGGTACGCACATCAGCCATGCGCCGGCCGCGGCCCCTCAGGGGGAAGGGGGATTACGCGCCCGGAGTCGAAGAGCGAACACGGATTGAAAGCGAGTACCCGCGTCAACTCCGGTCGCTCACGCTCCGGGCTCGCCATCTCTCTCCTCCTGACTACTGACGACTGATCCCTGACGACTGCCCACGTACTCAAACGAAACCACCGCCCGCCCCGCCGAGTTCCGATACGCCGCGAACGCTGCGCGTTGGTTCGCCACCGATTGCCCTGTCTTCTTCACCGCGACGGTCCGCCAGTTGGGCGAGCGCTGGCAGTGCCGGATCAACGCGGGGTGGCTGCTGGTCACATTGATCCGCAAGCCCTCTTCGACGTGCAGCTCGGCGACCGCTTCGACGAAGCGCATCCCGATGCCGATCCCTTGGTAGTCGGGCAGTGTCACGATCCGTGTGAACCGCCGGCGTCCCTTCTGCGCGATGATCGGCAGCGTCGCCGCGAAGGCCACCGGCTCGCCGTTCCAGGTCGCCAGGTAGCACCGCGCCTGCTTGGCCAGCGAGCCGCTCAGATAGTGATGCCGCGCAAACAGTCGCCAAGCCTCCAGTCGGCAGCGATGGACCTCCAGCTCGATCCGCGGTCGCCGAAGACGCCTCCGGGTTAGCTGACTCGTGGCCATATCCAGCACCCAATCGGGCTCCAACCACTCCGCCACGTCGTAGTGGCAAGTCACCGCGACGAAGCGAGCCGGGATCACGCCACTGCGGACCTGCTTCGCAATCGCCGCCGAACAAACCCGCGCCACGTTGCGATCGACCACACTCGTGAATTCGTCAAAGGCGATGACATCTGCAGGGGCGCCGGGTTCCTCACAACTCCTCGCCAGCGCCCGCGCCAGGTCGCAGCGGAACCGCTCGCCGCCACTCAGCACCCGGTAAGGCTTCACCCAAGAAGGCGGCGAACCAAAGCCCACCGCCGTGAACAACTCGACGACCTTCCGCACCGGCGTCTCGCCGAACCCATCGATCACCGCCAGCCCGTCGTCCCAAGCCGCCGCCTCGTCCAACGAATCCCCAAACGCGGCCCGGGCCACGGTGCTCTTACCACTCCCCGAGGGCCCCACGATCAAACCGATCGACCACGCCTCGTCACGAGCAGGCAGCTCCACCTCAAACCGCTGCGAGACGCGTTCCGCCAGCGGCAAGTCAAACATCCCCGCTGCCTGCTGCACCCGAAACGACTCCGCCACGGGGCAGTCAACCTCGACAGTTAGATCCACGTTGGCTTCCTTTTTTGCACCACTAAGGAACAAAGGAACGAAGTAGGGAAAGAGCCTGCGAATGACGCAAATGACCGCGGATTTCTTTCATTCGTGCTTATTCGCGTTATTCGCGGGCTTCTCTTTCTTCACCACCTTTGTTCCTTCGTTCCTTTGTGGTTAACAAATCTTCAAAGCGTCAGAACACGGCAGCGAAACCCCGCCGCCCGCATCCGCTCATAAACCTCGCGCTGCTGCGCTTCGCCATCGACTTCGACCACCACTTGGTAGCTCGGCGTGATCTCGACATCCGCCGGCGCCGGCAGCGCTTCTTCGCTCTCGATCTCGCGCGCCAACTTCGCCAGCATCTCGCCGACCGCCTTGCTCTCGGTCTCGACGGCGCCCAACAGCGCGCCGAGCCGCGTGTCATCGACGCCGGCGAGCGACGCCAGCGGGTCGTGCGTCAACAGAACCTTCTCCGCCTCGGCGTCGTCGAGGTCGAGCACCAGCACCGGCACCATCATCGAAGGCGTTGTTTCCGCCCGCAGATGCCCGTCCACCAATTGCAGCGACCCGTCCGGCAACTCCCTAGCGAGCAACGCGCCGGCCATGCCGACCTCGTTGAGCAGCCCTCGCAGCACGTCGCGTTGAAAGCGCGAGTGTGTCCGCCAGTTCTTCGGGTGCGGCGCAAGATCGCCCGCGCGCACCCGTCGCAACTCTTTCACCCGGTCACGAATCTTCATCGCATGCTCCTTCTTGCCAGATGACGCACGTCTTGCTGCAACAGCTCGACGTTGTGCTTGAGCCCCGCCAACTCCGCATCCACCGCCGCCAACCGCTCGCGATGCGTCTGCGAGATGTCGTAAAGCTTGTAAAGCGTCGCCCCACCGAGCGACAGAATCGCCAGCGCCAGCGAACAAAGCCCGCCCCAATCGGCGGGAGCGAGTCGCACGCGATCGGTTGTTTCGGCAACGCGAACCATGGCGTAGTCGTCAGGGGTCAGAGGTCAGCAATCAGGAAGAACCACGTCTGTAGGAGGCGTCTCCGACGCCGATTTCACGCACCATGCGGTTACGGGGTGGAGACCGAAATCGGCGTCGGAGACGCCTCCTACAGTTCTCGTTACCTTCGTGGCTCACTTCGTTGAACTACGGCCCCGGCGCCGGCGGGATGATCGGCCCCACGGCCGCGCTGTTCGTCGCGCCCGCGCCGACGGTCGCCCCCATCGTCGCGTCGCTGCGCGTCGCCCCGTAGAAGCTCGCCAGGTTCGTCGGCCACGGGCCGATGTCCGCCGGCAGCTCGGTCACCGGGATGCCCTCGGCGAGCAGCTCCAAGCGGTCTTCGGTGAACACCCGGTCCAAGCGCGGCACGGTGTCCACCATCTCGGTCGAGGTGAAGAACTTCGACGGGTCGTACGCCGCCAGGTCGGCGTCGCTGAGCAAGAAGCCCGGCGCCTGGGCCGCTTCGCGCGTCTTGCCGAACAGCTCGATCGCCATGTTCGTGTAGACGCGCCGCAGGTACTGACCGACCTGCCCCGCGAACGCCGTACTGATCTCCATCTCCTTGCGGTTCTCGGTGTGCTGCATCGCCTCGGCGAGCGACACCAGCACCATGCCGGCCCAGCGCCGCATGAACGGGTTCCGCACCTTGAAGAACGGCACCGGGTAAACGCGGAACACCTCGCCCGCCGGGCGCGAGTGGAACGCCTCCATGTTGTCCTCGCCCGGCGACACGGCCCGCCCCGCCAAGATGCTCGCCGCCCGCACGTACAGCTTATGGACGCGCTTGCACGTGTTGATCGAAGGCGGGATCCGCAGGTCGACGTCCTCGTGGTGCATCACGTGGAACAAGTTCCGCCCCACCAGCTCGACCCAGTCGAGAATCTGCGGGTTTAAACTCCCCACGTCATTCGACCAATTGGGGACCGCATAGCCGGCGTCGCCAAAGACGCCAACCTTGTACCAGAGAACCGCATCGGTGTTTGTAAGTGGCATGATGTAAGAAAGGGGTTAGGGGTTAAGGGGTTAGGGGCTGAGGGAGAACGGCGAGCCGTAAGCGTCAGCGCCCGGAGGGAACCCGCGAATCAACTCGCTCTTGCGAGTGACAGGGAGCCGGAACCGTAAGGGACCGGAGTCGCAGCGCGTCCTCGCTTACCATCTGTGATCTCGCTTTCATTCCGTGTACCTGGGTCACTCCGGTCGCTGACGCTCCCGGCTCGCCAAAACTTCGCAATCAAACTTTTTCCTTCGTTCCTTCGTTCCTTCGTTCCTTCGTGGTGAACTTCCTGCCCACCACTAACTCTTCCCATTCAGCTGCTGCCGAATGAGCGAATCCAAACTCGTCAACAGCTCCACCGAGCCCGGGAACTTCCGCGCGAGCTGCTCGCTCGCCCACTGGTGCGCCCGGGCGTAGTCGTCGCGTTCGTAGGAGACGTAGTGCGTCTCGGGGACGACCCGTTGCGGCGGGGGCGGCGAATCGATCGCCACCTTTTGCGGTTCGCAGCGATCGGCCCGGGCGTCGCGCTTTGGTTGCCGCAACCAACGAAGCCCCGCCCACGCCGCCAACCCCAACGGCCCACCGACCGCGACCGCCGCGAACAGCGACTCGACCCGGGCCGCGGTCCTCAGTCCGCCGGCGACACGCTCTCCGACCCCACCAACCGGCGGCGCCAAACGAGGCGCAGGCGAGCCGGGAGCGTCAGCGACCGGAGGGCGCGCCGGCAAACTCTCCAACCGCTTCAACCGCTCCTCCAACTGCGCCGCATAAGCTCGCAACTCCTTCCGCAGCGAATCCGTAGCGACCTCGGGTTCCGACTCGGGCTCTCGTCTCACCGGCGCGAGTTCGCGCTTTGGCAACCGCTCTAGAATCCGCCGTAGGGGCTCGCCCCCCATCGCGAACGTCTCGCCGTTGCTGGCGCCCCAGACGACCGCCACGAGCCGCCCGCCCGCGTCGAGCACCGGCCCGCCGCTGTCGCCCTGACGGACCGCGCCGCGGACCCGCACGCTCGGCGCCGACGCGCCGGCGGCGGTCGAGAACCCGAGCACCGGCCCGCGGACGCAACGCAACTGGCCCGTCGATCCGAAGCCGCACGCCGACAGCCATCCCGTCGCTGTCCACTCCGCCGTCTCAACCGCACGACCGGCGACGCCTTGTGTCTCCAACAACACCAAGTCGTGCACCCGATCCATCGCGACGATCCGCGCCGCGAGCGACCGCCCGGCGAGCTGCACCTCGGTCTTCCCTTCACTCGTAAACAAGTGAGCGCAAGTCAGCACATAACCATTGCCGTTCCGCGAAGCGACAAGCGTCCCCGACCCAATCGAGGCGCCCCCCCCTTCGTGGTGAACAATCCGCGCAATCGACTCGTGTGTCCGAGGCCCAGCCGCTTGCACAGGGCCGACCATTGCCGGTGGCCTCGCGACGTAGCAGCCGTTCGGCCCGCACTGCGCCGCCGCGGCGCCAACAAGCGCCAACCACCAACCGAGTAGCAACGCGTGGTTCATCGCCCTCACTCCCCGGCAAACGTGAACTGGTACTGATAGAACGGGCTCCGCGCGAGGTCCGCCGGCTCGGTCACGCGATCCGCCAAGTAGGGCGCCGGGTCGACGCCCCCCGCGAGCCGGTCCGCCATCGCGCACGCCTGGCTACAAAACGGGGGACGCCGACTCACGGACCGGTCCTCGACGTCCGCCGTCACGCACATCCGCGTGATCGGCAGGTGCAGCAGCGCCGCCTCGATCACGGCCGCGTAGCCGTAATCGCAGCCCGCGAGCAGCCGCATGTACCGCGTCGCGGCGGCCGCGTCGTACTCGGGCCAGCGGTTGCCCGGATTGGCGCGGAACAGGTCGATCCGTCCCGGGCAGCGCTCGACCTGGCTGGCGAGCGTCACCGCCCGGCCGCCGAACCACTCGCGGACCTCGACGCAGAACGGCTCGTCGCCCCACCACGCGACCTTCGCCGCGTGCGAGTGAACGCCGCGCCCCGCGATCGAGATCAATCCGCGCCGCCGGAAGAGCAAGAGATCGCCATCGCGAAGCTCCCCCTTCACGTCCGCCAATCGAACCTGTTTGCGTAGCGGTAGCACGATGGACCTTCCCCGTGAGTGAACGCGACCAAAGAGCGCGGCCCAAAAACGAAAAAAGCCCGTCGCGAAACCCTCCTGCGGCAAAGCAGAAAGGTCTCGCGACGGGCTCTTCGTGACGCCGTCGCCGAGACACCAAGTGTCTCAGCAAGGCTCGTTAGGACGCCTCGTCTTGTGATGCGTGTATTTTAAGGCGCCGGGTGGCTATTTCCAAAAGAGAAATCGACAATCGACAAACTTATAGGAGGCGTCTCCAGACGCCGATGACGCGCACCATGCCGTTACGGTAGGGACACCGCAATCGGGGTCTGGAGACCCCTCCTACAGCAAAGCTGGGAAGAAAAGGGGCTGAGGAGTTAAGGGGCTGAGGGGACGCGCAAGCGACCCCCAGTCCATTCCCTTAGCCCCTCAAATCCTCAGCCCCTCAGCCCCTCCCGCTACCGCGACGCGCTCTGATACGGCCCGCCCTCGATCGCGCTGAACTTGCCCCACACCGGCAAGTGGTCCGAGATCTCGAGCACCTGCTCTTCCGACAACTGATACGTCGAGCGCAGGTCCATCACGCCGTGGTCGAGGTACTCGACCGTGTTCTGCCGCGGGATCAAGATGTTGTCATACAGCCGCGTGCCGCGGGTGTTGGTCGCTTCTCTCCGGATCAGCGGCGCGATGTTGGGGATCGTCCCCAGCAGCCCTAAGTCGCGCGGCGTGATCGAACGCTGCTCGGCGTCGGGCGTCCAACGCGACGCGGCCGGCACCGGCGTGTTCAAATCGCCCAGCAAGATCACGTCGTCCTCGACCCCGCCATCGATCTGCGAACGCCGCACCTGATCGTAAACGTAGTACAACGCGTCGAGTTCTTCGGGGACCTCGTCCGGGTCGGTGTGGATGTTGATCAGCGTGAACGTGAACGGCGTGTAAGGCGGCACGATCCGTGTCTTGAACAGCGCCGCGAACGGCTCGCGATGCAACCGGTCTTCCGGATCGGGAACGACGGCGCAGAACCGTGGATGAACCTCGATCGTCGCCGTGTTGAAGATGAACGCGTACTGCTCCTTGCTGCTGGTCCGACCCAGCCGCGGGCTCACCCGCGAATCGTACCCGCCCGACGTGACGCCGACGTTCACGTAGTCGCGCAAGAACCGCGGGATGAAGTTGGTGTCTTGCGTGCGGATCTCTTGGATCGCGATCACGTCGAAACTCTTGACGATGTGCGCCAGCGCCCGCATCACGTAAGGCTTCTCGGCCTTGGCGTCGCCGAACACCTGGATGTTGAACGACGCGATGCGGATCGACGGCGGCTCTTGCACCACCGGTGGCGGCGCGAACTGCGCGGCGCCGCCCACCGGCGTGTAGTTGTAGCCACCCGCGTAGGGGTTTTGCTGAGGCGTCGTCGGCGCGGGCTGCGGCGCCGACTGTTGCTGCCCCGGCTGCTGAGCCAGCATCGGACCGACAGTGGTCCGGACAGATTGCACCGCTTGTTGGAGCTGCTGCGGGCCGACGTTCTGGAGCGCCGTCCAGCCGCCTCCCACGAGCGCGGCGAGCAGACCTAATGAGACGATGCGCTGCACGGCGCCCCTCCTGGGCATCGAGCGCTTCACGGACGCGACGCCAGCCGCTGCAGACAACGGGCGCGCGTAACGGCGCCCCTCCGTGGGGGCCGCGGCGTAAGATTAGCTATCGTCGCCTCTTTCACCTATGGCGAAATGAGGCTGCCCACCACGTAGGGTGGGTCGAGACCCACCACGAAGCGGGTACCCGGCTGCGGTGGGTTTCAACCCACCCTACGAACTATACTAGCGATGCTGGCGCCCGCGCCCTGACGGGAAATGACGAAGCACGAATGACGAACCTGCCGGTAGCGGCATAATCCTCCGACAGGTTCGTCATTCGGACTTAGTCATTCGTCATTTCCCTAAACCCTCAGCCCCTCAGCCCCTGACTCCTCTACAATGGTCCGTCTCTCGCTCACCGCCGCCTGCGTCGCCGCGATCGCGGCCGCACAACCGGCGCCAGCGGACCAGGTGGAACTCGCCACCGGCAGCCGCCTCGACGCCCGCGTCGCCTCCGAGCCGGCCGAGTCCCGCTCGCACGTCGCGCTTGAGTCGGAGTACGGCCGCCTTGTGCTGGACCGCGACCGCGTCGCCCGCGCCGTCAACGAGACCCCCGCCGAGGCCGAGTACCGCCGCCGGTCGCCGAGCGTCTCGGACACGGCCGAAGCCCAGTTCGCGCTGGCCAATTGGTGCCGCGACAACGGCGTCGCCGAGGGCATGCGTCGCCACCTCGCGCGCGTCCTCGAGCTCGACCCCGAGCACGCCGAGGCCCGCATGCTGCTCGGCTACCAACAGATCGACGGCCAATGGATGACGCGCGACGACGTCCTCGCCGCCCGCGGCCTCGTGCGTTGGAAAGGCGAGTACCGCACTCCACAAGAGGTCGCGCTGCTCGAACAAGCCGAGCAGGCCGAAGCCGCGGCGCTCGCCTGGCGTAACCAACTCGCCCAGTGGCGCGAGAGTCTCGACGGCGCCGACCGCGACGCCGCGCGCCGCGCCGAGGAGTCGCTGCTCACGCTCTCAGACCCCGCCGCCACGGCCGAGCTGCTCAAGCTGCTCGCCGATGAAAAGACGCCCCAAGTGCGCCGCCTCCTCATGAAGTCGCTCGGCAGCCTCGGCACGCCCGACGCGCTCGCGACCCTCGCCAACCACGGCATCGCCGACGTCGATCCGGACGTCCGCGCCGAAGCCGTCGATCAACTGATCGCGTCGGGCCGGCCCGGCCTCGCCATCCCCTTCGTGAAGGCGCTCCGCGCGGACAACCCGTTCTATATCAACAACGCCGCGTGGGCGCTGGGCCGCCTGCAAGCGGCTTCGGCGATCGACCCGCTGATCGACGCCCTCGTCACGACGCACAAGCGGCAGGTCGGCAACGACTCCGGCGGCGACTCGTACTCGGTGGGCTTCAACCCCGCGACCGGCGGCGGCGGCACCTTCGGCTTCGGCGGCGGCGGCCCCAAGATCGTCGCGAAGAACTCCCGCAATCCCCAAGTGCTCGACACGCTCGTGCACCTCACCGGCGAGAACTTCCAGTACAGCAAAGAGAAGTGGCGTGCGTGGCTCGCCGACCAGCAAGTCGCCCAAGACATCGACCTCCGCCGCGACCTGTAAAACCGCGGCGTACCTTCACGCCCTGTAGGAGGCGTCTCCAGACGCCGATGACGCCTCCTCCAATCCAAATCATTACAGAGCCACGGAAAGCACGGAGAAGAATGGAACGTGGATGAAGGGGATTATCGCGGATGAAATTGCTGTTTTGATCAGCGGCTGTTTGATCCGTGGCAATCCTTTCAATCCACGAAGGTCCATGTCCCATTCTTCGCCGTGTCCTCCGCGCCTCTGTGGTTAACTTCAAAACATCAAGGTCAAGTTCATGGACGACAACAACCAACCCACCGTCGCCGTCATCGGCGCGAGCGACGACCCGGAGAAGTTCAGCAACAAGTCGCAACGCGCCCACGCCGCGATCGGCTACGAGGTCTACCCCGTCAACCCGAAGGGGGGCGAGATCGAAGGCCGCACGGTCTACAAGTCGATCGACGAGGTCCCCGTCGGCCCGCTCGACCGCGTCACGATGTACGTCCGCCCCGAAGTTGGCGTCACGCTGCTCGAAGCGATCGCCAAGAAAGGCTGCGGCGAACTCTGGCTCAACCCCGGCACGGACTCCCCCGAGCTGATCGCGAAGGCGCAAGAGCTAGGCCTCGTCCCCGTCGTCGCCTGCAGTTTGGTCGATTGCCGAAAGCGCGGCGCGTAGGGTCCGCTTGTAGCGGACCGCTCTCAACGACTGGACCGCTTATTGGTGCTTCACCCGCGGCTAGCGCCGACGGCTCACATCGGGTGCTCCGCAACATGAACCGTCGGCGCTAGCCGCGGGTAGCGCTGGGCAAAACTCACCCTTACCAACAAAGTCCCAGTCGAAGTCACCGCAAAAACCATGGACCTCCACGATTGCATCACGACTGGCACGCTCGAAGAGTTGCACGCTGCGCTGAACAACGGCGCCGATGTCAACGCAAGTGGGCGAAACGGCGTCACCCCGCTGATGGCGGCGATTGCCGCCAAGGACCTCGACAAGATGCGCTTGCTCTTAGAGCGCGGCGCCGACCCTGAGCTCACCGACGACTTCAACGGCGCCGCATTGAGACACGCCGTCGATGAAGACTTTGTGGACGGTGTGCGATTTCTTCTGGAGCTGGACGTCGATCGCGGTTACTCGCCAAAGCATCCCCTAAAGCCGATCAATTTCGAATCCGTCGTCGAGAAGATTCCCGCTACCCCCCTGCCGGACGAACTCAAGGGTTTGATTTCCGAAGAAGACTGGAAGGCTACGCAGAAGTCAGGGAGAGACCTCATGCTCGAGATGGGCAAGAATCCAACGGTGACTCCGGCGATCTCCGATGTTCAGAGTGTCGCCGTCCTGCAGTTGTTCCTTGCCGCCGGTGATAACATTCGACTGGCGCCAAGGGAGGTGATGCGTTCTTACGTCGGGCTTGAGAATGGCGGCGACTTTCAAGCGTCTGCGAAGGACTACGAAGAAAACCGCTCGCCGCGTTTCGGAAGCGCCAACCCCGATCCGATGGACAATCCGTTCTGGGACGACATGATCAGGTTGGGAGGAAGCGCTTACTCGGCGCGTAAGCACTTCGACGACACCGACGCACTGGACAGCGCCGTTTGGTGTTACGAGCGATTTGGTACGTCGGTGACGCCCTTGCCCGATGGGCGTTTTGTTCAAGTCGGTGGAGAGCATGAGGATTTCTACGACCCGGATTTCTGCATCTACAACGATGTCGTCATCCACAACGGACAAGGCGGCTTCCAGATTCTCGGCTACCCGCGGGACGTCTTCCCGCCGACCGACTTCCACACCGCCACGTTGGTCGAAGATGCGATCTACATCATCGGATGCCTCGGCTACACCGACCAGCGTAAGGCTGGAACCACGCCGGTCTTCCGCCTCGCCGTTGATAGTTGGAAGATCGAACCCGTAACGACTTCAGGTGACAGCCCCAGTTGGCTCCACGATCATCGGGCAACTTACGACGCAAATCGAAAAGTGATTCGCGTCGAAGGGGGAAGCATCCTCGTCGAGGGAGAACCGGGCGAGACAGATATCGAGGTCAACAAGGATAGGCACGAGTTGGACCTACAGACATTCACCTGGCGAAAACTCGACTAAACTCGCTTCACCGTTCGCATGGAAATGAGCCGTCGGCGCTAGCCGCGGGTGACGCCACAGAACGCTCAACATCTCAATCAAGGGCGAGCCGCAAGCGTCAGCGACCGGAGTGACGCGGGTACCAGGGATCCCTCCGGTCGCTGACGCTCCCGGCTCGCCAACTTCGATAAGCCGACGTGTCAAACCGGCTTCCCGCCGCTCTCCACGGTCCGCACAGCGGACCCTACGCAGCGGCGGCCGCGGGTTCCCACCGGCTCGGCGCCACCACCGCGCCGGCGACCCGATCCTCCAGGTTCGGCCGGAACACCGTTAGCAGCAGCAGCGGCAGGTACCACGCCAGCGCCAAGCCGCCGCTGTGCGCGTGCCAGAACTGCACGCCGAGCATCAGCGCCGCCGAGCCGCTCAGCAGCGTCGCCAGGTTCTTCTGCACCGGCCAGATCGCGAAGCTCACGCTGAGGCCGATGAAGCCCAGCAGGATCGGCACGCGGTACCAGCCGTTCCAGAACGCCCACACGCCGCTCAGCTCTTCCATCGCCGGCAGACGGATGCCGAACATCTGTTGCAGCCGCGCGAAGAACATGGCGGCGTCGGTTGAGGTGAACACAAGCGTCGCCACGAGCACGCCGAGCGTCAGCAACACGCCGGTCGTGAACCGCCCCACGCCGCGCCGCCAGTAGAACGACGTCCATAAAGGCAATAGCGCGAAGGGGTAGTAGATCGCGCCGCAAGCGAGCCCCAGCAGCATCCCGGCCACGGCGGGCCGCCGATAGAAGTAGGCCGTCCACACCAAGAGCGCCGCCGGCAGCGCGTGCGTCACGTTCCCCGTCCACAAGGCCGTGTAGGGGAGCATCAGGTACATCGTCGCCGCGGCGAGGCCCAGCTGCAGATTGCCGAAGTGGTCCTTGGCCATCATCAACACGCCGAGCACGACCATCACTTGGCAGAAGATCGCCATCAGCTGAGCGGCGAGCACGTTACGCGCGGCGTCGGCCTCTTCGACCTTCGCGGGGTCGGCGTCCGGCGCCGCTTCATCGACCAGCGCCCGCGTCGAGATGCGCGGCAACATGAGCAGCAGCGTGAAGCCCGGCCCGTGGGTGCTGAGCGTGTTCTGCTCGACCTGCGACGCCTCGCGCTGGCTGAGGTGCTCGGCGCGCTGCACGGCCATCAGGTCCGACGGGTCGGGCTTGCCGGTGAGCACGTTCGCCGCCAAGAACGCCATCAACGACACGGCCAAGAAGCTGAGGCCCCCGCCGGTCATGTTCGGCTCCAACAGCGGCCGCCGCACCATCGACGCGTCGTAGAGCATCCGCACCAGCAAGAAGCCGTTCACCACGAGCAGCCACACGTAGCCGATGCGTTCGACGCCCAGTCCGGTAGCAGGATCGTCGGCTTGCCCGCGCAGCGCGTGCTCGATGCAGAGCAGGCCCGGCGCCAACAGGATGACCAACAAGAGGTCGAGGTTGCGCATGCAGAAGACGCGGTTGAACTTGAAGAACAACGCGATCGTCAGCAGCGAAGAGAGATACGCCCACGACGTGGGGTTCACTCGCTCGTAATGGAAGAGCAGTTCGCTCATTTTCCGCCTGGAACAGGGCGCCGGATCATTCCGCATCGCGGCGCCATCGTGGGGCCGCCCAAACAGGCTAAGCAACCCGGCCCGCGTTGCAAGCCGTTTCCACAATTAGCTTTGCGAATCAGACCCTACCCATCTTAACCCGTCGCGGGCCTCCTCGGCCCAGGGGCTTTCCGGGGCGATCTCCAAAAACCGCCGCCAGTGCGGCGCCGCGGCCTCGTGATCGCCGTGCTTTTCGCAGATCCGCGCCAAGTGAAAATGGGCGTCGGCGTAGGCCTCGTGCTGGTCGAGCGCCCCCCGCACCGCGGCGACGGCGAGCTGGTGCTCGCCTAGATCGCTGAGCACACAGCCCAGATTGACCCGGGCCTCGAGGTGCTCGGGGTCCAACTCTAGCGCCGCGTAATAGCGCTCCCGCGCAGCGACCGACTGCCCCGCGGCGTACAACCAATCGGCGAGGACAAAGTGATCCTCGGCCGTCGGCGGCGACTCGAGCATCGCCAGGCGCCAGGCGTCGATCGCCTCGTCAAGCGTCCCCTCGTCGTGCAGCCGCCAGGCGCGCTCGCGCTGGGTGGTGGGTTCGGCGTCGGCGAGCGAGTCCATCCGCAAGACGATTGTCGCGTCTTCGTCCGACACCTCGTCGAAGTCGAACCGCCGCTGCCCCGAGACGTCGCGTAGCGCCGCCTCGCCGCGCACCAAGAGTTCACCACCCTCGATCACCAGCGGCAGCTCGGCGATCGCACGGTCGTACGCGGGGTGCGCCGCCGCGAGCCGATCGACCACCGAGTCGATCGCCGCCAGCGAACGCCCTTCACGCAGGAGGTCCGAGAGCAGCTGCGCGACGCGGGCCTCTTCGAAATCGAAGTACGCCAGCCGCTGCACCCAGCAGGCGGGCCGGATCACGCCGCGCCGCGCCCAACGCTGCACCGCCGCGAGCGGGGCGCCGACGAGGTCGGCGAGCATCGCCGGTGAATACAACCGCCGTACGGCCCCCTCACACAGCAAGGGGTCCGCCTCGACGAGCCCCAGCTGGCGCCACAGCTCGGACTCGCTCCAACACTCGGCGCCGCTGGCGGCCGCTTCCTGCACGGCGCGCTCGCGGTCTGCCGTTGTGGCGGCTTCGCCAATCACCACGAGGTCGGGCGCCGCGTCATCGATGGCGCCGCCACGCCGCTCGACGGCGGCGGATGCTTCTCGCTTGGAGACGCCCACGAACCGCCCCACCAAACGCAGGCGGCGTCCCGACAGGACATCCAGCGGCGGAGCGGGCGTCTCGGCAGGCAACGGAAACTCGGCGGGCGACTACAGGCGACGGGGAGAACAACCCGCGAGTCTTCCCGCTGGCGGCCCGTTCGTCAACGCTCGGTCCAAAGAGGGGAACCGCGAATCGACGCGAATTCCCGCGAATAACACACATCTGTGGGAGGCGTCTCCAGACGCCGATTACGCTCACCACGCCGCATCCGCTAGCAGCGCGTGATCGGGGTCTGGAGACCCCTCCCACAACCAACTGCCTTCAGTTCATTCGCGCTGATTCGCGTGAATTCGCGGTTCCCAACCTCAACCGCAGGTCGGGCAGCCCACCTCTTCCACCGGCTTGCGCACCATCACCGTCCGCGGCACGCGGTACGTGTACGTCACCGGCTCCATCCGCGTCACGGTCCTCGGCACCTGAATCTCTTCGGTCTGATCCACCAGGCGGCAGACCTTGATCTCAACCGGTTCGATCCGCTTCTCGGCCACCATCCGGCACGTCGTCACGGGCACTTGGCGGACCTTTTGTTCGGTCACCATCCGGCAAACCTGCACGGGGACTTTTCGTTCGATGCGCTCGACCACCTGACGGGTCGTCTGCACCGGCACGCGGCGCGTCTGTTGTTCGCTGACCATCCGCACCGTCTGCACTGGCACCTTGCGCGAATGCTGTTCGGCCACCATCCGCGTCACTTGCGTCGGCACTTGCTCGACGACCTGTTGCGGCATGAAGCTCGTAACGGGCGTCTGCACCACCACCGGGTTCGGCTTCCAGACCTGCTGCACTTGTTGCTGGGGCGGCGTCTCGTTCTGGACCCAGGCGAGGCCCGGACGCACCGTCTGCGCCATGCCCGTGACCGGATCGACCGTCGTCTGCCGCGACATCCACGTCAGCCGCGGCCACGAGCGCGAGCCCGGGGTGACGGTCACCTGGTTAACGAGCGCTCCCTGATCGACGACCTGCTGCTGCATCGTCGTCACGGGGCTCATCACCGTGCGTGTGACGGGCCGCATCACCGTCTCGCACACGGGGCGCTGGACGGTGAAGAACTCGGTACGCTCGCTCGTTTCCACAACGGGCCGCTGGACGGTGAAGCACTCATCACGGTACGAGGTCTCGACAACGTTGCGGACTTGGTCGTAGCTCTCGTCGCGGTACTGTGTCTCAAAGACCTGCCGCTGAACGCAGTAGCGTTCTTCGCGCATCGAGGTCTCGGTCACCGGGCGCATCACCGTGAAGTGACGCTCCATCTGCTTGGTCTCGGTGACTGGCACCTGCCGCGTCACCTTACGCGTCTCGTAGACGGTCTCCGTGACGGGGCGGTAACAGGTCGCCTGCCGCTCTTCGTAAATGGTCTGGCACTCCAGGCGGTAAGCCTGCGTGCATGTTGCGCACGGGGAAACCTCTTGAGCGCTCGACACGCCGGGCGTCGTCGCGAAGATCACGGCCAAAGTGATGCGGAGAAGGTTCATCGCCTTATCGACCATCGTTGAGGCAAGCAGCGTTACGCCAAGAAGCCGGCCGCGCCCTGTGCGCGGACCACCGGCCCTTAAGCTCTACGAGAGTCTGTGCCGCAACTCGCTGCGCGGCAAATCAAAAACCCCCGTTAGAACCGCTAGCGGGGCGGATTTTCTCACGCCCCCGCGGGATTGAATCGCTCGGGCAAGCTGGGGGACGCAGCCGACAGCACAAGACACCTACGGCGCGCCGGCGTAAACTCGCCGCAATCGGAATAACCGTCAAGCTCAGCCATTCAACCCCGTGGCGAGCCGGCGATGCCCTTACACCTAAAGATGCGTCGTCGGTGGGAAGTGGGTACCAGCCGCACACCGGCGACGCATCTTTAGGTAAAGGGCGTCGCCGGCTCGCCGCCCTTCGTAAGTTCCCGTGCAACTCCACCACCACACCGCCGCGACGCCCGAGCTCAACCTCGCGCTCGACGAGTCGCTCTTGCTTGGCGACGACAGCGACCACCTCCGCTTCTGGGAGCCCGGGCATCCCTTCGTCGTCCTCGGTCGTTCGTCGAGTTACGACGACGAAGTCGCTGTCGAGACTTGCGGCGAACTCCGCGTCCCGATCTTGAGGCGCGTGAGCGGCGGCGCGACGATCGTCACGGGACCCGGGTGTTTGATGTACGCCGTCGTGCTCGACCTGCGCGAGCGGCCCGCGCTGATGGACCTCACGGCGGCCCACCGCTACGTCCTCGGCAAGATGGTTGAAGCGATCAAACCGCTCGAACCCACCGCCACAATCGCCGGCACCAGTGACCTCGCATTCACTTCGCAAGACGCCCTACGAAAGTTCTCTGGCAACAGCGTCCGCCGTGTCCGCGGTCGCCTGCTCTATCACGGCACGCTGCTCTACAACTTCGACCTGCCGCTGATCAGCAGGCTCCTCCAAACAGCGCCGCGCCAGCCCGAGTACCGCACCAGCCGCGACCACGACGCCTTCGTCGCGAACCTCGAGGCGACGCGAGCCCAACTCATCGAAGCTATCGCCGCAGCGTGGCGTGCGACGCCATCGGACATCGCGCCATCGATACACAAGCGGGCTGATGAACTCGTGGCTGAGAAGTACGCTCACTCCCGTTGGAACACTCACGGAAAACTTTGAGCCAAGTCCTAATCGATTCTGTAGGAGGCGTCTCCGACGCCGATTAAGGTCTCTTAGCCGAAAACGGCATGGTGCGCGTAATCGGCGTCGGAGACGCCTCCTACAAAGCAAGAGACCTATGCACCGCGACCCCGTCATCCAACTCCTCACCGCCTACCGCGAAACCAACCCCGCTGAAGCGCAGGTCGCCGACCGTATCCTTGCCCTCGTCAACTCGCGCCCCGATTGCTTCGACCGCACTTGCCGCCCCGGGCACCTCACCGGCTCGGCGTGGGTCGTTTCGCCCGACGGCGAGCGGCATCTGCTGCTCCACCACCGCAAGCTCGACAAGTGGCTCCAGCCCGGCGGCCACGCCGACGGCCAGACCGACCTCGCCGAGGTCGCCCTGCGCGAAGCGATCGAAGAGACCGGTTTGCAATCGCTTAAGGTCGTTGCAAATCACCGCGGCGTCGCCGTGCTCGACCTCGACGTTCACGACATCCCCGCCCGCTACGCGCCCGACGGCTCGCTGGTCGAAGACGGCCACGAGCACCACGACGTTCGCTTCCTGCTCCAAGCCAATGCCGATGAAAGCCTTTGCGTCAGCGACGAGTCGCACGACCTCCGCTGGTGCACGCCCGACGAAGTCGCCGCGCTGACCCAGGAATGGAGCGTGCTCCGCCTGCTGGAGAAGGCCCGCCGGCGACTAGATCGGTAGAGACGCGTTGCCTTTACCCCCCCGTGCAGCGACACTAGCGCCATGACGAATTCCGCTCAAACCCCCGCACTGTCGCCCTGGGGCAATCTGCTGGGCGCGCTGAGGACCGACTTCCCGGCCTCGATCATCGTCTTTCTGGTGGCGCTCCCCCTCTGCATGGGCATCGCCACCGCGTCGGGCGCGCCGCCCGTGTCGGGATTGATCACCGGCATTATTGGTGGGCTGTTGGTGGGCGCCATTTCCGGCTCGCCGCTCCAGGTGAGCGGCCCCGCCGCCGGCCTGTTCGTCGTCACGTCCGAGATCATCGCCGAGCTCGGGTTCGCGGCGCTGGGGATCGTTGTGGTCTGCGCCGGCGCCATCCAGATAGTGGCGGGAGTCGCGAAACTCGGCAGCTACTTCCGCGCCGTCTCGCCTGCCGTCATCCAAGGCATGCTCAGCGGCATCGGCGTTCTGATCTTCGCCAGCCAATTCCACGTCATGGTCGACGACCACGACGCCGCTCGGCCCTGGCTCAATATCGGCTGGGAGAAGGGGATCGCCAACATCCTCACAATCCCCGAGTCGCTCTGGAAGGGACTCGTGCCGCTGGACAATTCGCCCCACCACCTCGCGGCTGCGGTCGGCGTCTCCTCCATACTCGTCTTGATGTTCTGGAAGTACGTCCCGATTAAGTCGCTGCGCATTATCCCCGGCGCCGTCGTCGCGGTGATCTTGGCGGCCGCTATCACTAAGACCATGGGCTGGAACATCGAACACGTCGATGTGCCAGCGAGCCTGCTCGACGGAATCTTGTTCCCAACGAGAGAAGTCCTCGGCGATCTTGAATGGCGCGCCGTTGCGCTCGCCGCGGTCACGGTCGCCCTCATCGCCAGCGCCGAGACGATGCTCTGCTGCGCCGCGGTCGATCAGATGCAGTCTCACACCCGCACCGACTACAACCGCGAGCTGCTCGCCCAGGGAGTCGGCAACTTTGCCTGCGGCGTTGTCGGCTCACTGCCCATGACGGGTGTCATCGTCCGCAGCTCGGCCAACGTCGACGCCGGTGGCCGTACCCGGCTCTCGGCGTGGCTCCACGGGCTTTGGCTCTTGATATTCGTCGCCCTGCTGCCGTGGGTGCTCGACATGATCCCGATGTCGAGCCTTGCCGCGGTGCTAGTCTACACGGGCTGGAAACTCATCAACCCCAAGGCGGTCCTCAAACTCTGGCGTGTCAGCCGGCCCGAAGGGATTATCGCCATCATAACCCTGCTGCTGGTGGTGGGCGTCGATCTATTAACGGGCGTCCTGGTGGGCATCGCTTGCACGGCGGCCTGGCTCCTGTGGACGTTTGCTAAGCTCGACGTCGATGTCGAAGAGATCCCCTCAGAAAGCCGAACTGTCCTCCGCCTTGAGGGCGCCGCGACGTTTCTGGGGGTGCCAAAGATCGCCGACGCCCTCGACAAGATTACGCCCGACACCGAACTGCACGTCCCGCTAGACCGTTTGCGGTACATCGACCACTCATGCCTCGAGCTGCTCGTCAACTGGGAGAAGATGCACTCGGCTCAAGGTGGCGTGCTCGTCATTGACTGGGAGAGCCTTGCCGCGACTTTCCGCGACTCGAACAATAAGACTCACGAACAGTAAGGCTCACGAGAGTCCCGGTCCCGTGATTAGAACTCCCTGCAACCAAACGTTACCCCGAGCCGCATAAGCCCAAGTCTCGTCCCGTCGTCTGGCTGGGGGGCCGACTCAACCAAAACGTGTCATCGCCGATGATTGATGATCTGCTGAATAACAACCGCGATTGGGCCCAGCGGGTGGTCGCCGACGACCCCTCCTTCTTCGCCGACCTCGCCGAGCAACAGAAGCCCGACTACCTCTGGATCGGCTGCTCCGACAGCCGCGTCCCCGCCAACCAGATCGTCGGCCTCGACCCCGGCGCGGTGTTCGTCCACCGCAACATCGCCAACGTCGTCGTCCACACCGACGTCAATTGCTTGTCGGTCATCGAGTTTGCGGTCCGCGTCCTGCGGGTCAAGCACATCCTGGTGGTCGGCCACTACGGCTGCGGCGGCGTCGCGGCGGCGCTGGGCGACAAGCCCGTCGGACTGATCGACAACTGGCTCCGCCACATCCGTGACGTCCGACAAAAGTACGTCGACGAGCTGCTCGCGCTGCCGACGCAGAAGGACCGCGTCAACCGCCTCTGCGAGCTGAACGTCATGGAGCAGGTCAAGAACGTCTGCTACACGTCGATCGTGCAGCAGGCCTGGCGCGAAGGCCAGCCGCTCACGGTCCACGGCTGGATCTACGGCATCGCCGACGGCCTGATCCGCAACCTCGACGTCAGCGTCGACGGCCCGAACGACCTCGACCTAGCGTACAAGTTCGAAGACACGCCCGTGGCGTGATCGCAGCGATTCACACCCGGGCGTCGCCCGCTCAGCCAAAGGCTGCCTCGAAGAGCCGCGGTACGACTTCGCACGCGGTCCCCTTGAGCCAAATGTCGGCGAGTTGCTGCTCGGGGTCGATGGAGATGATCTTGGCCCCGGCGAGACTTGCATCTTCGGGCAGCATTGCCGCCGGATAAACCACGCCCGATGTCCCGATCTGCAAGAGGCAATCGCAACCCTCGGCCGCACGCCGAGAGAGCGACCAAGCGGGCTGCGCCATCGCGTCGCCGAACAGCACCAGCGCCGGCTTGTAGACGCCGCGAAGCCCGATCCCCAAAATCGGACGCAACGCAAGCACCGTCCGCAGCAGCGGCAGCCACCCGCGCTCGGCCTTTCGCAGTCGAGCGCAGATTCTCTGTAGCTGCGGCGTGGTGACTACGCCCCGAGGCTGGCGCTTGCCGCCACACCTTTCGTAGAGAGACCCGTGCAGCTCAAAGACCGTCGATGACCCGGCGCGCTGATGCAGCCGATCGATGTTCTGCGTCACCACGGTCAATCGAACTCCCGACGCCTCGGCGGCGGCGATGGCTAGGTGGGCGGCGTTCGGCTGCGCCTCAGCGATTGGTTCGATCACGCACCGGACGAACTCTGCCAACCGCTTTGGCTCTTCTCGGGCCGTACGAACTAGTCCTCGCCAAGTCCCGAATTGATCCATCGGAAACCGGCGCCAGAATCCCTCGTCATCACGGAAAGTAGGAATGCCGCTTTCCGCGGATACTCCTGCGCCGGTGAACACGACGACGTGCTCCGCACGCCGAAGCGCCTCGATCGCTCTCTCGAACTCCTCATTCATGTCGCTCGTTCCCCGGAGCCAAGTCCCGCACGCCACGCCTCGAGCTTCGCCGCCAAGGACCTGCCCGCATGGGCGGGGCTCGTTGATGGCAACCGGACGAACGTTAGCCGCTCGCGCGTCGCGTCGTCGAGCGTCCGCAGCGCGTGCCGCTTGAACGCCGTCTCGGCTTTCTGCCCATTGAAGGCGACCAGCCGCACCGCTGAATTGTCTTGGAAGAACTGTGCGAAGTCATTGGCCTCTTCCGAGTCGCGTTCGATCGCCGTGTCGAGACTCCCCACGCGCCGGCACGACTTGAGCACGTCCCACACCGCCACCCCCGCCGCCATCAGCCGCTCGCGCCGCTCTTCGTACGGCAGCTCGGGCCCGGCGCCGAACAGCTCCCCCATGATCGGCCAGAACGCGTTCCGCGGGTGGGCGTAGTACTCCCCCGCCGCCAAAGAAGCCGCCCCCGGCATCGACCCCAGCACCAACACCCGCGCGCGGGCGTCGGCAATCGGCGGGAAACTGCGGGCAAGCATGGGGTGATTAACCGCCAAGACGCGAAGAGCGCCAAGGGAACGACGAAGCACGGCGGTTAAATGACGAAGCACGAATGACGAACCTGCCGGTAGCGGCAGGAACTCTCCGACAGGTTCGTCATTCGTCATTCGGATTTCGTCATTGCCGCACCCGTTTCCCCCCACGCCAAAAACCCGATAAACTACGTCCCTTACCCACTCGGTACGGAGACGCCCCTATGAGCACGCTTCCCGCCTTCGGCACGACCAAGATCCGCCGCGAGGACCTCCCCAAGGGAGGCAACCTCTGCGAGTACTGCACGGCCAAGTGCTGCCACTACATCGCCGTGCCGTACGAGACGCCCACCGAGGCAGCCGACATGGAGTTCATCCGCTGGATCGTGCTCCACCACAACTCGACCTTCTTCCGGGAAGACGAGGACTGGTACCTGCTGGTCCACACGGTCTGCGAGAAGCTTGGCGACGACTATCGGTGCGGCGTCTACGAGACGCGCCCGCAGATCTGCCGCGACTACACGTTCGACAACTGCGAGTACGACGAGGACTGGACCTACGACTTCTACCTCGAAACGCACGAGCAGGTCTGGGAGTTCACCGAAGCCAACTTCCAAGAGAAAGGCAAGAACATCCGCTCCCGCCGCCCGAACCCGCTGGCTGTCCTCGCCTAGTCTCTTCTGAGCCGCGCTCGTTAGGGAGCGGAGTTTAGGAGAAGGAGATAGGGGGATGTTGGTGATAGGGGGGATCGCAGGCGCGCGGTGGCGATCCCTCTTGCTTCTATGCGAGAGAGTCGCAGTGAGTCTTGCGTTATTCATTGGGAGGTAAACTCGCCAGCCGCGTAGCGGCTGCCCGTTCATCCCTAACAAGCCCCACGATCAACTCCTCACGTCGCATCCCTCCGCTCCACAAAGCACAACAGCCCGCACGCTTGCGATCCCCCCTATCACCAACATCCCCCTTATCTCCTTTCCTACTTACGACGCCACCAAAGTGACGAAGCCCCAACGTATCGAGCCGCGTACCCTCAAGGGCTTTCGGGACTATCCCCCCGAGGTGATGATCCCGCGCGAGCGGCTCATGGAAACCGCCCGGAAGGTCTACCGCTCGTACGGCTACGCGCCGATCGATACGCCGGCTTTGGAGTACCTCGAGATCCTCACCGGCAAGGGCTCGGACGAGACCGACAAGCAGCTCTATCGCTTCAAGGACCACGGCGGCCGCGATGTCGGCCTGCGGTTTGACCTCACGGTGCCGCTGGCGCGCTTCGCCGCGCAGCACGCGCAGCAGCTCGGCCTGCCGTTCAAGCGCTACCACATCGCGCCGGTGTGGCGCGGCGAGAACACGCAGCGCGGCCGCTACCGCGAGTTCGTGCAGTGCGACTTCGACACGGTCGGCACAACGGCGCTCGCGTCGGACATCGAGACCGTGCTGGTGATCCACGATCTGATGCGCGCAATCGGCTTCGAGCGGTTCACGATCCGCGTCAATCACCGCGGCGTGCTCAACGGTTTGTTAGAGACGCTGGGCCTCGCCGAGTGTTCGACCGAGGTGCTCCGCGCGCTCGACAAGCTCACGAAGATGGGCGCCGACAAGGTCCGCGCCGAACTCGCCGCGACCGCCGGCGCGAGCGACGAGCAGTCCGACAAGCTGCTGGCGTTCGCCGGCGTCACCGGCTCGGCCGAAGAGGTTCTGGCGATCGTCGGCCCGCTCGTGGCCGGCAGCGAGCGCGGCGAAGCGAGCGTGACGCGGCTTTACCAAGTGCTCGCCGGCTTCACCGCCGCCGGCGCCGAGGCCGACCGCCTCCGCATCGACCCGTCGATCGCCCGCGGCCTCGACTACTACACGGGCCTTGTGCTCGAAACCACGCTCGACGACCTGCCCGATATCGGCAGCGTCGCCAGCGGCGGTCGCTACGACGACCTCGCCGGCCTCTACACCAACCAGACGCTCCCCGGCATCGGCGCGTCGCTGGGCGTCGATCGCTTGCTCGCCGCGATGGAAGAGCTCGGCTTGGTGGGCGACGCCCGCACGCCCGCCGACGCGCTGGTGGTCTTCTTCGCTGAAGACCGCCTCGGCGACTACCTCAAACTCGCCGCCAGCCTCCGCACGGCGGGCGTCGGCGCCGAGCTCTACCCCGATGCGAAGAAGCTCGGCGTCCAACTCAAGTACGCCGACAAGAAGGGCTTCCGCCTCGCCGTCATCGCCGGCCCCGACGAACTCGCCCGCGGCGAATGCCAAATCAAGTCCCTCGCCACGGGCGAAAGCACCACCGTCCCCCTCAACGAAGCCCCCGCGACGGCGCTTAAGCTTCTGTAAACCACCGAGGCACGGAGAACACGGAGGACGCACAGAGAAGATTAAAGGCGGAATCACGTTCCTTTGCGCCTTCGCGCCTTTGCGTGAGTCATCCCGTTCTGTCTCACGCAAAGGCGCGAAGCCGCCAAGCACTTTTCTTCCGATTTTTCTCCGCGTCTCTGCGTCCCCGCGCGAAACTTCTTTATTAAACTCAGTGAATCCTCCGTGCCTCTGTGGTGAACAAGATGGCGAAAAGGCACAACCACTACGAAGCCGCCTTCGAGGACTACCTACGCTCGCGGCAGATCGCTTACGTGGCGGTCGATGAGCGGCGGCGGGCCGTCGAGGCGATCGGCTCGCTGAAGAGCGTCGACTTCATCGTCTCCCCCGGTTCCGACATAAGGGGCGCTGGATCGTTGTCGGACGACGAGGGCCTGTTGCCGCCGGCGCGGTGGCTGGTCGATGTGAAGGGGCGCCGCTTCCCCTCGGGGAGCCAGTACTGGCGGAACTGGACAACCGAAGAAGAGCTGGCGTCGCTCGCCCGCTGGGGCGACCGTTTTGGGGCGGGCTTCCTGGGCGTGCTGGTGTTCGCCTTCGAGCTGGTCGGCGACCGTTCGCCCGTCCCGGCCCACGAGGTCCACTACTGGCGCGACCGGCCGTACGCCTTTGTGGCGATCCCCGCGGACGACTACCGCCGCATCTGCCGCCCGCTGTCGCCCAAGTGGGGCACCGTGGCCGCCCCCGCCGCCGAGTTCCGCCGCTTGGCCCGCCCCGTGGCGATGGCGCTGGGCGCGGAACTACCGGTCACGGCCTAAGTCTCGCGCAGAGACGCGGAGACGCAGAGGGCAGGTTTTGAACGACCAATGTCCAACCCCCCAATGACCAAGGGGGCGCCGCCGCACCAATTTTCCCCTCAGCCCCTCAGCCCCTGGCCCCTAACTCCTGGCCCCACTCATCGGTCATTGAGGCCTGGTCATTGAGGCTTCAACTAACGAGTTCCCCCCACCGTCCCCGGCGATTATCCTAGAGCGACTCCCCCTTCCTCAAAATGCCGCCGCTATGCTCGCTCTCGTTGAATCTGTCTCTTGGGCCGTCATCCTGCTGAGCGTCGTGCTCGGCATGGTGGTGGCGTTGCGCCCCGCGAAGCGTGAAGAACGGGTCCAGAAGCCCCGCGGGTAGCGCCAGACAAGCTCGAGGCGAGCCGGCGACGTTAGTCGTCGGTGTGAAGTTGGCGCCCACTTCCCACCCACGATTAACATCGTGGGCGCGCCACAAACCGCAAGCACTACGCCGCCCGGCGCACCGTCGCGAACGCCGCGTAGGCGCTCACCGCGTCGATCACCCGGCCCTGCTCTTCGTGAGTCAGCTCCGGGAAGATCGGCAGTGACAGGACCTCGTCGGCGGCCCGCTCGGTGTTCGGCAGGTCGCCGCGCCGGTAGCCCAGATTCGCGAAGCACTTCTGCAGGTGCAGCGGGACCGGGTAGTAGATCGCCGAGCCGATCTTGCGCTCGGTGAGCCAGTGCTGCAGCGAGTCGCGCCGGCCCTCGGCGACGCGGACCGTGTACTGGTTCCAGACGCTCGGGCAGCCCTGCGCCTCGATCGGGGTCGTTAGCACCGCGCCGATCGCGCTATTGTCGAACGCCGCGTCGTAACGCGCGGCGTGCCGGGTGCGGGCCTCGGCGTAGCCGGCGAGCTTCGCGACCTTCACCCGCAACGCGGCGGCTTGGATCGTGTCGAGCCGGCTGTTGAGGCCGACGAAGTGGTGGTAGTAGCGCGGCTCTTGCCCGTGGTCACAGAACACGCGCAGGCGGTCGGCAAGCTCGGGATCGTTCGTCGTGATCATGCCGCCGTCGCCCATCCCGCCGAGGTTCTTGGTGGGATAGAAACTGATGCAGCCCATGCGGCCCAGCGAGCCGATCGGGTGCCCCTGGTACGTGGCGCCGATCGCCTGGGCGGCGTCCTCGATGACGGTGAGGCCGTTGTCGGCGGCGATCGCATTGATCGCGTCCATGTCGGCCGACTGGCCGAACAGGTGCACCGGGATGATCGCCTTGGTAGCCCGCGTCACTCGGCGGGCCACGTCGGCCGGGTCGAGGTTGAACGTGTCCGGGAGGATGTCGGCGAAGACCGGCGTCGCCCCGAGCCGCGACACGGCGCCGGCCGTGGCGAAGAACGTGAAGCTCGGCAGGATCACCTCGTCGCCGGGGCCGATTTCCAGCGCCATCAACGCCACCAGCAGCGCGTCGCTCCCCGACGCACAGCCCACGGCGTGGTCCACGCCGCACATCTGGGCCACTTCGGCCTCGAGCTGCCGCACGGCCGGGCCTTTGAGGAACGCGCCCGAGTCGACCACCTCGGTGATCGCCGCGAGGATCTCGTCTCGCAGCGGCTGGTTCTGACGGTTGATGTCCAGCAGCGGCACCGGGGCGGGCTGCGGGGTGGCCTGGGGCTTCAGCGGGACGGTAGGCGTGGTCATGTCTTGCGATCTTCCCTGATCGGAACGTGATGTTCGCTTGTGGGGGACCCGCGGCGTCCTGCCGAGGGGGTAGGCAGCGTATCAAACGGCGGAGCGTAGGAGCCCAGGGCCGCTGGCGTCAACGGCGACCCGCCCCGTCGGTAAGACATAGCCGGCGCCGCCTTTTGCCATGCATCGGCCATCGCCGGCGGCAGCGCCCAGCCCAGCCCGAAAGACGCGGCGATTCGCCCCACCCATGCTGGCGCCGCTATCGCCTCCTTCTCCACGATTTCAAGAGAAAACTCACCACGACGGACATGAAGGACACAACGGCATGCTTGCCGGGGCGTCGTTACCCTTATAGCTATAGCGGACTTTATTTTGCCGTAGCGTCGCGCGCAGAGACGCGGAGACGCCGAGGGTAGGCAGCGAAGACTCACGCCAAGCCGCCAAGGCGCAAAGACAAAGTCGTTGAGCAATGAGCGTAGCCGCAAACGATCGCAGAGCGACGCGTTCTTTGCGGCTTAGCGCCTTTGCGTGAGTCTTGAAGGCATCCAGCTCTGCGTCTCTGCGCGAGACTTCCCCACGTTGCTCCGTGGATCAGAGCGAGGCTAGAAACGTTACGGCCAAGTGAAGCACGCTCTAATAGCAGTCCGTCGTGCTCGTCGTGTCCGTCGTGGTGAATTTTCCTTAGCACGAGTACCAACAAACCGCCGCTATAAAAACAAAGCCGTCGCCGGCAAATGCCGGCGACGGCTCGTGAAAGTCAGTTCTCAGGGGGCAAGGCTCAGCCCAAGCGCGAACGCATCGTCACGGCACCGGCCGAGGCGAGGCTCAGCAGGGCGAGGATGGCCGTGCCCGGCTCGGGGATCGCATTGAAGTCATGCGTGCCGGGAGTGGTCAGCGCCACGTGACCAGCAGCGTCGAGCGTGTCCAGAGCCCCAACGCCCGCATGGAACCACTCGGTGATGTCGAACACGCCGCCGTTGCCTTCCAGGACATCGGCATTCCGGTAAGCATAGCTGTCGAGGTACTCCCACGCCGTGCCCGAACCATCGACGTCGATTTCGCCATGGATATCGACAATCACCGAGCTGTCGTCGGCCGTGGTCAGGATGTAGCGGTCGTCGCCGTTGCTGAAGAACGCCCCGGTGTACAGGTCAGCGGCAAAGCCGTAGGTGCTCTCAAAAACCGCCTCGCCGCCGTTGGCCGACGACTGGATGACGAACGAGTCGCCGGCAGGGATCGTGACGCCGGTCAGGCTCACGTCGATGTCGAGGTCGGTCGCGGCATTCGACTGCAGGATGATGCCGCCGCCGGTGAACGTGAAATCGGTGGTCCCGGTGTTGGTGAGCTCAACAAACTTCGGGTTGCCGCCGGACAGGTCGCCGTCGACGACCTCCGAAATGATCAAGCCAGCGTTTGCGGCGCTAGCCATGGATAGCGCCAGACCGGCGCAGAGGAAATTCAAGATGCGCATCGTCATTAGCCTTCTCGGACGGGGTGGGACGACGGACACGGCCGCCGCGGGGTGGGGAAAATCCAGGTGGGACACAGCGTCCCCGGCCCAAGCCGGAGACCCCGAGTTCTTCTGACGGTACACAACCCACGGGCAAGAGCAAGGTTTTTTGCGCAGCGGGGGGGAAATCTTCATAATTGAGGGGGCCTAACCCCTGTGAAAACGGCCTACTTGCCAACAAAAACGCCCCACGGCGCCCGATTCGCGGGCGCCGTGGGGCGGCAAAGGTTCAAACGCTGCCGGCGGGCGTCAATGCCCTAAGCGTCCTGCGACCGGCAGCGGTTGGCGGTTAGCCTTTAGCGGTTAGCTCCAAAGCGTCGGCTAAGCCGATGCCCTTTCGCTAATACCTAACTGCTAACAGCTAACGGCTTAACTACATCCCATCGATGCGCCACAGTTGTGGCACAAGTAGCAATTGCCATTGCGGACCGTGATCGAACCGCAGTTGTCGCACGCCGGGGCGTCCACTTGGAAACCCGCGAACTGCTCGTTGCGCGAGCCTTCGGCGATGACGACGCCGGCCCGCTCTAGCAGCGAAGGGGTGTAGGCCGGCTTCGGCTGAACCTTCGTCGCATGGCCGTTGGCCGTGTGACCGTTGGAGTTGAGGCTGTTCGCCGCCACGGCGGTGGCTCCTTGCCCCTCCGTCACCCCGTCAGCCTTCTTGGCGACGGGCTCGCTAAAAGACGGTCCTGTCTCGCCGGGTTCATCCGATGGTGGAGACCCCGACCCTCCCGCGGGCGCCGCGGCGCCCGCGTCGATCGGCTGGCCCAGCGACGCCTCCTTGTAGCCGGGCAGGAACGTGATCCCCAGCCAGCGGAAGATGTAATCGATCAGGCTCTTGGCGATGCGGATGTCCGGGTTCTTGGTGTGACCCTGCGGCTCGAACCGCATGTGGCTGAACTTGCGGACGTAGTCCTCCAGCGGCACGCCGTACTGGAGGCTCATCGACACGCTGGTGCCGAAGGCGTCCATCAAGCCGCCGATGGTGCTCCCTTCCTTGGCCATCGTGATGAACAGCTCGCCGGGGCGGCCGTCCTCGAACATGCCGACGGTGATGTAACCCTCGTGACCCGCGACGCTGAACTTGTGTGTCAACGACTTGCGGGTGTCGGGCAGACGCTCACGCCGCGGCTTCGCCACGAGAGCCTCTTCGGCCTTCTTGTCGCCGCCCTGCTTCTTGGTGTTAAGCGGCTGGCTGTCCTTCGAGCCGTCGCGATAGATAGCCAGGGCCTTCAGGCCGAGCTTCCAGCCGTCGTAGTACGCCTGAGCGATCTCCTCGGGCGTGGTGTCCCGCGGCATGTTGACCGTCTTCGAAATGGCCCCCGACAAGAAGGGCTGCGCGGCCGCCATCATCGTGATGTGCGCCCGCCACGCGATGCTGCGTGTGCCGCCGGCCGGCGTGAACGCACAGTCGAACACCGGCAGGTGCTCTGGCTTGAGGTCCGCGGCGCCCTCGATCGTGTCTTCGCGGTCGATGTGCGCGAGGATCGATTCAATCTCCGGCCGGCTGTAACCGAGCTTCTCCAGCGCCCGCGGCACCGTGTTGTTGACGATCTTCAGCATGCCGCCACCGGCGAGCTGCTTGTACTTCACCAGGGCGATGTCCGGCTCGATGCCGGTGGTGTCGCAGTCCATCATGAAGCTGATGGTGCCGGTCGGCGCCAGGACGGTCGCCTGGGCGTTGCGGAAGCCGTGGGCCTCTCCCGCGACGACGACGCGGTCCCAGACCTGCTGGGCAGCCCGACGCAACGCCGCGGGGCACTCCTCGCCGATCTGCAGAACCGCGTCGCGGTGCATCTGCATCACGCGGTTCATCGGCTCGCGGTTCTCAGCGTAGCCGTCGAACGTGCCGACCGCCTCGGCCAGCTCGGCGCTGGTGAGGTTGGCGGTGCCGTGCATGATCGCCGTGATCGCGCCGCACACGCCGCGGCCCTCTTCGGAGTCGTACGGCAGGCCGCTCGACATGAGGAGGCTGCCGAGGTTCGCGTAGCCCAGACCCAGCGGGCGGTACTTGTGGCTATTGGCCGCGATCTTGTCGGTCGGGTAGCTGGCGTGGTCGACCAGGATCTCTTGGGCGATGAAGTAGATGCGGCTGGCGGCGGCGTAACGCTCGTGGTCGAACGTCCCGGCGACATCGTTCTCGTCGTCCTGCTTGCGGACGAACTTCATCAGGTTGACGCTCGCCAGGTTGCACGCCGTGTCGTCGAGGAACATGTACTCGCTGCACGGGTTCGACGCGTTGATGCGGCCGCTGTTGGGGCACGTGTGCCAGCGGTTGATCGTCGTGTCGTACTGCACGCCCGGGTCGCCGCAGTGCCAGGCGCACTCGCTCATGCGGTCCATCACTTCGCGGGCCTTGAAGGTCGGCCCTTCGACGGTGTTGTCGGTGACCCAGCGGGTCTTCCACTCGCCGTCCTTCTCGTAGGCCGCCATGAAGTCGTCCGTCAGGCGGACCGACAGGTTGGCGTTCTGGAACATGACGGAGCTGTACGCTTCGCCATTGAAGTTCGACTCGTACTTGCCGCTGGCGATCAGCGTCTGGGCCTTCTGCTCCTCACGCCACTTGCACTCGATGAACTCCATCACGTCCGGGTGCCAGACCTTGATCGACTGCATCTTGGCGGCGCGACGGGTCTTGCCGCCCGACTTCACCACCGCGGCGATCTGGTCGTAGACCCGCATGAACGACAGCGGGCCCGACGGGATGCCGCCGCCCGACAGCTTCTCGCGCTTGCTGCGGAGCGTCGAAAGGTCGGTGCCGGTGCCCGAGCCGAACTTGAACAGCATGGCCTCGCTCGTGGCGAGACGCATGATGTCTTCCATGTTGTCGCCAACCGATTGGATGAAGCACGCCGAGCCCTGCGGGTACTCGTACGGGTTCTCCGGCTGCACGACGTTCTGCGTCTGCGGGTCCCAGCGCCAGTTGCACTGCGCGCCGGTGACGCCGTACTGGTGGTACAGGCCGACGTTGAACCAGACGGGCGAGTTGAACGCCCCGTGCTGGTGGAGGCACAACCACGTGAGGTCGCGGTAGAAGCGCTCGCCGTCTTCATTGCTGGCGAAGTAGCCGTCCGCCAGACCCCAGTCGGTGATCGTGCGGCTCACCCGGTGGATGAGCTGGCGGACGCTGTACTCACGCTGAGGCGTGCCGACCTCGCCGTAGAAGTACTTGCTGCAGATGACGTTGGTGGCCAGCTGGCTCCAGAACGACGGCACCTCGCAGTTGGTCTGCTCGAAGAGGACCTTGCCGTTCTCGTCCTTGATGCTGGACGAACGGATCTCCCAGTTGACGGTGTCGAACGGGTCGGCCACGTCGGTCGGACAGAAGGCCGCGTCGATCTTCAGCCGCCCGTGGAAAGTCTTCTGGGGCTGCTGGCCGTCCCACGGCTGGTTGGCCAATTGGGAACCGGATTGGGTCTGTTGCGAAAAGCCGGCGTCGACGGTCGCCATGCTACCTCCTGTGTAGGCTGGAGAGGGGGGCATCCATTCCTAGCAGAAACAATGTACATATGTCCACTGCTTCTTTAACCCCTTGGGTCGGCGTGCCATGCCGAGGGGCTGAACCTGAATTCAGTCAGTCGTGTTGCTTCGCGTCTTGGTGGTCGCTCCGCGGAGCCGACGCCACCATATATGGCCCCTATCGGAGCCAACTCCCGGTATTCGAGAGCAAAAGCCGCTCGCTTACCCCAATATATTGTGTCCGATGCCCGAAAGGCCACAACATTTGGGGCGACAGGGGCCAAATCCTACGCGCCCGCTGCCCGCCGTCAATCCAAATCCTTGTATTCCGTAAGTTGCTAGCACACAACAGGTTGTGGCCGATGGCGAAGATCGCATGAAGGCGGAATGAAGCCACGAAACGTAGCGCAAAGCCTTACCCAAAAAAGACTTGCGTACGATAGACACTCCGTCTTCTTAATAATCGGCGGCTCGGCGCATTTTTGAGGCCCCGAGGGACCGACTCGATAAACGGGGGGGGCGGCGCAGGCGCGCCGGGCGGAGATCGACCTTCGCACATAGCCCCCGTTCCAAGACCGGGGCTTAATTGAGCCAGGTAGCTGACTGAATCTAGTACGAAACCGCCATCGACGGGCGACCCCCCTCCAGCGAGGATCGCGGCTCGTCCACGGAGCCCTCGGTCGTGCGTTCGCTAGCCCTCTTACTCTCCGCGACCGCCGCATCGCTCGGGTGCTCGGGGTCGCGTTGGGCAAGAAGCGATCCTCACTACGCTGAGAAGTACCCCGTCCATACCGATAACCCGGTCCGCGTTGTCAAGCAGGCCGTCGACGCCCGCCACGTTGAGGGAAGCGGCGGCTGGTACGCCTCGGCGCATGGGTCCGATGACCCGGCAGCCGGCGAGGGCCGATTGGGGGTCTTCCGCTATCCCGAAGGCTACGGCGGGACCGTCGAGACCCGCGGCGGCCTCATCGGTGTCCTAGCCGAAGGAGGCGGTGTCGGTGGCGGTTTCGAACTGGGAGCCCGTGTGCAAACGCCGACACGCCTGGCGCCGTTCGCTGGCGTCAGCGGGTTTGTGGCCGTCGATGAAGGGGCGTTGCAGGACGAGTACCAGTGGAACGACCCGAACAGCGATCCGGTGATCATCGAAACGGGATTCGCCGCCGGAATTGCCCCCGAGGTGGGCGTGCACTATTGGCTGAATGCCGACTGGCGTTTGACGGGCTCGGTGTCGCACACGCTCGCTGACTTCGAGGGGCCGGGAAGCGCCAACTACACGGCCGTGGGGGTCTCGCTCGCCCACGTCACCTCCCTCGGCGCCAATCGAACTTCTCGGCCGCATGCGGCCCCGTGTGCCGACACGGTGATCGATGTCAGCGTCGAGGCGCCACCGCTCCCCCAATCACCCCTGACGTCTTCCTTCGACAACAACCCTCCCCGGACAAACCCCTACGCCGAGCTGCTGGCGCCCGGCAACGCGAACCCCTAGCTCTTTCGGGCGGTCCCTCCCCGCATGAGCACGACCACCTACCGCTGGAACGCCCGGCAGTTTGCCGCCAGCTACGACGCCGCCGGGCCCGTCATCCACCCCTACTACGACGAGGTCCAAGCGGCCGTCGTCGCAGCGGTACCCTTTGGGGCCTCTGGCGCGGTAAAGATCATCGACCTGGGCGGCGGCTCCGGCCGGCTCGCCGAGCGGCTGCTGACGGCCTTCCCCGCGGCGACGGTCACGGTGGTCGATCCCTCGGGACCCTTCCTAGAGCTCGCCAGAGAGCGTTTGGCGCGTTTTGGCGACCGGGCGGGGTTTGTATCGTCTCGGGCGCAAGAGAGCGTCTGGAGGCGTCTGGTGGGCCCTGTGGACGCCATTGTGAGCACCTCCGCGCTGCACCACCTCGACGCGGAGGAGAAGAACGCCGTGTTCGCCGCCTGCTGCGATTCTCTCGAGCCCGGCGGCCTGTTCGTCAACGGCGACGAGTACCGCCCGCCATCCGACGCCACTTACTTGGCTTACCTCCAGGAGTGGGGTGACCACATGCGGTCGGCCGTCGCGGCGGGCCTGACGCCGCCGTCGTTCGCCGAGGTCGTCGATCGCTGGGCCGAGCGCAACCTCGACGACTTCGGTGGCGAGCGCCAG
This sequence comes from Botrimarina mediterranea, assembly GCF_007753265.1. Lineage (NCBI taxonomy): Bacteria > Pseudomonadati > Planctomycetota > Planctomycetia > Pirellulales > Lacipirellulaceae > Botrimarina > Botrimarina mediterranea. The sequence continues at coordinate 5,548,633 of NZ_CP036349.1, forward strand.
AGCGGCGACGACTGCCACGAGACCGTCGAGGAGCAAACCGCCCGGCTCTACGGCGCCGGCTTCAAGCGGGTCGAGACCCGCTGGCGCGAACGCCTCTGGGGAGTCCTCGTGGCGACGAAAGCGTAGGTGAAGGCTTTTATGTGGGAGGGGTCTCCAGACCCCGATTACGGTCTCCTGGCCGAATACGGCATGGTGCGTGTCATCGGGGTCTAGAGACCCCTCCTACAGCAGGGGCGTTGCCCCTATCAATGCTTGACTTGAGACCCCGGGTCCGCTCCCCTCAAGGGTTCGCATTGCCCCCGCCTCAAGCACCCGGCCCCGCTATGCCGCGACTTGTCTCGCCTGTTTTGGTCTCGCTGGTTCTCATCGCCGCTTGCTGCTCGCCGCTGATGGCGAGCGACTGGCTCCGCTTCCGCGGCCCCAACGGTTCGGGCGTCTCGGCCGACGCGGCGCCGCCGATCGAGTGGAGCAACGATAAGAACGTCGCTTGGAAGATCGACCTCCCCGGCCCCGGCTCATCGTGCCCGATCGTGGTCGGCGGCAAGGTGATCCTCACCTGCTGGACAGGCTACGGCCTCAGCACCGAGGACCCCGGCGACCAAGCCAACCTCAAGCGGATGGTCCTCTGCTACGACCGCGAAACCGGCGAAGAACTATGGACCGCTGAGGCCGACGCCAAGCTCCCCGAGGACAAGTACGAGGGGATGTTCGCCCAGCACGGTTACGCTTCGCACACCCCCACCAGCGATGGCGAGAACGTTTATGTCTACTTCGGCCGCACCGGCGCGCTCGCTTACAACCTCGACGGCGAGAAGCTGTGGCAGACCGACTGCGGCGACGGATTTGGCATGAGCGATTGGGGCTCGGCCGCGAGCCCCGTGGTGGTCGATGACGTGCTTGTCTGCGCCGCGACGGCCGAGAGCAGCGCGCTGATTGGCCTCGACAAGAAGACCGGCGAAGAACTTTGGCGTTACGGTGAGGACGGCTGGAACGGCTGCTGGGGGACGCCGATCGTTGTCGAAGTCGATGGCCGCAAGGAGCTGGTTTACTCGGCGCCCGAGAAGCTGATCGCGCTCGACCCGGCCACCGGCAAGCTGCTGTGGCACTGTGTGGGTTCTGAATCGAACAGCATCACGGCGAGCGTCGTCGCGAACGACGGCATCGTGTACTTCATCGGCAACCGCGGCGCATCGCTCGCCGTGAAGGCGGGCGGCGAGGGCGACGTCACGGACACGCACATCGTCTGGCGCGAGAACCTGCAAGGGAGCATCCCGTCGCCGATCTACCACGAGGGCCGGCTCTACGGCGTCGGCCGCGGCGGCATGCTCTGCTTCGACGCCGCCAATGGCGATCGCGTTTACCAAGCCCGCCTCAACATGCCCGGCGCCCCCGCGGATCCGCCCGCTGGAGAAGCCAACAACGATGGCGAACGTCGGCGCGGCGGCCGAGGTGGTCGTGGCGGCGCGGGCTTCCGCAACATGTCCTATGCGTCGCCCGTCATCGCCGGCGACTACCTCTACCAGATCGGCCGCGGCGGCGACGGCCACGTGGTGAAGCTCGGCGACGAGTTCAACGAGGTCGCCACCAACGTGCTCACCGACGGCGGCGACTTCAGCGCGACGCCCGCGATCGTCGATGGCACGATGTACCTGCGTTCGAACAAGCACCTCTACTGCATCCGCGCGGCGGGCGAGAGTGTCGCGGCGCGGTGAGCGAGAGAGAGGTTGAGTCCGCAATTAGCCGAACCAATCGCGAACTAGACGCACCTGCGGCGCGAGTACAAATCACTGCCGTTGATTGCATGCCTGTTTGCCGATCGGCAGACATCGAACGCTGAGGGTCGTGTGGTCGACCACAGCGATGCACTAACGAAATCTGACGGACGGCGCGCAATTCGCGGCGGCGCCTCATCAAAGATCACGTGTCGCCGAAGTTCGAAGCATTCGAGCTAGCCGGCGCCAAGGGTTGGTGCTGGAACCTTCACCGAAGGCGCTGAAAAGCAACATGCGACTCGGTCCGGTTGCAACAAATCATCATACCGGAGGGCCCGCCGGTACTTTGGCGCCGCCAAACCAAGCGCCCCCGCATGCTTTACGGTTCCCCGCGCCCAATCTGGCGCACGAGTTGCCCAGCCCGTTGGCTCCGTCCTCCAAAGCCTCAGCCAACGTCCAGTACATGACTGTCGATATTAACGAAGTCAACGATGTTGCGGACCTCGACCACTATGGGCGGGTGTGGGAGCAAGCCCTCGCGGTGACGCCCGCCGCCAACTTCTTCCAGTCGCTCGATTGGCTCCGGCTCTCATGGCCGTGCTTCCCTCGTTGGCAACGACTGCGAGCGCTGGTCAGTTCCTCGGGTGATCCGTGGGTCGTCCCCTTCTGCGTCCGCGAAGAGCGCTTCAAGGTCGGCCCGCTGCGTTTGTTGACGTTCCCACTGAACGACTGGGCAGGAGAGTTCGCCCCGCTCGGCAGCGACCCAGCAACGGCGCTGAGACGCGGGCTCGAACATGCGTTCGCTACTCCGCGTGACTGGGACCTGATCGACCTGCGATGGACCGACGAAGACTTTCTGCCCGCCGCCGTCGAGGCCTTCAGGGCGGTCGGCGTCCGTCCGCAAGTCGAGGTGCGGATGGAGCGTCCGGTGGTCGCCTTCACGCCCGATGAACCCTACGAAGACCAATTGAGTAAGAAGCTGCGACAAAACCTGCGGCGTTCCCGGAAGCAGCTCGAAGCGATGGGGAGATTCACGGTCGAACACTTCCGACCCGCGGCAGGGGACGACCCGCGGATGGACTTCTTCGAGGCTTGCAGCCGGGTCGGCAAAGAGTCCTGGCAACACCAGGAGAAGGCGGGCTTCACGAGCGACCCCGTGAGAGCGCAGATGCATGGCATCCACCTGGCGGCGGCCGCGCTCGGCCAACTGACTCTGACTACGGTACGGCTCGATGGCCTACCAATTGCGTTCGTCTACGGCTTCCATCATCAAGGCCGCACGATCGCTTTCCGCAACGGGTACGACCCTCAGCACGCCAAGACCGGCGTCGGGGCCCTCGCCCTCCACGAGTGGCTGCTGCACTGCGAAGCAAGCGGCGACCGGCTTATCGATCTCGGCCCCGGGACATACGAGTACAAACTCCGCGCCGCCAACGCCATGCGAAAGACCTACAGCGTCGCCCATCACTCTCGCTACGCCGTCCGCTCGCAGTTGATGAGAGCCTGGCGGTCGATCGAACCAGCGTTCCGTGGCCGCGAAGCGTTTGAGAAACGCCGGCTTGTTCAGTGAACCAATGACTAGCACCGCTTCCAACCGTATGTGCGTAACAAAAAAAGCCCCGACTGGATTCCCAGTCGAGGCTCGTGTTCCCTAAACGCTGTTGTCTCGATTCAACCGTCGCGGCGCGTTTCAGCCCGCGATCGCGTCGATCTTCACCTTCGTGAACATCTTGCGGTGGCCGGTGTGGCGGCGGCTGTTCTTGCGGCGGCGGATCTTCACGACGTCGATCTTGACGCCCTGACCCGTGCCGAGGACCGAGGCCGTGACGCTCGCGCCCGCGACGGTCGGCGTGCCGACCTTGAGGCCCTCGCCGGCGCCGACGGCGACGACCTTGTCGAGCGTCAGCACGTCGCCGGGCTTGACGTCTTCGCGGTAGTCCAGGGCCAGCTCCTGACCCTCTTGGACTTTGTACTGGCGGCCGCCGTCAACAATGATCGCGTACATGGCTTTGCTCTAAATCTCGGGTCGCCGATAAGTGAGGGCCGCCCCGGCGTCGGCGGATAGTGTGTAGCGAGCCCCACAGGATACCGGCAGCCCCCGGGGCTGTCGAGACCCTCTCCACCCGGTCCGGCGGCGGTCCTTGGACGCGCCGGCATCGCCGAACTGTCGGTTCTTGCGACGCGTCTGTCGCGTCCTGCGACCTCAAAAAGTCCGTGATTTTAGCGGGCACGTGTCTTTTCGGGTTTTCCGCCCCGATCGCTTGCCAGCCCTGGGGGCGCCCGCTAAGTCAGGGGCTCGCCGCCCGAGGCGCCGGCAGTCCCCGAAGAAGGGGCGTCGGAGGGAAGGCGGCGCGGAACACGACAAGTTTTTCCCGACAGAGAGAGGAGACGGGCATGAAGAACCGCTGCCCCGCCCCAACAAGCCGACCGGCGTTCACGCTGGTCGAACTGCTGGTCGTCATCGCCATCATCGGCATCCTGGTGGCCCTGCTGCTGCCGGCGGTCCAAGCCGCGCGCGAAGCCGCCCGCCGCAACCAGTGCAAGAACAACCTCAAGCAGCTCGCCCTGGCGACGCTCAACTACGAGAGCGCCCAACGCAAGCTCCCCCCCAGCGCCAACGTCGATGTCAGCACCAGCGCGACCACCGTCAACAACGGTTCGTGGGGCGTCCATGGCCGGCTGCTGGACTACATCGAAGAAGGGAGCCTCAGCCAACTAGTCGATCTCGAGTTGGGGTGGGACCTTCAGCCCAACAACGGACAGGCGTTCAGCAACCTGCAGATCTCGGTCTTTCAGTGCCCCAGCGACGCCCGCGCCGCGGAGGTCCGTGACCCCGGCAGCAATCGGCCGCTGCTTTACGCCACCAACTACGGCTTCAACATGGGCGAGTGGTTCGTCTACGACCCCACCACCAACAAGGGCGGCCGCGGCATGTTCTATCCAAACAGCCACCTGCCGTTGGCGAAGGTCATCGACGGCACGTCGAAGACGCTGCTCGCCGCCGAGGTGAAGGCTTGGAACCCGTACACCCGCAACGGCGGTTCGCCGAGCGAGACGCCCCCGGCGACCGTTGACGACGCGGCGACCATTGTCGCCTCGGGCCCGGACTACAAAGAGACCGGCCACACCGAGTGGCCCGATGGCCGCGTCCACCACACGGGTTTCACTACTGCGATGACGCCCAACACGTTCGTCCCCTACACGAACCCGAACGGCCTGGAAGTCGACGCCGACTACAACTCCTGGCAAGAAGGCAAGAACGGCGCCGGCGGCGAGCCGACCTACGCCATCATCACCTCGCGCAGCCACCACGCCGGCCAAGTGCAGGTGGCGATGGTCGATGGCTCGGTGCAAGCCGTGACCGACGGTGTCGAGCTCGCCGTCTGGCGCGCCATGTCCACCCGCGACGGCGAAGAGGTCGTGACCCTGCCGTAGTCGTAACTCAATAAATTAACCACGGAGCCACGGAGAGCACGGAGGCAAACACAGAGGAAAAGCACAGTGCGTTCCTCCGTGCCCTCCGTGGCTCCGTGGTTTCTATAAAGCTGTGGGAAGGGTCTCCAGACCCCGATTACGGTCTCATAGCCGAATAGCGCATGGTGCGCGTAATGGCGTCTGGAGACGCCTCCCACAGGAATCAAGCCAGCAGCTCTTCGAGCTTGTCGAACGAACCTGTCCAGCCTTGCGTCATGCCGCCGCGTTCGGCGACGAACGCCGCTGCCTCTTCGGGCGAGTAGACGCCGCAGGGCTCCCAGACGACTTTGACGCGCGTCGCGTCGGGGCCTTCGCTCGTGAACGTCACCATCGTCAGCATCGTCTCGGGCCAGACGGGCGCCATCTGGTGCCGTGTCAGGTTCTCGTCGGCGTCGGTGAACGATTGCGTGTAGACCAGCAGGCTCGGCTTCTCGATCTCGCGGTACTCAATGCGGCCGTGCAGCTCTTCGCCGGCGCCGTTATACATCCGGTAGAATGCGCTGCCGCCGACGCGGATGTCGGACCGCAAGAAATCCATCTGGAAGCCCGTCGGCGGGAGCCACCGCGCGACGTGCTCGGGCTGGGTCCACATGTCGAACACCGTTTCGATCGGCGCGTCGAAGCTGCGGTTGATGACGAAGCGTTCTTTGCCGGTGGACTGTTTATCGAGGTACTCGGCGAAGCGGTCCCACGTCGAGTCGCCGCCGGCCTTCTTGATGAACTTGCGACTCTCCGCCGCCATCTCGGCCGTGGCGAACGCCATCGTCATGTCCATCGTCGTCTTACCGTCGGTCTCGCTGAACGAGACCGTGACGCGGAACAGCGGCGGCCGGTCGGCCGAGGCGCCGTGGTCGTAGACAAGCTTCCCAGGCTTCTCCTTGCTCGGCTCGACGACCTCGTGGTAGTGCGTGATGTTCTCCCAGTCCGTGCCGTCGGGCCCGTGCATCGTGTAGACCCACGTCCCTCCGACACGCAGGTCCTTACTGTGCGTCGTCAGCGTGAAGCCGCGCGGCCCCCACCACTGCGCGACCTGCTCGACGTCGGTCCACGCGTCCCAAACGACGGCGACCGGCGCGTCGAAGACTCGCGTGAGATAGAGCTCATTCGGCTTACTTCTGGCGACCATCTTTCTTGCCTCGCTTCGCGGCCTTCGGGGTTGTGGCTTTGGGTTTTGGCGTTGTTTGCGGCTTAGCCGTGGTTTTCACCTTGGCCGCCACCCGCTTCGCTCGCTTCTTCGACGCCGCTTGCTTCTTGAGAGGCGGTTCTTTCTTCGGACTTCTCTTCACGGCCGTTTGCTTCGCGGCAACCGTCTTCAAGTACTCATCGAGCCGATCGAAGGTCTCCTCCCACATCGCGCGGTAGGGTTCGACCCAGTCGGCGATGTCGCGCAAGCCCTCGACATTCAACTCGCAAGGCCGCCGCTGCGCCTCACGCGTTTTCGTTACCAATCCCGCGCGCTCGAGCACCTGCACGTGCTTGGTGACGGCCGGCAGGCTCATCGAGTCGAGGAACGGCTCCGCCAGCTCCGACACGCCGACGCGTCCCTCGGCGAGCCGGGCGAGCATGGCGCGGCGCGTCGGGTCGGCGAGGGCGGCGAAGGCGAGGCTGAGCTGGTCGGCCATCCGAAAGACACCAGACGGTTAATTAACTCAATGGTTAATAACACGAACGCGCTAGCGCCGTCAACCAAGATTCTGAGCATGACCTTCGACCCAACCATCCCTACAGCCTTAGCCGCGGGCGGAAGCCAGCGGAGGAAGCAGGCGCCCACCGCACCGCGGGCTTCCGCCCCCGGCTGAGCCCGAAATCGGCGCGTCCCGCTTCCACTGCCGCCAAAGGCGCCTACAGTTGGGGCGTGCTTAGCGACGACTTACTTGCTTCCGCGGACGCTCATGATCGATAAGTTGCTCCTCTGGTCGGCGCCGGCGACGCTGGGGTTGCTCGTGCTGGTGACCCTCCTGCCGCTCGTTCCTGCCGGCGCCTGGTGGGTGCGGGTCTGGGACTTCCCCCGTCTGCAGATCGTGTTCCTGCTGCTCTTGCCGTTGGGGCTCACGGTAGGGCACGCGCTGCGGAATCCTTTCCACTCGCAGCACGCCGCGATGCTGGTCGTGATCGCCGCGGTCGCCGCTTGGCAGTTGACCCACGTCGCGCCCTTCACGCCGCTGTGGCGCCACGAGGTCCCCGACGCCACCGATGACGCCGCCACGACGTTCAAGCTGCTGACCGCCAACATCGATTACAAGAACCGCCGGTACGACGACGTCTTGGCGATGTTCCTCGAGGAAGACCCCGACCTGCTGCTGGTCGTCGAAGTCGATAAGAAGTGGGCCACAGCGCTGACGCCGCTCGACGAGCGTTACCCGCACCGCGCCGGCGTGGTTCGCGACAAGGGGTTGGGGATCGTGCTCTGGTCGCGTCTCCCGCTGAACGACCCAGAAGTCCGCCATTTGGTGAGCGACGAACGCGCGTCGATCTTCGCGACCGTTGAACTCTCCGACGGCGCGCCGCTCCGCTTCGTCGGCATCCACCCCACCCCCCCCGGCCTCCGCGAAAGCCACGCCGAGCGGAAGCACGCCGAGGAAGATGGCGATGACGACGATGACCGGCACGACAGCCGCGTCCGCGACGCCGAGCTGGTGCTCGTCGCCCGTGAGGCCCGGCGGGATCACGAGCCGCGTTGGATCGTCACCGGCGACTTCAACGACGTCGCCTGGTCGCACACGACGCGGCTCTTCCAAGACCTCAGCGCCCTCAAGGACCCGCGGCGTGGGCGGGCCCTGATGAACACGTACCCCATCAAGTGGCCCCCGTGCCGATTTCCGATCGACCACGTCTTCGTGTCGGACGGCCTACACCTGGCGTCAATGAACCGGGTGATGACGCCGGGCTCCGATCACTTCGCGATCCAGGCGACGTTCGCGCTGGCGGAGCGGGACCACACCGCGCCCGACGCGTCGGCCGAGGACCACGAAGAGGCCGAGGAACTCGTCGACGAGGGGAAGGAGGACGCCGCGGAGCGCGAGTCGGTGGCGCCCGAATAAGGGCAAGTCTTGATGAGAATGGTCATCAAAGATTTCACCACGACGGTCACGACGGCCTGATTGCATACAGCGATCTTCACTTTGCCATAGCCTCTCGCGCAGAGACGCGGAGACGCAGAGCGTGGGTAGCGAAGACTCACGCAAAGCCGCCAAGGCGCAAAGACAAGTATCTCAGAATAAAAGAGCGCAAGCCCAAGCAATCGTGAAAGAGCGCGTCCTTTGCGGCTTAGCGCCTTTGCGTGAGACTTAAGAACATCCAACTCTGCGCCTCCGCGTCTCTGCGCGAGACTTCTCCACTTTGCTCCATAAGTCAGCGCGACGCTAGAAACGCAACGACTAAGCGAAGCCCATTCTAGCTTGAGCGCGTAAAGCTCCAGCCGTGGATCAGTAGCGTCTGTAAGATCGGCGTCGGCGATTCAAAGCCTGCGGAGCAAACGAGCTCCACGACTTCCGCCGGCGGCAGCAGCGGCACCTTCTTCTCAAATTCGGTGAGCATCTGGTCGACCTGTTCGACCGGCGTGTCGCACAGCAGCCACATGCGGCGCCAGACCGCCATCAGCCGCGCGTGCCTGGGCGTCCCGACGCCCGACGCCAGGTCGGCGTTCACGAGCGTCGCGCCCGGTTGGAGCCGTCGCGCGACCTCCGCGAAGAACTCGCTTCGCTCGGGCCGCTCGAGGAAGTGCGATACTAGCAAACACGTCGCCGCGTCGTAGGGCTCGCCCTCGGGTAGCGATTCGAGAAAACCCTCGTGGAACTCGCAGCGATCGGCGAAGCCTTCGCGGTCGGCGCGCTGACGGCACAGCGTGAGCATCGCCGGCGCCGGTTCGACGGCCGTGAATCGCCGGCGTGGGAAGGCCGCCGCCAGGTAAGCGATCTCCAGGCCCGTCCCCGCGCCGACGCAGAGCACCCGCGCGTCATCAGACAGCTCGCCCAGCGCGAGCCGGGTCACGAGGTGCATCGCATCGCGCATCGCCGAGGCCTTCGCGAAGCGGTCGTCGTAAGACGCCGCCTGCTTCTCACCAAACGCGGCGAGCGTCTTGTCGCGGTCCGAGGGCATTCGTGAACTCACTCCATGGGGGTTAGGCGGAAGACGACGGGGTGGTCCGCGGCGAGGCCCGCAATGGCGGGCGTGATCTCGACGCCGCTGTCGGTCGTCGCCCACGCCACCTCGCCGTGGCCGAGCTGCTCGACCTTGGCGATCTCCCCTTCGAAGTGCCCGGCGTTCTTGGTCAGCGACTGGAACGTCACCCTGCCCTCCGGCCGCGCCATCACGAACGCGTAGACGACGCCGTCGCGTTGCGTGTAGCGGATGTCGTCGGCGGTGAAGGGCTTGCCCTTCCCTTCATTGAATCCCTGTGCGGTGAGCGGCGGGGCGTCCTCGAGCTGCGGGCCCTCGCCGCAGACCTTCCACGGGCGCGTGGCGATGATCGCCTCACGATTGGTCGCCATCCAGCCGGCGATCTCTTCGACGATCGCGCGTTCGCGTTCATCGATCGTGCCGTCGCCGCGCACGGGCACATTGAGCAGCAGTGAGCCGTTCTTGCTCACCACGTCGATGAGCGTCCGCACCACCGTCGCCGCCGACTTGTAGCCTTTGCGATCGTAGACGCCGCGGTCGTAGTGCCAGCCGCCGATGCAGGTGTCCGTTTGCCACGGCTCGGGCTCGATGCGGCTGCTCTGCCCGCGCTCGATGTCCCAAACCATGCAGCGCCGCTGCTGCGCGTCGAGGATCTTGCCGAACAGCACCGCGTCGGTCTTGGCGCCGTCTCCGGTCGCCCGACGGTTGTAATGATGGGCGGCGATTTTGAGGCCCGCGTCACTCACCGGCCATAGCGGCAGCGCCGTGTCGTCGAAGTAGACGAGGTCGGGGTCGGCTTGGTTGATGAGGTCGATCGTGCGGTCGTAGAACGCTTGGCAATACGCCTGGTCCGGTGGTGTGATCCCGTTGCTCCAGTTCCAACGCGCGTGAATCGAACCAGAGTTCATGAAGTCCTTGGCGGGCTCGTGACGCTGGGCGTAGAGCAGCTGCGGGTCGAGTCCTTCCCACCACTTCCCCTTGCCGTCGGCCTTCGTCAGTCGGCCGTCGTACGGCACGCCCGCGCGGTCGCCTTCACGGTCCGCCCCCTGCGCAGGCTCGTACCACGACCAGGCATGCGCCGCGTGAACGCTCACGCCGAACCGCAGCCCCTCGGCCCGCGCGGCCTCGGCCCACCCGCCGACCAAATCCTTCTTCGGTCCGACGCGGACGCTGTTCCACTCGTGATGCTTACTGTCCCAGAGGTCGAGGTTGTCGTGATGGTTGGCCATCGCGAAGAAGTACTCCGCGCCGGCCCGCTTGTAGAGACGCACCAGGTCGCTCGGGTCCCACCGCTCGGCTTGCCAGGCGTGGATCACGTCTTTGAAGCCGTGCTCGCTCGGATGGCCGTACTGACGCAGGTGGTCGTCGTATTGCCAGTGGCCCGGGATATACATGTGCCGCGCATACCAGTCCCCGCGCTCGGGCTCGCACTGCGGGCCCCAGTGGGCCCAGATGCCAAACTTGGCGTCCCTAAACCACTCGGGAACCTCGTACGCCTCGAGCGATTGCCAAGACGGCGCGAACGGCCCGCGCGCCATCGGCTCCGCCTCGGTCGAAACGATGACCGTCGGCTCGAGTGTGCTGGGGATCGAGTCGGCTGCGCCGGCGCTCAGCGAGAAGAACGCCAGCACAACGACAGCGAAGAGATTGCGTTTCATCACCTTACCTCTATAGGAGGCTGCTTCTTTACTTGTCTCTTGTGGGAGGCGTCTCCAGACGCCGATAACGGTCTCCTGACCGTCTACGGCATGGTGCGCGTTATCGACGTCTGGAGACGCCTCCCACAGAGAGGGCGCTTCGCTTTCCGAGTTGGAAGTCAGAGCTTTTCAAGCAATCAGCCGTCGATACGCACCTCGCGGCCCGTGTCGTCTTCGCAAGCGAAGTGGACGTGCTCGGGCGAGACGCCCTCCTTGCCGAGGATCACGACTTGGCAAGCGCCATCGTCCTCGAGCTTCGCCAGCTCACGACGCTTGCGGTTGTTGAGGTACGTAGCGACCGCCTCTTCGACGGTCACCGTCACCCGGGCGACGCGTTCGTTATGGGCGATCCGCATCATCCGCCGCAGCACATCGATCGCCATCGACTCGGCCGACTTCACGAGGCCCGTCCCCGCACAAGCCGGGCACTCGCGGTAGACGCTGCGCTTGAGGCTTGGCCGGATGCGCTGCCGCGTCATCTCGATGAGGCCGAAGGGGCTCGTGCGTAGCACCTTGGTGCGGGCGCGGTCACGCTTCATCGCGTCCTTGAGCGTCCGCTCGACGGTGCGGCGGTAGCGCTCGCGGCGCATGTCGATGAAGTCGTTGACGATCACGCCACCCAAGTCGCGCAGTCGTAGTTGCCGGGCGATCTCCTTGGCGGCGATCTGGTTGAGCGCGAAGGCCGACTCCTCGGCGCCGCCGCCGGAGCGGAAGCTGCCACTGTTGACGTCGATGGCGACGAGGGCCTCGGTCTGATCGATCACGAGCGAGCCGCCGCCCTTGAGCGGGACATGCCGATCGTTGATCCGCGAGATCTCCTCGTCGATCTTGTGCTTGGAGAAGAGCGGCTCATTGCCCATGTAGTACTGCAAACGGTCGACGTAGCGTGGCATCACGACCTTGAGGAAGTCTCGCGCGCGCTCGAACGCCTCGGGTTCGTCGATGTGAATCGCGTCGATGTCGCCGGAGAAAATGTCGCGGATCGTGCGGATCACGATGTCGGACTCTTTGTAGATGTCGCCGGGGCCTTCCTGCGTATTGATCCGCTTGACGATCATCTTCCACAGGCGGAGCAAGTACGCGAGGTCGCGCGACAGGTCGCGCTTCGTGCGGTCGGTGCCGGCCGTGCGGACAATAAAGCCCAGGCCCTTGGGCGGGTTCAGCTCGCGGAGGATCGCGCGGAGCCGCTTGCGGGCGTCCTCGTCCTCGATCTTGCGCGACACGCCGATGCGTCCCAGCGCCGGCATCAACACGAGGTAACGACCGGGGATGCTGATGTAGGTCGAGAGCGTCGGGCCCTTGGTGCCAATGCCTTCCTTGATGACCTGGACGATCACCTCATCGCCGCGGCGGAAAATCTCTTCGATCGGCGGCTTCACGCGCGGCCGCGCGCCGGTGGGGCGGCGGCGCTGCGAGCGGGCCTTCGTCTTCGTGGTGGCGCCCCCTTCGCCTTCGTCCTCGGCCGATTCCTCGTCGTTGGCCTCGTCGTCACCGTCGGCGTCTTCGTCCGACTCGAACTCCGCGCCGTAAGCGTCGCCGCGCGCGCCGGGCTGCGAGCCGTCACGCTCGATCGGCATGTCCGGGTCGTAGCCGCCCTGGCGGAAGTACTGGGCCTCGACGTCGCTGATGTGCAGGAAGCCGTTGCGGCCGACGCCGAAATCGACGAACGCCGCCTGGATGCTCGGCTCAAGGTTGACGATCCGGCCCTTGTAGATGTTGCCGACGTAATTGTCTTGGCTGGCGCGCTCGGTGTAGAGCTCTTCGAGCACGCCATGCTCAACGACCGCAATCCGGCACTCTTCCGGTTGCGAGACGTTGATCAGCATCTCTGTCTTCATAGGTTGTCTTGGGGTTGTGTGGTGTGTGGCCGCGATGATCGCGGCGTGTGTGATGTCCCGTTGAGCCGTCGGCGCTAGCCGCGGGTGGCGGCGCCGCCGGTTAACTCGTGGGGGATTGAATGGGATGTGGTGTGTTGTTTGGTGGCGCTAGCGCGCGGCTAGCGCCGACGGCTCATTCGGTTGGCAATCAAACAGGTTGGTCTGGCAAGAGCTTCGACAGCTCTTCCCGGAGGTAAGTCTTGATGTCGCGGGCGCTCTCCAAGGAGAGGACGCGCGCGGCGACATTCTTGCAATGATCGATCGTGGTGCTGCGGACGACTCGTTTTACTTCCGGCGCCGCCGAGGGCGTCACGCTGAGGGAACGCAGGCCAAGCCCCAGCAGCAGCATGGTGTAGAGCGGCGCGCCGCTCATCTGGCCGCAGAGGCTGATCGGTTTGCCGCCGGCGCCCGCGGCGTCGACGGCCATCTTCACGAGGCGGATCACGGACGGGTCGGCGCTGGTGTACAACGAGGCGACGTCCTTGTTGCTGCGGTCGACGGCCAGCGTGTATTGCACTAGGTCGTTGGTGCCGATGCTGAAGAAGTCCACCTCGTGAACGAAGTGGTCCATCATCACCACCGCGGCGGGGACCTCGACCATCATGCCGACCTTGATGTGGCGGTCGAACTCGACGCCCTCTTCCTCAAGGTCCTCCATCGCGTCGGCGAGCACCATCCGCGCGCGGCGTAGCTCGATGACGTTGCTCACCAGCGGGAACATCACCCGCACGTCGCCAACGGCGCTCGCGCGGAGGATGGCCCGCAGTTGCATGCGGAAGATGTCCACGTGCTTCAGCGCCAGGCGGATGCTCCGCAGCCCGAGGAACGGGTTGCGCTCGTCGTCCGGCGCGGGGAAGAGCGGCAGCTTGTCGGCGCCGAGGTCGAGCGTGCGCATCACGACCGGCCGCCCCTCCATCGCCTCGGCGACTTCGCGGTAGGCGGCGTAGTGCTGCTCCTCGGTCGGGATCGAATCGCCGGTGAGGAACAGGAACTCCGTCCGATACAGGCCGATGCCATCGACGCCGCGCTGCATGCAGAGTTTCGTTTCGGCGGGGAACTCGATGTTCCCCAACAGCTGGATGCGCTCGCCGTCGAGCGTCTCGCACGGCTTGTCCGAGAGCTCGTCGAGCTTCGCGGCGAGGGTCTTCTGCTCGGCGACCTCGTGACGGTAGCGGGCGACCGTCTCCTCGTCGGGACGAAGAATGACGAGGCCCTCGTCGCCGTCGATAATGACGGTCTCACCGCCCGACACGTCCGACAAGAACGCGCCGGTGCCGACCACCGCCGGGATGCCGAGCCCCTCGGCGACGATCGCGGTATGGCTCCCCGGGCCGCCGGTTTCGGTGGCGAAGCCGCGGATGAACTCCGGCTTCATCGCCGCCGTTTCGCTAGGAGTCAGGTTGCGCGCGAGGACGAGAACCTCGGAGGACACCTGCGCCAGCTCTTCACGTTTCTCGCCGAGCAGGCGGCGGAGGAGCCGCTTCTCGATGTCGAAGATGTCGTTCGCCCGCTCCGCCATGTAGGCGCCTTCGAGCGACTGGAAGACCTTCGCGTAACGCCGCAGCACGCGGCTGACTGAATATTCGGCCGAGTAGTGGCGGTCGCGGATTAGCTCCTCAAGCTCGCCGCGGAGCTTGCGGTCGTTCACCATCTGGGCGTGGGCGGAGAAGATCGACCCGTAGTCGTCGCCGAGCCGCTCGGAGATGCGTCGGCGGCTCTCGTTGATCTCGGCGGTGGTCTCGTCGATCGCCTTGGCGAGCCGCAGGATCTCACGCTCGATGGCGTCGCGCGGCAAGAACCGCCGGGGGATGCGGAATCCCTCGTTGTCGACAACCAGCGCTTCGCCGATGGCGACGCCTGGCGATACGGCGATGCCTTGCAGCCGAATCATCGCTGCTCCCGGTCGGCGCCGATCGGGCGGCCCCGCGGCCGCTCCGCCGGTGACTGCGGGGACAAACGCTCGGAGGCGTCGTCCGCGCCGCAATCGGGGGCGCATAGGCTGCGGGTCGGCGGCTCGCGTCGCGACCGGTAGGCCGCCGAGACGGTCTGTTCACTACGCGGTTTAGGGAGCCTAAACCGTCTAGAAAACAGAGCCGAGTGGGCGTTTGGCCTTGGCTCGCGACGCTCGTCGGCGCCGGTGTCTTGGTGGTGTTGCAACCCGGCCTTTCGCGGCGAGCCCTCAGCGGCGTCACTTCGCCGGCGGCTCGCCGCCCGGGCTGGGCGGGGTCTCAAACTTGTTCTTGAAAAGCGTCGCTAGCGTCTCTGCGGCTGCCTCGGCGTCGGGGCCCTCCGCCCGGAGGTCGAGCTCCGATCCTTCCTCGGCAGCCAAAGTGATCAGGTCGAAGATGCTTTTGGCGTCGACCCGATGGTCTCCTTGCATCAGCGTGATCGTCGCGTCGAACCGCATCGCGGTACGGGCGACGGTCTCCGCCGGTCGCATGTGCAAACCGTTGGGTTCGCGGACGACGACGCGCCGCGTGGCAACGGGTTGCTCCTCTTGTGGCATGGTCTCTCACAGTCGGCGCCGGTGACGCCGGGAGGGCAGCGCGGCCTCACGCGCCGAACCGCCCTAGGCTCCAAACTGGTTGTTGTCGGCTTCTTCCAGCAGCTGCCAGATGTCGTCCGCTGTCTTGCTCTGACGCAGGAAGCGGCAGAACTGATCGTCACGCAGCCGCCGCGACACGTTCTCCAGCGCCCGCAGGTGGTCGCCGGGGCGGTCGGGGGGAGACACAAGCAGAAACAGCAGGTGGACCGGGTCCCCGTCGAGGCTGGCGAACTCGACGCCCGCCTCGCTCACCGCCACGGCGCCGCAGAGCTTTTCGACGCTGGGGTGCTTGGTGTGGGGCACGGCGACGCCGCGGCCGATGCCGGTGCTGCCCAGTTCTTCGCGGTCGAGCACTTTTTGCACGATCCCGTCGAACTGGTCCGCGGCGATCTCGCCCGCGTCGAGGAGCGCTTTGACCATCTCACGGATGGCGCCCTCTTTGTCCGTCGCCTCGAGCTGAGGGCGGATCGCTTTCTTGCTGATGAAGTCGGCAAAGTCCATCGTTCAAAGCCTGCTGGTTCAGCGCCGGCCGCAGGGAGTAGCGGCTATGGGTCACGGCGTCGGAGTTGCCGTGGGCGCCCTGTGGTTCTACGAACTCGTCGTTATCAGTTTTCCACGTCGTCGTCGGTATCGGCGCCTGCGGCCTCGGGGGCCAGTCGCTTGACCTCGGGGTCGCGGTGGTTCTCGATGATGCGCTCTTTGTACTTGCGGACCTGCTGATCGACCTTGTGAATCGCCGCCTCGACCGAGGTCATCAGGTTCATCGACTGGTCGTGCGCCACGAAGTCGTGCTTGTGCTCGGCCGAGACCAGCACATCCACCCGTGGCTTGTTCGAATCCTGCAAGTCGATGACCACCTCGATCGACATCAACCGATCGAAATGCCGCAAGAGCTTCTCAGCTTTCGCCTTAACGCGATCGTGAGACTCGTCGCTGAGGTGCCCGTGGCGGGCCGTAACTTGAATCTGCACCGTTGCATGCTCCTCGGGCGACGTGGCCGCCTAGCCGGTCTCGCGCCCCCTTTCGCAGCGGAGCGGCCGCTAGCGGGACTCGGACCCGTTCGTCTGTGGTCGTTCACGGCCCGCCGTCGGCAGGCTGTAGCACCGAAGTGTAACGCCCGGGCCCGGGCTGCGGAACCTAGGCAGACGGCGGGACCCGACGGTTTCCCACACCCCGAGGGATTCTATCGGGGTAACAGGGCCAATTCGCCGTCCCGGATGTCCCGTTCAAGCCGGCGGAGGAAAGTCCGCCGGTCCCGACGATCGGCCACGGCGATGTCCTTGGCGGCCTGCCGGTGGTCGATCAACTCGAAAAGCGCTAGCGATCCCAGGACCCGGGTCGCCAGGTCCTCTGAGTCGAGCATAGGCAGCAGCTTGCCGGGGACGACGCCCGCTTGGACCGACGCGGCGTCGTCGCCGACCTGGTCGGGGGTGAAGCCCTGGACCACCTCGAACAGGGCCCCGCCGCCGGTTGCGCCGTACTTCTCGACGAACGCCTGCCGGACCACTTCGGCCCCCCGGGTGCTGCGTGAAGCCACCTGCCGCAGCGCGTCGAGGTGCCGCTGCCACTCGTCCGCTTGGGCCTTGTCCTCGAACGACGCGACGAGCGCGTCGGGTTGCATCAGCGCCGCCGCGCACCGGCCGGCGAGTGACACGACGTCGCGGGTCTCGCGCGAGGTCGTCGGGTCCGCCATCGCCAGGAGCTGGGGCAGCACGACCCCCTCCACCTGCCCCGCGACATAGGGCGAGGACTCGAGGTCGGCGTCGGACACCGCGACGGACGTCACCCATTCGGGGTCTCGGAAGCCCTCCGGCGCGCCCGACAAACTGCCGCTGACATAAAACAACGGCGCCGGCCGCGCGCTGGTCCGTTCGCTGGTCGGCGTCTTCCACGTCGCGTCGCCACTGAGGGTGTGAGCGATCGCCACCATCGGCGCCGCGTCCTCCAGCATCGGCCGGCCCGGCTCGTAGAAACGATCCGCCGCAATCGCGACGCTCGCGCCGGGGCTAAGCTCCAGCGTGTAGTCGATCGAGTCGATCCGCACCGCGATCTCGACAGGCTCCTCGGCGTTCGGGGAGCCACTCATAACGACACGGCCATAGCGCAGCTCAATGCCGGGCTGCTCGGGATCGATGACCGCTTCGGTTTGATCAACCAACTCGACGAGGACACCCTGGCTGAGCTCGAAGGCGCCGCGGTAGGCCGGCATACTGATCACGTGCCCCTTCTGCGGGGCCTCCATAAACATGCCGTTTAACAACCGGCGCCACGCGCCGCCTTCGGCCTCGACGACAACGAAGCCGTCCGGGTCGAGTCGGCTGAGAGGCCCGGTCTGCGGGGCGTCGGGCGGCGGGGGGTCGCCGTAGAACGTCAGCACGGCTGGTGGCTCGGCGTCTTCGCCAGCCTTGTCCGATCCAGCCGTGTCTGACTCAGCCGCATCGGGATCGGCGGGGGCGGGGGCGGCGTCCATCGCGTCGGATTCCGCCGAGGCGTTCGCTGCCGACGGGTCCGTTGGCGTGGGCGGCGGTGTGTTGGACGTTGGCTCGGCCGGGACTTCCGTTGAGCCGCCCGGCGCGGCAGTCGTCTCCGCGCCTTTGTTCACCGCTGGTTCGGTTACTGGATCAGGCCCGGCCGGCGCGTCCTCGCCCGACGGTTCAACGGTTGCACTGTCGCTTGGCTCGGGGGTGCTTGCCACGCCGCCGCTCGCTTCCAGCTCTTCAAGGTCGTCGCCGTTGCGGGTGGCTTGCCCCGCGGTTTCGTCATCACCCGCTTGGTCGTCACCGGTTTCTTCATCAGCACTATCGCCGGTGGTTGTGGCGCCGGTGTCTTCGGTGTTGCTGTCCTCGGTGTCGGCGGTCGGGTTCTCGGTTTGGGTTTTCGCGACGGGTGTTGGTTCGTTGTTGAGCACCAGGAACGCCGTCAGCGACAACAACACGAGCGCGGCGACCGCCGGGATCCACGGGACAAAGTCTGACCAGAAGCCGCCCGACTCCTCGGCTTCGGCGGACCGTCGCCGACGCGTCCTGACACGGCGGGCCGGTTGCGGCTCGACCGTCTCCGCCGCCGGGGCGGCGGGTTCCGCGCTCACCGATCGCGGCGTATTCTCGGCCCGCGCCTTTAAGGCCGCCGCCAGGTCCGTTTCGAGCCGGTGCAACCGACCGCGGGTGTCGGGGTCGATCTCGGCCGGCTCGGACAAGAACATCGCCAGCACGTGGTGGCAAGACGCCACCTCGGCGAGCATCGCGTCTGACTCCAGGCACACCCGCTCGAACTCCGCGACGCCCTCCTCGGGGAGCGTCCGGTCGAGGTACTCGGCCACGGTGTTTGGGTCGTCGATCGAGCCGCTGCCGCCCGGCTCGGGGGCGCCGAGTTTCAGCCGTCGCGTGACGTCGCGGGTGCGGTGGACCCACTCGCTGGCGTGCTCGCTGGCCTCGATCTGCCGCTGCAACTCGGCCCGCGCGGGGGGGTCGAGCACGTTATCGAGATAGGAAAGCAGCGTGCGGAGGGTAAGTCGCATGGGAAACGCTCAATAGTAGATTGGACTGGCGAGCCGCGGCTCGCCAAAGCTCGCTTTGCGGAACTGTCTACTAGTGTTAGTGACAATCCCCGCGCCGATCCGTGCGAGAATCTTGGAAGATTCTTGCGAATCACTTCCTGGCGGCTGTCGGCGAGGTTTTCCCGAGCGGCGCAACCGGCCCGCGACCTTGCCGCCCTTGCCGTTCGCGCCGGCGCGTCGCGACGTGGTTCGCCGAATCGTGTGCGGAATTCTTTGGCGCTTCGGAGCGGAGCGATAGAATCGCGGTCATGGACCGACGCGCTGCGTAGCGCGATCACTTAACAAGTTTTGGTCTCGTAGCCCCGCCGACGGCCGATGTTCGTGCTCACCCCCCTCACCCGCCACCGGATGCAGCTCGACGGCGCCTCGCGCGAGGCGGAGGGGTACCTCGAGCTCGGTATGGCGTCGCAGGCCCTTGGGTCGCTGCAGCGCCGCGGCAAGCTGGTGCATTCCGACGCCCACGCCTGCTACCTACTGGGCGAGTCGCTGCGCGAACTCGAGCGGCACCGCGAGGCGATCTATCCGCTGCGGCGGAGTGTCGAGCTCGACCCGACGCCGACCGAGTCGTGGCTCGCGCTGGGCTGGTGCTACAAGCGGTCGGGCCAACTCGACCAAGCCGTCTGGTCCCTCGAGCAAGCCCTCGGCCGCACGCCCGGCGACGCCCTGCTCAATTACAACCTGGCCTGCTACTACAGCCTCGCCGGGCGCAAGCTCGAAGCGCTGCAACGGCTCAAGCGCGCCTTCGACCTCGACCGCGCGTTCCGCTCGATGGTCGCCAGTGAACCCGATTTCGCGCCGATGCAAAGCGACCCCGGGTTCCGCATGCTACTCGCCGCCACGGCGTAAGCAATTGTGGGAGGGGTCTCAAGACCCCGATTACGCGCACCATGCCGTGTTCGGCTAGGAGACCGTAATCGGCGTCTGGAGACGCCTCCTACAAAGCCCAAAAAAGCGACGAGGCCCGCCGATGCTTTCGCATCAGCGGGCCTCGCCTACAAAGGGGGGACGGTTGGCTGAAAGTCCGCCCCGTGGGCACGGGGGCGGCGATCAGCGGAGCCTGCGAACCCTTTGCCTAACTCGACTTAGGCGGCTCAGCAGGCTCGAAACTTGGTCAGGCTCAGAACTTGTACTCCACGCCGGTCTGCAGGCCGTGAAGGATGAGCGAGTTGTTCGTGTCGATGTGGCTGGCGTACTCCGAGTTGGCCCAGTTGGTGTTCTGGAACTCCTCGACGCCCAGGGCCACTCCGCCGATGCCGATGAACCGGTACGCGGCCGTCACGCGGCAGTTGCAGGTCACTTGGTAACCGACGCCGGCACGCAGTTCGCCGACGTAGGCCAGCGAGGTCTCGCTGCCGTTCACTTCGGCGAGCATGCCGTCTTCGGCGAAGGTCACCATCGACCCGCCACCGCCGTAGACCCGCTTGTAAACCGACGCGTTGTTGCCGTAGATGCCGAAGTTGGTGTCGGCGAAGAAGTTCCAGCGGCACCCGCACAGCCAGTTCATGCTGCCGCCGAGCTGGAAGCCGACCAGTTCGTTATCGGCTTGGTAGGTCGAGAACAACATGTTGTTGTCGCTCTCAAGCATCGGCATGTAGCGATCCGGCTCGGGCATCGGCATCGTGTTGGGCATACCGGTGCCATCGACGGTCGTGAACTGCCAGTCGAGGCCGAAGTCGTCGTCGATCCGCATGTAGCGAACGCCGCAGACGCCATTGATGAAGAACCGACGCGGCGGGCGGCACGGGGCACATCCGCCGTAGCCGGCGTACCCGCTCATGCCGCACGGGTCGCAGCCCGTGTCGCAAGCCGACGGGGCACAGGCGCCCATGCCACAGCCGCCGACCGCGGTGGGCGTGCCGAACCGCCAGAAGTTCAGCTCCAGGTTCTGAGCAGTGAACCGCTGACGCACCCGGATGCCGAGGACCCGCGTATCGTGAGAGTAAATATCTCCGTCGGCAGGCGCCCCTTCGTCTTCATAGATCTGGCGGTTCGTGTAGTTCATGCCCGCACCGTCGCGATCGACGTTGAGGTCGTCGTACGGGAGCATCGTGTAGAGACGTTGGGCGTACCCGTTCGCTACGACGCCGGGGATGGTGAGGTAAGCGTCGCTGGCGTCGTTATCGATCCCCCAGTAACCGACTTCCCAAGCGTAGGGCTGCATGCAGTTACACGGGTCGCAACCGAACGTGCTGCCGAAGCGAACTTCGGCGCCCCACATGCCCGAGTCGCCTGCGTCGGCCGTGAACAGCGTCGGCATGCCGGGCATCGGGTAATAGTCCGTGCCAGGCATGTAAGCGTTCTGGTCGTCCTCAAGATAGGCGACGGCCCGCTTCGAGCTGTCACCCGCACGGTCGAGGTACAGGCCATAGATGCCCGCGAACCACTGGCGACGCGGCGCCGAGGGATACGCACAACCGCCGACGTCACAAGCCGGGGCGCCAACGTCGCACGATTGAGCGCCGTAGTTGTAGCCATCCGTGTAGCCGACGCCGCAGTTGCCCGTGGCGCAGTCGCCCGTTGCGACATCGCCCGCGGCCGGCGCGGCGTAAGAAGACGTTGGGTAAGACGCCGACGGAATCGATCCGTCATGCGGCGCGTAGCCTTGCGTGGGTTGGGCGTAGCCCTCGTTGTACATCGTCGGCGCGGACGCTTCAGCGGCTGCCGGCGTCGGCTGCGCCGGGGGCGTCACTGTCTCGGCGGGTGCGGGCAGCTCGGTAGGCTGCTGGGCGACGCGGGGATACCCGTGGGTCGGCGGCGCATACACCTGTGAACTCGCGACCTGCGGGGCGTAGGCCTGCGGGGCGTAGGCCTGCGGGGCGTAGGCCTGCGAGTAACCCGGCGCCGCCGCCTGCTGCGGCTGGTACTGGAATTGGTGCTGCGGATAGACCTGCGCCTGCAGAGGCGCCTGTGCCTGTTGCGCTACGGGCGGCTGATAGTTGTTGACGGACACAAACTGCGCCATGGCGGGCGTCGCCGAGCCAGCGGCAAGCGCCAACCCAGCAGTGAAGCCGCACGTCGCTTTAACGAGTCGTTTCATCCGTGACACTCCTGTCGCTCCGTCCGCCGGGAGCTCGGCTGCGTGGGCCACTAGCGACCAGCCGCCGAGGGGGTTCGATGCGTCGGCTCCGCCGATCGCGAGCGAGTCCATCGCCCGGAACCTTCCGTTCCGCTGGAATGATCGGGCGTCCGCACACGCAGGATCGTGCGAATCCCACCAGTCGAAGGCGCCGCGCGAGAGGACCGACCGCCCGCACCGCTACAGGCGGCGAGGTGGCCGCAATGGGGAGAGGTTGCCTGCGCGGCAAAGCTTGCCAAGCATTCCACCCCAACATCACCGAACCGTCTGAGCCGTGGGCGCGAGCCCTCGGTGGGAAGTGGGTACACGGGTTCCCACCGAGGGCTCGCGCCCACGGCTCAGACGCTCTCTAGTTCAACGCTTCTTACTTCAACTGCACCGCGAAGCCACTCAACCTTCGGATCGCTCCGCCCGCTTCCAGTCGCGACAGCCCTGCTAGCACCTGATCGATTGGTAGCCCCGTCTCATCGATAAGCTGATCGATAGTCGTCGCGTCGCGGCCCACTCTGTCGAGCAGCGTCTTGGTAGGCTCGTCCCATTCGATGGCGGGAAGCGTCTTCTGCTTCGGCGGCGCGCTCGCGACGCGGGATGGTGATGGCGCCGCTGGCGGCATCGATAGCTGCGCCATCGCTTCGAGCTCTTCGAGCACGTCCTCGACCGCAGTGACGAGTTTTGCGCCTTCTTGAATCAAACGGTGGCAACCCATTGATTGCGGGCTATCGACCTGCCCCGGCAGCGCAAAGGCGTCGCGTCCTTGCTCGGCGGCGTGGCGCGCGGTGATCAGGGCGCCGGAGCGCTCGGCCGCTTCGACGACCAGCACGCCCAGCGACAAGCCGCTGATGATCCGGTTGCGTTGGGGGAACGATCCACTCAGCGGCGGCATCGGCGGCGCGGCCTCGGCCACCAGCGCGCCGCAGCCCGCCACCGCGTCGGCGAGCCGGCCGTGCTCGGGCGGATAGATCTTCATCAGCCCGCCGGCCAGCGCCGCGATCGTCCGACCACCCGCGTCGAGCGCCGCGCGGTGGGCGACGCCATCGACGCCGCGCGCCAGACCGCTCACGACCGTCACGCCCGCCGCGGCGAGGTCGCGCGCGAACCGCTCCGTCTGGCGCAGCCCGTAGCGTGTCGCCAGCCGTGTGCCGACGATCGCCACGGCGCGCTGATCCCGCGGTTCGATCGAACCGCGGCAGTAGAGCACCGGCGGCGGGTCGGGGATCTCGCGCAGCCCGGGCGGGTACTCTTCGTCGCCGAGCGTGAGGACACGGATGCCGTGCGCGGCGGCCTCGTCGAGCATCCGCGCGGCGTCATCGACCGACGGCGCTTTGAGGATCGCCTCGGCGAGCTTGGCCCCCACGCCGCGCACCGCTTGGAGGTCGGACGACGGCGCGGCGAGCACGCCGTCCGCCGAGCCGAGCGCTTCGATGAGCCGGCTGCGAAGCATCGGCCCCACGCCCCGGACACACGTCAGCCGCACCTCGGCAAGGACTTCGTCGATCGTCGGGCGCGGCATGGCGGGGTGTTCGGTCAGCGGTGAAAGACCGCTCGACAGTAAACACCCGGCGAAGCGGATGCCAGTTGTAGGGTCCGCTGCGCGGACCGTGGAGTTGAATTTGCCCTGATTGTCACTCCGCTTTCTGACGGACGTGGCTCAAGAAAATCAACCCGTTTGAGCCGCGCCCGTCGGGAAGCGGAGTTAAACGCCCTGCCTACCGTCAACCACGGTCCGCACAGCGGAACCTATTAGCAGCCGTCTTGTTGCTGCGCTAGGCAGATGAAGCTGATGAGTTGGGCGAGGCTTTTGGCTTTCATCTTTTTCATAATCTTCGAGCGCCGCAGCTCGACCGTCCGTAGGCCGATCGACAACCGTAGCGCGATCTGTTTGTTGGGCATGCCGGTGAGCATCGCTTCGAGCACGTCGTTCTCGGCGGCGGTCAGCGTCGCGGCGGCGCGGCGGTGACGGACGACGGCGCGGCGATGGTCGCGGCAGCGGATCGCCGGATCAACGATCTCCTTGAGGTGCTGCGACAACCGTTCGGTCGGTCCGGGAAGGACCAACAGACCGCGGGCGCCGTGGTTGACGATCGACATGGTCAGATCGAACGACGCGTCGGTGATCGCCGCCGTGATGATCGAGTCGGGCGCCGCAACCAACCCGCGTTGGAGGCACCGTTGCGACAGCAGCCGCTCCGCCGAGCCGACAAACATCACCACGTCGGCGGGCTCGATCGAGGCGTCGCTCTCACGGCGCGACAGCTGATCAAGCCACAACTCGGGCGAACCGAACGTCCGGACATCCGCTTGGATTAAACGCGCCGCGGTCACGACAAGCGTCGTGTCGGCGCCGCTACAACTGATGACATCGAGGAGGGGCTTCGTGACGCGCTCGGAGTGCGAATTGTCCGCGTCCTCGTCGAAGCCGGCTGGGGACGTTGGGGCCATACTTTGTGGTTGCAATTAACAGCTCGTTCAGCTCCGGAGAGAGCCTTTCGGTTGTGACATTCACTTCGGGAAACCCGCAAAATGCGAAAGGTCACGAAGAATGAACTCTGGCTCCAAACTTCGCGAGTGAAATGCTGGGGAATCCGGCCAACCCTGCCTAAAACCGCAGGTATTGAACAATGTCTGTAGGGTGAAACGTCTCAAAACGACCACCCGCACGCGGCATTTTCTGCGGATTGCCACAAGCCGCTAGCACGGCAGGCTTAAGAAGACATCAAGGCCTTGAATGTGCGGTTTTTAAGGCCGCAATGCCGATTTCGATGGATTCGCCGGCAGCGAACAGGCGAGTCTCCCGGACGCCCTCGACGGTCCGGCGAACGAACTTTAGGACGTTCGCATCGACGCCAGCACCAAGTCGTCGCCGGGGCTGGCGACGGTTTCAACCTCGCCGATGCGCGTCGGCAACACGAAACGGACTTCGCCGTCCTTTACCTTTTTGTCACGCCACATCAGGGCGGAAAGTTCACCGAGATCGATGCCTTCGGGGATCGCCGTCGGCAACTCGAATCGCTCCAAGAGTTTCACTTGGCGATCGGTCGCCTCGGCGTCGATCCGGCCCATGCTCTGCGCGAGCCGCGAGGCGCATGCCATGCCGATCGCCACGGCTTCGCCGTGCAGAAGTTCGCTGTAGCCTGTCGCCGCTTCGAGGGCGTGGCCGAACGTGTGGCCGTAGTTGAGCTTGGCCCGCAGGCCGGTCTCTTCGCGCTCGTCGGCCTCGACCACGTCGGCCTTGAGGCGGCAGCTCCGCTGGATGATCGTGCGCAGGGCGGCCGGGTCGCGATCCATGATCGCGTCGGCATTGGCTTCGAGGTACGCGAAGAACTCGGCGTCGAGGATCACGCCGTACTTCACCACCTCGGCGAGGCCCGCGCAGAACTCTTCTTCGGGGAGGGTTTTAAGGACGGCCGTGTCGATCAGCACGCCGTCGGGTTGCCAGAAGGCGCCGACCATGTTCTTGGCGCCCTCGAGGTTGACGCCCGTCTTGCCGCCCACCGAGCTATCGACCTGCGCGAGCAGCGTCGTCGGTACTTGGAAGAACCGCAACCCGCGGGCGAAGGTCGCCGCGACGAAGCCGGCGATGTCGCCCACGACACCGCCGCCGACGGCGATGACGACGGTCTGCCGGTCGCAGCCTTCGTCGAGCATCGTCTGCCAGAGGTCGGCCACGACGTCGGTCGACTTGCTCGGCTCGCCGGCCTCGACGACGAGCACGTGCGACTCGACGCCGGCGTCGACGAAGCGGTCCGCCAGGGCGTCGCCGTAGAGCTCGTCGACGTTGGCGTCGGTGATGACCACCACGTGCCGCGCGCCGCCGCGCGAGGTGACGAACTCGACCGCCTGGTCCAACAGACCCTCACCGATCTGGATGTCGTAACTCCGTTCGGCGAGGGAGACGCGGACGGTAGCGGCTTCGTTGCTCATAGCTAGGAATCTATCAAACGCCGCTCGAAATGCGCGCTTGCAAGCGATCGAGATCGGCGGTTTGGACGGTTATCTGGCGGCAGAAGCCGGTGTGGACTCGGACGTAATGCAATTCTGCCGCTTCGGACGCCTCGGCGTGAAGCAGCCTCTCGAAGCGCTGGCGCAGGGCTGGTTCCCAATCGACCACGGCGGCCCGAACTTCGGGCGACCAGAGTGTCTCCTGCTCGACCACTAACGCCTCGCGGTAGGGGTCGAAGGGCTCGGACATCTCAGCGGGCGGGACAGCGGACGGGTCTGGCGGCGCCGCTAGCTTCGCGGGCCGCGGAGTCGCTAGAGACGGAAGCTCGGAATACAGGCCGACTATACCGCACCGGACCCGCTCTGGAGAATGCCCGAGCTAGACCGGCGGTTCGCGTCTGAGCCGGGGCGCGAGCCCTCGGTGGGTGGCGGGTTCCCGGGTTCCACCGAGGGCTCGCGCCCCCGGCTCAGATGTGAGTTGATAAGGGGCGCAAACGCGGGTTTCTGTGGAGGGGCCTGGGAGGCCCTGGGGGCCACTTTACGGCGTTGCGGCGCGGGGTGGACGTTCTAGTCGACCAAGGGAGCGAAAGCGGTTGTACGCCCCCTTTAATCGCATCTGAACGGGTGTGCATGACCCGGGTGGCGGGCGATGTGGGAAAGCTCGGCGAAAACGGCCCGATCGGGGCCGGATTGGTCTGGGGTCGAGGGGACCGTGTCCGCTACGCTCGCCGCCCGCTCCCCACGACCCCCCGCTCCCCGCTCCCCTCGCATACCGCCATGCACACGCTCGCCGTCATCAATCAGAAGGGAGGCGTTGGCAAGACGACCACGGCCGTCAACCTGGCGGCGTCGCTCGCCCGGGCCGGGCAACGCGTCGGGCTGATCGACCTCGATCCCCAGGCCCACGCCTCGCTGCACCTCGGCGCCGACCCCAAGCGGCCGTCGGCGACCACCTACGACCTGCTGACCGGCGACGCCACGCTCGACGAGGTCTGGTTCGACACGGCCGAGGGCGTGCGGGTGGCGCCGGCCCATATCGACCTCGCCGCGGCGGAGATGGAGCTGGCGAGCGTCGTCGGCCGGGAGATGATCCTCCGCGACAAGCTCGTCGGCGCCGAGGCCCAGTTCGACTACGTCCTGGTGGACTGCCCACCGTCGCTGGGCGTGCTAACGCTCAACGCGTTGTCGGCGGTCGAGGACGTCTTCCTGCCGCTCCAGCCGCACTTCCTGGCCCTGCACGGCCTCAGCAAGCTGATGACCACCGTCGGCCTCGTGGCGGACCGGCTCAACCCGCGGCTGAAGATGGCGGGCGTCGTGCTCTGTATGTATGAGTCGGGCGTCCGGCTCTCGGCCGAGGTCGCCGCCGACGTCGAGGCCTACTTCGGGCAGCTCCGCCAGCGCGGCGGCCCCTGGCGGCACGTCCGGCTGTACGACAGCCGCGTCCGCCGCAATATCCGCCTCGCCGAGGCCCCCAGCCACGGTCAGTCGATCTTCCAGTATGACGCCAAGAGCCGCGGCGCCGAGGACTACAGCGCCCTGGCGGGCGAGGTTCTGGCGTACTACGCGGGGCGGGAGTTGCTCGCAGCGGCGTGAGTACTTGGCGATGACTCAATCCGCAATTAGCCACCGGTCAATGACCGGGGGCTAATTGAGGGGGCGAAGCGCCGGCGGGGCCGCCGGCTATCTCATTGCGTTTCCCGTCCAGTTTGTGACGCAATTCACAAACCCTTTTCTCTCCGGGATTTAGAGCGCCAGCGGGAACCTTTCGAGGCGCCCGGTCGTCTTACTTTCGCTGTCGCAGAATCGCGCAATCGTCTCATTTTGAGAACGCTGATGTGGCAGTCGCGACTTCAGAAATTGCAATTTTGACAGTCCGTCAAAAATGCTGGCGCCACCCCGATCGGTGAACAAAACAGCGCCTACCCGACGTAAAACGCTTTCCAAGAATGCCTTAGGAAAAACGAACCCCTAGCAGGCAACGACGCCAGACCGATCTGGCACGAGCGTTGCAATTACTAGGAGCTGTGCCGAGCCACGCCCCCCGCAAGGAGGTGGGGCAAACGCCCGGCGCCACGCGTCCAACGCCCCAAGGAACATTACGAGTACGCTCGTTAGGGGCCGCGGGATCACTATAAGAGACGCCGGGGAAGCAAGGACTCGTTCCCTCTAGCCGTCGAACTCTGAGAAGAGGAGTTCGTAGGATGACCAAGCAAGCCACGGAAGATCGGACCATCAACCTCGCCGCCCTGCGGGAGACGGCCCTGGAGCAGCTCACCGACGAGCAACTCCTGGCCCTCCACCAAGAGGGTGACGAAGACCGTCCCTACCTCGCCACGCTGATCCAGCGTTACGAGCGGGAGCTCTATAGCTTCCTCCGCCGTTATCTGGGCGACGCCGCCCTGGCCGAAGACGCCTTCCAGGCCACGTTCCTCCAGGTCCACCGCAAGGGGCACCTGTTCGACTCGGGCCGGAAGTTCCGTCCCTGGCTGTACACGGTCGCTACGAACCGGGCGATCGACCTGCAACGCCGGAACAAGCGTCACCAAGCGGTCAGCCTGAACCGCTCGGCCCGCGCCGAAAACTCCGACAGCGGCTCGCTGATCGACCTGTTGCCCTCGGGCGAAACGGGTCCCGGCGAACGCTTCGAGTCGGCCGAGCGTACAGAGTGGGTGAGGCGAGCCGTCGCCAGCCTGCCGGAGCCTCTCCAGCAGGTGGTGTCGCTCGTCTACTTCCGCGGCATGAAGTACCGCGAGGCGGCCGACGAACTCCAGGTGCCGGTTGGCACCGTGAAGAGTCGGTTGCACTCGGCGGTCGGCAGCCTCGGCCAGCAGTGGCGTGAAGCCCACCCGGCGACCTGAGACACCGTCCCTCTCCCACCCACCGGAGCGGGCCGCTCGGCGACGGGCGGCTCGCTTCGCGTTTTTAGGGGCCGTCCGGTCCCGAGGCTGCTGGCCCGTGGCGGCGCGGGTGAAGTAAGCTTGGGGATCGGTTCACGGACCGGCGGGGCGATTCGGCCCACCGGCATTCCTGCGTCGCGGGCGGCGGTTTTCGATGTGCGACGAAGACGAACAACTAGTCCGATACTACTTCGGCGAACTTTCGGACGCCGAGAAGGCCGCGTTTGAGCAGCGCCTTGTTGATGAGCCGGACCTTGCCGAGCGGCTCGAGACTTTCAGCCGGTGTGTCGACGCCCATCAGGGCGCCGAATGCTGCGAAGAATCGGAGCCGGAGAAAGTCCCCGTCCCTCGACGCCTCGCTGACCGCACGGCCCACGCCATCCTGGCCGGCCACTTAGAGCGCGCCGGCGAGTGCGTCGGCCGCAAGCGGTACAACCTCGTCGAGGTCGTCGCGATTGGCGTCGCGGCGACGTTCCTGGGCGGACTGATCCTGCCGGCGATCGAAGCGAGCCGCGAGTCGTCTCGTCGCGACCAATGCGCGTTCAACCTTGCGACTCTGGGTCAAGGCCTGCAGAGCTATTCGCAAGACCACGGCCACATCCCGCAGATCGGTCTTACCCAAAACGCCGGCCTCTTTACGTTGATGCTCGCCGAGGGGCGGTACTTCGACCGAGAAGAGCTTCAAAGGTCGCTCGTCTGCCCCTCTTCGAATCTCAGTCAGATGATCGCTGACGGTGAGTTGAAGGTTATCATCCCGACGCGCGAACATCTTGAAGCGGCCAACGCCGAGCAACTCCTCGAACTGCAACGGCTCATGGCGGGGAGTTACGCCTACCGCATCGGTTACTTCCAGGGACGCAGTTTCATTCCCTTCGGCGGCAAAGGCGGCTGCCGTTCGGCGATCCTAGCGGACACGCCTACCCTGGCGAGTGGGACCGAGGTTGTCAGCCGCCATCACGGCAAGTGCGGCCAGAACGTCCTCTTCGGCGACGGGCACGTCGCTTTTGTCTCGAGTTGTTGGGCGCCCGACGACGTCGACCACCTCTACCTCAACGACGACAACCAGCTCGCCGCCGGCCACGACGAATACGACATCGTGCTGCTCCCCGGCGACGTAACGCCCCTGGGCGTGCAGCTCTTCGAGCTCGGCGAGTAAGTCGCGCCGACGCAATGTCGCCGCCGCCGTCAAGGTTCTGAGAGCCCTAGAGCGTGCTTCACTTGGTCGTAGCGCTTCTAGCCTCGCTCTGATCCACGGAGCAACTTGGGAAGTCTCGCGCAGAGACGCAGAGTTGGATACCTTCAAGACTCACGCAATGGCGTAAGCCGCAATGAACGCGTTGCTGTGTGATCGTTTGCGGCTGCGTCATTCTCAAGGACTTTGTCTTTGCGCCTTGGCGGCTTTGCGTGAGTCTTCGCTGCCGACCCTCTGCGTCTCCGCGTCTCTGCGCGAGACGCTGCGGCAAAGTGAACGACGCTGTAAGCGATGCGTTTCGCAGCGTCGCCTAAAGTCCCGGCGTGTTGTCATTTCGCAACACGGGCCGCCGCCACGTTTCCCGTGGCGCCGACGCACAAACCCTAGAAACACCGGGCATTTCACGCCGCGTTGCGTTCAGGCCATGCATGAGGCCCGGCGTTTGCCATTGGGTGGGGACCGACTGATCCGTCCCTTGCTCGCACCCCTTTGGCGATGCACGCTCGTCAACTTGTCGAAATCGCCGGCCTGCTCAGCCTCCGCAGCGGTCCGCTGTTGCGGTCGGGGGCGCCGCTCTGCTCGGACACGCTCTCGGAGTACTGGATCGCTTCGCGCTGCCGCCTCGATTGCTGGGGCCGCACGCTCCGCGCCCTCGGCCACAGCCGCACGGCGCCCCCCGCCGACGAAGCGGGCGACCTGCTGGTGCGGCTCGTCGAAGAGGTCACGCTCTCCGAAACACTCACCCGCATCGTCGCCGCGATCTGCGCCGCCGACGATCAGCACCGCCGCGGCGAGGAGGCCGGGCCGATCGGGCAAAACACGCTCGACGGGCAACGCGAAGCGGCCAGCCGCTTGCGGGCGCTGGTGTTCGCTTGGTGGCCCGCCGACTCGCCGCGCTCCCGGCACGCCCGCTCGCTCAGCAAACAAGCCGAGCGCTGGACCGACGTGCTACTGGCGTACGTCGCCGCGTCGGCCGACGTCGAGCGTTTCGCCCACGACGCGACACGCCTGCGCGAGTCCCTTTACGACATCCAGACGCACGGCGGCGAATCGAGCCAAGCCGCCAGCCAACTCCTCTCGCTCGGCCTCCGAGAGAGTTTCACGACCGCCCGCCAGCCGCCGCTCAACGAAGACCTCAACCGCCGCATCGGCGGCGCGGCGATGGCCCTCTTCGGCGCCGCCGGCTACGACGGCCACGGCCTCCCCCGCTCGGCCTGGATGCTCCGCGCCGAGCGCACTGCCGACGACGCCGCAACGCTCGTCAGCCGCCTGTTCGAAGACAACGCGATCCCCAAGGGGATGCGATTGCCCCAACGCTGGCGGATTTGAACGTGCTAACGAATGGTCCCTGCATGCGTTGCTAGTCGGACGTTTGGTTTGACCCCAAGTATACAAACCATTCATCGGCGTTCTCGCCAAAGTCTTCGCCAGTGAATGACCTCAGCGCAGCGACCATCGCGTCGATCGTTTCCTGCCGCTGCGATTGGAGTACGTTCTCACTCGCTTCGCTACCGCGGTAACCCTCGCGGGGTTGGTAGTACGTTTGAACGTACTTAATCATCTCCGCAGTGCGAATGGCTTCACTCGCAGTCGAAGCACGACCGTACTCTGCTTCCCACAGCGAAAGCTCTTGAATCACCGCTCGTTGATGTGCCTGAACGGCCAACCTCGGAACGAAAACGACTGTCACAACGGCAAAAATAGCCAGAAGAGCTAGGCCAAGGATCAATAGTTTTCGGGCCATGCGTATCTCGTCAAGACAAGTGCAGGGCGATTGAGTTAAGCCCGCGCCGCCCGCCTCTTCTCGCGCTCTTCGCTGCGCTGGCAGATTTGCTCGATGTCGTCGTCGGGCGTCGCGCTGATCAGCTTGCGGGTGTACTCCTCGCGCGGATTGGCGTAGATGTTCTCGGACGGGCCGAACTCGACGATCTTGCCGCCGTTCATCACCGCCATCATGTCGGCCATGAACTTCACGACCGACAGGTCGTGGCTGATGAAGATGTAGGTGAGGCCGCGGCTCTCTTGCAGTCGCTTCAGCAGGTTCAGCACCTGGGCCTGCACCGACACGTCGAGCGCCGAAACCGATTCGTCGCAGACGAGGAACTCGGGCTCCACCGCCAGCGCCCGCGCGATGCAGATGCGTTGCCGCTGGCCGCCGGAGAACTCGTGGGGGTAGCGCCGCAGGTGCTCGGGCTTGAGGTCCACTTCCTCCAGCAGCGCGGCGGCGCGTTCGCGACGCTGCGACCGGTTGCCGCCGAGGCCGTGGACGTTCATCGGCTCGACAATCGTCGACTCGACTGTCATCCGCGGATTCAGCGAGCCGTACGGGTCTTGGAAGATGATCTGCATCTTGCGGCGGAGCTTGCGGAGTTCGCCCGAACCGAGCGAGCCGACATCGACGCCTTCGAACTTAACCGTGCCGGCGGTGGGCTCGATGAGACGCAGGATTGCCCGGCCCGCCGTCGTCTTGCCGCAACCCGACTCGCCGACGAGGCCGAGCGTCTGGCCGCGGTAGACCTTGAACGACACGCCATCCACGGCCTTCGTGTGATCGACGACCCTCGCAAGCAAGCCACGGCGCACCGGGAAGTGGACCTGAAGGTCGCTCACTTCGAGCAGCGGCGTAGCGCCCTCTTCGACGGCCTTGGTGTCCGGGGCGTGATGCCCCTCCTCCCACGGGTGACCCATCGCGGCGAGTTCGCTCTTGGGGTGCAGCAGCCGGCCGCGGCCGTGCGTGGTCATCCGCTCGATGTCGGCGTCGGTGAGCTGCTTCTCGACGACACGCACGTCCTTCGTGCCATCGGCGAGAGTCACCTCCTCGGTCGCCATGAATTCGCTCACGGTCGGCAACAGGCGGTACTTCGAGTCGAGTCGCGGGCGGCAAGCGAGCAGTCCCTTCGTGTAGGGATGCTTGGGATCACGAAAAATGTCGAGCACCGAGCCGTACTCGACCATCTTGCCGCGGTACATCACCAGCACGTCGTCGGCGATCTCGGCGATGACGCCCAAGTCGTGCGTGATGAACAGGATCGACATGCCGCGCGAGTCGCGCAGGCGCCGCAGGATGTCGAGGATCTGCGACTGGATCGTCACGTCGAGCGCCGTGGTGGGCTCGTCGGCGATCAACAGCTCGGGGTCGCACGACAGGGCCATCGCGATCATCACACGCTGCTTCTGCCCGCCTGACATCTGGTGCGGGTACTTGTCGACCGACTGCTGGGGCTTGGGGATGCCGACCTCTTCGAACAGCTCGATAGTGCGCTGCCGGGCCTCGGCGTTCGACATCCCCTGGTGCAGCCGCAGGGCTTCCATCACCTGGGCGCCGACCGTGAACACCGGGTTCAGCGACGTCATCGGCTCTTGAAAGATCATGCTCACCGTCGCGCCGCGGAGAGTGCGCATCTGCGGCTCAGGGAGCTGCACGAGGTCCTTCCCCAGCAGCGCGATCGAGCCGGACTCGATCTTCGCCGACGAGGACAACAGCCGCATGATCGACAGCGACGTCACGCTCTTCCCCGACCCGCTCTCGCCCACAATGCCGAGCGTGCGTCCCTCATCCACCCGGAACGAAATGTCGTCCACCGCCCGAACGACGCCCTCTTCGGTGTGGAAGTAAGTGCGAAGGTTCTGAACGTCGATGACGGCTGATGACATAGCTAGTTCAGTCGATTACGAGAAAGGAGGTATTGGGGATGTTGGTGATAGGGGGGATCGCAGGCGAGCGGTGAGTCAGACCCGGGGCTGAATCCTATCGAAGCCCATATCAGATCGTCGCACGGCTTTAAAACAACTACTATCGAAGGGATTTCAAGTAAGGGAGAAGGACGGCGCCTCCATTGCATCGTCTATCCGCTTGTGATCCCCCCTATCACCAACATCCCCCTATCTCCTTTCCTAACTAATCGGCTTCGGACAAGCGCGGGTCGGTCGCTTCTTGGAGGCCTTCGCCGATTAGGTTGTAGGCTAGCACGGTGAGGAAGATCGCGACGCCGGGGAAGACGATCAGCCACCACATCTCCTGGATCGCCTTGCGGCCCGATTGCAGGAGCGTGCCCCAGCTCGGGTTGGGGGGCGACGCGCCGAAGCCGAGGTAGCTTAGTCCCGCTTCGATCAGGATCGCCGACGCGATGCCGAAGGTGATCGGCACCAGCACCGGCGCCAGGGCGTTGCGCAGCACGTGCCGCAGCACGATCCGCGGCCAGGGGACGCCCAGCGCCCGCGCGGCGGTGACGTACTCGAGTTGCTTGATCTTCATCACCTCGCCCCGCGCCAGCCGCGCGATGCCCGTCCAACTGGTGATCCCGATGACGACCATCAAGTGGAAGTTGCTCACTTTGTTGAGCAACGCCACCAGCGCCAGGATCAGCACCAGCGCCGGGATACACATCACCAACTCGATGACGCGGCTGAGCGCGATGTCGACCCAACCGCCGAAGTAGCCCGCCAGGCTGCCGACGGTGATGCCGATCGCCGCGGCGATCCCCATCGCGATGAAGCCGACGCTCAGCGCGGTCTGTGTCCCGTGGACCATCTGGGCAAAGACGTCAAAGCCTTGCTGATTGACGCCGAACCAGTTCTGCCGACTCGGCTTGCCGTCGGCGCCGGACGGGTTCTCCTCGTAGTCCTCCCAGCCCTCCGCGTAGCGCCAGACACGTTCGCCCGACTCGTCGCGTTCGCGCTCGGCGAAGTCCTGTGTCCGCACACGCCGGTAAGGGTCCTGATAGACCAGCGGCCAGACGGCCCAGCTCTCGGGGTCGTTGTCCTGGAGCTTGATCGGGTAGCGGTTCAGCACCCGATCGTCGCGGAAGATCGTCGATTCCCAGCCCCGGTTGTAGTAACCGAGGAAGGGGAAGTGGATGTCGCCTTTATAGCGAGTGACGATCGGCTTGGTGCCAACAATCACCGGCGCCAAGACCGCGATGACCAACAGCACCAACACATAAGCCAGCGCCACCAGCGCAAGCCGATTGCGGCGGAAACGGCGCCAAGTCTGACGCCAGTAGCCGGGCGACTGGGGGGCCGTCTTTTTCGAGGCTTCGGGGGATTTAACCACGGATTACACGGCGGGCACGGATAACGATTGACTCAATATCAAACTCTTTCTGTAGGAGGCGTCTCCGACGCCGATTACGCGCACCACACCGTTTCGTAATGGTGCGCGTCATCGGCGTCGGAGACGCCTCCTACAACTTTCATCATCCGCGTTTTCTGCGACATCTGCGGCTGTCTTTGGAGCGTCACGAATAGGTCACCCGAGGATCGACCACCGCGTAAAGGATGTCGGCGAGCAGTTGGCCCACCAGAACCAGCACGCTGAACATCAGCGTCAGCCCCATCAGCGTGTCGTAGTCGCGTTGGCTGATCGACTCGAAGAACAGCCGCCCCATGCCGGGCCAGACGAAGATCTGCTCGAGGATCACCGCGCCCGACAACAGCGACGGCAGCGTCAGGCCCAGCAGCGTCACCAGCGGGATTAGCGTGTTCGGGAAGGCGTGCCGCCAGAGCACCCGCTTCGGGCCCGCGCCCTTGGCCCGAGCGGTGCGGATGTAATCCTGCCGGACGACCTCCTGGAGGTTGGCCCGGACGAACCGCGAGTAGTACGCCAGCGAACCGTAGGTGAAGCAGGCGATCGGCATCACCGAGTGCAGCAAGATGTCCCAGGCCTTCTCCGCCGTCGTCATCGAAACAAAGCCGTCTGACGTCATCCCGTAGAGCGGCAGCCAGCCCAGCCGCACGTAGAACAACAGCTGCAGGTACAACGCCGCCACAAACGACGGCAGCGAGTACAGCGCATAAAGCAGCGTGCTTACGGACCGCTCCGCCACGGTGCCGTCGGCCGAGGCGGACCACACGCCCAGCGGAATCGACAGCGCGTAGGCGAGCACAAGCGAGGTCACCGACAATAGCAGCGTCGCCGGCGCCCGCTCGGTGATCAGCTTCAGCACCGGCTTGTTGTTTTTCGGGATGCTGCGGCCGAAGTCCCCTTGCAGCACGTTCCCCAGCCAACGCCAGTAACCGAGGTACCACGGCTGGTCGATGCCGTAGACCTTCTTGAGCTGCTCGATCGCCTCGGGGCTCATCTGCCTGCCGACGTGCATGTTGCCCTGGTCCACCGTCAGAGGCGTTCCGGGCATGTGCCGCACCAACGCGTAGACGACGAACGTCACCATCCACAGCGTCAACAAGCCGATGCCCAGCCGGCGGAGCAGGTAGTTCACCATGTCGTCGATCGGAAGCGAGCTGGGGGCGGGCGGATCAGGCGGGAGCGTTGCGACAGGTCACTGGGCCGGGGCGAAGATGCTGTGCACGCCGGGCGTGTAATAGTACGGCCCCCACGGGCTCAGGTTGTAGCCGCGCAGCTTCTTGCTGTAGGCGTAAAAGCCCGCCCGGTAGAACAGCCACGTGTAGGGCTGGTCCTCCCACAACTTCATGTGGATCTTGCCGTAGATCTCCGCGCGCTTTTCGGGGTCGAACTCGTGCTTCCCCTGCTCGAAGAGCTCGTCGACTTCCGGGTTGGAGTAATTGCCGTAGTTGCGGCCCTCGCCGGTTCCAAAGATGTTGACGTTGGTCGCGGGGTCCTTGCCGCTGCCCCAGCCGCCCATCGACGCCTCGAACTCGTGGTCCAGCAGCTTCTGTTGCAAGACGGTGAACTCCGTCGGTTTGACGTTGCAGACGATCCCCAGCAGGTCGAGCGACTCCTTCATCAGCGTCGCGGTCGCGATGCCGTTCTCCGACTGGTAGGTGAGCATCGTGAACTCGAACGGCACGCGCCGGCCGCCGATCTCTTTGTCGAGAACGCCGTCGCCATCGGTGTCCTCCCAGCCGGCCTCGGCGAGCAGCTGCTGCGCGCGGTCGAGGTCCTGCTTCACCGGCTCCGGAGCGTCCTTGGGGAACATCCACGAGTCGGGGTGGAAGTTCCCTTGCGACTGTTCGTAGAGGTCGTAACAGAGCGTTTCGATGAGCTCGGTGTAATCGACCGCGTAGGTCATCGCCCAGCGGACCTTCGGGTCGCTGAAGAAGGGCGACTTCACGTTCCAGGTGAAGTGGAACTCGGTCCACTCCGGCTGCGTCACCTTCGTGTTCCGCTTGTAGAACTCGGCGTCGGAGGTCTGGGTTTCCCACTGTTCGGCGCGCAGCATCATCTCTTCGATGTCGCCCTGCACGAGGGCCAGCAGCGCCGTGTTGAAGTCCTCGATGAACTTGATGCGGACCTCCTTCAGGAACGGCTTGTCACGGACCTGCTTGCCGTCGTGCAGGTAGTAAGCCTCGCGGCGGCGCACCACGAACTCGTCGCCGCGGACCCGCTTCACCAGCTCGTACGGGCCGGCGACGACCGGGTGGTCCTCCAGCCGCGAGTGCTCCTTGCTGCGGGACAACATCGGGTCATCGGGGATCGTCTTCTCGTAGATGTGCTTGGGCAGCGCGTAGAACTGCATGTTGCCGTCGTTCGTCGCCAGGCTCGCCTTGTGGAACACCACCAGGGTCTGGTCGTCGTAGGCGATCACCGCGCGTAACTCATCGGGACCGGTGCGCACCGCGGGGACGATCACGTCCTTGGTCATGATCGCCTTGAAGGTGAACGCGAAGTCGTGCGCGGTCACCGGCTCGCCGTCCGACCAGGTGAGGTCGTCGCGGAGGACGAACTTGTCGTAGAGGTGGTCCTCGCTCGACTGCCAACTCTCGACCACCTCGCTCGGCGCGAAGGTGCGGCCCTCGATGTCGTTGGTAAGCAGACCGATCCCCGTCAGGTCCTGGTACTCGAAGTCCGTGATGCTCGACATCAGGAGCGGGTTGATCGTCTTCAGGTCGCCGCCGACGTGCCGCACGAACGTCGCCGTGTCGTCGACGCCCGACCGGTCCTCCGGCGCGAGTTGGCCCAGCGCGGCGCTAATCTTCTCGTTCGCCTCGGACGAATCGTTCTTGA
This sequence comes from Botrimarina mediterranea, assembly GCF_007753265.1. Taxonomy (NCBI): domain Bacteria; kingdom Pseudomonadati; phylum Planctomycetota; class Planctomycetia; order Pirellulales; family Lacipirellulaceae; genus Botrimarina; species Botrimarina mediterranea. The sequence continues at coordinate 5,586,641 of NZ_CP036349.1, forward strand.
TCGCCAGCGCCTCCTCGACCGACAGCTCGGGCTCGGGACGTTCGGCCAGAATCTCGCGCAGCCGCTCGTCACCGCCGGCGACCGTGCGGTCGATCCACTCGTTGCCGCTGACGAGTTTCTCGAGCGGCGGCGGGTCGAAGGGCTCAAGCATGTCGCCGAGCACCACGGGGCCTGTGGGCCCCGTGGACGCAGACTCGCTATCGCCGCCGGCCGACGTTTCGGAGGCGGGCGCGTCGCCGCTCGGGGAGGGCGCCTGCTCGCTCGCGCCGCATCCAAGCGTCAGCGTCACGAGCGCTGCTAGCATCCAGTGCGCCAAGACCAACCGGCTGCGGAATCCCATCCCTGATGCGACCTCGAATCGCCGGGGGAAGCACGGACAGCGAGCCGCTCGCCCGACGCCGGCGGCATGCCGGGGGCGCCATCGCGACCAGTGCGCAGGGGCGACCCGTAAGCTAGGTAACCTAGCACGGCTGTTCGCCGAGGGTCAACGCGATGCGCAGCGCCTTTGGCCGCTTCACTCGGTGAAGTACTGGAACGCGCCGACGTAAAGCTTTTCGATCGGCAGCTCCGGCAGGGCGCGCCGGAGCCTCGCCAAGACCCGCCGCCGCATGCGGTCGAGGTCGGGCTCTTCGAAGTCGGTCTGTTCGCAAGTGCGGATCGCCACGATCACTTCGCTGCGGATGCGGTGCTTGTATGCGCCCACCAGTTCATGCAACCCCGGCGCGTGTTCGTCGTCGGCGTCAACGTAGAGCTCGAAGCCGATCCGCAGCTTCGCGCCCTCGACGGCACGGAGGTCGCTGATCGAGTACTCCCCAATCGATACGGCCCGCACCGTGGGAGCTTCTCTGCCGCCGCCTTCGCTCGGCGCACCGCTGGTCGGTGAAGCCAGCGCAATCAGCATCAGGCCGGACAGCAAGTAGGACTTCGAATCGGCAAGCATGTTGCGTCTCAGAGCTCATCCAGGATAACGCGGTTCAATCCGACGCGCCGCACCGCCTCACCGCCGAGATAGGGCTGAACCGCATCGAGCAAGTGAGCCTTGAGCGTCGACTTCTGCGCTTCGAGCAGATCGTCGCGTGCCGTGTTGCGGCAAACGCGGATCACGCTGTCGTGGATACGGCCCTCGTTGCGATCCTTCAACCGCTTCACGAGCTTCTCGTCTCTCGGCTCGACGACGATGAACAGCCCGAACTCGACCTGCATCAGGTTGTCGGGTCGAAAGGCGTTGTCGGTTGGTTGGAGGATGATCGGGATCGGCACGACGAAGTCGCCCAATTCAATCTCGACGAACTCTTCCCGACTGGGGAGCGCGGCGATGTCCTCGAAGGCCCGCTTCGGCGGGTCGGCAAAGCACCCAGATAGCGCCACCGTCGCGGCGCCGAGGGCGGCGGCGGCGAAGCGGTAGCGGCGGCGAGCGACGTTGTCAGGCATGGCGGCGCCGAAAGTTTACGTCACCACTGGCCGGCGTGCGGATCAAGAGCGACCTAAGCTTGCCGTGTGTCGCGCTGCGCCCGCACCGGGCCGGTTGTGACGGTTGTATCGCCCTGGCTAACAACCTCCGCTGGCAACCCTCGATGACCCGTCTTCGCTCGTCCGTCCGCCTTGCGATCGTCGCCCTCACTCTCGGGGTTCCCTCGGTCGGCTGCTTCAACAGCGAGAAGCTCGTCGAGCGCGTCCGTAACAACGCCATCCGCACCCGCATCGACGAAGTGAAGCTTGGCCAGTACCGCGTCACCCTGCCGCGGAACCCGCAGACGGGCGAGATGGCCGAGGTCGACGTCAAAGTCTACGGCGAGACGCTGCGCTACAAGATCAACGAGATCGAAGACGAACTAAAGTCTCGGGCGCCGGAGATCGAGGACCGCACGCTGCAGGTCCTCCGAGAGACCAGCCGCGAAGAACTCGCCGACCCAAATCTCGTCACCCTGCGTGAACGGCTCTTGACGTCGATGAACGAGGTTCTGACCGGCGCGCCGCTGAAGTCGATTGGTTTCTATCAGGTGCGTTTCGTGCGCCACTGAGGCGGGGGGCGTCTCCGTCTTCCCCAAGATTCTGCGCCCCCCCGTGTCGGGGTCGGTCCTGTTTTCTTGATAGGCCATCCGTTGTAGGCCGCTCCCCGTGACCAGTGCGTCGCGAGCCGTGACGGCCGGGCTGGCGAACCCCAAGTGAGCTTGGCGCCGTGACACATCGCATCAAGGGTGAATCCAATGACTCCGTTTACAACGACAGGACTTCTCCAATTCGTTGCCGCACTCTCGTTGATCGCCGCGTCTTCCGCGTCCTCCGTGGCGGGAATCCTTCATGGCCATGCGGCGGCCTACGGCGGCGTTACCGGTTCGGTCCCGTTCAACAACGGGGTCGGTGTCAGCGGCGTCATTGATTTCGCGGTCTTCACAGCCGCCGATTTCAACGCCAACTTCGCCGGCCTGGGTTACGTGCCCGGCGACGCGTTTGTCTATGCCTACCAGGTCGAGGCGACCGGGCCCGAGGGGCTGTCTGCCGAGATCATCGGCGTCAACAACCCCGCGAACACGATCGGCACATTCGACATCGGCGACCAAGACGCGGCGTCGGCCTCGTTCACGCCCAACGCCCGTTGGTTGTTCGCGCCGGAGATCGCCACGGGCCTGACCAGTTGGGGCTTGGCGTTTTCGTCTCCCAATCTGCCGATTGTCGGCGCGTCACTCACCATCGGCGGCGGCACGCAAGCCCTGATCGCCGGCGTCCCAACACCGGGACCGATCTCGATCCCCGAGCCCAGCGCGCTGCTCCTGCTGACGAGCGGCGCCCTGGCGGCCCCCCTCTCACGCCGCGCTCGGGCGTAAAGCGGTTGGGGGACCGGCCCGCCCCAACCTCCCTTCCTGTTCGCTCCTAATTCCAAGCGAGTCCCACGTCAGTTGCTAGACGATGGACCCGTGCCGGTCGGGCTGCGCGCCGAGCGCGGTCGACTCGATCGAGGTTGCTGCTTCCACCCAATTCTCAACAACCAAGCGGAATCATCTACCATGTCACTCTCTCGCATGCATCGCCCGCTCGTTCTGAGCCTCGCGACTCTCGGCGTGCTATTGATCAGTCACGCCGCGGGCGCGGGACCGCTCGCCACGACCAGCCGCGCCCTCAATGATGGGTTCGGCCCCGACGCCGGTCGTTGGCGGGGATCGGTCTCCATCGCCGGCGCCGCCTTCGGCGACACGCTCGAGGCCGAGGTCGATTGGGCCGCCTTCGGGCCCGGACAGTTCCAGCAGTTCTTGGACGACAACAGCTACCCGGGCGCCGACCCCTCCGGCGCGAACGAGGTGCTCTACGTCTATCAGATCGTCTCGGTGACGAACGCCAACCCGGGCGTCGACACGCTCACCGTCGGCGTCGATCCCGCCGATGGCCGCGGCGCTGTCTCGGCGCCGAGCTACCTGCCGTTGGGCCTCGCCAATGAAATGGCTCCCACCGGCGGCGGCGACAACACCACCTCGATGGATTGGTTCTTCCAAAACGCCGAGCTGCAGGCGGGCGACGTCAGCGGGCTCTTGATGTTCAGCAGCCCTTTCATGCCCGAGTACGACTTCCTGCAAGTCAACTCGGGCTTGGCGGGGCCCGTCGTCTCGCCGCTGGTCGCCAGCCCCAGCGATCGCCCCTTCGAGGTGAATGTTCCCGAGCCAAGCGCAGTAGCGCTGGCCTTGGCGTGCACGGCGGCGGTGCTCGGCTGCAAACGGCGGCGTTGAATCTCGTTCGCTGTCGCTTGGTGACGAACACCCTGGCGAACTACGGCGCTGACGGTAGCGGTCCGAATCCCCGGGGCGGTCCCCCCCGACCGAAGTCGGGACCGAAGTCTCGCCCGCGGCGTGGGCCCTCGCCGTCGCGCGGGCCGTCGAACGGCGGCCCGCCGCGTAAGTCGAACTCCCGGGGGAATGGGCCGCCCCCCATCTCCGGCGTGCTCAGCGCGTCGCGGAACTCGTCCGTCGGCGCCAGCAGCATCCGATCCATCGTCGTCGAGTCGAGCCGCGCGAACGCCGTCGGCAGATCGTCTTTGACGAAGGTCTGACCGATCAAGTGATTCAAGCGCCGCGCGAGCTCTTTGTCGTCTTCCGCCGATTGCAGCGAGGCGGCCGCGTCGGCGGGCAAGGACTTCTCGAGTTCCGTCACCCAACCACGCCAGCTATCGCGGACGAGGTCCTGCAACTTCTCGCCCCCCGGCAGCCGGTCGAAGCGGCCGCGTCGCATGCCCCGGCCGGCGATCCTATCGGTAGCGCCGAACAATAGCACCTTGGGTTGGCGCTTGAAGAACTCCGTCATGCCCTGCTCGATCTCACGCATCCCGCGCTCGAACCGCTCGTCGCCGCGCCCTTCGCCACGGCCACCTCGACGGTCATCGCCACGCCCGTCATCGCGCCCATCATTACGGTCGTCGTCGCGGCCTTCGCCCCGCCTGGCGGCGAAACCCTCGCGCAGAGCGGCGACGAACTGGTCGCCGACCTTGCGGTAGCTCTCACTCTCCGTGAGTCGGTCGATGGCGTCCCGGAACGCGGCGACCTCGGCGCCCGTCAGGTCGAGCTTCGCGTCGTGCGCCCAGCGGCGCGCCTCACGATCGACCACGCGCAGCCGCTCGTCGGTCGTCAACTGCCGCAGCCGGGCCTGCTCCGACGCAGGCAACCGCCCGACCATCGCCTCGTACGCCAGCGCCGTCTCGCGCAGCTCGACGGCGTCGGGCGCGGCGGCGAGGGCGTCGTTGAACTGCCGCAGCGACGCTTGCTTACCCGCGGGCCGGCTCTGGTACTCCGCGACGCGGGCGTTGACGCTCGTCAACTCGGCGGGCGACAACGTCTCGACCCACTGGCGACGCTCGGGCGTCGAAGCCGCGGTGACCGTCGCCCAACTCGCGGCGGCGGATTCGACGCTCTCGTCGCGGAACTCCTCGAGACCCTTGTTGTCGCCGGCGTCGAGCTTCGTGAGAAACTCGAGCGACCCCACTTGCTCCAGCGCCGCCGCGTGCAGAGCCACCGGGAGGTCCGCCATCGCGCGGCGTTCGGGCGCCGTCACCGCGGCGAGCGTCAGCATCGCGCCCCCGGCGACGCCGATTAGCGAAGCCACCACCCACACCGGGATGCGGACGCGCGGCGTCTTGAGGAGGCGGCGCGGCTCGTCAACGCCGCGCGGTTCTTTGGCCAACGAGGCCGCCGTCACCGCGGCCATCTCGATCGTCGAGCGGGTGAACGTGGGCGACGCGGTCGAGCGTGGCAACACGTCCAGCGCGTTCCACACACGGTCGAGCGACTGCAACCGTTGCCGCGTCGCGGCGTCGCTGGCCAGCATCGATTCGACGCGCTCGCACTCCTCGGCCGAGAGTTGCCCGTCGAGATAGGCCACAAGCACCTCGTCGGGGCCGTTAGCCGCGCCGTTGATCTCGTCGTCGGTGTGGTTGTCATCGGGTCTCATCGCGAGCCCCCCTCGACGCTGCCGAGTTCTTGCGTCATCGCGTCGGCGCCCGTGAGTCCGCCGACCGCTTCACCGCGTTCGATGTAGGGGCCCAGCGTCTGACGCAGCTTCTCCCGCGCGCGGGCGAGCAGCGACTTGACCCCTTTGTCGGTCATGCCAAGCACCTCGCCGATCTCCACGTAGTCCATGTTCTCGAACTTCGCCAGCAAGACCGCGGTGCGTTGCCGCTCGCTGAGCGTGGCGATCGCCGCCTGGACCGCGTCGCACAGCTCGGTGCGGTCGGCCTGGCGGGTGGGCATCGCCGAGCTCGCCGCCGTGGGATGCGGCGCCGCGGCGCCGGTCTCGTCGGGCGACTGCGCGGCGAGTCGCACTTCCTTCTTCCGCGACAGGCCCCGCAGCGAGTTCAGCGCCAGGTTGCCCGCGATCGTGAATAGCCACGTCGAAAACTTAGCGCCCGGCTCGTAGCGGTGGCGGGCCTTGTAGACGCGGAGGAAGGTCTCTTGGGCCAGCTCCTCGGCCAGCTCACGGCGTCCGACCTGATACGTCAGCACCGAGACGAGCCGGTCCTGGTGCCGGTTCACCAGCTCGGCGAACGCCGCGGCGTCGTCGTCCCGCACGCGCAGCATCAGCCGCACGTCCGGGTCGGATTCGGTGTAGCGGCGGATCGTGGTGTCGCTGACAGCCAAGAGCGTTCTCCCTGGTCTGTCAGCTTAACCCCGCGGGGTGGGGAACGGCGCCGAGAAAAAGGGCGTTCGCCAATGACGAAATCCGAATGACGAATGACGAATCTGCCGGAGGGATCCGCTACAGTTGCGCTGTGCGGGACTTTTCTACTGCCCACTGCCGACCGCCACTGCCCACTCGGCTACAGCAACGAGTCGAGCAACAGCCGCAGCTTCCGCACCTCTGGCGGGTGCTCCAGCCCTTCCATCGGCGTCATGTGGATCGACAGGGCTCGGCGGTATTTGACGCGCTGCAGCTGCGTGATCAGCTTGCCGTAGTCGATCTCGCCCTGGCCGACGCGGACCTGGTACTCGTCCTTGGTGCTGTCGCGCAGGTGCGTGTGGCGGACGAACGGGAGCAGCTTGTCGATCGCTTTGCCCTTGTGCGGCCCCGTGGTGTAGCAGCTCGGGTCGAGCGCCAGGCCGAGGCCCTTCACGTGGTTGCAGAACACGGCGGCCGTCTCGAGGTCCTGCGTCATGCAATCGACCTGCGTCTTCAGGGCCACCACGGCGCCTTCCAGCGCCGCCAGCGCGACCATCTTCTTCAGCTTCTCGATCTCTTCGTTGAACGGCGTCCCCAGCGGCGAGCTGGGCACGACAATCGTCACCACCTTCAGCGCCTTGGCGAGTTTGCAGATCGCCTCGAACTCGTCGAGCACCGCGGGGCCCTCGGCGTCGCTCTGGATGCTTAGCGCGGCGATGTCCATCCGGGCGGTCGAGCCGCAGCGCTTGATCGCGTTATCGGTGTCGGCGAGCACCTCCGAGGGCTTCATCCAGCCGCCGGGCGCCGACTCGTTGAGAGCCAGTTCGACCGAGGTGAACCCCAGGTCGATCAGTAGCTCGAGGACGGCTTCATTGCTGCGATCGGGGAAACACTCCGTCGAGGCGGTGACAAACACGCTGTACGCTCCTTCTTCGATGCTGACACGCTAGCAGAGAACCCGCGGCCACAAACCTCGCCCGGACCCCTTAGCCCGGAAAGCCTACCGGGCTTCGCCCCGAAGGGGCAAGGTCGGGAGCGGGGCGAGCAACTCCTGGCGAGCCGGCAACGTTGGTCGTCGGTGGGCGCCTTGTACCAGCGTTCCACCGACGACTAACGTCGCCGGCTCGCCGCAACTCGTGGGAGGTGAGTCTGTCCGTTGGTGACAGCGTCCACCGCCCGTAGACTAAAGGCCCCACTCCTACGCTCTCGGAAGACGCCAGATGAACGACGCCCCCGCCTCGCCAAACGCTCCCACTCCCGCGCCCCAGTACATCCTCCAACCCCGAGAAAGCCTCTTCGGGCGCTTCGGCAAGCTGCTGCTGGTCGTGCTCGTCTTCTGTATCATCTCGATGATGGGGATGGCCTCGCAGATGCAGGAGTACTTCGGCGACGGCCGCGGCCCACGCGAGCGCTTCCACTCGCTGAGCCGGACCGCGACCAACAAGATTGCGGTTGTCCACGTCAGCGGCGCCATCATGGAAGGGGACGACTTCGTCGAGAAGCAATTCGAAGCCATCGAGAAGGACGACTCGGTGAAGGCCGTCGTCCTGCGGATCGACTCCCCCGGCGGCACCGTCACCTACAGCGACCGGCTCTTCCACCAAGCGAAGAAGCTACGCGAAGAGCGGGACCTGCCGATGGTCGTCAGCATGGGGAGCCTGTGCGCGTCGGGCGGCTATTACCTGGCGATGGCCGTCGGCGACCAAGAGAACGCCATCTACGCCGAGCCCACCACCTGGACCGGGTCGATCGGCGTGGTGATCCCTAACTACAACTTCTCGCGCACGATGAATATGTACGGGGCACAAGACCTGTCGGTCGTCAGCGGCGAGCTCAAGCTGATGGGGAGCCCCACCAAGCCCCGCACCGAAGAGGAGACCGAGGTCCTGCAGGAACTCGTGGACATCACGTTCGAGGGCTTTAAGGACGTGGTCCGTGAAGGCCGGCCCAAGTTCGCCGCCGACGACGAAGCGCTCGACGCCGTCGCCACCGGACAAGTCTTCACCGCCAAGCAAGCGATCGACAACGGCCTCGTCGATTCTATCGGCTTCCTCGAAGCCGCCATCGACCGCGCGATGCAGCTGGCGAACCTCTCGCCCACGACGGCCCGCGCCGTCGAGTACGAAGCCCGCCGCACGCCGATCGAACAGTTCCTCAACGCCAGCGCCCCAGAACAACCCGCCACCAACGGCGTCGACCTGCGGGCGCTTGATCTCCAAACATTAGTCGAACTGTCGTCCCCCCGGGCCTATTTCCTCAGCACGATGGCCCCCGTCCTGCTGCGATCGAATTGAAAGTCCCGGAGGGACGGCAGCGCGTAGCCAGGGGCGCAAGCCCCTGGTAGTGCGGCGTCAAGAACGAAAGCCCCGGAGGGGCGGCAGCAACTCAATTAGAATGAGTCGCTGCCGCCCCTCCGGGGCTTGCTATGATGGGTTCTCACTACTTCCAGGGGCTTGCGCCCCTGACTACACGCTGCCGCCCCTCCGGGGCTCACGAGATGCCCGCCCCCCACCTGCTCGACGACATCGACGCCGCCCTCGCGGCCGCTTGCCAGCGGCTTGCGCTGCCGGCGTATCGCGCGAAGCAGGTGCGGAAGTGGCTGCTCGAAAAGCGCGCCCAGGGCTGGGACACGATGACCGACCTCCCCAAAGCGCTGCGCACGCAGCTCGAGGGGGAGTTTCAGCTCTGGACCGCCGAGGTCGCCAAGCACACCGCCGCCGACGACGGCACCGAAAAACTCTTGCTGCAACTTGCCGGGGGCGGCCGCATCGAGTGCGTGCTGCTGCGCGAGAATATCGGCAAGCGCGCCAAAGAAGTCGAAAGCCCCGCGTCCCTGGCGCCCGAAGGACGACGTCGCACCATGTGCATCAGCACGCAGGTCGGCTGCGCGATGGGCTGCGTCTTCTGCGCCAGCGGCCTCGACGGCGTCGATCGCAACCTCACTACCGGCGAGATCGTCGAGCAAGTCCTCCGCCTCCAGCACCGCCTCGGTCCCGAAGAGCGGCTCAGCCACCTCGTCGTCATGGGCATGGGCGAACCGCTGGCGAATCTCGACAACCTCCTCCCCGCGCTGAACGAAGTAAGCCGGCCCGACGGCTTGGGCATTAGCCCGCGACGGATCACGATCTCAACGGTCGGCCTGCCGCCCGCGATCCGCAAGCTCGCGCGCTCCGAGGACGGCAGCCGCTACCGTCTCGCTATCTCGCTGCACGCGCCGAACGACGAGCTGCGCAACCGCATCGTCCCGGTCAACAAGAACATCGGCGTCGAAGCCGTTATGGCCGCGGCAGACGATTACTACGAAGTCAGCGGCCGGCGGTTGACGTTCGAGTACGTGCTGCTCGCCGAACTCAACGACCAGCCCGAGCACGCCCACCAACTCGTCGGCCTGCTCAAGTCGCGCAACGCGCTGCTGAACGTGATCCCTTACAACCCGGTCGAGGGACTGCCCTACCGCACGCCGACGATGGAGGCGCAGCAGCGGTTCCGCACGATCCTCGAAACGGGCGGCGTCGAGGTGCGCTTCCGCCACCGCAAAGGCGACAAGATCAACGCCGCCTGCGGCCAACTCCGCCGCAGCACACCGCCAAGCGTCGTGCCCATAACATCGAATCTGTAGGAGGCGTCTCCGACGCCGATTGCGCGCACCACGCCGCAAAGGTACGGAGCGCTTAATCGGCGTCGGGGACGCCTCCTTTACGAAGTGAAACGACTGTGGGAGGGGTCTCCAGACCCCGATGACGCGCACCATGCCGTTTCGGAATGGATACCGTCATCGGGGTCTGGAGACCCCTCCCACATTTACATTTTCATTCGCGCAAATTCGCGTTGATTCGCGGTTCAAGAAGTAGCGCCAAGCAACTCGCTACTCCTCCGGATTGGCAGGCACCACCAGCTCCGTCGGCCATTCCGCTTCGGGGGGAGTGGGCTCTTCGGGGACGAACGCCGGGGCCTCGTCGAGGTTCTCTTGCGGCGCTATTTCGGGGACGCCCGATCGTGGCGGCTCGGCGCCCATCCGGCTTTGCAGCGCCCGCATCCGCTCTTCCATCGCCCGCATCCGCATAGCGGCGTCGCCTTGCAGTTGCATCTGGAAGCCGGGCACATCCAGGCCGAAGCCCTCAAAGCCCGGCTGGAACACGCCGCCCTGATTGTTGAGCATCTGCTCGACCATCGGTCGCACGTCACCGGGGAGTTTGGCGATCGCTTCGTCATCGCCCTCATCGAACGTCCAGGTCTTGTCGCCCTGGGTGACGGTCACCTGCGCGGGGCCTTCGCCTTCACGCCTGACGCTCACCGAGACGCCCGCCGCCATCGGCATGCCCTCGAGCATCGCGCCCAACTCGCCTTCACCAAGGCCTTCGCCATTCGCAAACACGCCATCGGCGCCGAAGAGGCCGCCTGGACCGAACAGGCCGCGACGACCGAAGTTCTCGGGAACCGCAACCGCCGCCTCGGCCGGACGCTCTTCGGGCGTCACCTCGACCACGACCGGCTTGCCGCGACGCAGCAGCTCGAGCGTGATCGGCGCCTTGGCTTCGCCCTGCTGGCCGACGATTTCCGCCAGCGGCTCGATCGAAGCGATCGGCTCGCCATTGGCCCTGACGAGGATGTCGAACCGCCGCACGCCCGCCTTGCCGGCTGGGCCTTCGGGATCGACCGCACCGAGGAGCAGGCCCTCGTTGTCGGCCAGGTCCACTTGCGCACGGATCGCATCCGACACACTCTCACCGCCGACGCCGATCCAGTAACGAGAAACCGCCCGCGGAGCGAAATCGACGCCCCCCTGCCGTGCAGCGCGGCGCTCGAGCATCCGCTCGCGGAGCCGACGGGCGCGGTCGCCGTCCACATCGACATCGACGTTCACGCCGCCGTCGGGGCCGATCTGAATCAGCGTCCCTTCGTCCTCCGCGGGAGCGTCCTCCACGTCGACGTTGACTTGGGCGAGAACCGACGGAGAGACCATTTGGACCGCCGCTAAAGCCGCGGCGGCGACAGCAAGAAGTCCGAAAACACGCATGATGGTTTGGCTCGTCTCGAGCGGGGGTCATGAGGGGAAAACGTATCAGCGCAATAACCGCTAATCGCCTCTCGCACAGACGTCCATTATACGGGAAGGGGTGGCCAATTCTGAGCCTTTTCTCCCGCGTAAAACCGTCTCCTGGCGATCCTTGGCGCTCCTAGCGCCCCGGCGGTTCCTAACCTCTACGCGGCCGCTCCGGCGGGGGTTCGGCCGCCGAGGGGAGGCACGGGCGCTTCCCGCAGGCGCCGCCCCGGGGGGGTCCGCAACAGCCACGCCCAGCCAAGCACCGCCAGCACGAGCACCACGAGACTCACGTTCTGCGAGATGCTCAGCCCGGTCCCGAAAATGGCCGGCTCGTCGGTGCGGATCGCCTCGGTCAGGAACCGCGTCACGGGATAGATCGTGAACATGAGGAGCGCCACCTCGCCGTCGCGGCGGCGGTGGGGGAACCACGCCCACAGGAGCCACGCCGTGAGCCCCGCGTCGATCGTGCTGTAGAGCTGCGTCGGGTGGATCGGCAGGCTCCGCGCCCTCGTCGCGGCAGGCCGCTCGACCACGTCGCCATCGGCGAGTTTCAACTCGACGGGCTTCGCGTAGGCATAGGCTTCGCTCAAAATCTGCGCTGTGTCTTCAAGTGTGGCGACCGGCTCGCCGTTGATCGACGCGATCCTCTTAGCGGCGCCATCTTCGATGAGTTGAACGCCATCGCTCTCGACGAGCCGCACGCCGTGCAGTTCGCCGTGTACGAGCTGGTCCATGAACGGCGGGCTCTCCGTCGGGAATGTCACCGCCCACGGCAGGTCGCACGCGCCGCCGTAACAACAGCCGTTGAGCAAGCAGCCGATCCGACCGATCGCCAATCCCGCCATGAAGCACGGCGCGATGATGTCGGCCATGCCGAAGAGCGGCAGCTGATGGCGGCGCATGAACCAGATGAACGCGATAAGACCCCCGATCACCGAGCCGTAGACCACCAGTCCTCCTTCGGTGAACTGCAGCACGTCGATGATCGTCTCGCCGAGCGGCTGGCCGGCGTACTTCTCTTCCCAATACTCGATGACAAAGAACGCCCGCGCGCCGGCGATCCCCGCGACGAACAGCCAGAACGCCAGCGCAAAGATGGTGTCCGGCGCGACGCCGTGCCTCCGCGCCCGATGCACCGCCATAGCCAGACCGACGCTGATCGCCACGAGCAGCATCACGCCGTAGCCACGGATCGGCACGCCCTGCGGCGCGAAGCGCGGCGCGAAGAACAGCACCAGCGCGCCAACCACTAGCGGTTGCGTATAAGCCCAGAACTCGCCGTCCACGCCGCGCTGGATCGCATGCCACCCCATCAGCGCGCCGAAGCCAAGCACCCACAGCGCGAGCAGCACGCCCGCCCCAAGGATCGGGACGCCGCCGGCTTCGACGGGGATGCGGAAGAGCTCGCTCAGCATGATCGAGGCGCTAGTTGCTTGGCGCTGGGCGCTGGTTCATTGGTGAAAACATCTGTCCTGAGCGCCTAGCGCCTGTCGCCTAGCGCCCCGAACTTACGCCAGCCTCACGTTATCAATCAACCGCGTTTGCCCCACCCGCGCGGCGACGGCGATCACGGCGGGCGCGTCAACGGTCTCGACCTCGTCCATCGTCCCGTCGCGCAGCACCGCGACGTACTGCAACTCGACCCCCTCGGTGGAAGCGATAGCCCGACGGGCCGCTTCACGCAGCTTGCTAGCATCGCGTTCCCCCGCCGCATGGAGCCGCTCCGCCTCACGCAGGCCTTGCGACAAGCACAGCGCGCGCTGGCGTTCGTCCGCGGAGAGGTACGCGTTGCGGCTGCTCATCGCGATGCCGTCCGCTTCGCGCACCGTGGGGCAGACGACGACCTCGATCGGCAGGTTGAGGTCGGCGACCATCCGCCGCACAACGACGGTCTGCTGGTAATCCTTCTGCCCGAAGTACGCGCGGTCCGCGGGGGCGATCAGCAGCAGCTTCGCGACCACGGTCGCCACGCCGGCGAAGTGCGTCGGGCGGATCGCTCCCTCGAAGGGACGCGCCACCGAACCAACATCGATGCTCGTCGTCGCGCCGGGCGGGTACATCGCCTCGACGCTCGGCGCGAAGACCGCATCGACGCCGACATCGCCGAGCTTCTTCGCGTCCGCCTCGAGGTCGCGCGGGTAACGCTCGAAGTCCTCGCTCGGCGCGAACTGGGTCGGGTTCACGAACACCGTCGCGATCACCCGGTCGCAGCCCTTGGTCGCCGCCTCGGCAAGCGACAGGTGCCCGGCATGCAACGCGCCCATCGTCGGCACAACGCCGACGGTCTCGCCCGCGCGCTGGCGTTCACGCACCCACTGGCGCGTGGCGTCGATTTCGTGGATCAGCAGCGGCGTGGGCATGGGACGAATCGTTCTGACAACATGACGATGGTGGCGTTGAATCGCCGCATTGTCACCAGATTATCCCCCTCCCTGTTAGGGAGGGGGGACACGCCGGGGCCTCGCGCTCATTTAGCCCCCGGTCATTGACCGGGGCCTAATTGGACCGGGGGCTGACTGCGGTTCGCCCGCGGCCAAACGCATTCCACTGCCGCAAGCACCTCCTCGCGCCAATGCCCCGCGGGGCAGTCCACCAGCGCGAGGCGTGGCCCGGGAACAGGCGCCGGCGTCCGCGTTCGATTCGCATCGATCGTCAGCCGCGGCGCCGTCAGGGCGGTCGCCTCTTCAACGACGCGAATCGTTATGCCGCGTTCTGCGGCAATCCACTCACGGACGTCGTTATCGTCGCCGCCATCGTCGCCGACGAGCAGCAGCGCGTCGGCGCCGCTTTGCAACTGCTCGAGTAATTGCGCGATCGTCGCGCCGCATTCGGGATGCCACCAATCGCCCGCAACTTCTTCCGCGGGCTCGAGCACGAACGGCCGGAACGACATCCGCGGATGCGGGACGCGCAGCGTCGGCGCGTCGATCACTCCATCGCCATAGAGCAAGAGGTCGACATCGAGCGTCCGCGCCGCCCAGCGGGTGTGGCGCGTGCGATCGAGCGACTGCTCGATCGCTTGCAACGCCGCTAACAACTCCAATGGCGGAAGCTCGCTATCGAATGTCGCGGCAGCGTTCAGAAAATCGCTCTGACCCGCGGGACCGCCGATGGGCGGCGTCGCATGACGGCTGCTAGCACGCAACGTGCCCGTGACGGCGAGCTTTTCGAGCCCTTCGATCGCCGCGTCGAGCGACGCAGCGGCGTCGCCGAGGTTCGATCCGAGCGACACGAGCGTACGTGGCATGACGCATCGGGTCGGAGAGAAACCAACAAGAGCTTGGGAGGGACTTCCGTGTCGCCGGCGTTTGAGCGCCGTTTATGGAATCGTTTCCCTCGGTCCCGCCTCCCAAGTGACTTGTCGGCGGTCAGCGCGCACCTTGAGCGCGAGCGCTGTCACCGCAGTTAAAAACGGTCGCCGCGCCACCTACAAGGAATTAGGTGCGACCAACCGCCACAAAGAATCCACCCACCACCGATCTGGCCTGCGCTAAGCGCTAAAGCGAGGTCGGCCGCTGCGACGTCCTGTTCCGTGCACGTCGCAGCGATGAGAGGCGAGTTTTGCGAAGTCTTCATCGATTGTCAAGCAACAGAATTGGATGAGTGCGCAACACGCCCAACGAATAGCGTTCCGACCCGTGCTTGTGCGCACTCGGCGCGGTAATCTCGTCGTCGTAAACGGCAACGGATTGCAATGACGCGTCGCCAATCGTGAGCGCCCCTATGAGCGAAGCCGTTGTGACTAGCGAAGATTCTTCCGGCAAAGCGTTCGCTGGACTGCGCGTGCTCTCGCTCGAGAGCCGTCGCGCTGCTGAGATGGCGCGGCTCATCGAGAAGCACGGCGGCGAGGCGCACGTCAGCCCTTCGATGCGTGAAGAACTTGTCGATGACGACCGCCCCGCGATCGAATTCGCCCATCGATTGGTGGGCGGCGAGATCGACGCGGTGATCCTGCTCACCGGCGTCGGTGTGAAGATGTTCATCGATCAAGTCGAACGCCACGTCGGTCGGCAACGCCTGTTGGACTCGCTTTCGGACATCCCGACGCTCGCGCGCGGGCCGAAGCCCGTCGCCGTGATGCGCGAGCTGGGCCTCAAGCCGACGCTCCGCGCGCCGGCGCCGAATACGTGGCGCGAGGTCCTGGCGACGATCGACACGCAACTGCCCGTCGCGAATCAAACCATCGGTCTGCAAGAATACGGCGAGACGAACCCGAGCCTGATCGCCGGACTCGAAGCCCGCGGCGCGCGGGTCGATCGCTTGCAGGTCTACCGCTGGGCCCTCCCCGACGACACGGCGCCGCTCGAAGCGAACGCCCGCCGCCTCGCCGAGGGCGAAGCCGACGTCGTGATGCTCACCTCCGCCAATCAGCTCAACAACCTGATGGTGGTCGCCGAGCGATTGGGCATCGAGAACGCCGTGCGCGAAGGCTTTCGCAACGCGGTGGTCGTGTCGATCGGCCCCACCACGAGCGAACGCCTCCGCGCGATGGAGCTGCCCGTCGATATCGAATCGAGCGGCGCGATGGGCAAGATGGTCGCCGACGCCGCGGCGGGATCGCACGCGATCTTGGAACGCAAGAAGGGACTCCGCCAATTGCTTGGCGGCGAGCCGGCGACGTTAGTCGTCGGTGGGAAGCGTGTGCCACCCCTTTTTCAAGAGAATAGCACCGACCACTCACGTGGCCGGCTCGCCGACGACACGCGCTTGCAGGTTCTTCGTGACGCCGTCGCCGGTCAACCTTGGGCGGACTCCGACTTCCTCCGCGCTTGCCGCCGCGAACCCGTCTCACGCACGCCCGTGTGGCTGATGCGACAGGCGGGGCGCTACATGCCCGAGTACCGCGCCGTGCGCGCGCAGCACTCGTTCCTCGACCTCTGCAAGAACCCCGCGCTGTGCAGCGAGGTGATGTGCACCGCGGTCGATTACCTCGGCGTCGATGCGGCGATTATCTTCAGTGATCTGTTGCCGATCCTCGAACCGATGGGGCTCGAGCTCGAGTTTGCGCCCGGCGATGGCCCTGTGATCCACAACCCGGTGCGCGAGGCCGAGGACGTCGAGCGCGTCATCGACCTCACGAGCGTCGACGCGTTGTGGTTCGTCGTCGAGACGGTGCGCAAGACCCGCGCGGACTTGCCGAGCCATCTGCCGCTGATTGGTTTCGCCGGCGCGCCGTTCACGCTCGCCAGCTACGTGATCGAAGGGGGCGGCAGCCGCAACTACCTGCACACACGCACGCTGATGCAACGCGACGAAGGCGCGTGGCGCGAGTTGATGCAGCGCTTCGCCCGCTCCGCCGCGTTGTACCTCAACGCCCAGATCGCCGCCGGCGCGCAGGCGGTGCAGGTCTTCGACAGCTGGGTCGGCTGCCTCGGCCCCGGCGACTACCGCCGCTACGTGCTGCCCTACACGCAAGAGTTGATCAATGCGCTCGACCCCTCGGCCGTGGTGATTCACTTCGCCGCGGGGAACCCCGAGCTATTGCCGCTAGCCTCGGAAGCGGGCGGCGACGTGATCGGCGTCGATTGGCGCACCGACCTCGCGCCGGCGTGGGACCGGCTCGGCCCGAACGTCGCCGTGCAAGGCAATCTCGACCCAATGACGCTGCTCGCGCCGCAGGCGACCATCGAACAACGCGCCGGCGACCTCCTCAAGAGCGTCGCCAACCGCCCCGGCCACGTCTTCAACCTCGGCCACGGCATCGTGCCGCAGACGCCACCGGAGAACGCGCGGGCGCTAGTGGACTTTGTCCACGAGTGGTCGTCGTAGGGTCCGCTGTGCGGACCGCCCGTTCGACTCGCCCGTGCGTTGGATGGGCTACGGGAAGGGGCACACCGGGTACCCGCTACAACACCCTCCCCTAGCCCCTCCCTCTGAAGAAGGAGGGGGACACCCAGGGTGACTTCGTCACCGAAGAGAGGCCCCGCGCTATCTTGTCGGCAGATTGCAAAGGCGAGCCGCCAACCACGGTCCACACAGCGGACCCTACGCAACGGGCCTTCTGAAATGTTGATACGCCATCAACACCTCGTACAAGTCCGCCGAGATCGTCACTTCGTCGTTGTCGAAGTCGGCGAGCCAAGTCCGCTGGCTACGCACCGCGTCGGCCAACAGCGGCAAGAGTTGCGACGCGGGCGCGGTCACCGACTGGTTGTCGGCCGACATCCGCACCGCGGGGACCTCGGGGACATCGTCCTCGGGGCCGCGATAGATCCTCAGCGATCGTGCGCGCATAGTCGTTGCCGTTCCCTCGGCCGTCTGTGCATCGAAATAGCAGCGCAACGACCCACCCCGGGGCGCGGCACGGCTCCGTGAAGCTGCTATCGGCGGGTCCGACCGTAGGGGTTGAATAAGTTGGTGCGAATTTGCGGGAATCCCTCGGTTGCGCCGGAGTAGGTTGCCCGACCCGCGTCAGCCGACGCCGCTTGCCGGGACTAAGGGCTGTCGCTGCTGGCGCCGATAGATACCCGATGCCCGCCCCCGGTCCAGTCGGCTGTGGGGGCTGACACCCCTTCGCCCCCCCACCCGAGGAGCCCAGAATCCGCCATGTGGCGTTCGTTCTTCCTCGCCGTCGGCGCCTACGTCTGCCTCCTGGGTTTTGAGGCCCTGGCGATCCACAAGGCCGTGCTCAAGCCGCAGATGCGCGGCGGGCAGGTGGTGACGCCGGCCCGCGACGTAACGCCCCCGGAATGGGCCCCCTGGAGCCTCCTAGCGGGCGGCTCGATCGTGGTGCTGTATAGCCTCACCCTGATGCGAAAGAGCGGCTGAGGGGGGCCTGACGGCCCCCGGGGGCTAGGGACTGGGGGCTAGGGACGAGGGGGTTCCGGTGTGAACCTTTTCGGTAGGCCAACTGTTGTTACTGGGTCGGAGCCCAAATCCCTCATCCCCTGGCCCCTACCGCCTGGCCCCTCCCCAATCGGTTGTGATCGCCCCGGCGGTCCGGGTATGATGAGGGGCTTGCGCCACAGGGCCTGCTTTGAGGATTCCTCCGGGGGCTGACGCCTCCCCAGCTCGCACGATGTTTGACTGGTCGGCTTTCCGCCTTCCCACTTCCAACTTCCCACTTCGTCCACATGTCCACCGCCAACTCCGCCACCAAGAGCCCGTCGCAGACGGGGACGCAGCTCCTTTCCGGGGCCGACATCCTCGTACAGTCGCTGGTGCGTCACGGCGTGGACACGATCTTCGCGTATCCGGGCGGTTGCAGCATGCCGCTGCACCAGGCGCTGACGCGCGTCAAGGACCAGCTCCGCACGATCCTGCCGCGTCACGAGCAGGGCGGCGCCTTCGCGGCCCAAGGCCTCGCACGCTCGACCGGCAAGGTCGGCGTCGCCATGGCCACGTCGGGCCCCGGCGCCACGAACCTCGTCACCGCGATCGCCGACGCGAAACTCGACTCGATCCCGCTGGTCTGCATCACCGGCCAGGTGCCGACCTCCGTCATCGGCTCCGACGCGTTTCAAGAGACGCCGATGGTCGAGGTCTGTCGCGGCATCACCAAGCACCACTACCTGATCACCGACGTCAACGACGTGGCCCGCATCGTGAAGGAGGCGTTCCTGATCGCCTCGACCGGCCGCCCCGGCCCGGTGCTGATCGATGTTCCGAAGGACATCCAGCTCGCCTCGTGCGTGCCCGACTGGGACTGCGCGCTGAACCTGCCCGGCTACAACCCGGCCAAGCCGATGGCGAAGCCCGAGGCCCTGCGTCAGGCGGTCGCCGCGATCAAGCGCGCCAAGAAGCCCGTCATCTACGCCGGCGGCGGCGTCATCCTGTCAGAAGCTTCCGAAGAGCTGCGGGCCTTCGTCAAGAAGACCGGCATCCCGATCACCACCACCGTCATGGGCCTCGGCGCCTATCCCGGCACGGACGAGCTGTCGCTCGACATGCTCGGCATGCACGGCTCGGTTTACGCCAACTACGCCGTCGATCAAGCCGACCTGCTCATCGGCCTGGGCGTGCGGTTCGACGACCGCGTCACCGGCAAGCTCGAGGAGTTCTGCAAGCACGGCAAGATCATCCACGTCGATATCGACGCCGCCGAGATCAACAAGAACAAGGCCGCCCACATCCCCATCCAGAGCGACGTGAAGTACGCGCTCGCCGAGCTGAACAAGATCGTCGAAGCGCCCGAGGACATCTCCGACTGGGTCGCCCAGTGCAAGAAGTGGAAGAAGGAGTACCCCTTCTCCTACGACAAGTCGTACCCCGGCATCACCCAGCAGTCGGCGATCGAGAAGCTCTGGCAGATGACGGCCGAGCGCGACCCGATCATCACCGTCGGCGTCGGTCAGCACCAGATGTGGGCCGCCCAGTTCTACAAGTTCCAGAAGCCGCGGACGTGGCTCAGCTCGAGCGGCCTGGGCACCATGGGCTTCGGCCTCCCCGCGGCGATGGGCGCGCAGGCCGCCTTCCCGGGCCGGCTGGTCATCGACATCGACGGCGACGGCTCGTTCCAGATGAACATCCAAGAGCTGAGCACGCTGGTCTGCGAAAAACTCCCCGTGAAGGTGCTGCTGCTCAACAACCAGCACCTCGGCATGGTCGTGCAGTGGGAAGACCGCTTCATGAAGGGCAATCGCGCCCACACCTACCTCGGCCCGATCGACAAGCCCGAATGGCACGGCGAGGGTGACGGCATCGGCGACATGGACCAGGCCAACCGCTACGCCAACTTCGTGATGATCGCCAAGGGCTACGGCTGCGGCGGCGCCTACGTCGAGCGCACTGAAGACCTCGAAGGCGCCATCAACGAGATGCTCGACTACGACGGCCCCTTCATCCTCGATGTCGCGGTGCCGTACCAGGAGCACGTCCTGCCGATGATCCCCGGCGGGATGACGGTGAAGGATATTATTTTGAAGTAGGGGTCGGCTGATCAACTCTTCTAGGTGACTCACCCTACGCAGACCGCTCATGACAACCAACAGGGGGCCGAATCCCCATGCCCTCAAATCACGCCACAGGATAAGCGCTTTGGGGTTACTCGCTTGTCTGTCCGTTTTGGCGGCGAACCCCGCGATGGCTACGGCACCATCGCCTCATATAGAGTTGATCTCGCCGCTCTGGCCGAGCGCAGGATCATCCCTCGATCGGTTTGGATTCTCCACAGCAATCGGAGGCCAGACGATTTCCGTTGGCTCCCGCTTCTCTAGCAATCAGTTCCAAGGAGAGGGCGCGGTTTTTGTTTACGACAGCGACCCTCTGGCGTTCCGCCAAGTCGTCTTGCCCGTCTCCCCTGAAGAAGAGGGGCACTTTGCTTCAGTCGCGACTGATGGCGCCTCGCTACTCATCGGAGCGGGTGGCCGGGGTCCAAATCGCAATGACCCTTCTAGTAAGGCGTTTCTATTTGAGGCAGGTAACCTGCAATTAATCACGGAACTGCAGCCTCCAGCCCCGACAGTTGAACTAAGGAACCGTGGGGCTCACGCACTGGGGTCGGGCCTCGCAATATTCGGTGCAGAGGATATGGCTCTTGGATCCCCAGTTCCAATTCAGCTTGTCTACGACTCATCCAACGGCGACTACTTGACGACTCTCTCGCCCAGCACGCCGCCCGAATACGGGGGCTTCGGCGCATCGGCCGCCGTCGATGATGGAATAGCAATCGTGGGCTCCACCACCGGCGGGTACCTGAATGGCGCCGCCTATCTCTTCGATGCCGTCACCGGTCAGCAGCTAGACGTACTTACGCCAGACGGTTCCGGTTTTGACAGATATCGTTTTGGGTATTCTGTTGACCTTGGCGGCAATCTCGCCTTGATCGGGGCTCCGGGTGACGACGACAACGGCGAGGCCTCGGGGTCTGCGTATTTGTTTGACGTAACCACCGGCGAACAGGTCCATAAGCTCATTGCTAACGATGGGCTACCCGGTTCCTTCTTTGGTTCCGCGGTTGCTTTCGCAGGACAGTACGCGTTGATCGGAGCGTCGGGGCAAGGCTCATCTTCAGGCCCCGAGGGGGGCGTCTATGTGTTTGACACTATCAGTGGCGAACAACTTGCCAAGATCACGCCAAACGGGAACTCTCCATTGCTCGGCTTCGGAGAATCCATCAGCGCTGAAGGGAACACATTTGTCGTTGGCGCCTCCGGTGCCTTCGATCCGCGTGGGATTCGTAGCGGCGGCGCGTATGTCTACCGAATCATTCCCGAGCCTGCATCTGCTGCGATCATTGGATTCGCCTTAGTGATCCGTGCCGCCTCGACTCGCAGAAGGCATTGATGGGCAAAGACTTCATGGCTCCTCTTGCGAAGGCGATTCCAACCGTCGCTCCTCCGGCCGCTCGTGCAACAACCCCACGCTCTTCGCCACCAGCGTCGCCACCGTCGCGTCGCTCGTGACGTTCGCCACGGTGCGGCTCATGTCGAGGACGCGGTCGACGGCGAAGATCAGGGCGATCCCCTGCTCCGGCACGTCGAGCGTTCCCAGCACGATCACCAGCATCACGATGCCGGCGCTAGGGACCGCGGCGGTGCCGATCGAGGCGAGCGTCGCGGTGAGGACGATCGATAGCTGATCGCCGAGCGTCAGGTCGATGCCGAACGCCTGGGCGATGAACACCGCGGCGACGGCTTGGTAGAGACTGGTGCCGTCCATGTTCACCGTGGCGCCGATCGGCAGCACGAAGCTCGCCACCTCTTCATCCACGCCGAGGTGCTCCTGCGTGCACTCCATCGTCACCGGGAGCGTCGCGGCCGAGCTGCTGGTGCTGAACGCCAAGAGCTGGGCCGGCGCCAGGCTGCGGAAGAAGTGCCCGTACTTCACGCCGGCGAAGACGCGGGCCAGCGTCGGGTAGAAGCCGAACACCAAGATCATCAGCCCGAACATCACGCACAGGCTGTAGTAAAGCAGCGCCTTGAAGACATCCCACGAAGGGGTCTCGGCAACCAACGCCGCCAAGAGTGCGAAGACGCCGATCGGCGCGGCGAGCATGATCAGGTCGATCAGGCGCATCACCACTTCGTTGAGCCCGTCGAAGAACGCCTTCACCGGCCCCGACTTCTCCTCGGGCGTCATCACCAGCGCCACGCCGAACAGCAATACGAAGACGATGACCTGCAGCATCGCCGTGTTGTTGGTCGCGGCCGCGAAGATGTTGTCGGGCACGAGGTCGATGATCGGCTGCAGCGGCCCCTGCTCCTTGGTCTGCTCGGCGATTGCGATCTTGCCGGCGGCATCGTCCGCGGAGGACTCGAGGAGCTTCGTGCGCGTCGCTTCGTCGATCGCCAAGCCCGGGTTCACTAGGTTCACCACCAAGAGCCCGAGCGACACCGAGACCACGGTCGTGAACAGGTAGAGCGCCACCGTCCGTCCGCCGAGCGACGACAGCCGGCTCAGGTCGCGCATGTCGGAAACGCCCTTCACCAGCGAGGCGATGATCAGCGGCACCGCGATCACCTTCAGCAGGTTGATGAAGATCGTCCCGAAGGGCTTCACCCAATCGACGATGAGCCACGACGCGTCGAGGCTCACCGCGATCGCCCCCGCGATGACGCCGAGGACCATGCCAATCAGGATGCGGACGTGCAGGGGCATGAGGTGGGGCGCTGGGCGCTAGTTAGAAGGCGCTAGTGATTGGACGGCAAACGGGCTGGCAACGAGTCGCGTTTTGCCGACGCGGGGCCGGCTCGCCAAGCGGCGCCGCCGCTACAACCCGCAAGTTTTTGCTGCGCCGCAGGGTCGCCTGTTTCGCGCGCCGATGCAACGCCTAAGGCCCGAATCTGCGCAAGCTGCGGAATTAGCGACGGCTGCTAGAGAAAAACTTGAGCGACGCCCCGGCCGGGACGGCGGGGCTCACCACGATTGCGATGCAACTTACAACCCCCAGCGCTTCCTCTATGACCGAACCCCTCACCTCGCCGCGAGCCGCCGCCCCCGCGCCGCTATCGATGGCCGAACGGGTCGGACCGATTGCTCACGCCGTGCTGCGTGGCGCCGCGAAGGGCCTCTGCTACGACCAAGGCGGCTTCCAGGCCGCCGAGCTGTGGCTGTTGGACGACGCCAGCCGATCGGTCACGCTGACCGCCCGCTGGTCGAGCAAGGGCTCGCTGCTCGCCGGCCGGCCCGCGGTGACCCGCCGGCAACTCGCCGACGCCGCCGCGGAAGTGGCCGCCCTCGCCGGCGGCGCCGTTGTCCTCGAATCGCCCCGCGAAGCGATCGCCTGGGACCTCAATAGCCCCGCGCTCGGCGCCGCGATCTGCCTCCCCGTGTCGTCCGATGCGACGATCCACGGCGTGCTGTGGCTGCTCGCCGACGGGCCCAAAACGATCCCCGACGAGGCGGTCGAGTTGGCCGAGGTCGTGGCGGGACGGCTAGCGCTGGAGGTCGAGCGAGTTGCGGAAGGCGGATCGCGGATTGCGGATTCGGCGCCGGCGAAAGCCGCTGCCGAGCAGGCCACGGCTCCAGAAGAAGTTGTGGCAGAGACCAGTAACGCCACTCGGGCCGAGCAGTCCGCCGTTGTTGCGCCGGTGGAGGCTGCCGCTTGGACGGCGCCGCAGGCCGGTGACCTGGCGGCGGCGGCTTGCTGGGAACTCCCCGGCGGACGCCTCGCCGCGATCGCGACGGCGGCGATCGACTCGCCCGACAGCACCCAAGCCAGCCAGGGCGCCGCGGTCGAGTGGCTGATGGCGGAAGCGAAAGAGCTCGCCCCCAAGGCCGCCGACGCGGGACTCTTGCTAACGCTGCTCAACCGGCGACTGCTCGAGTCGCCGCTCGCAGGAGAAGGGATCGCGGTGACCGTCGCCATCCTCGACGCGCCGGAAGACGCCGACGCGGGCATCGGCGGCGCCGGGACGTGGGCTTTCGCCGGCCCGACGGTGAGCATCGCGGTCCGTGCGTCATCGACATCGACGCACGTCGGCGACCTCATCCCCTTGGGATGGAGCGAACACGAGGCGGGCTACGCCTCGCGCCCCTTCGAGCTGGCGGTCAATGAGCGACTCGTCCTCACCGCCGGCGACCCGCGGCTCACCAGCCCGCTCGCCGAGCGTCGCCTGGGCGACGTCTACCGCGCGGCGACTGCCGATGCGCATCGCGCAATGACGCCCGAAAGCTGCCTACGCCGCCTCGCGGTGAGCGGTAGTGAAGACGTGTTGGCAGCGGTAGCGTTGCGGCGAGTCTGAAACGTTTCCCGATCCGCCGATCCAACAACTCGGGTTGCCGGCTCTCGAAAAGCAAAACGACGCCGCCTCGCTACGTGAGCGAGGCGGCGTCGTTGAAAGTCTCTTCCGATTGGCGTCCCGCGATCAAACGCGACGACGCGCTGCCGCCGCGAGGCCGAGGCCCAGCGCCACGAGGCCCAGCGAAGCGGGCTCGGGGATGACCTCCGACACGACCACGTTGTCGATCAGCGTGACGTTCAGCAGCGAGTCGTTGGGGTCGGCCGAGGAGCTGGAGTTGGTGTCGGCGTGGCCGAAGAAGATGTTGCCGCCGCCGAGAGTGAGAGTCGATGTGTCGACCGTCGCCAGCACCGTGCCGTCAACCGTCCAGGTGGCGACTCCGTTCAACACTTCGATGACGTTGCGGCGCCACTCGAAGCCAATCTCACCAGCATCGGTTACGCCGGTCTGTCCAGGGAACAAAGCAAGCTGTGCCGCCGGCGCCGACACACCACCCGGGAAGGGCGTCGTGTAGTAGGCGTCGTTGCCATTGCGACTGGCGGAGGCGTAGACCGGGTCCCCATCCAGGTGACCCGTTGAAACGGCCGAGGTGTACACCCGGAAGTCTGCGGCGCTGCCGCCATCCAGCGTCACGCTAAAGCCAACGCTCTCCTTGGGGCTCGATCCTGGCCAAATCGCGGTGGCGCCATTGGTGCCGACGCCGAATGACGAAAGCTGGGTAGTGCCGCTACCGCCGGGACCCACAGGGCCGACATAGTTTTGCCACATGTCGAACTCGACCTTGTAGTTGCCAGCGAAGCTCTGGCCGGTCGGCGAAACACTGAAGCCGCTGAACACGCCGCCCGAGTTGTTGGCGGTCATCCTCAGGCCGGTGGTGCTCGAACCACCCGGGGCGGCCGGCACGCCAATCGCCGAGTAGTCGTAGTTGAAGTCGGCGAGGATGTCCGACAGGCCCGAGTCATTGACCGTCCAGTTCGCTGTCGGGTCGACGTCAAAATCCTCGGAGAACAGAACGGCGGCGCTCGAAACGAGCGGAATCGCTAGCGCAGCGGCAAACGCTGCAAAGCTGGTAGCCTTCATTAGACATCCTCGGGTGCGAAACTAAGGGGGGAGCGCCTGACGGCCGCCGAATCGATTCGGGGCTTACGTTTAGCCTGATTGCCACCCCCCTGCGCTGTCAACGAAGCGGCGCCTTCGTTATGCGCACAGAAATCCTGCTCTTGCGGCGTTGCGCACTGAGATCTTTCCGGCCTCTTTGCCGGGAACGCATTCCCCCGGTGATACAGGCCCCCGGTCGATGACCGCTGCTAGCTGTTGGGATGAAGCGTTTCCCAGACCCGCTGGACGACCTGCTTGAGGCCATCGCCCGTCGCCGAGCTGAACCTCAGCACCGGGACGCCGGCGGCCTCGGTGAGCCGCTGGGCGATCTCCTCGCTGCCAGGGAGCTCGCTCTTGCTCACGGTCACGATTTCTGGACGCGACGCCAAGTCGATGCCCAGGCGCTCGCTGTAAGTCTCGACCTCGCGGCGGATCGTGAGGTAATTCTCGACCGGGTCGGACTGGTCGTCCGGCAGCGGTTCCACGAGGTGCACCAGGACCCTTGTCCGCTCGACGTGGCGGAGGAACTCGTGCCCGAGGCCGTGGCCTTCGCTGGCGCCCTCGATCAGGCCCGGGATGTCGGCCATAACGAACTGCCGGTCCCAGTCGATTTCGACGATGCCCAGGTTGGGGCTCTTGGTGGTGAACGGGTAGTTCGCGATCTCGGGCTTCGCGCGGCTGACGCGCGACAAGAGCGTGCTCTTGCCGGCGTTGGGCATGCCGAGCAGGCCGACGTCGGCGATCACCTTGAGCTCGAAGACGAGCCGGCGCTTCTCGCCCTCACCGCCGGGGGTCCATTCGCGTGGCGCTTGATTGGTGGCCGACTTGAACCGCGTATTCCCCTTGCCGCCCTTCCCGCCGCGGGCGGCGATGACCGAGTCGCCGTCCTCTTTGAGGTCGCGGAGCACGAGGTCGAACTTCTCATCGCGCACCACCGTGCCGGGCGGCACGTGGATCACTTCGTCGTCGGCGTTCGCCCCGTGACAGCCCTTGCCGCGGCCCGGGATGCCGCTCTTGGCGCGCCAGTGCTTGCGGTGGACGAGTTCCTGGAGCGAGTCCACGCCGTGCTTGGCGACGACGATAACGCTGCCGCCATCGCCGCCATCGCCGCCGTCCGGCCCGCCGCGCGGGACGTACTTCTCCCGCCGGAACGACATGCACCCGTCGCCCCCGCGCCCGGCCTCGACATCAACGGTAACGCGATCGACGAACACTTTTTTGGGGCGCTAGTTAGGAGGCGCTGGGCGCTAGGGATTGGTGGGGGGGCGTTTGGTGGACCGGATGAGTCCTCGAAGCATTCTGCCAACTTGATCGGCTTGATCGAGCAGCTTTTCGGCGTCGGCCCTTTCGGCGTACCCGAGCTCACGGGCCAGCAGTAGCTGCGTCTCTACCTCAGCCAGGGAGCCCAGTGAAATGTTGCAGAATCGCGCCAAATCGCCCGCACTATCTCTGGCATGCCCCTCGGCGATATTTGACGGAACGGAGACCGCAGCCCGACGCAATTGGCTCGTTAAACCATAGCGTTCGGTCTCAGGAAACGTCGTTGTTGTTTTGTAGATATCCAAGGCCAATCGCATCGACATCTTCCAAACTTGGAGATCTTGATAGCCGGCCAAGACTCTTTTCTCCAGATAATTCCTCCGCGCCTAGCGCCTCGCAACTAGCGCCTCGCGATAGCGAACAAAAAAGGGACGGCGCTTAACAGCGCGCGTCCCTTCGTGTGTTGTGCGCTGAGGCCCGTTGTGCGGGGCTCAGTTCGACGCGGCGGCCGCGGCGAGTTGCTTGGCGTTGACGTTCTCGGCCAGCTGCTCGGCGGAGACGACGTTGATCCGGCGTCCTTCGCGGTCGAACATCACGTGGCCCTCGGTGAGGGCGAACAGCGTGTAGTCGCGGCCCTGGCCGACGTTCTTGCCGGGGTGGAACTTGTTGCCCACTTGGCGGACCAGGATGTTGCCGGCGATCACGTGCTCGCCGCCGAACTTCTTCACGCCACGCCGCTGGGCGTTCGAATCACGGCCGTTGCGGCTGGAGCCTTGGCCTTTCTTGTGTGCCATCGCTGATCGAAGGGGGTTTGTCGTTGGGGGGCGTCGTTGAGCGAGGCCGCTAAGCCGCGAGCGGCGCCCCGCTGGCGGCTTAGCGGTCCCAAGCCACCATCGCGCCGCTGGGACCGTTCACCGAGCCCCGCAGGTTACCGGTAGACCCACCGATAATCAACCCCTTCCTCGACGCCATAGAGGCCGGCTTTCCCGGGGGCGACGCCGTAACGGACCTCGCTCTCGTGTTGCAGGAATCGGTCGCCGGGACGCCAGAAGTTCAGCTGGAGCGACTTGCGGACGAATTCTCGCCCCTTTCCAGGGGGGTCACCCACTTGATACGCCCCTTCCGGGTCGGTCCAGTCGTAGGCGTTCGTCAGGCCGCGGACGTAAATGCTGAAAAAGTCGATCTCCGGGTCGAGGTCGCTCCACATCGCGACGCCCCACCGCGACTCACCCACCGCCAGTGGCTTCAGCGGCATCGTCGTGGTGGTGAACAGCTCCTGGCCCTGTGGCGCCTCACGCTGGGCGATCGCGGCGACCGCCTCGGGAAGGGCTTGGTCGAGATAGGCCCGGTAGATCTTGCCCCCGTCGGGGCCCACGTCGTGCCCCTGGAGCACGAAGTGCGGCACGAAGCGGATCGGGCCCGAATCGACCTTCGTCGCCGTGAATTCGCCGTCGGCCTCGTCCATCGTCGGCCGCAGGGCGG
The DNA here is from genome assembly GCF_007753265.1 of Botrimarina mediterranea. Classification (NCBI taxonomy): domain Bacteria; kingdom Pseudomonadati; phylum Planctomycetota; class Planctomycetia; order Pirellulales; family Lacipirellulaceae; genus Botrimarina; species Botrimarina mediterranea. The sequence continues at coordinate 5,614,781 of NZ_CP036349.1, forward strand.
CGCCCGTGTTCTTCACTCGGTAGACGAGGTACCAGACCAGCCGCTGCCCCGACTCGGTCGAGGGGTCCTCGAATCGCATCATCCGCAGCGGCTTGAACCCGAACTCCAGGGCCCAAAGGTCGCGGGGGAATCGGGCGTCCGTGGCCTGTTCGAGCAGTTTGGCGCCGGCGGTGAGCTTAGGGTCCCACTCCAAGGACTTATCCGTGGCGATCTCGACCATATCGTGCCGCGTAATCGTCTCGGCCGGATCGAGCGAGGGCGGAATCACCGTCTCGACGCCCGGGGCGAACTCGCCCGAGGGGCCCGTGGCCGGAGCGGCGGCCGCAGCCGGCTCGGCGGACGCGAACTGGCCGTAGGCCGATCCCGTCGTGAGGGCCGGCGCCAAGCCGAAGAGGAGCAGTAGGATCGACAAGCGGGGCATCGCGGGTCGCCCCCGATCGGGGCGGCTCTGAGGCGGGCGGAAGGCGGCATGGGGAAACGCGGAGGGCCGCTCCATCGCCCGCTCCAACACTCCGAGTCTAATTCCGTCCGGCAACTGGGGCAACTTACGGGGACCTAACCTACCCCGCTGCGGCTCCGTCGCGCCAGTTATTCCGAATGCGCCGACCGTGTCTGGCGTTCTGGGGGGGGCTCCGACATACACTACGGAGGCTTACGGCGCCCGGCGCCGCCCACCCCCCAGCCGCGAGTCCCCCTGTGCTCCTGAGTTTCGCGTCCGATTCGCACGCCATCCCCACCGCGATCTACCTGGCGCTGGTCATGGCGCTGGGCGTCGGCGCCCAGTGGCTGGCGTGGCGTACCCGGCTGCCAGCGATCGTTCTCCTGCTGACGCTGGGGTTCGCCCTGGGTATCGCGATTGGGCCGCCGGGTGAGTACATCGACGACAACGTGCTGCTCCCCGTGGTCTCGCTGGCGGTCGGCGTCATCCTCTTCGAGGGGGGCCTGAGCCTCCAATTCCGCGAGATCCAGGAGACCGGGTCCGTCATTGTCCGCCTCGTAACGGTCGGACTGTTGGTGACGTGGGGCGCCACGACGGTCGCCGCCCACTACTTCATGGACTTCTCTTGGCCGATGGCGACGCTCCTCGGAGCGTTGCTCACCGTAAGCGGCCCGACGGTTATTCTGCCGCTGTTGCGTCAGGTACGCCCCACCGGACGGATCGGCGCGGTCATCAAGTGGGAAGGCATCGTCAACGACCCGATCGGCGCGATGCTCGCCGCCCTGGTGTTCGAACTCGTGGCGCACGGCGCGGGCGCGGGGCTCGCATCGGAGTCGACTTGGATCCTGGCCAAGACTACTTTCGTCGGTCTGTTGCTGGGCGGGTCCGCCGCCTGGCTCATGACCTACCTGCTCCAGCACTACCTGATCCCCGACTACCTCCAGAACCCGGTTGTGCTGGCGGTCGTCGTGCTGGTTTACGCCGTGTCGAACGCGTTCGCCAGCGAATCAGGGCTGGTATCCGTCACGGTGCTCGGCCTGATCATGGCCAACCAAAATCGCACCTCGGTCAAGCACGTCGTCGAGTTCAAAGAGAACCTGCGTGTGCTCTTGCTGGCGGTGCTGTTCATCATCCTTTCCTCCCGTATCCAAATCGGCTGGGAGGAGATCAAGCAAGTCGGTTGGGGCGGGCTGGCGTTTGTCGCCACGATGATCCTCGTGATCCGCCCGATCGCGACCCTGCTGGCCACGGTCGGCAGCGACCTGAGCCGCAACGAACGCCTGCTGCTCGCCTGGATCCATCCCCGCGGGATCGTCGCGGCGGCGGTCGCCTCGCTGTTCGCGCTGCGGCTCGCCGATACGCCCCTCGAGCCCGAGGGCGACCGCCTCGTGCTCGCCACCTTCATGGTGATCGTCGGCACGGTGCTGACCTACGGCCTAACGCTCGGCCCGCTGGCCAGGAAGCTCGGCCTCTCGCGCGAGGACCCGCAGGGCGTGCTGATCGCCGGCGCGTCGCCGTTCGCGCGGATGCTGGCCGAGGCGCTCGACAAAGAGGGCATCGACTCGCTCATGGTCGACACCAACCCGCAGAGCGTCCAAGCCGCGCGGATGGCTGGACTCCGCGCCCACTATGCGAGCATCGGCAGCGAGTTCGTCATCCAGGGGCTCGACTTGGGCGGCATCGGGCGCCTCTTGGCCATGACCCCCAACGACGAGGTGAACTCGATCGCCACGGTCGAGTTCCGCGACTATTTCGGCCGCGAGAACGTCTATCAACTGCCGCTCCCGAAGAAGTCGAGCGAACGCCACCGCCGCATCCCCCAGCACCTCCGAGGCCGACAGCTCTTCGGGCAGGGAGCGACCTACGAAGAGATCCGCCGCCGCATCGAAGCGGGCGCGCAGCTCAAGAAGACCACCCTCAGCGCCGACTTTACCTACGAGAAATTCGTCGAGCAGCACGGCGCGTCGGCGCTGGTGCTGTGCAAACTGCTTGAAGGCGGGAAGGTTCGCTTCGCCGCCGAAGACCAGCCGCTCGACTTCAAGTCCGGGGGCAAGATCCTCGCGCTGGTCGACCCGCCTGCCGGCGGATTCAACCCGTCGGAGAGCAACGTGCTCGGCTGACGCCCGGCGCCAACCGCCAAGCGAGTGACGTTACGGCATCGCCTGTGCCTTGCGGATCAAACACCCGCGCCTCAACGCGTAGGTCGAGCTGTTCTGGCGCAAAGGGCCACGGCGTGACTCGGACAAAGTCGGCGGACGATGCGCCGGGCGCGAACTGAATCGGCGGCCACGCCGTCGCCTCGTCGCCGACGACGAGCGGTTCGGGCAGGGCGTCGTCTGGCTTGGCGGGGCAGACACAGCACAGCCACAGGCTCATCCAATCGAACGACTGCAACCACGCCAGACAGCGCTCGGCGAGCGCCGTAGTGTGCAGCGACGATGACGCCAGCCATTCGGCGAGCCATGTCTCACGACGCCGCTCAACGTCGCGACGCCACGCCGCCCACACGGCGTCGTCCGCGTCGTGCTTGGTCTGTAACGCATAAAAGTGCGACGCCGCCATCCAACCGGCGAGCAGCCCTACCGCGCGGCAAGCGTCGATCGACCCGTTCCAAATCGCTTGCGACGCGTCCGCGGGCATTTCGGTGAAGCTCAACGGCAAACCCGTCTCGGCGTCGAGCAACGGCTGGTACCCGATCCACCCATCGTCGTGCCGCCGGATCGCCTCCAGCACTTCCGCGCGCACGCCAGCGAGCGGGTCACCCATGTCCTCATCCGCGCATACCAATGGCGCCACCGCCGTTCCGCCCCAAGCCTTCGCCAGCTCGTAGCTAAGCCGCGCATGATCGGGCTGCAAAACGAGCACCCAACGCTCGGGAGACGGGGCGCCCAACGGCCAAGCGCGACGGATCACTTCGGCTCCAGCCCGGCAAACAACTCGGCGAGGGGATAGCGAAACCCCGGCAGCAGCTCGCCGCCATCGAGCGCGGCGTCGCCCGTAAGAATCCGCGCGTCGTCGAGCGAGTGATGAACCGTCAGTGAACGATCATCGATGTCGAAGACCCAAACCAATTTCGCGCCCGCGCGCAACCAACGTCGCGACTTGCCGACATATTCCGCGGCACGCTCCCCGTAGGAAACGACTTCTATCGCTAGATCGGGTGGACCGTCGAAGTAGTCCTCACCACACACCGAGCGGTTTAACCACTCACAAGAAACGAAGCCGACTGCCGGCGATAGAACCGTATCGGGATCGCTACCAACGACGAAGCCACTCGATGCGACGACCTTTCCGAGTTGTCGTTCCTTAACCCACGTCCCAACAACGAAGCACAACGTGGCGCACAGAGCGCCATCCTGGAAGCCGCGGTAGGGCTTCCGCAACAACCGCCCCTCGATCAGCTCAAGCCGGCACTCGTCTCGAATGCCCGCCAAAGCGTCTGCGGTGACGAGCTCTTCCGATGGATCGGCGATAAATACAGCCGTGCTCATACCCAAAGTCTACCCTCTCCCACCCCGCACAAGCAAAAAAGCCGGCGGGGCAAAGCCCCACCGGCCTTCTCACTAACTGCTAACGGCTAATCGCTAACCGCTTACTTGTAGTAGCCTACAAAGTCCGCAATCGACTTGCACTGGATCTTGCCGGCGTTGCCCGCCTGGCCGAACGCCGTCATCCGCGCGACGCAGACCTGCTTCATCGCTTCGCGGGCCGGCTTCATCCAGTCGCGGACGTCGAACTTTTCTGGGGCGGTGAACAGCAGCTTGCGAACCGCGCCGGTCATCGCCATGCGGTTGTCGGTATCGACGTTGATCTTCCGCACGCCGTACTTGATCCCCTTCTGGATCTCCTCGACCGGCACGCCGAAGGTTTGCTTCATCTCGCCGCCGTACTGGTTGATGATGTCCTGCAGCTCTTGCGGGACGCTCGACGAGCCGTGCATCACGAGGTGGCAATTGGGGAGCCGCTTGTTGATCTCGATGATGCGGTCCATCGCCAACACGTCGCCGGTGGGCTTCTTCGTGAACTTGTAGGCGCCGTGGCTGGTGCCGATGGCGACCGCCAGGGCGTCGACGCCGGTGTCCTTGACGAACTGCTCGGCCTCGTCCGGGTCGGTCAGCAACTGGTCGTGCGACAGCTCCTCGGTGGCGCCGTGGCCGTCCTCTTGCTCGCCGCCGCCCGTCTCGAGCGACCCCAGGCAGCCGAGCTCACCCTCGACGCTGACGCCCTGCTTGTGCGCCGACTCGACGACTTGCTTGGTGACCTTGACGTTGTAGTCGTAGTCGGCCGGCGTGGCGCCGTCTTCCTTCAGCGAGCCGTCCATCATGACGCTCGTGAAGCCGTTGTCGATCGCGCTCTGGCACGTGTCGGGACCGTTGCCGTGGTCCTGGTGCATGACGATCGGGATCTTCGGGTACAGCTCCGCAGCGGCCAGCATCAGGTGCCGCAGGTAGGCGTCCTGCGAGTACTTCCGGGCGCCGCGCGACGCCTGGATGATGACGGGCGACTCGGTCTCCTCGGCGGCCTCCATGATCGCCTGGATTTGCTCCATGTTGTTCACGTTGAACGCGGCCAGGCCGTAATCGTTCTCGGCGGCGTGGTCGAGCAACAGACGCATCGGGACCAGGGGCATCGGGGACTCCTCTACTCTTACGTTGATTACAGGCGTTGATTACAGGGGTGCGTTGACTGCGCTTGCACTGTTTTGTGGTGGGGGACCGCGGCGATCGTTTCGCCCGAGCGGTCAACCGCCCCCCAAGGTACCGCCGCCGGCCCGCCCGCGGGAGGGTCAGAACGTCGCATCCGCTGCGCAATCCCGCGGTCGCCGTGGGACACGTCGGAGCCGGGGGGACGAGCCCTCGGTGGCAGGCGGGCACCCGCTTCGCTCCGGGCGCTGACGCTGACGGCTCGCCTGCGCCGACCGCGCCAGACCCGCGCCAGATCGCCCAGGATGCGTTCTGATGGTCGTTCTCGACTCAAGTGGGACCATGTTTCGTCGCGGCCGTCGGACGCAAATTCAAGCCATTGAGCAGACCCGCCACCCCGCACCGTCTGAGCCGGGGGCGCGAGCCCTCGGGGGACGCCTGGCGCCCGCTTCCCCCCCGAGGGCTCGCGCCCACGGCTCAGACGGGTACCGCTCGCAGGAAGGGCGCCGATGATTAGAAATCGGGCCGATCGGCTGTCTTGCCGGCGAAGTCCGCTTCGGGCGGCGTTTGCACCAGCCGCACGACGATCGCCTTGCGCGAGCCAGAGACCTCGCCGTCGGCCTTGTGGAAGAAACCGCCCAGGCGGCTGTCCGAGCCGGGCAGGCTCGTGACGATCATCATCTCGCCGACGACCAGCGGCGCCTCGATCCGCAGGTCGGGGAACGCCCGTTCTTCGCGCGTCGCCTTCGGCCGGGTGATCGCGCCGGCGCCGTCGGCGATCCAGCGCATCCGTGATTCGCCATGGTGCAGCTCGGGGGCGATCGAGACGTGATGCCCGCCGCCGGGCTGCGGCTCGACGCCGACGCGGTAGACGCCCTGCACCTGGGTGAAGGTCTCGCCCCACGGGCCGTGTTCATCGGCGAGCAGCAGCGTCGCCGACGGCGTCACGTCGCTGGCGTTCACTTGCGCAGGCTCGCCGGGTCGGACCGTCATCTCCTGCTTCTTGACGCCCGTCGGGGCCGAGAGCCGCGTCACCGTGCCGTCGGCGGCGTCGTCGTCCGCCTCGCTCGGCCGCGGGTTGAGCAGCCGCATGATCTCTGTCGGGGGCACCCCACCCACCACGCCGGCGCGGAGGCCGTTGCGTTGCAGCCGGGCTCGCAAACCATCATCGAGCCGCTCTTCTTGGACGAACCGCCACAGGCTCTCTTGCTGGTCTTCTTCGGCGTCCGGGGGCAGCGTCGCCCAGTAGACCTCGAAGCGCACGCCGTCCGCCGAGCGGTCCGCCGACCGCAGGGGCGACCCGACCGGCAAGGGCTTGTCGCTCACCGACAACAGCGTCGTGCAGCCCGCCGACATCGCCACCCCGGCGACGAAGGCGAGCAGGCGGCGGCGACCGTAGTTCGACAAGATTCAGCACACGGCGCAGAGCAAACCGCGGGCGCCAACTGAGCGACCGCCTAAGGCGCGGACCGTAGCGAACGCTATCGCCCGCGGCAAGATCGGCTGGTGGCGGTAAGGCTTGAAGCTCGAGCAGGATTATGCAAAAGCTAGCAGTTCAATTTCGGGCTGATAGAAGAAGCGTAAGCGCCCTTCGTCCCCGTCCACCGCTTTCGGGGGAGGCCGCTTATTCCGGGAAACGGGGGGAGGGGGTGGAACCCTGGTACCCGCTTCAGCACCCTCCCCCCGTTTACCAGAGAAAGCGGCCTCTCAGTGAAGAAGCAGGGAGATACAACGCGCTAACGCTTCTTCTATCTGCTCAACGTTGATTTGCTAGCGGTTTCATAATCGTGTCGCACCCACGGCTCAGGCGCTATGGTATGGCGAAGCGTGCTCTAGCGCACCAAACCTCACGCCTCAAGCCTCAGCGGCGCAAGCCGCCCACCCAGCTGACGGGCGTCATCTTTGGCGTCGCGAATTTCGACCCCACCACGGCGCCATGCTCTGCTAGCAGCTCGTCGAAGCCCGCTTCGAGCAGCGTCAGGAGCGTCTCCGGTGGGTTGGCCCCCAGCCACTTCCGCGCGAGTCCCGCGGCGTGCTCGTCGAAGCCCTTCTGGCTCGGGCCGTGGGCGTAGCAGCGGCCCTCGTGGCGCCGCAGGTCGCCGTCCATCGCCGGGCCGATATGCCACAGCTCGTGGACGACCGTCGTCAGCCGCTCCTCGAACGGATGATCGAAGAACCGCGGCAGGTAGAAGTTGAGCAGATACAGGCACTCACGCCCGCGACGATCGACGACCCGCGGACACTGGTAACGCCGTCCGCGCACCCGCCCGACCTCGGCGCCGTTCTCAAACCGCAGCGGCGTCAGCGACGCCTGCAACCCATGCGTGACGCGCCGGCGCGTCTGCCGATAACCAACCGCAACGCGCGCCATATCGATGTGCCGCAACTCATTGACCCGCCCGCACAAATCGCGGCAGAGCCCCTCCATCGCGGCGGTAAAGTCGAAAGCCATGCGCACTTTCTAACGGATTAACCACGGAGGCACCGAGAGCACTGAGGACGCACTGAGACGATTGGAATGACCAATGACCAATGACCAATGACGAGCTACCGCTCCGACCCTTACTGATACCTGATACCTGCCTACGGATCACTTCATTGGTCATTGGGGCTTGGTCAATGGCTCTTTTCTGACTCTGTGCGTCCTCCGAGCTCTCCGTGCCTCTGTGGTAAACAAAAACGGGCGGCGCTTCGAAGCGCCGCCCGTTCGAGTTGTTTACTTCGTCGCCGAAGATTGGGTCGCGCGGGGATCACTCCGCGGCGGCGGCCTCGGCGGGCTCTTCCGATGAGTCGAACGACGGCTTGGCGGCCTTCTCGACTGTGCGGTCGTTCTTGCCGACGAACTCGATCATCGCTCGCACACCGGCGTCGCCCAAGCGCGGCGTCGCCAGACGCAGCACGCGGGTGTAACCGCCAGGGCGATCGACGTAACGCGGCGCGACCTCTTCGAAGAGGATGCTGACGGCGTTCTTGTCGCCCAGCAGCTGCAGGCAACGGCGACGGGCGGCCACGGCCGGCGAGATGGCCGCGTTCCACTTGACCCACTGGTCGCTCTCACGCCATTTCTTCCAGGCGTCGGTGCCACGCTCGGCCGACGGGCCAAACTCCTCGGCGGCGCTGGTGGCGGCCAGCGACTTCTTGGCGATCGTCACGCACTTCTCCACGAGCGGGCGGACTTCCTTCGCCTTGTGGATCGTCGTGATGATGCGGCCCTTCACCTTCGGCGCCGACTCGAGGTCGAGGAAGCGCAGGTCGTCCGGGTCGCGCTCCGTGAGGATCAGCGCGCTGGCGAGGTTGCGGAGCAACGCCCGCTGATGGTTCGGGTTACGGCCGAGCTTACGGCCTCGCTTGCGGTGACGCATGGTAGCTTAAAGCTGTTAGACGTGAGCGGTTAGCTATTAGTAGCTGTTGGTCGTTTGCGGTTGGCATTAAGCGACGGCGGCCAACGGCTAGCTAACAGCTAACAGCTAACCGCTAAATGCTCAGATACCTACCGGCGAGCCGACACGCATGCCGAGGTGCATCCCCAGGGCGCGGAGACGCTCTTGCACTTCCGTGAGAGTCGTCTCACCGAAATTGCGGACCTCAAGCAACTGGTCCTCGGTGCGGGTGACCAGCTCACGGACGGTGAGGATGTTCTCCGACTCCAGGCAGTTGCTAGCGCGGACGCTGAGGTTGAGCTCGGCGATCGGCATGTTGAGCTTGGCCTCGGTCGTCGGATCGACGCCGCCCGACGACACGACGCGGGCCGGCGAACGCACCTGCGGGCCCAGCTCCGAGTACTGCACGAACGGGTTGAGGTGCTTGCGAAGAATCTTCGCCGACTCGACCATCGCCATCTCGGGGCCGACCGATCCGTCGGTCCAGATCTCCATCGTGAGCTTGTCGTAGTTGGTCTTTTGACCGACGCGGGTCTCTTCGACCTCGTAGCGGACGCGCGTCACCGGGCTGAAGATCGCGTCGACCGGGATGATCCCGATCTCTTGCACGCCGGCGCTGTGCTCGCTGGCCGGGACGTAGCCGCGGCCGTTCTCGATCACCATCTCCATGACGAACGGCACGTTGTCCGTCAGCGTCGCCAGGACGTGGTGCCTGTTGATGATCTCGACCGACTCGTCGGTCTCGATGTCGCCCGCGACGATGTCGCCGGCCGTGTTTCGCTCGACGCGGAGCACCTTGGTCGAGTCGATGTGGTTCTTCACCACCAACGACTTGACGTTCAACACGATGTCGGTGACGTCCTGAAGAACGCCCGGGATCGTGGTGAACTCGTGCTGCGCGTTGTGCAGTTTGATCTGCGTGACGGCGCTCCCCTCGAGGCTCGAGAGCAGCACGCGCCGCAGGCTGTTGCCGACCGTAGCGCCAAAGCCGCGGTGGAACGGCTCGGCGACAAACTTGCCGTAGGTGCTGGACAGCGTCTCCTGCTCGCACGTCACCATGCTCGGCAGTTCGAGTCCACGCCAACGAATGTGCATCGGGGTCTCCTTCGGAGGCTGTCGGCTGTCAGCCGTCGGCTATCGGCCGGCCCTGTGTCGGGCCAGCTCGGTGTCTTTCTTTGTTCGGGTCTTAACTCGCTATCTCGCTGATCAAGCCGACAGCCGCCGCACTGGGCAAGTGACTGACAGCCGACAGCCGCTCGGCGTTAGCGCGAGCACAACTCGATGATGAGCTGCATATCGACGGGGATCGACACGTCCTCGATGCTCGGCAGGCGACCGACGATTCCTTCGGGGACTTGGCTCTCGGTGATCGACAGGTAGTCGGGGACCTGCTTGTTGTTGTCGGCCTGGGCGGCGCGGACGATGTCGAGGCTCTCGGCGCGGTTCTTGACGCGGATCACGTCGCCGGCGCGGACCAGGGCGCTGGGGATCGTGCACTTGCGGCCGTTGACCGTGATGTGCCCGTGCGAGATCAACTGGCGGGCCTGCGGGCGGCTGAGGCCGAAACCGAGGCGGTGCACCACGTTGTCGAGGCGACGCTCGAGCAGACCCAGCAAGGCGGCGCCGGTGTTGCCCTTGGTGCGTTCGGCCTTCTCGAAATACAAACGGAACTGCTTCTCGAGCACGCCGTAATAGTGTTTGACCTTCTGCTTCTCACGCAGCTGCGTGCCGTAGGCGGTCATCTTGCCGCGGCGTGGGGGCTGCTGGCCCGGGGGCCCTTCGCGACGCTCGAAGGCGCACTTCGTGGTGTCACAGCGCGTGCCCTTGAGGAAGAGCTTCGCGCCGTCGCGGCGGCAGAGACGACAGACAGGACCGGTGTAGCGAGCCATTGACGGTATCAGGCTTCAGGAGTCAGTGAGCCGCGTCGTCCCCGACCGCGGCAAATAATTGATCGAAACGAAATGGACTAAACGCGGCGCTTCTTACGCGGACGGCAGCCGTTGTGCGGCAGCGGTGTGATGTCCTCGATCGACTTGACCTTGAGGCCGGCGGCCTCCAGGGCGGTGATGGCGCTCTCGCGGCCGGAGCCGGGCCCCTTCACCTTCACGTCGATGTCCCGCATGCCGTACTTCTTGGCCTTCTCGGCGGCCTGCTGCGCGGCGCATTGGCCGGCGAACGGGGTCGCCTTGCGGCTTCCCTTGAACCCGCTGGTGCCGGAGGTCGCCCAGCAGAGCGTGTCGCCCTTAGGGTCGGTGATCGTGACGGTCGTGTTGTTGAACGTCGCGTTGATATAGGCGACGCCGACCGCGATGTTGCGCTTGGTGCGGCGGGCCTTATCGGCCGGCTTGGCAGTGGATTTCGCCACGGCGGGGTCTCGGTTGGTTGAAAGCGATTGATTGAGTGTTGGTTACGCGCCCGGACCCTCGATGGAGCCCAGGCTGTGACGCCCGACGATCAGCGGAGGTCCTTGACGCCCTTCTTGCCGGCGACGGTCTTCTTCGGACCCTTGCGGGTGCGGGCGTTGGTCTTGGTGCGCTGGCCGCGGACCGGCAGGCCGCGGCGGTGACGCACGCCGCGATAGCAGGCGATGTCCCGCAGGCGGGCGATGTTTTGCGACACCTGCCGACGGAGCTGACCCTCGACCGTGTAGTCCTTGTCCAACAGAGCGGCGATGCGAGCCGCCTCGTCCTCGGTCATCTCACGGGCGCGGGCCGTCGGATTGACGCCGGCCTTCTCGCACAACTCGCGGGCGACCCGAGGGCCGACGCCATAGAGGTACTGCAACGAGATCACCGTCGGACGGTCGCCGGGGATGTCGACACCTTGGAGACGTGGCATTGAGAACGCTCTTCGAAGAAGACTGCTTGGAGGAATCGTTGAATGGGAACTGCTGCTCGACAGACTTTGCCGGCCTGGGTGGGTTGCAACCGCCCGGCCAGCCATCCCGCCCAGGCGGGTCGCAACCGCCGGGCAGAAACACGTCAGCCTTGCCGCTGCTTGTGACGCGGGTTTTCGCAAACGACACGGATCACGCCGCGACGCTTCACGACCTTGCACTTGGCGCAGATCCGTTTAACGCTGGCTCGGACTTTCATCGGTATCTCGCTTGTGGCCGCGTAGGGCGACCGCCGGTGGGCGACACGTGGCGGCCCCGCTGAAGCAGCCGGGACCGTAGGCGCGTCGCTTGTTTTCTGGAGTTGTTCCCCCGCGGCGCCCTATCGGGGCCCGGGAAACGTAGAGAATCGAGGATAATAGGGGATGGCGCTAGGGTTGTTCAACCCCTCTTGTCAAGGTTTCTGTCTCGGCAAGCGGGTCGGTTGGGTAAAGCGGGGCGACGGGCGGGGTTGCGCTGCGGACCGGGGGCTGCCGCCACCCGGCTAAGACCCAAAAGTTGGATCACGCAACCGAGACGCCTCAGCCGCGGGCGGAAGCCCCCGGCCGAACCACCAGGACGGTCCCCGCCTCAATCCTCCAACAACTCCAACTCGTCGTCCGCCGGCGCTTCGGTGAGCCGCTTAGGCCCGTCCCTGGTGATCGCGATCGTGTGCTCGAAATGGGCGCTCGGCTTCCCGTCGATCGTGACCTGGGTCCAGTGGTCGCGGAGCATCTTCACCTGCTTGCTCCCCATGTTCACCATCGGCTCCACGGCGATCACCAGCCCCGGCTCGATCCGGAAATCGCCCCGCCCGCGGAGCGAGCGGCTCACGAAGTTCGGCACCTGCGGGTCCTCGTGCATCTTGCGGCCGATGCCGTGACCCACGAAGTTCTCGACCGACGAGAAGCCGTGGTCTTTGACGTACCGCTCCATCGTCGAGGCGACCTGGCTCCAGCGCGTCTTCACGCAAAGCAGGTCGAACGCCAGGTCGAGGACCGCCTGCGTGCAGTCGAGCAACCGCTGCACGTCGGGAGCGACCTCGCCCACCTTGTAGGTGTAGGCCGCGTCGCCGCACCAGCCGCCGATCCGCACGCCCGTGTCGAGGCTGAGGATGTCCCCCTCTTTGAGCGGAACGTCGTCCGGGATGCCGTGGACGACCGCGTCGTTCTTCGACATGCAGGTGACAGCCGGGAAGGCGGGCTTCCCTTCGTCGTGGTTGGGGTAGTTGAGGAACAGCGGCGTGCCGCCCCGGCTCTTGAAATACGCGGCGATGGCGGCGTCGATCTCGCGCGTCGTGGCGCCGGGCCGGACCATCTCCGTGGCGATCTGGTGGGCTTTCCACACGGCCAAGCCCGACCGGCGCATCAACCGGATTTCGCGTTCGGACTTGAGCTGGATCACCGCGCTGGCCGCTGCTTGCTGCTTTGAAGGTGGATTGACTGGTTGGCGTTGCTCGGCGTCGGCACGACGCGACTCACGGCAAGCGTTCAAAAAGGCGAGCCTAACGCTTCGCCGCTTTGGCCCGGATGTCATCGAGCGCGTCGCAGACCCGCTTGAAGACCTCGTCGGGCGTGCCGACCGCATCGACGCACCGCAGCACGCCTCGGTTATCGTAATACTCCGCCAGCGGCGCCGTCAGGACCGCGTAGTGCCGCAGTCGCTCACGGATGGTCGCCTCGCTGTCGTCCGAGCGGCCGCGGTCGTGGAGCCGGTTGAACAGCTCGTCCTCCGGGACGACGAACTCGATCGCCGCGTCGAGGGGCGCCCCGCAATCGACGAGCAGGTCGTCGAGCGCCTCGGCCTGGCCAAGCGTCCGGGGGAACCCGTCGAACAGGTAGCCTTTGGCGCAGTCGTCCTTGGCGAGCCGGTCGCTGACGATGGCGACAACCATCGCGTCGGGCACAAGGTGGCCCTTGTCGAGATACTTACCGGCCTCCAAGCCGATCGGCTCGTGGCGATCACGGGCTTGGCGAAGCACGTCGCCGGTCGAGAGTTGCTTGACGCCCAGGTGCTCGGCGACGCGGACCGCTTGGGTGCCCTTGCCTGCTCCTGGGGGTCCGATGAAGACAACTCGCATAGTTCCGCGTCCCTCCGCCGGCGGGCCGGCGATCTCTGGCGCCTGATAACAGTCGCCTTCATTTCACGCCGGTGATTCCCCAGCGAGCGCGCGATGAGCGTCCTCGTGCTCCCCAGCAGCCGCCTACTCCAGCAGGCCTTTGTAGTTCCGCATCACCAAGTGGCTATCGATCTTCTGCACCAAGTCGAACGCGACGCTCACCGCGATCAGCAGGCTCGTGCCGCCGTAGAACATCGCGATGCCCCAAGGCACGTTGAGCCCCGTGACGATCAGCGACGGGATGATCGCGATCAACGCCAGGAAGCCGGCGCCGACGTAGGTGATCCGGAACATCACCTTCTCGAGGTAGTCCGCCGTCCGCTTACCCGGACGGTAGCCCGGGATGAAGGAACCGAAATTCTTCAGGTTCTCCGACATGTCCTTCGGGTTGAAGGTGATGGCGGTCCAGAAGTAACAGAAGAAGTAAATCAGCACGAGGAACAGCAGGTTGTAGAAGAACGACTGCTGGTTGAACGCCCCGGCGAGACCCGAGAAGAGCGACTTCCAGAAACCGTCGTCCCAGCCCTGCACCATCGGGTCGAGTTGCTGGAGGAACAGGCCCGGGAACATCAGCAGGCTGCTCGCGAAGATGATCGGCATGACGCCCGCCTGGTTGACCTTGAGCGGCAGGTAGCTCTTGCCGCCGCCGACGACGCGGCGCCCGCGCTGGTGCTTGGCGCTCTGCATCGTGATGCGTCGTTGGCCGAGCGTGATGAAGACCGTGCCCACCACGACGCCGATGAACATCGCCGCCAGCAGCATCAGTCGCGGGGGGTCGAGCTTCGCCGCATCGCCCAGCGTCAGCGACGAAATCTGGTAGAGCTCCAAGCCGGCGTAAGGCATCTGGGCGAGGATGCCCGCCATGATCAGGAGGCTGATGCCGTTGCCGATGCCGTACTCGTCGATCTGTTCGCCGAGCCACATCAAAAAGATGGTGCCCGCCGTCATGGTAAGGACCGAGACGACCGTCCACCCTAAATACATATTACCGGTCGCGGAGTTCACGAACTCCGCCGACACCAGCCCCTGCGAGTTCGCGAACGACGTCACGAAGAACCAACTCTGGATCAAACAGAGAAAGACCGTCGCGTACCGCGTGTATTCATTGATCTTCTTACGACCCGCTTCGCCCTCCTTCTGGAGGGCTTCCAATGACGGAATCACGCTCCCGAGCAGCTGGAAGATGATCGAGGCGGAGATGTAGGGCATGATGCCCAGGCCGAAGATCGTGATGTCGTTCAGCTTGCTGGCGCTGAGGATCGCCACTTGTTGGAGCATGCCATTAAGGCCGCCCTGAGACTGCTGGAACTGCTGGATCTTCTCGGTATCAACAATCGGCAGGCTGATCTGAAAGCCCACCCGATAGACGCCGAGCAGAAAAAGCGTCAGCAGAATCTTCTTACGAAGCTCGGGGATCTGCCAGACGACGCGGAGCTTCTCGAACATGGGTAAGAACGCAATCCGTTGTGCCTGTGCGGACCGTGACGCGTTGGGCCTCGAAACGTGGAGCCGCCTACAAGCGTCGGGCCGTTGGAAATTATGGGGCGGTTGGCAGCCACGAAGACCGTGTCCCCCGGCAGAGCCGACTCCCTTTTCAGGAGGCCCGCCCCGCTGAGAGAGACTCGCGGCGAACCGGGAGCCTCCACCGAACCTAAGACATTAGGCCGCGGGGCCGTTTCGATGCAAGCCCGCCGGTGCGCAGGCCGCCCTCACGAATCCGGCGGCTACAACTTCAGCAGAGCCAACTCAACTCCAGCCCAACTTAACTGCAACAGAGCCCCTCCGGCCCACTTCATCGAAGCGAGCACCGCAGGACTCACGACTTCTTCGCGGCGGCAGCCGCCTTCTTCTCAGCGCGGATCGCCCGTTGCTTCTCGATCACCGGCTTGGGGCCGGGGACCACTACCATCTCGGCGCCCGCCTTCTCGATCTTCTCAACGGCCGATTTGCTGAAGCGGTGCGCGCTGATCTTGACCTTCTTGGTCAGCTCGCCGTCGCCCAGGACCTTCAGCTCGTCGAAACGCCCCTTGGCGACGTTCTTGGCCACCAGGGCCTCGATCGTCACCTCGGCGCCAGCGTCGAACGCCGCGTCGATCTCGCCCAAATTGACCACGACGACCGTCTTGGCCCACTTGTTGTTAAAGCCGCGCTTCGGGATGCGCTGCCAGATGCGGGTCTGACCGCCGGCGAACATCGCGTGCGGCTTCGAGCCCGCGCGCTGACCGGCGCCATTGCGGCCGCGACCGGCGAGCTTGCCGTGGCCGGAACCCGGGCCACGACCGATACGCTTGCGGGCGCGATTCTTGGTAATACCGCGGTGGACTTCGTTCAGAATCATGACAACGTAACTCCCCGGAGCCGCTCGATGTCGGCCTTCGTACGGAGCTTCTTAAGGGCTTCGATCGTCGCCTTAACGAGCGGGACCGGATTATTCGAGCCGAAGCTCTTGGTAAGAATGTCGTGGATGCCGGCCGACTCGCAGACGGCCTTCACCGCGGCGCCGGCGATCACACCCGTACCTTCGGAGGCCGGCACGAGGATCACCTCGGCGCCGCCATAGGTGCCCTTCACCGTGTGCGGGATCGTCGAGCCCTGCATCGGGACGGCGATCATGTTCCGCATCGCGGCCTTGCGGGCCTTCTCGACGCTGGGCGGGACTTCGTTGGCCTTGCCGTAGCCGTGGCCGACCTTGCCCTTGTTGTCACCGACCACCACGAGCGCGGCGAAGCTGAAGCGGCGGCCGCCCTTCACGACGGCGCTGCAGCGCTTGATCTTCACCACGTTCTCGGACAGTTCGCCCTGCTGGCGTTCGGTCTTTTCGCGTCGTTCGCGGGCCATGGGGAGAGGCTAGATGCTAGAGGTAAGGGGCTAGACCTGAAGGCTAGCCGGCATGTTGCGTTGGATCAGAACTCGAGACCGGCTTCGCGGGCCGCGTCCGCCAGGGCCGCGACGCGGCCGTGGTACTTGTAAGGGCCGCGGTCGAAGCAGACCGCTTTGAAGCCAGCGGCGGTCGCCTTCTCGGCGATCGCTTTGCCCACGGCGGCGGCGGCGTCGGCGTTGCCGCCGTACTTCACCGTACTGCCCAGCTGCTTGTCCTGCGTCGAAACGGCGGCCAGGGTCTTGCCGGCATCGTCGTCGACCAACTGCACCGCGATGTTACGCAGCGTGCGGGTGACGCAGAGACGCGGCCGCTCTGCCGTTCCGAGGAGGCGCTTGCGGACACGGAACTTGCGTCGCGTGCGCTGTTTGTTGAGGGCTTTTTGCTTGTCCATGGTATCGATCGGATCGTTGGCGATCGGATGGTTTTGTATTTTGGCGCCGCGTGGCCGCGAGCGGATTGTCGCTTAGCAGGGTGACGGACGTTACTTCGCTGCCTTACCGGCCTTACGACGGACCTGCTCGCCTTCGTAGCGGATGCCCTTGCCCTTGTAAGGCTCCGGCTTACGCACCGCACGGACTTCGGCGGCGAACTGGCCGACACGCTGCTTATCCAGCCCCTTGATGACAATGTGGGTCTGGTCCGGGCAAGTGACTTGTAAGTCGCCGGGAATCTTCTTCTGAATCTCGTTGGCGAAGCCGACGCGGAGCTGGAGCGTGTCACCCGAGATAGCGCCGAGGTAGCCGACGCCCTGGATCTCGAGCTTCTTCTCGTAGCCCTGCGAAACGCCGACCACCATGTTCGCGAGCAGCGCGCGGGTCAGGCCGTGGAAGGCCCGGTCGGCGCGGTCTTCGCCGCCACGCGTCACGACGATCTCATTGTCCTCAACGGCGATCGACACCTCGGGGCGATGCTGATAGGTCAGCTTGCCGAGTTTGCCTTCGACGGTGATGGTGCGGTCATTGGCAACGTCGATTTTGACGCCACTGGGGATCGCAACAGGTTTCTTGCCGAGTCGGGACATTGCTTAAGAGCTGTCAGCGGTCAGCTGTCAGCGGTCAGCTCAAGGATGGAATCGTGTATCTAATAAGGCTGAAAGCCGATGGCTGACAGCTAAACGCTACCTTCTTACCACAGTTCGCAGAGCACTTCGCCACCCAGGTTCTTCTGACGCGCTTCGCGGTCGCTCAGGACGCCGCGGCTAGTGCTAACGATCGAGATCCCTAGGCCGTTGAGCACCGGACGCAAACCCTTCGCCTGCTGATAAACGCGGCGACCAGGCTTGCTCACACGGCGGATCGTCTGGATCACACGCTCGCCATTGGGACCGTACTTCAGGTCTAGGCGGAGCTGCTTGACGGGCTGGCCCTCGACCTCCTCCTCGGTCCAGTCCCAGATGTACCCCTCTCGCTTGAGCACTTCGGCTAGGCCGCGCTTCACCTTAGAGATCGGCATTTGCACGGCGGAACGCTCGACGCGTACCGCGTTGCGGATGCGGGTGAGCATGTCAGCGATCGGGTCGGTCAACATCGCGGGAGGGACTCCTCAGGGGGCCGGCGGACGGCGCCGCGAAGAAAACATCGGGGTGAATTGGATACGTAAAACTCGCAGCTTCGCTCGACGATCTAATCTCTAGCCGTCGAACAATCGGTTACCAGCTCGCCTTGCGAACGCCTGGGATCAATCCCCGGTCGGCCAACTTGCGGAAGCAAATCCGGCAAATGCCAAACTTGCGGTACACAGCGCGAGGGCGTCCGCAAAGCTTGCAACGGCACTCACGCCGTGTGCTGAACTTCGGCTTCCTCTCGGCTTTGGCGATCTTCGACTTGCTTGCCATACTGGGCCGGCTAGTGGGTTGGGCGTCTGCGACGCCAAGGTTCTTCAGTTGGATTGAAATCAAGGCCGCTTATCGCGCCTCGGCTTGCCACTCGATGCTCAGTTGTTCTCTTCGCGCTGGAACGGGAAGCCGAGCATCTCCAGCATCAGCCGGGCCTCGTCGTCCGTCGCACCACGGGTGCAGATCGCGATGTTCATGCCCTGCGGGCGGGTGTACTTGTCGGGGTTGAGCTCTGGGAACACCAGCTGCTCGGTGAGGCCGAGACTGTAGTTCCCCTGCCCATCGAACGCCTTCTTCTTCACGCCACGGAAGTCGCGGACCCGCGGCAGAGCGATCGAGATCAGGCGGTCGAGGAACTCGTACATCCGCACACCGCGGAGCGTCACCTTGGCGCCGATCGCCATCCCTTCGCGGAGGCGGAAACCCGCCACTGACTTTCGAGCCTTGCAGACCATCGCCTTCTGACCGGTGATGTCCGCCAGAGCCGACGTCGCTTCCTCGATGTGCTTCTTGTCGCTGATGGCCGAACCGACGCCCATGCTGACGACGATCTTATCCAGACGCGGCAGCGACAAGCGATTCTCCCGTCCGAGCTGCTCTTTGAGCTGCGGCAGGACTTCGCTCTCGTAGCGGTCTTTGAGACGGGCGGTGGCGATCATCTTCGTTCTGCTTGGCTAGCCGGGAAACTTCCGGCGGCTGGACGTGGCTTGTTCTTGCTGACTTCTTGGTTCTGCTGACTGCCTGGCGTGAGCACCAGGCTGTGCTCACTCAGATCGGGCTCACTTCTTGGCGGCGACTGGCTTCTTGGCGTAGGCGGCCTTCGGCGGGGCGATCTCGCCGGCCGTCGTGTCGCACTTCTTGCAGAAGCGTTCTTTCGCGCCCTCGTCGGTGTAGCGGAGGCCCAGGCGGGCGCGCTTGCCGCAGCTTTCGCAGCAGAACTGCACCTTCGAGATGTCGATCGGCATCTCCTTGCTCAAGCGGCCGCCTTGCGGGTGCTTCTGGCTCCGCTTGACGTGCTTGAACACCTTATTGACGCCCTCGACGAGCGCCTTGCCGGCTTCACGGTCGACCTTGATCACCTTGCCACGAACGCCCTTGGAGGCGCCGGCAAGCACTTCGACGGTGTCACCTGTTTTAATAAGCATGGTTGCTTTCCGCTGATTTAACCCCCGGTCAACGAACGGGGGTTAACCTCATGTTGGGTCAAACGACTTCGTTTGCGAGGCTGACGATCTTCATGAACTTGCGGTCGCGGAGCTCGCGGGCCACAGCGCCGAAGATCCGCGTGCCACGCGGGTTGTTATCTTTGTCGATCAAGACGATCGCGTTGGTGTCGAAGCGGACGTAGCTGCCGTCGGTGCGGCGCGTCGGCGCCTTTGTCCGGACGATCACGCCACGGACAACCGCCTTCTTCTTCACTTCACTGCCGGGAATGACGCTCTTAACGCTGCAGACGATGACGTCGCCCAAGCCCGCGAAGCGGCGTCGGCTGCCGCCGAGCACCTTCACGCACATCACTTCCTTGGCGCCGGTATTGTCCGCGACGTTCAGCCGCGACTGCATCTGGATCATCGTGACTTCTCGTTTACCGCGTTGTCCGCTCGGTGGATCGTCGGGGCGAGCGACTCACAAAGAGCGCTACCAACGACGGGAATCGTTCCGCTTTCAACCCTCGGCGCCGGATTGCTGGCTATCAGCCGCCTGCTGCCCCTCGGCACCCGAAGACGCTTCGGCAGCGAGCTGAGCCTTCTGCGCCGCACGCAGCGCGACGAGGTCCACCGCTTGGTTCTTGGCGACCACTCGCACCAGCTCCCAGCGCTTCAGCTTCGACTTCGGCGGGCACTCGATAATCTCGACGGTGTCCCCCTCGCCCGACTCGTTCTGCTCGTCGTGGACGTGGCAGACCGTGCGCCGGTGGATGAACTTGCCGTACTTCGGGTGCTTCACCAAACGATCGATCTCCACGCGACGGGTCTTGCTGGCCCGGTCGCTGGTGACGACGCCGATGACTTGCTTCTTGGGCATGGTTGGAGCTGCTAGCTATGGTTAGCTGTTACTAGGCCGCGACTACTTAGCTGCGGCGGCCTTTTCTCGCTGAGTCTGGAGCGTCTTGCAACGCGCGATCAACCGACGGTTGCGGCGAATCTCGCTCGGGCTGTCAAGCTTCTCCGTCTGCGACTGAATACGCAGGCGGAAGAGCTTGTCGGCCGCTTCCTCAACCGTGAGGGCGAGCTGCTCGTCGCTCATCTCACGAAGTTCGTTGGCTTTGGTCATGTTTTGGCTGTCGGCTATCAGCTGCCGGCTGTTGGCCGGCACGGGACTTTTGGCTGTCGACTGGTCTTGCCGTCGGCCGATAGCCGATGGCTAACAGCCGACCGCCATTGGTCAGATTGCTTCGCGACGGACCATCCGGACGCGGACGGGCATCTTGTGAGCCAAGCGGGCAAAGCAAATCTTCGCCGCCGCCTCCGAAATGCCGGCCACTTCGTACAGCACCGTGCCCGGCTTCACCACCGCCGCCCAGAAATCCGGTTCACCCTTACCCTTACCCATACGGGTTTCGAGCGGGATCGACGTTACCGACTTGTCCGGGAAGATGCGGATGTAAAGGCGTCCCTCGCCACGCACATACTGCTGCGCCGCGATACGACCGGCCTCGATTGTCTGGGCGCTGATCCAGCCACCCTCGACAGCCTGCAAGCCGAATTCGCCATAGATCACGCGATTGCCGCGTGTGGCGTTACCTTTTATACGCCCTCTTTGGCTTTTTCGGTGCTTGACCCTCTTGGGCATCAGCGCCATTGTTCTGGTCCTCGTATTCGCCTTGGTTGATCCACACCTGAATGCCGATGTGGCCTTGCGGGGTCATCGCCTCAACAAAACCGTAGTCGATCTTGGCCCGCAAGGTGCTCAAGGGCATCGACCCGGCAATCTGCTTCTCGCGACGGGCCATCTCGGCGCCGCCTAGCCGTCCCGCCATCTGGATCTTAATCCCCTTGGCGCCGGCTTCCATGGTCTGCTCGAGCGCCCGCTTCATCGTGCGGCGGAAGGCCGCCCGCTTGGCGAGTTGCTCGGCAATATCTTCCGCAACGAGATGGGCTTCCAACTCGGGGCGGGAGATCTCCTCAATCTTCAAGTTGATGCGGCGGCCCACCAGCGCCTGCAGCTCGTCCTGGAGCTGCTCGACGTGGGAACCCTTGCGACCGATGATCACGCCCGGACGGGCGGCGTGCATGACGACCTTCACCTCGTCACGTGTACGCTCGATCTCGATCGACGGGATGCCGGCCGACTTGTACTTCTTGCTGATGTAGGCGCGAATCTTCTGATCTTCGATCAGCAGGTCGGCGAACTCTTTCTTCGACGCGTACCAACGGCTCTTCCAATCCAGCATGATGCCGGTGCGGAAGCCGATCGGATTAACCTTTTGACCCATTGTTTAAGCGGGAGTCTGAGGGCTTGAAGCCGGAGGAATCGTGTCGTGTGTGCTGTCGATTGCGAGCCGGTGCCGATTACTCGCGTGGCACGCTACTCAACAGCAACTGTGATGTGACTGAATCGCTTGCGGATGATCTTGGCCATACCCCGCGAACCCGCCTGGACTCGCTTGAACATGGGCCCTCCGTCGACTTTGACCTCGACGAGTTTGAGGCCTGCGCGGTTGGGCGCGCCCCGATCTTCGGCGTTGGCAAACGCACTCGCAATCACCTTCTCCAACATCCGGGCGCCCCGGTGCGGCTGGTACTTCAGGATCGCCAAGGCGTCATCCACCCGCTTGCCCCGGACCAGGTCCGCCAAGGGGCGAACCTTCTGGGCGCTGATGCGGGCGTGTTTGTGTGTTGCTCGGTAAGCCATAGTCGCTGTTAGCGGTTAGCGGTTAGTCGTTAGGGCTGGTGCTGGCGAATCGCTCAATTAGGCGACTCCTAACCTTTGGCCTCTAACCTCTATCCTTTACTTCTTGCCCTTGCCGCCGTGACCTCGGAAGCTGCGTGTCGGTGAGAACTCGCCGAGCTTGTGACCGACCATGTCCTCGGTGACAAATACCTTCAAGTGCTGCTTGCCGTTGTAGACCATAAACGTGTGGCCGACGAATTCCGGAACGATCGTGCAGGCGCGGGCCCAAGTTGTGATCGGGTCCTTCTTGCCAGCCTCGTTCAGCTTCTCGACCTTGCGGTAGAGCTTCGGGGCGACGAACGGACCTTTTTTAAGCGAACGGCTCATGTGTCTTTTACTTAGCCCCCGGTCATTGTCCGGGGGTTAAATGAACGGAGTGTTACTTCTTCACCAACTTTTGGACGCCGTAGCGGCGGCTCTTGCGACGTCGGACGATCGCAGCGTTCGACGGCTTGCGACGTTGACGCGTCATGCCGCCCTTGGCGCTCTTGCCCGTCGGGCTCACGGGGTGACGTCCACCCTTGGTTCGGCCTTCACCACCACCGTGAGGGTGGTCGATCGGGTTCATCGCGGTGCCGCGGACGTGCGGACGACGCCCCAACCAACGAACACGACCGGCCTTGCCCATGCGGACGGCGCTGTGGTCGGGGTTGCTGGTCGAACCAACGGTCGCCCGGCAGTTCGCGGGAATACGGCGGATCTCACCGCTGGGGAGCGAGATCTGCGCCCAACCCGCTTCGCGTGCCATCAGCGTGGCGCTGGTGCCGGCGGCGCGGCACATGACGCCGCCGCGGCCGGGCCGCATTTCGACGTTATGCACAACGGTCGCCAGAGGAATCTTCGCCAGCGGCAGGCAGTTGCCAACCTTCGCCGGAGCATCCTCGCCCGACATCACCTTATCGCCGGCCGTCAGGCCAACGGGAGCGATGATATAACGCTTCTCGCCGTCCTCGTACTTCAAGAGCGCGATGCGCGCCGAACGATTCGGGTCGTATTGAATCGA
The DNA here is from genome assembly GCF_007753265.1 of Botrimarina mediterranea. NCBI lineage: Bacteria > Pseudomonadati > Planctomycetota > Planctomycetia > Pirellulales > Lacipirellulaceae > Botrimarina > Botrimarina mediterranea. The sequence continues at coordinate 5,637,846 of NZ_CP036349.1, forward strand.
ATCCACCTCGGCGATCATCCCGTCCTTGTTCCGACGGAAGTCGATCAGACGGTAACGTCGCTTGTGACCACCGCCGCGGTGACGACAGGTGATGACGCCCTGGTTGTTGCGACCACCCGTCTTCTTGATCGGACGCAGCAGCGACTTCTCGGGCTTGGCGCCGCGCGTCAGCTCCTTGAAGTCGCTGACCGACGCATTGCGTCGTCCAGCGGAGGTCGGCTTGTAAACTCGAATGCCCATAATGAAGCGGTTAGCTTTTGTGCGGTTGGCTTTCGCGTCGCGTCTCATTTAACCCCCGGTCATTGACCGGGGGTTAACTATTAAAAGAAATCGATCCGGCTATCGTCGTGCAACGTGACAACAGCCTTCTTCCAGTCGGCGGTCTTGCCCATCCGGAACCGCGTGCGGCGGTACTTGCCCTTGCGGTTCATCGTGGCGACCTTGACGACTTTCACGTCGAACAACTTTTCGATCGCCGTCCGCACGTCGAGCTTCGTCGCCAGTTTGTTCACCTCGAACGAGTAGGCGTTGTTGCGAGTCGATCGGTGCACGCCCTTCTCGGTCACCAAGGGACGCAAGATCACTTGGTGCGGCTCAAGCGTGAGCGACGTCTTTTGCGGGATGTGACGGGGCATCGTAGCTGTTGGCGGTTAGCAGTTGGCTCTTGGCGAGCCAGCGACGTTTGTCGTCAGAATCCGGCCGACGCCGGAGTTCACTCAGCGGCAGCGGCTTCTTTGTTCTTCTTGTGCTTCGCGGCCGCTTCCTTGAGCTGGTCGAGGGCAGCCTTCGTGATCAGCACCCGCTTTGCGGAGAGCAGGTTCAGAGCATTGAGGTCCGAAGCCGGCGAAACTTCCACACGGGGAATGTTGCGAGCACTCTTGTAAATATTGGTGTCGATGCCCGAAGTCGTGATCAAGAGCGAGCTGGAGTCACACCCCAACGCCTTGATAACGGCCGTCATGTCGCGGGTCTTCGGCGTCTCGAAGGCCAGGTCATCGACGATGATCAGCTCATCATCGGCCACCTTCGAAGCGAACGCCATGCGGGTCGCTAGCTGCAAAGCCTTACGGGGCATCCGGTAGCTGTAGTCACGCGGAGCGATAGCCATGATATGACCGCCGCCACGACGCGTACCCGACCGCTTATGGCCGGCGCGAGCGTTGCCCGTACCCTTCTGACGGTAAAGCTTCTTCTTCGAACCCGAGACCTGGCCGCGGGTCTTCGTCTTGTGCGTGCCCTGCCGCTGATTGGCCTGGTACATGACCACGGCGTCGTGCAGAAGCTGCTTATTGATCGACGGAGCGAAATCCTCGGCCTCGACACTATACGTGCCGACCTTGGCGCCCTTGCGATCGTGAATGGTGAGTTTAGGCATGGCAGTGAGTGAGCAGTCGGCAGTGGGCAGTGGACAGGAAGCAAGAAACTGCCCACTGCTGACTGCCCACAGCCCACTAGTTACTTCAACATATTCGCGGTACGGACGACAACAAACGCGTTCTTGTGGCCCGGGACGGCGCCGCGGATCAGCAGCAGATTGTTTTCTACGTCGACGCCAACCAGCTTCTGGTTGCGGACGGTTGTGCGAGCATTGCCATACTGGCCCGGCATCTTCTTCCCCTTGAAGACACGACCCGGGTAGGTGCTGCAACCCGTGCCACCAAGATGGCGATGGCACTTCTTAACGCCGTGCGTCGCACGCTGGCCGGCGAAGTTATGACGCTTCATGGCGCCAGAGAAACCGCGCCCCTTGCTGGTGCTGGTCACGTCCACCGACGCGACACCTTCGAGCGACGCAACGGTGATCTCACCGCCGAGCTCAACGCCGCCGGCGAAACCCGAAGCCGGGCCGCGGAACTCGCGGACGAGCCGCTTGGGCTCGCAGCCGGGCTTGGCGATGGCTTCGACGCCGCCTTCGGCACGCTTCTTAGCACGCTTACTCTCGAGCTTGGCGACGTGGCCCCGCTCGCTGCGGCTGGCAAGCCGACGCGGCTTGTCGAGAAAGCCGACCTGAATAGCCTCGTAGCCATCCCGATCGAGCGTCTTGACCTGCAACACGTGACACGGGCCCGCCTGGACAACCGTCACGGGAACCACGGAGCCCGACTCGTCAAAAACCTGGGTCATCCCGACCTTTCGGCCCAGGATTCCGGCAGTGGGGTTGTTTGCTGACATAGCGAAGTCGGTCGGCAGGGCCATCGCTAAGCCGCGAGCGGCTTTGGCGGTCGGCCGGTGGTTCGTGTTGCGGTCCGTTGCGGCCGGGAGACTCGCTCGACCCCCTCAACCAAGAGAGGAAAGCGGCTTACCCAGCTTGCTTCCAGGCATTTCTTAGAAAAATTGGCTCAGCACCCCACCGGCGTCAGCCGGCAGTGGCCTTGATCTTAATATCGACACCCGCCGGCAAGCTGAGCTTGTTCAGGGCTTCGATCGTCTTGGCGGTCGCGTCAACAATGTCGATCAGACGCTTGTGCGTACGGATCTCGAACTGCTGACGGGACTTCTTGTCGATGTGCGGGCCACGAATGACCGTGTACCGCTCGATGCGAGTTGGCAGCGGGATCGGGCCATGAACAACGGAGTTCGTCCGCTTCGCGGTGTCGACGATGTCGGCGGCACTCTGGTCGAGGACCGAGTGGTCGTACGCCTCCATGCGAATGCGAATAACCTGATCAGCCACGCTGACTACCTCGTTTGCCCACCAGGAAGACCCGTAGGGCCCCGAGCGGGAATGCTTGCTTACTGCGGGAGGCTCGCCGCCAGGGACGGGGCGAACCGCTTCGGCAGATGTTTAGTCCTGCTGAGGGGAGGCCCGGCGCCGCGACCCCCCACGTGGACAAATCCACTGGACCGCTGGGCCAACCACCCCCTACTGTCTCCGTCGCGCTGGGCGGAGAATCGCAAAGGTTACGGAAGGTCCAGCCGGGTGTCAACGGGGTCAGGGGGAAATCGGCAAGTTATCCGCGACAGGGCGAAGAATCCTCGGTGTGCGCCGCAAACCCACCGGGACCGGGCCAGCCGGATCAGGGACGAAATTCGTCATTCGGAGCCTTGCGGATAAAGCTGATCCCCCGAAAGCTCCGGAGTGCCCCGAAGCGTGAACGCCCGGCGTTGTAGCGCGCGCCGAGATTCATCCCGGATTCAGCTCCGGGCGTAGCGATTAGGGTCTCTGCCCTAGAGGTTTGAATGGCCTTCATGTGTCAAAAACTCTTCAAGAAAGGACAAGACGGCCGCCTTCCACAGCATTGGATCGCTCTCCAGCAGGTCCACGTGCCCCGCGTCCGGGAATAGCTCCAGCCGCTTCGGTTCGGCCGCTTCGGCGAAGAGTGATCGCGTTTCCTTCGCGGTTGTCCTTGGGTCCGCTTCGCCCGAGAGTACCAAGAGCGGGCAGCCTATCTCGCCGATCTTATCGATCGGCCTGAGCTCCGCCGCCGACATCCCCAGCCGCAACGGCAACTGCAAGGTGAACAGCGGCGCAGCCGCTGCCCCCAACGACCCGGCCCGCATGCTCAAGCGATTCGCAATGGCTCGGTCAATCGTAGGGTAAACCGACTCGAGCACCATCGCATCGACACCCAGGGAGCCCGCCAAGACCGCGGCCGCCCCACCCAGGGACCAGCCGATGATCGCAATCGGGCGCCCGGGCGCGGTGCGCCGGATCAATTGAACCGCCTCGATAACGTCGTCCCTTTCCTTAGCGCCGAAAGTGATCGCCCCGCCGTGACGCTCGCCGTGCGCTTGTAAGTCGATGACGACGGCGTCGTAGCCCGCATCGACGAGCAACTGAGCCCGCCCGACCATCGCCCGGCGATCTCCCCGCAACGCGTGCAACAACAGCACCGTCGCCCGGGGCTCGTCGGCGTGAAACCACCACCCCGCCATCGACGGCGCCGTGCCACTAGTGAAGACCGTCGTCCGCTCCACAAAACCCGCAGGCGGCGGACCAACCTCACGCTGAGCCGGCGCCGCGATCCTCCCGCCCGCGATCCAAATGGCAACGAAGCCGAGCGCAACAAGAAGGGCGACCACTACCGCGACGATTCGCGCCCAACGCTTCGTCGTCGCAATCCTAGAGAACGCCATTCGGATGAGACCGCCACATGACGCAAAGAGTTCCCGCCACGCTTTGCATTTAGAGAGCCCCGAAGCGTGAACGCTCGGAGTTGCACCGGGCGCTAGGGTTCAACTCCTGGCGCTCACGCTTCCGCCTCCCCGTCACCCCGTGGGCTTGAATCGCTTGTTGATCAATCACGCCTAGAGCATGCTTCACTTGGCCGTAGCGTTTCTAGCCTCGCTCTGATCCACGGAGCAACGTGGGGAAGTCTCGCGCAGAGATGCAGAGGCGCAGAGTTAGATGCCTTCAAGACTCACGCCAAGGCGCTAAGCCGCAAAGAACGCGTTGCTGTGCGATCGTTTGCGGCTACGCTCATTTCTCAATCACTTTGTCTTTGCGCCTTGGCGGCTTGGCGTGAGTCTTCGCTGCCTGCCCTCTGCGTCTCCGCGTCTCCGCGCGAGACGCTACGGAAGAATGAAGTACGCTATAATCGGGAGCGATTGGCGCGAGCGTGTCGCTCACTCCCCGAGGAACTTCTGCACCACGTCGTCGGGCGCGGGGGCGTAGTCGCTCGGGGTCATGCTGCAACCCGCCCTGCCCTGGCTCAGCGAGCGCATCGCGCTGGAGTAGCCGAAGAGGTTCGCCAGCGGCGCTTGGGCGTGGATGACGGTCGCGCCGCCGCGTTGTTCGGTGCGCTCGATCATCGCGCGGCGTTGCTGGAGATCGCCCACGAGATCGCCCATGTGTTCGTCGGGCGTGGTGATCTGCAGGGCCATGATCGGCTCGAGCATCACAACGCCCGCTTCGCGCAGGCCCTTGTCGAACGCCAGCGACGCCGCGGTGCGGAACGCGATGTCAGTGGAGTCGGTCTCGTGGACCTCGCCGCCCAGCACCGTCACCTTGAGCCGCAACAGCGGAAAGCCCAGCGTGCCGCCCCCCTCGGTCGCGCTCTCGAGTTCTTCGACGACGAGATTCACGAACTCGCTCGTCAGGCCGCCCGTCGTCGCGGCCGCGGGATCGACCGACACCACCACCGGCGGCGCGACGTGCGCGAGCGGGCCGGTCGGCGTGAACGGCTCGACGCGTAGCCGCACAGCGGCCGTGTGCTGCACGCCGTTTGTGTTGCGGTTGCACTCGCCGGTGACTTCGACCTTTCGGGCGACCGACTCGCGGTAGCTGACGCGCGGCTGGCGGGCGCGGAACTTGAGGCCGAAGTCGCGGGCTAGGCGGTGCTGGATCACCTCCAGGTGCAGCTCGCCCATGCCGGAAATCAGCGTCTCGCCGGTCTCTTCGTTCTCGATCGCACGAAACGTCGGGTCCTGCTTGCGGAGCATCTCGAGCACGCCGGCGAGCTTCTTCTTCTCCTCGGAGTTCTCGGCCTCGATCGCCATCGAGATTACCGTGTCGGGGAACTCAATCGACTCGAGCAGGATCGGCGTGCGGGTGTCGCAGAGCGTGTCGCCCGTCACCGAGTCCCGCAGTCCCAACAGCGCGACGATATCGCCCGCCTCGGCGTGGTCGAGCTGCTCATCTTTCTTCGACGCATGAATCCGCCAGATCTGCGCGACGTTCTCCTTGAGATCCTTCCCCGGGTTCAGCACGCGGCTGTTGGGCTTGAGCTCGCCCGAGTAGACGCGGACCCAATAAAGGTCGCCCGTCTTGTAGGGCAGGATCTTGAACACCAACCCGCAGAATGGCTCGGCGATGTCGGGCTTGCGGACGAGCTTCTTCACGGGCTCACCCCCTTCGGGGCTTTCCTCGCCTCCGGAACTCCGGTCGCTGACGCTCCCGGCTCGCCGTTTGGATTTCCCTTTGACCGCTTTGCCCGTGGGATCAACGCCCTCGACGGGCGGCATCTCTAGCGGATGGGGCAGGTACGCCGCGACCGCGTCGAGCAGCGGCTCGACGCCCATGCCGTGCAGCGCCGAGCCGCACAGCACGGGCTGTATCTGCAAGTGAACCGTCGCCGAGCGCAGCACCTTGCGGATCAGGGCCTCGGGGATCTCTTCGCCGCCGAGCGCCAGCTCCATCAGCTCATCGGAGTAACCATAAAGCTGCTCGAGCATCTGGTCGCGGTACAGGGCCGCGTCGTCGGCGAACTCGTCGGGGATCGGCGACTCGACCACCTCGCGGCTGTCCTTGCCGCCGGGGAACGTGATCAGCTTCTGCTTGATGAGGTCGATGATCCCTCGGAACGGGTTGGCGACGTGCGGCGGCCCCTGTCCCGCCGGGATCTGGATCGCGACGGGCTTGGCGCCGAGCCGCGACTCGATCTCGCTCAACACCTCTTCCCAGTTGGCGCCCTCGCGGTCCATCTTGTTGATCAACGCGATCCGCGGCACGTGGTAACGGTTCGCCTGCCGCCAGACCGTCTCGCTCTGCGCCTCGACCCCTTCGCGGGCGCTGAAGACGACTACCGCCCCGTCGAGCACCCGCAGGCTGCGTTCGACCTCGGCCGTGAAGTCGACGTGCCCCGGCGTGTCGATCAGGTTGACCCGGACGTCCTTCCACGGGAACTGCACGCACGCCGAGTAGATCGTGATGCCGCGCTCGGCTTCCTCGGCGTCGTCGTCGGTGGTCGTGGTCCCTTTATCGACCTCGCCGACACGGTGCTTGGCCGAGCTGACGAACAGCATCCGCTCAGTAACGGTCGTCTTGCCCGCATCGATGTGGGCAATGACGCCGATGTTGCGGAGCTTGGTTAAGTCAGCGGGCATGGGAGGCTGTCGGCTATCGGCTGTCAGTGAATCTCGCTGCTAACTGCGTTCGCTGGATAGGACACTATCGCTTAATTCGTATGTTTGCGAGTGATGGAGGGAGCTGGGTTTTCTCGTCGCGAGCTGCGTCTGCTGGAAAGTTAAAGATGTAAATACGAGCCGACTTTCCGTCACGATCGATCAGGACTCGACTAGCGACTTTGTTCCCTTTGGTGCCAATGCAGGCTGTTTCGAAGAAGCTGGCCTCCTTACCACTGAAGCTTGCCTTTCCTTCATCGATCAGTTCAGCCTCGGGCTGCTTTAGATAGAACTCCTTAAAGCTTTCCAACATTCCGGCAGTCAAAGAGTCATCCCCCGGTGCATCGGGACCGACCATGGCGACGAGACCAACACCGGTCTCCTCATCCATGAGCATGACCTTAATCTCCTTCTCGGTATCTACAGTGTCTTTAGCTGCGTAGAACAATAGCGGTGGCTTCCAAGCAATGCCAAATTCATGGTGCTTACTCGACCATATCGCCCACCCTTTCCGCTGTACAACTTCATCGATTGAGACAGCGCCAGGAAGACGCTCCTGCGAGCGAGCCGGGACAGCTAGCGCCAACGTGGTCAGCATTAAAATGCTAACGACAACGCCCCAGTTGTGTCGTGAGCTTCGCATAGCGCTACCTTTCGTTGGGCAAGAGGGTTTGCAGACTCTCGGGCTAGCAGCGTCCGCGCATAAAAAAAGGCGAGGGGTCGAAGACCAGGATTCTACACTGAGAACCCTCGTCCCTAACCCCTCGCCCCGATTGTCTCTCAAACTACCACGCGAAGTGGGCGAACGCCTTGTTGGCGTCGGCCATGCGGTGGACGTTCTCACGCTTGGTCATCGCGGCGCCTTCGCGGTTGAAGGCGGCGACCAGCTCGTCGGCGAGCTTCTGGGCGGTTGGGCGGCCCTTCTTGTCGCGTACGGCGGCCAGGATCCAGCGGATCGCCAGGGCCTGCTGACGGTTGCGGTTGACCTGCATCGGCACCTGGTACGCGGCGCCGCCGACCCGCTTGCTGCGGACCTCAATCGCCGGCTTCACGTTCTCCAGGGCCTGCGTGAAGACGTCGATCGGCTCCTGGTCTTCGATCCGGCCGCGAATCACTTCCAGGGCGTCGTAGAACACCTCTTGGGCGGTGCTCTTCTTGCCGTCGTACATCAAGCAGTTGATGAACTTGCTCGCGAGGAGCGACCCGTGAACGGGGTCCGGCTTGAGGGTCTTGCGGCTGGCGGTGATGCGGGCCATGGATAGCTGTTAGCGGTTAGATGTTAGCAAAGCGATAGCGGGCTGTTAGCTAACGACTAACAGCTAAAGGCTTTTATTACTTCTTCTTTGCGGGACCGCCGCCGTCCTTCTTCGCGCCGTAGAGGCTGCGAGACTGCTTGCGACCGCTAACGCCCAGCGAGTCGAGGGCGCCACGGACCACGTGGTAACGAACGCCCGGCAAGTCGCGGACACGCCCGCCACGCACCAGCACGATCGAGTGCTCCTGCAGCGTGTGGCCTTCGCCCGGGATGTAGACGGTGACTTCCTTGCCGTTCGACAGCCGCACACGCGTGATCTTCCGCAGAGCCGAGTTCGGCTTCTTCGGCGTCATCGTCCGGACCTGAAGGCAGACGCCCCGCTTGAACGGGCATCGCTCGAGGACCGGCGACTTGCTCTTGTACCGCTTACTCTTGCGGTTCTTCTTGACGAGCTGATTGATCGTTGGCATCGCGGAGCGCTGGTTAGCAGCAAGACTGTAAGGGTGGGCGCAACGGGGACTCTTCCCCGGTCCGCGCCGCGAGCCCCGCATCTTAGGGGATCACGGCCGATTGTCAATCGGCGTTCCCCGACCCATTTTGCCAACTTGTCCGTTGGCGCGATGGGCCGGAGAACGCCGGCGTTTTCTCTCTCACTCGTCCGAACCGCCGCCGCCCAGCAGGGCGTCGAGGCTCGACGGGGCGGCCGGGTCCTGAGCGGGGCGTGGCTGCGAGCCGCCATCCAGCAGCGGGAACGAACGGTCCATAACGCCCGCCGTCTCGACCGAGAGGGCCTCGAGGGCCTCGGGGCGGATGCGGACTTCCGACTCGTTCGTGGCCCGGAAACCCGTTCCCGCTGGGATCAAGTGCCCGAGGATCACATTCTCCTTGAGACCAACCAGGTGGTCGGTCCGGCCGGCAAGCGCCGCCTCGGTCAGCACCTTCGTCGTCTCCTGGAAACTCGCCGCCGAGATGAACGACGAGCTCTGGACCGACGCCTTGGTGATGCCCAAGAGCTGGGTCGAGGCGGTCGCCTTCTTCGGCTTCGCGCCCTTGGCGAGCTCGCCGCCGAGGGCCTCGATCTGGGCGTTCGCCTGCTCGAGCACGGTCTTCGGAACGATCGCGTCGACCTCGAACTCGCTGTCGCCCTTGTCGGTGATCTTCAGGCACTCGTTGATGCGATCGTTCGCCCGGCGGAAGTCGTACTTGTCGAGCACCGAACCAGGCAGCAGGTCTGTGTCGCCCGGCGAGTCGATCTTCACCTTCCGCAGCATCTGCGAAACGATGATCTCGATGTGCTTGTCGTTGATCTCGACACGCTGGCTGCGGTAGACGTTCTGAATCTCCCGCGACAGGTACTGCTGCACCGCCTCTTCGCCGGAGACCATCAGGATGTCGTGCGGCACCAGCGGTCCATCGACCAGCGAGTCGCCCGCCTTGATGATGTCGCCGGTGTGCACCCGGAGGTGCTTGTTGTGCGACACTAGGTGCTCGCGCTCGATGCCGGCTTCGTTGCGGACGATGATCGAACGCTTGCCGCGTTTCTTCTCGGCGAGGATCTCGACCGTGCCGTCGATCTCGGCGATCACGGCAGGGTCCTTCGGCTTGCGGGCTTCGAAGATCTCCGTCACGCGGGGCAGGCCGCCGGTGATGTCCTGGGTGCCGCCCGCTTCACGCGGCGTCTTGGCGATGACGGCGCCCGCCTTGATCAAGTCTCCTTCGCGGGCCACGAGGTGCGCCTTCTCCGGCATGTAATAGAAGTCGAGGACCTTGCCGTCCTTCGGATCTTCGATCACCAACTGCGGGTGCAGGTCGCCCTTGTGCTCCATGACGATGTACCGCATCTGGCCCGAAGGGTCCTTCTCGGCGCGGATCGTCTCGCCCTCGACGAGGTCCTCGTAGCGGAGCTTGCCGCCGACCTCGGCGAGAATCGGGATCGAGTGCGGGTCCCACTCGCAAAGCACGTCGCCGGCCTTGACCGTCTGACCCTCTTCCAACGCGATCACGGCGCCGGTCGGGACCTCGTACTTCTCGATTTCGCGGCCGCGGTCGTCCACCAGCGCGAGCTCGCCGTTGCGGCCGAGAACAACGAGGTTGTCCTCCTCGTTCTTCACCGCGTTGAGCTTGGCGAAGCGGACGATGCCGCCCTTGGCGGCCTTGATGTCCGACTGCTCGACGTCGCGGTTACCCACGCCGCCGATGTGGAACGTCCGCATCGTCAGCTGCGTGCCGGGCTCGCCGATACTCTGGGCGGCGATGATGCCAACGGCCATGCCCTCTTCGACCATCGAGCCGGTCGACATGTCCATGCCGTAGCACTTGCGACAGACGCCCAGCGCCGCCCGACAGGTCATCGGGCTGCGGACCTGGAGCTTCTCCAAGCCCAGGGCCTCGATCTTGCGGGCGATGTCGGCGGTGATCATCCCGTTCTCGGCGATGATCACTTCGTCCGTGATCGGGTTGACGATGTTCTGCCGGCTGACACGGCCCTTGATGATGTCGGCCAGACCGACCTCGACCTTCTCACCGCGGTAGAGAACGCCCTTGGTGATCGCCTGCGTGGTGCCGCAGTCATCGGTCGTCACAACGACGTTCTGGGCGACGTCCGCCAGTTTACGCGTCAGGTAACCCGAGTCGGCCGTCTTCAGCGCCGTATCGGCCAGACCCTTGCGGGCGCCGTGCGTCGAGCTGAAGTACTCGAGCACCGTGAGGCCTTCCCGGAAGTTCGCCTTGATCGGCGTCTCGATGATCTTGCCGGACGGCTTCGCCATCAGGCCACGCATGCCGCCGAGCTGACGCATCTGCTCGACGCCACCACGGGCGCCGGAGTGCGCCATCAGGAAGATCGGGTTGACGTACTGGTTGCCGCGGTAGTCGTTCTCCAACGCCGTCATCATCTCGGCCGTGATCTCTTCACGGGCGTGCGTCCAGGCGTCGAGGACGCCGTTGTAACGCTCGCCCTCGGTGATGATGCCGCGTTGGTAGAGCTTGTTCCGCTTGAGGACTTCCTTCTCCGCCTTAGCGAGGATCTTGCCCTTCGTGTCGGGCGTCACCAGGTCGTCGGTGCCGAACGAGAGCCCGCTCGCCGTGGCGCGCTTGAACCCGAGCTGGTTCATGTCGTCCAGCAGCGTGATCGTCTGGCGGCGGCCGAGGAACTCGTAGCAGTCGCTGATCACCTTCGACAACGCGCCCGAACGCATCGAGTGGTTGTAGAAGGGCATCCCCTGCGGGAGCATCTCGTTAAAGAAGACGCGGCCCACGGTCGTGTCGATTACGCGGCCGAGCTTCTTCGGGTCGTCCATCTCCTCGCGGAGGCAGCGGCCCTTAGGCAGGCGAACCTTAATCCGGGCGTGCGTGTGGACCTTGCCCACCGCGTGCGCCATCTCGACCTCCGCGAACGAACCGAACGCCATCCCGTCGCCGGGCGCCTCGGGCACGTCCATCGTGACGTAGTAGCAACCCATCACCACGTCCTGCGACGGGCTAATGATCGGCTGGCCGTTGGCGGGGCTGAAGATGTTGTGCGTCGACATCATCAGCGTGTGCGCTTCGACCTGCGCCTCGATCGACAGCGGCAGGTGGACCGCCATCTGGTCGCCGTCGAAGTCGGCGTTGAAACCCTTACACACCAGCGGGTGCAACCGAATGGCGTTGCCTTCCACCAGGATCGGCTCAAACGCCTGGATGCCCATGCGGTGCAGCGTCGGCGCCCGGTTGAGCAGCACGGGGTGGTTGGTGATCACCTCTTCGAGGATGTCCCACACCTCTTCGTCTTTGCGCTCGAGCATCTTCTTCGCCGACTTGATCGTGTCGGCGTGCCCGAGCTCCTTGAGCCGGCGGATGATGAACGGCTGGTACAGCTCTAGCGCGATCTTCTTCGGCAGGCCGCACTGGTGCAACTTCAGCGTCGGGCCGACGACGATCACGCTCCGCGCCGAGTAATCGACGCGCTTGCCGAGCAGGTTCTCACGGAACCGGCCCTGCTTACCCTTGATCATGTCCGTCAAGGACTTGAGCGGGCGGTTCGAGCTGCCGAGCACCGGCCGCTTGCAACGATTGTTGTCGAACAGCGCGTCGACCGACTGCTGCAGCATCCGCTTCTCGTTGCGGATGATGACCTCGGGCGCGTTGAGGTCCACCAGCTTCTTGAGCCGGTTGTTGCGGTTGATAATCCGGCGGTAGAGGTCGTTCAGGTCGCTCGTGGCGAAGTTACCCGAATCGAGCAGCACGAGCGGACGCAAGTCCGGTGGGATTACCGGGATCACGTCCATGACGATCCACTCCGGCTTGTTGTCTGAGTCGCGGATCGACTCGACCGTCTTCAGCCGGTTGATGAGGTCCTTCGCCTTCTGCTTGCTGCCGGTGGTCTTGAGCTCTTCACGGAGCGTCTCCGACAGCTTCACCAGGTCGAGCTGCATGAGTAGCTTGCGGACCGCCTCGGCGCCCATGTCGGCGTCAAACGAGCCCTCGCCGTACTGCTCGCGGGCGGTGCGGTACTCTTCTTCGGTGAGCAGCTGCTGGTGCTTCAGCGGCGTGTCGCCCGGCTCGACGACGACGTAATCCTGGAAGTAGATGACCTTCTCGAGGCTCGTGGTCTTCATCGCCAACAGCGAGCCCAGGCGGCTCGGCATGGCCTTGAAGAACCAGATGTGGACGATCGGCGCCGCCAGCTCGATGTGCCCCATCCGCTTGCGCCGCACGCGGCTGTGCGTGACCTTCACGCCGCAACGGTCACAGATCATCCCCTTGTACTTCATGCCGCGGTACTTGCCGCAGGCGCACTCCCAGTCCTTCTCCGGGCCGAAGATCCGCTCGCAGAACAGACCGTCCTTCTCAGGCCGGTACGTCCGATAGTTGATCGTCTCGGGCTTCTTGACCTCGCCGAACGACCAGCTACGGATATCGTGCGGCCGCGCCAGGCTGATCTTCACCGACGCGTAGTCGTTGATCCGGTCGTAGTTGGAAGATTCAAGCAGGCTCATGCTTCACTCCGTGGCGATGTTTCGCTGGGAAGGGGATGAGGGGGATGTTGGTGATAGGGGAGATGACCCCCTGCGGGGCCGCAGCAGTTCTCAGTAACTCGTCAATTCGACGCGGCGGAAGTCCGCCTTCTCTTTCGCCAAGTTGACGAGCAACCCAACCCGCATCTTGGTCGCTCGCAGGTACGAACGGAGCTGGGCATAGTGGATACCAGCCAGCTCTTCGACGGTCTTCAACTCGACGATAACGCGGTTTTCCACCACGAGATCGAGTTGATGACAGCCAACCACCTCACCTTCGTAATAAATCGTGACTTCTTTTTCCGACTCCGCCGTCAAGCCTTGTCGGTGCAGCTCGAAGGAGATCGCGTTGTGATAGACCCGCTCAAGAAACCCCGGTCCGAGGACCTGATGCACCTTGATCACGGCTTGGATGATCCGTTCAGTAATCTCTGACTCGCTCATTCGCGACGCCCTACCGAACGGCCATCCCCCTTATCAGCAAATATCTCCCTCTCTCCTTTCTTCAAATCGATTCCGCCCGCCTGATCTACAGTCCACGCTTCTCAAGCTGCATGTTCAGACCCAGGCCGCGGATCTCGTTCGTGAGCACGTCGAAGCTGGCCGGGGTGCCCGCTTCGAGGGTGTTCTCGCCCTTGACCATCGACTCGTAAATCTTCGTCCGGCCTTCAACGTCGTCGGACTTCACGGTGAGCAACTCCTGCAGGATGTACGCCGCGCCATACGCCTCCAGGGCCCACACTTCCATCTCGCCGAACCGCTGCCCGCCGAACCGCGCCTTGCCGCCGAGCGGCTGCTGCGTGATGAGCGAGTAGGGCCCCGTGCTGCGCGCGTGCACCTTGTCGTCGACCAAGTGGTGCAGCTTCAACATGTAGATGTAGCCAACCGTCGTCTCCTGCTCGAGCGGAAGGCCCGTGCGACCGTCGGTCAGACGCGCCTTGCCGTGACGCGGCAAGCCCGCCTCTTGCAGACAGTCGTTGATCTCTTCTTCGGTGGCCCCGTCGAACACCGGGGTGATCGAACGGAAGCCGAGCTTCGAACCGGCCCAGCCGAGGTGCGTCTCGAGGATCTGCCCCACGTTCATACGGCTCGGAACGCCCAGCGGGTTCAGCATGATCTGCACCGGCGTGCCGTCCGACAGGAAGGGCATGTCCTCGACGGGCATGATCTTCGAGATCACACCCTTGTTGCCGTGACGCCCGGCCATCTTGTCGCCGACCGAGATCACACGCTTCGTGGCGATGTAAACCTTCACCATCTGCAACACGCCGCTCCGCAGCTCGTCGCCGCGCTTCATGCTGTTGAGGGTGCGGTCGCGGGCGTCGATCGCTTCTTCGACCGCCGGCCACATCTGCTTGTAGATCTTCTCGACATCCTTCGAACGCTCGGGGCTGCGGACGTCCAGGCGATCGAGCCGGAAGATGGCCGCCTGCTCGGCGACGCTCTTCGGGTCCCGCTCGTGGACGATGCTGTTGCCGTCGTCGTCGGTCAGCTTCTTCTTAAGAACGCCCTCGATCTCCGCGACCATCGCGGTGAACGCCTCGGCGATCTTCGCGGCGCCGTCGGCCTCGGCCGTCTTCAGCGAACGCTCGAACTCCTTCCGCTCTTCTTCGGAGAGGCTCATCCGGCGGCTGAACTTCTGCGTGTCGATGACGATGCCCTCGACGCCCGACGGCACCTCGAGCGAGTCGTTCTTCACATCCTCACCGGCGCGACCGAAGATCGCGTGCAGCAGCTTCTCTTCCGGCGTCAACTCGGTCTTCGACTTCGGCGAGACCTTGCCGACGAGGATGTCGCCGGGCCGCACGAACGTGCCGATGCGGACCACGCCACCCTCATCGAGGTTGCGGAGCATCTTCTCGCTGACATTCGGGATGTCGCGGGTGAACTCTTCGCGTCCGAGTTTCGTCTCACGGATTTCGACGTCGAACTCCTCAATATGAATCGAGGTGTACGTGTCTTTGTGGACGAGCTCCTCCGAGAGGATGATCGCGTCCTCGTAGTTGTAGCCGTCGAACGACATGAACGCGACGAGCACGTTGCGTCCCAACGCCAGGTCGCCCTGCCAGGTGGCGGCGCCGTCGGCGATCACCTGGCCCTTCTCGACCTTGTCGCCCGGCTTGACGATCGGCTTCTGGTTCTGGCAGGTCCGCTCGTTGAGGCCAACGAACTTACGCAGCACGTGGACCTCGGGGCCGATCTCGATGCGGTTGGCGTCGGCGTACGTGACCGTCCCCTTGTGGCCGGCGCGAACGAGCATGCCCGAGTGCTTCGCCACCTCGTTCTCGAGCCCCGTGCCGACGATCGGCGGCTCGGCCACCAACAGCGGCACCGCCTGGCGCTGCATGTTGGAACCCATCAACGCGCGGTTCGCGTCGTCGTGCTCGAGGAACGGGATCAGACCCGCCGAAACGCCGATCATCTGGCTCGGCGCCACGTCGATGTACTGGATCTTGTCCACCGGGCAGAGCAAAAAGTCCGCCCGCGTACGGGCGACGATCAAGCCGGCCATGTCGCCTTGAATAACGCCCCCCTTCACGGGGACGTCTGCCGAAGCGACGTAGGCCTCGTGCTCCTCGTCAGCGCGGAGCCAAACGACCTCGTCCTGAAGCTTGCCGTCCTTCACCTTGCGGTAGGGCGTCACCAGGAAGCCGTACTCATCCACCGACGCATACATCGCCAACGAACTGATCAGACCGATGTTCGTGCCTTCCGGCGTTTCGATCGGGCAGATGCGGCCGTAGTGGCTGATGTGGACGTCACGCACCTCGAAGCCGGCGCGCTTGCGATTCAAACCGCCCGGGCCAAGCGCCGAGAGACGACGCTCGTGCGTCAACATCGACAACGGGTTTGTCTGGTCAACGACCTGCGACAGCTCGCCACGACCAAAGAAGTACTCGATCGCCGCGGAGATGCTCTTGGGGTTGATCAGGCTGCGCGGGGTCATGTCCTCCGCGTCCTTCAGACTCATCCGCTCTTGGACGGTGCGACGGAGCTTGAGGAAGCCCTTCCGCATCTCGTCAGCGGCCAACTCGTCGATCGTCCGCAGACGGCGATTGCCGAGGTGATCGATGTCATCGACGTACGTCTCCGAGCTGCCCGACGCCAGGCCGAGCACGTACTTCACCGCGTTCACCAAGTCCTCGGCCCGCAGCACCATCTCGTCCTCGGGGACGTCGATGCCCAGTTTGCGGTTCATGCGGAACCGGCCGACGCGACCCAATCGATAACGGTTGGTGTCGAAGAACTTTTCGGCGAACAGCGTCCGTGCCTTCTCGAGCTGCGGCGGGTTGCCCGGGCGGAGCCGTTGGTAGATCCGCAGCAGCGCCTCTTCGTGGCTGGCCGTGACGTCGTCGGCCATCGCATTGAGCAGGTGCGGCGACGGCGGCGGGTCCATCACCTCGACCGCCTTCACGCCCGACGTGCAGATCACCTCGGCCGTGTTCTTGGTGATCCGCTGGCCTGCCTCGAGAATGATCTCGCCCGCACGGTCGCTGCCGACCGGGTAGACGATGTCCTCGACGGCGATCTTGCCCTCGATCTTCACGACGCTACGGCCGTCGACGATCTTTTGCTTGGTGACCTCGTAAAACGCCTTGAGGATCTCCGAATCGAGACCCATCTTCGAGTCCATCGCCCGCAACAGCGTCACGACCGAAAACTTACCGCTCTGGTCGATGCGGACGGTGATGCTGTCCTTCTTGGTCGTGTTGACCTCGATCCAACTGCCACGCTCGGGGATCACGCGGCACGAGTAGACCTTGCGGTCGCCGGCCTCGATCTCCGAGACGAAGTCGATGCCCGGCGAGCGGTGCAACTGGCTCACCACGACACGCTCGGCGCCATTGATGATGAACTCGCCGCCGCCCATCATCACCGGCAGATCGCCGAGGTAGACTTCTTCCTCGATCGGTTGCTCGCGGTTCAGGCGCAGCCACACCCGTAGCGGCCGGCCATACGTCAGACGCAGCTGACGGCACTCGTCGGGCGTGTAGCGCGGCTTGCCGAGCTCGTAGCGGACGTAGTCGAGGCTGATCGACTTGTCGTAGCTCTCGATCGGGAAAATTTCGCGCAAGACCGCCTCGAGGCCCTCGTCCTTCCGCTTGTCGGGATTCGACCCGTCGTACTGCAGAAAGCGGGCGTAGCTGGCGGTTTGGATCGCCGTCAGGTCGGGCACTTCGTACCCGGTACGCTCGCTGCCGAACGTGCGGACTTCGGGCGTGTAGAGGCGGCGCTGGGCGGTAACGGCCATGGTGGCGGCTCCTTGCGGAACGGGCTTTACATCAAGAGTCGGCGCCCACTACAAGCGGTCGTCCCCCTCAGCAGGGGCGACCACTCATCTCCAAGGGCAGCCCCTTCTCTGCGGGGCGACTCAATCGGAAGCGTTCACGCGGGGATGGCGGATGGAAACTAGGGGCGAAGGGCGTCCACTCGCAATGAGCTTCAACCGATCGCCAAGCAGAGACCTAAGCGACGAATCTAGAAGCGACGGAACTGGAAGCGGCTCGACCAGCAGCCAGGGCGCCAAAAGCGCGTACCCCGAGCCCTGACCGGTCCGAGTCGCAACTCGCCACTCTGGCGAAGCGTTCGGCCGGACCACGGCACGGGGTTGGAGCTTTTGGCGTGCGAGAATCGAATCTCATCCCTGGCAACGTGAGGAAGCGGGGGGCTGGAAAGCCCCACCGGGCGCGCGCGCCGCCGGAGCGGGCGCGTCGCGCCAGTGGGCTTCAGTATCTCGGAACGGAGTCGCTGCGACTAGGCGGCGACGCCGCCGAAGCGGCGCCACTCCGAATCCGAGAGAGCAAAGCCTCGATCACTTGATCGAGACCTTCGCGCCCGCTTCTTCCAGTTCCTTCTTGAGCTTCTCGGCCTCGTCCTTCGAAACGCCTTCCTTGAGCTTCGCCGGAGCGCCTTCGACGGCGTCCTTGGCTTCCTTGAGGCCCAGGCCGGTCGCGGTGCGGACGACCTTGATCACGCCGATCTTGTTGTCGCCGAACGACTCGAGAACGACGTCGAATTCGGTCTGCTCCTCAGCGGGGGCGGCGCCACCACCATCGGCAGGAGCGGCCATCACCACCGCGCCGCCACCAGCGGCCGGCTCGATGCCGTGGACTTCCTTCAGGTAGTCGCTCAGCTCCTTGGCTTCCTTCAGGGTCAGACCGACGATCTTGTCGCCCATCTCCTTGATGGCGCCGGCAAACTCACGCGCTTCCGCCACGGCTTCTTCGCTCATCTTTGCTTCTCTCTTAAAAATCGTTGCTACGGGCCGGCCGGCCCAGGCTGGTCAGATCGGCCTCGTAAGGTCGAACGGGGGTTCGTCGCGTCTCTCGTCGTCCGGATGTGGCAATCGCTGCTGAGGCTGCGCCACAAGCCGAGCCGGTCATTCATTCTTCGCCGCCGCGCCACCTTCACCGACGGCGCCGCGACAAGTCTCTAGCGGGCAGAGGCTGCGGAGAATTACTCCTCGCCACCCTCTTCGTCGCCCTTCTGTTTGATTTGGCTGGCGAGCATCTTCGCTGGACCGAGCAGCTGAGCGGATAGCGTCATCGCCGGGCCCATGATCTGGCCCGAAATGATGCTCAGCATCTCAGCGCGGCTCGGCCACTTGCTGACGGCCTTCACGTCGTCGGCGGACAGCTTCGAGCCGTCGAGCACGCCGCCGGTCGGGGCGAACAGCTTGAATTGCGGCGTCTCGGCGACCGCCATCACTTCCTTGGCCAGGGCCACGACATCCTCGGCGCCCCAGACGACGGCTTGAGCGCCCTTCGCGCCCTCGAACGCCGGCGCCAGCGTGGTCCCTTCGGTCGCACGCCGGGCCAAGCTGTTCTTGACCACCATCATCTGGATGTTCTTATCACGAAGCCGCTTGCGCAAAGCCACCGTGTCGTTGGCTTCCATGCCGACCATGCTCACGAGCATCAGCTCGCCGACGCCGTCCCACTTGGACGCGAGGTCGTCGGTCATCAACTCTTTGACGTACTTGCTCATGGCGAGGGGCCTGAGTCTTGGGGCTGTAGGCTTGAAGGGACGCGAGTCCCGGTGAGCCGCGTCGTCTCGACTGCGGCGAAAAAGCAGAACCGATTACACCGCCAGACGAACGCTGGGGCTCATCGTCGCCGAGATGTAAACACTCTTGACGTAGATGCCCTTTACCGCCGACGGCTTCATGGCGACGACCTTATCGACGAAGGCGGCGATGTTGGCGGCGAGCTTGTCGTTGTCGAAACTCAGCTTGCCGACAATCGCCTGGACGTTCCCGCCCTTGTCATTGCGGAACTCGACCTTACCGGCCTTGTATTCATTAACAACGGTGGCCGGATCGGGCGTCACCGTTCCGGCACGGGGCGATGGCATCAAGCCACGCGGGCCAAGCACCCGACCCAGCGGGCTGATGGTCTTCATCATGTCGGGGGTGGCGATACAGACGTCGAAGTCCGTCCAGCCGTCCATGATCCTCTTCGCTAGCTCGTCATCACCGACATGGTCGGCGCCGGCTGCCTCGGCCGCTTTCGCGGCGGGACCCTTCGCGAACACGACGATCCGCTGAACCTTGCCGATGCCGTTAGGCAGCACGATCGAGCCGCGGACAATCTGATCCGCTTGCGTGTGGTCGACGCCTAGACGCATCGCCACCTCGACCGACTGGTCGAACTTCGCGGCGTCGAAGCTCTTCAGAGTCGCGACCGCTTCGCTGAGCGGCAGCGCGTCGGCCGGCCGCTTCTTATTAGCGGACTTCAACCGCTTACTTACTTTAGGCATCGCTGCTTCACTCCCCGGTGACGGGTGAAAGGCCCTGCGCCAGCTGCCAAGCCGCGTTGGGGCGATAGGGGGGAAGTGTGGTCCAAACCGCCGGCTCACGGGGTCCGGCGTCCCACCTTCGGTGCGTCGCTTAACTCGAATCGACTAATTTGCGCTTTTTAGCCCTCGACCACAAGCCCCATACTGCGGGCCGTGCCGGCAATCATCCGCGACGCGTGCTCCAGGTCGCGGGCGTTGAGGTCGTTCATCTTCATCTTGGCGATGTCTTCCAGCTGGGCCTGGGTCACCTTGCCGACCTTGGTCTTGTTCGGCACGCCGGACCCCTTGGCCAAGCCGGCCGTCTTCTTCAGCAGCACGGCTGCGGGGGGGCTCTTGGTGATAAACTCGAACGAGCGGTCGTTGTAAACGCTCACCACGACCGGGATCATCATCCCGTTTGCTTCGCGCGTGGCGTCGTTGAACGCCTGCACGAACTGGCCGAGGTTCACGCCGTACTTACCGAGCGCCGTACCAACCGGCGGCGCCGGCGTGGCCTGCCCGCCCGGGATCTGGAACTTCGCTTGTCCGACTAATTGCTTCGCCATCTTTGATTCTTCCTCAGGCCGCCGCCCCTCGAGGCGTAAGCCCGCTTGCTAAAGCTTTTCTACCTGCCAGTATTCCAGTTCGACGGGCGTCGAACGGCCGAAAATGCTGATCATTACCGTGATCTTGCCACTCTGCTGATCGATCGTGTCGACGTCGCCCTCGAAGTTCTCGAAGTTTCCGTCGATGACCTTCACCTTGTCGCCTTCGGCGAACTTGATGTTCAGCTTTGGCGCGTCGTCTTCGCCCTGCTCGCCCTCGTCCTTGGGCAGGATCTTAGCGATGTCGGCCGGGCTCATTGGGATCGGCTTGCCGGCCGCCCCCGTGAAGTCACCGATGCCCGACGTCTCGCGGATCGCGAACCACGTGTCGTCGTTGACGTGCATCTGGACGGCGATATAGCCCGGCCAGATCTTTCGTTCGACGGTCTTCTTCTTGCCGCTCTTGAACTCCGTGACCTTCTCGGTCGGGACGATGATCTCGCCGAAATAGCGGTCGATCCCCTCGATGGCCACCTTGCGCCTTAGCGCGTCCGACGCGGTCCGCTCGCGGTTGCTCTGCACCTTGAGGATGTACCACTCAAGCTGGATATCCTCGTCGAACTCGCCGGCGCCGAGCTCCTCGATGGGCCCGGCGGGGGACTCCTCGACAGGCTCGTCGTCGTCCATCTGGGCCTCGAGCTCGTCGAGCTCGCGGATCAACGCCGCCTTCGCCAGGGCCGCTTCGTCCGGGGCCGCCTCTTCAACGGGCGTCGTGTCGACCGCATCGGCATCCGGCAAGCCGCCATCAGCGGCAGCGGACGTTTCGTCCACGGCTTCGGGCTGCTTGGAGTCGGTAGGTAGCGTTTCGTCGCTCAACGTAACCTCGTCTCGGTGGGCCGGCTCGTGGCGGGCCCGATGATGTCAGACACCGCTCAACCGAACAGACCGGCGATATCCGTAAGCATCTGCCCCGACAGCACCCACTTCAGGATCCAGTCGTACAGAAACAGCAGCGCCGCTAGGCCGAAGATCACGAAGATCACAACGCCCGACGCCTTGAACAACTCATTCTGAGTCGGCCAGCTCACCTTGCCCATCTCCGCCTCGACGGCGATGAGGAACTCGGCGAACTTGGGGAACTGGATCAAGCGGAACGCCGCCCAGCCCGTAACGGCCAGGAAGGCCAAGGGGACGCCGATCGATACGTTGTCGCCGAACCCCTCTCCTTCAAGCCAATTCCGCAGCGACCAGGCGCCTGACGCCAGCACGACGCCGATTGCGATCAACGTCCACTGCCGGGCGTAGCGCCCTTGCTTCGGCTTGAAGAGCCTGAGCTGGAACAGTTCTTGGAGGTAAGCGGTCACCGTGTTTGCCTTCGTCGCGATGGCGGTCAATGCCCGCCCTGTCTCGTACCCGCTGGCCATCCCTTAGCCGGCGGCGTGCATCCTGCGGTTGTGTCGCATCCGTCGATCAACTTTCAATCGCGACCGGTCGGCCGCCGGTCAGCAGGGGCGGTGGGACTCGAACTCACAACCCCCGGTTTTGGAGACCGGTGCTCTGCCAATTGAGCTACGCCCCTAATAACAGAAGCCCGAATGACGAATTCCGAATGACGAAGGGGCTACCGCCGCCTATTCGTCATTCGTCATTCGTGCTTCGTCATTACAACTACTCGATAATCTTCGTCACGATGCCCGAACCGACCGTCTTGCCACCCTCACGGATAGCGAAACGGGCGCCTTCGTCCATCGCGATCGGCTTGGACAGCTCGACCACCAGCTTGGCGTTGTCGCCAGGCATGCACATCTCGGCGTCGCCCGCCAGGTTGGCGGTGCCGGTGACGTCGGTCGTCCGGAAGTAGAACTGCGGGCGATATCCGCTGAAGAACGGCGTGTGACGGCCGCCTTCTTCCTTGCTGAGGATGTAAACCTCGCCCTCGAACTTGGTGTGCGGCTTGATCGAGCCGGTCTTGGCCAAGCACTGACCGCGTTGGATGTCCTCACGCTTGACGCCACGGAGGAGGCAACCGACGTTGTCGCCCGCCTGACCCTGATCCATCGTCTTATTGAAGGCTTCGACGCCGGTGACGGTCGTTTTGGTCGGGGCCTCGGCCAGACCGACGATCTCGACTTCCTCACCAACCTTGACCGTGCCGCGCTCGATACGGCCGGTGGCGACGGTGCCACGACCTTCGATCGAGAAGACGTCTTCGATCGCCATCAGGAACGGCTTGTCGACTTCACGAACCGGTTCGGGGATGTACGAGTCGATCGCTTCCATCAGCTCGGTGATGCACTTCTGCGCCTCGGGGTCGTCCGGGTTCTCGTAGGCACGCTTCGAGTTGCCGCGGATCAGCGGGACGTCGTCGCCGGGGAAGTCGTACTTGGTCAACAGCTCGCGGATCTCGAGCTCGACCAGCTCCAGCAACTCCTCGTCATCGACGAGGTCGCACTTGTTGAGATAGACAACGATCTTGGGCACGCCGACCTGACGGGCGAGCAGGATGTGCTCACGAGTCTGCGGCATCGGGCCGTCCGGAGCCGACACGACCAAGATCGCGCCGTCCATCTGGGCGGCGCCGGTGATCATGTTCTTAATGAAGTCGGCGTGGCCCGGGCAGTCGATGTGGGCGTAGTGCCGATTGGGGGTCTCGTACTCGACGTGGGCCGCCGCGATCGTCACGGTCTTGGTGGCGTCACGGACCGTACCGCCCTTGGCGATATCGGCGTACGACTTGAACTTGGCAAGCCCCTTGGCCGCCTGCACAGCGACGATGGCGCCGGTGGTCGTGGTCTTGCCGTGATCGATGTGACCGATCGTGCCGACGTTGACGTGCGGTTTTGTCCGCGCGAAGGTGTCCTTGGCCATCTTTGCTCTCTGAACTCGCTAAGGTAGTTGCTGGAAGGGGTGCTTGTTTGAAAAGCCGCTCTCTGTACTCGTTCCAATCGCAACGGGGCTGGCTTTCGACAACCGCCCTTCTCAATGGCGGCCGCCGCAGAGCTGCTGACGAGACTTGAACTCGTGACCTCGTCCTTACCAAGGACGCGCTCTACCAACTGAGCTACAGCAGCAGGGGGTTGAGCGTTCAGCTGTCAGCGCCCTCCCACAAGGAAAATGGGCGTTCAGCCAACAGCTCGCAGCGTTGCAACTCCGTTCGATTGTGGTTACCGCGTTTAACTCTTTTAGCCGAAAGCCGACAGCCAATCGCCGCCAGCTTCCTTAAGCGGGTGAAGGGAATCGAACCCTCGTCATCAGCTTGGAAGGCTGTTGCTCTACCATTGAGCTACACCCGCAGCTGAGAGGCGAAAGTGGAATGCGGAAAGGCGAGTAGCCCAACGGTCCTCCACCTTCACCAACTGACGAAACCTTCGTGTCGCCTCCGCTTTCGCTTCTCAATCACTTCTCTTGCGAGCGACACCCTGGCGAAGCCAAGCAAAGCCGCCCAATCAATCTAGGCGAGCGACATCCTGGCGATAGCCAGGTGGAGCCGCCCATAAGCACAGTGGTGGGTGCAGGACTCGAACCTGCGAAGGCGTAAGCCATCTGATTTACAGTCAGACCCGTTTGACCACTTCGGTAACCCACCTTGTTTCGGCGTCGCCGCCCTGCCTTCGCGTCGCCTGCGGGCTCTCGCCCCCGGCAACCCGACCCCTTGGCTCGCAGCCGACCAAGGCCAGCCCGCCAAAGCGGCCGCCTTCGCCGCTCCCGCCGCAACATCCGCCAACCACCGACGGCAAGCCCATCGGCTGCCGCCCGTCGCCGGCCAAAGCTAGCGGAGGGACTTGAACCCACAACCTGCTGATTACAAATCAGCTGCTCTGCCAATTGAGCTACGCTAGCAACACAAGTGACGCCCCAGGCCTCACCCGCCGTCAGCGGGCCTGCCCAGCACTCCGGCGGTCTCGAGAAACTAACCTTTCAGCTCGCTCTGAGATCAACCGACTGCTGGCGACGGATCAAGTTCACCCTGGACAAGCCTTTATCGGCGCCTGCCCCGGGTAACCTCACTCCGTACCGGAAGCCGGAAAGTCGTGGGAATCGCCCAATATAGCGGGGGGCCTGTACCCCGCAACCCCACCACCCATGGCATTCGTGGCGGTTTCCGCAAAGATTTCGCGGCCCAACTGGGGCATTCGGCGAGAGGCCCCAAAAAAAACTTTGCTCGCCGAAGCCGACGCGACGCCTCCGCCCACGGCGCCAGAGCCGCGCCAGATCGCCCAGGATGCGTCATAGCGGCCACCTGCGCTAGAAGTGGACACATGTATCGCTTCGGCCGGCTGCGCAGAATGCAAGCCATTGAGCAGGGTCACCCCGCCCAATGGCTTGATCGATGCTCTTGAATCTCGAAGTTCGTCGGCCCTAGAGCTCCAGCGCGATCCGATCCTCGGCTGCGGCTTTCCGCAGCTTCGTCAACGCCCGGGCCTCGATCTGCCGGACCCGCTCCTTGGTGACCCCCATCTCGGCGCCCACTTCCTTGAGCGTCAGCGGCTCGCGGTTGTGGTCGAGGCCGAAGCGGCGGATCACGATCTGCTGCTCGCGGTCGTCCAGCCGGCGGAGGATCTTGCGGATCTTTTCCACCCGGTCGGCCTGGGCCGCCTCGCGCAGCACGGGGTTCGCCCGGTGCTCTTCGGTGGCGTCGAACAGTTCGTCGTAGCTGGTCCGGAACCGGTCCTGGTGCTTGTATTCACCGGGAATCGTCCGGGCGTAGTTCTTTACGATCGCCCAGGTGGCGTACGTGCTGAACTTGTTGCCACGGGCGAAGTCGAACTTCTCGATCGCCTTCATCAGCGAGACGTTGCCGTCGCTGACCAGCTCGAAGAAGCTCTGATTGGGGGTCATCCGCTTCTTGGCGATCGACACCACCAGCCGCAGGTTGGCCCGCGACAGGTAGTTCTTCACCTCGACCGCTTGGGCGTACAGGTCCTCGATCTCGTCCATCACGGCCGTCTGCGGACGCTCGGCGTTGAGCGTGTCACGGAGCCGCGCGGCCTTGAACTTGAGGTAGTTGTACTTGCGGAACAGGTGGGCCTCTTGCTCACGGGTGAGCAGCGGGACCTCGTACAGGCTCGCCAAGTAGGCCGGCAAGTCGCTCGGGCGGCGGACCTTCCGCGGGGTCGTCTCGGCCTCAGGCATCGGGCCCAGGCAGGCCGCGTCGGCGCCGCGACGGCGGAAGCGGTCGTTGGCGATGAAGTCCAGCGGCAGCCGCTGGATCCGCTCGTAACGGGCCTCGGCCACCAGGCGATAGATCGTGGTCTTCGAGCGGGCGTAGCGTTTCATCAGCTTCTCGACCGAGATTCCACTGCGGTGCTCGTCGAGGATCTGCTCCTTCTGCCGGTCGGTCAGCACACCGCCGGTCTCGGCAAAGATCGCCTCTTTCTCCTCGTGGGTCGCCAGGGTCGCCCGCACGGTGTCCGCCGTGCGGCCGGTGCGGTCCACCAGCAGACGGATCGCCTCGGGACGGCTGTGGCCCTCGTCCGCCAGACGGCGGGCGTGGTCGATCAGCTCGGCCCGCTCTTCGACGGTGAGCTGGCGGAACCGCGCGCCGCGCTCGACCCGCTCCTGATTGGCGCGGACGAACCGATCGACACTGCTCCGCAAGAAGCCAACGCGCTTCCGGCCGTCGAACACCAGCCTACGGCTCACGAGGCCGGCCTCACGCCAGCGGGCGATCGTCTTGGTCGAAACGTTGAACTGCTTGGCGAGGTCCTCGACGGTGAGCACCTGCTCGCCGACGGCGTCGGCGGGCAGATCGACCGAGTCGCTGAGGTCCTCCACCAACAGGCGGAGGTCGTGGATCAGGTCGATCCCCGGCGCCTTGTCGCGGTCGGGACGGACCCAACCGCGGCATCCGATGCGGTTTACCACACGATCGACGGCGTAGTCGCGGGATGGATCGAGCTCCGCCACGGCGCGCTCGACCTCTTCGAGGTGGCGCAGACGCTCATCCACACTCGACCGGCGGATTTGCTGCCGGCGAATCTCCTCGATAGCGTCGATGCGATAGGTGCGTTGCATGGCGAATTCAAGCGGATTGCGAACGATTAGGGACGGCCGCGTCATCCACTTCGCTGCTAGCGGATTGACCTTAGCCGTTCAGCCGCTTGCGGTTACGCGCCGGTACCCCGGTCGCGTGCGGCTGATAGTTGTACGCGGGATTTTTCGATTTGGTCGAGGGAAACCTCGTTTCTTACCGACAACTAGCCGCAAAAACCGGGCCCTAAACCCCCGCAAGGTCTCCCCAACTTACCCAAAGCCCTCCTTTGGGCGTTGAACGCTTTTCCTAGCGGGATTCGGCAGTGGCCTCGAGGCAAACGAAACGCGGGATCGCCGCCTCCCGCGGCCGCCTTGGCGTCATGCCGACCCGCCGAGGGGTCGATCATGTATCTGACGTACCATCCCGCCACGAGGTTCAACCTGGCGGGGCACGATTCAAGGGATTGATCGCGCCATGACCATCTGCCGCTGCTTTATCGCTCTCTTTGCCTGCGTTGCTGCCGCCTCGGCCGACGAGACCGTCGACCTGACGCCGTGGTCGAACATCGGCAGCGGGCCGCTGACCGTCGAGACCTCGCTGCGCTACGCGGCCAAGGTCACCGCCGAAGAAACGACCCAGGCCGTGCCCGTCCAAGGCGAGCTCTCGCTCACCTACACCCAACAAGAGCTCGCTAGCGGCCCGTCGGGCGCGCCGCGGGTGATCCGTCGCGTCGATCGCGTCACGGGCGCCGAGCTGCGCGCCGAAGCCCGTCTGCTCGTCGCCGAGGCCGACGCCTTGGGCGCGAAGGTCGTTGGCGCCAACGGCCCGCTCACGCGCGCCGAGCTCGACGTGGTGCAAGCCGCGGCCGATCCGCTCGACATCGACGAGCTCTTGCCCGGCGGCGAGGTCCGCGACGGCGGCACCTGGAAAGTCGATCCGGCGATGGTCGGCCGGCTGATGCGGCTGGCGCCCGGCGAAGACTGCGAGCTGGTTGGCATCGTCAGCGACATCACCCCGACGCACGCCCGGCTCCGGTATGCCGGCACGATCGAGGGCGTCGCCGACGGCGCAAAGGTGGCGATCGAGCTGCGGGGCGTCGCCCTCTTCGACCGCGGCGCTGGCCGGCTCACGAAGCTGAACCTCGCTTGGAAAGAGAACCGCGAACTCGGCCCCGCCACGCCGGCCGTCGAAGCGACCGCCAAACTCAACGTCACGATCGCCGAGGGGGAAAACGAAAGCCCCATCGACTCGGACGACATCCGTCTGGCTGAGAAGCGTCAGCTCGACGACCGCCTGCTCGTCCGCTTCGCCGCAGGCGCCTGGACACTGTTGGCGGAACGCGACTGGTTCGTCGTCGCCGAGGATCGCCGCTCGGCGACGCTCCGCCGCCTCGAGGGGGACCAGATCGCCGCCGTCACGACGATCGTCTCCGACTCGCCGCGCGACCTTGGCTTGCCCGCGTTTGAAAGCGAGGTCCGCTACGCCCTCGGCAGGGACCTCTCGCAGATCGTCCAGTCGCAGGTCACTCCCGACGACAACGGGGTCGCGCGGCTCACGGTCGCTTCGATCGGCAAAGTGGAAGAAGAGCCCGTCGCTTGGCGCCACCACCGCCTGGCGTCCGCCGACGCAGCGCTGTCGGCCACGACGACACTCCGCGTTGGCGAAGCGGGCGCGGCGGACGACACGCCCGTACGGCGGTTGATCGAATCGGTCCGCCCGGTCACGGCGCCAAGCGAAACCGCGGCCGCCGAAGCGACCGCGGTTCGTCGATAATCTCGATGGCAAGAACCGGGGGCTAAGGCCCCGCGGCTGATAAGTCGTTGCTGGCAAGATCAGCCGGCACGCCTTAGCGTCCGGTTCTTGCGGTCGCCATTTCATCTACGGCGACGGACGCCAGAAGCCGCTTAGCGGCGGCGGGTGACGCCCGCCATTAGCAGGCCCGCAGCGCCAAGCAGCGCCGAGGTTGGCTCGGGGACCGCAACCGACGCGGTCGCCGGCAGCGTGAGGTAGCTCGCGCTGCTGCTGGCTGATTGGAAGGTCGGGGCGACAACCGGCGGCAGGCTTTCCGACGACAGCAGCGACGCGACGCTCGGCGTCTCATCGTCGAGAATGTCATCGAGCACGCCGTGCGCTTCGTCGATCAGGCCTTCGAGCGAAATCGGCAGTTCGTAGTCGGGGAACTCGTAGTCCGGGAAACGCTCCTCGAGGCGGTCCCGCACGCTGTCGATACGGTCGGCGACCTTGTCGAGCGCGGCGTCGACACGCTCCCGGGCCTTGGCCCGGGCCTCCGCGATTCGGTCACGTGCGTTATCGAGGATCGCATCGAGATCGGGGTTGCTGAAGTCCGGCAGTTCAATCTCCGGGAAGCCCGGCAGGTTGATCTCGGGGAGGTCGATGTCGGGGAGGTTGACGTGTGACAGGTCGATGTCCGGGATATCGAGGCGGTCCAAGACGCCGCCATCCCCCAGCACGTGATCGAGCACCGACTCGGCCCGACCGAGCGCGCGGGCGGCGACCTCTTCGACCCGCGGCGGCAAGTTGATCTCACGGTCCGGCAGCGTCACGTTGACGCCGTAGTTCGACAGTAGTGACGAGATCGAGGACAGCGAGAACGCCTCGGCCTGGGGCGCCGCCGTCGCGATCGAGACGGCGACCGCCGTGAGGGTGAGAAGTCGCATGGTGTTCCAAAGCTCCGTACTTGTTTGTTTCAGCGGGGGCGACGCATCGCCTCTTCATTCAGCACGCCGCTATCCGTTCGTTTTACGCGCCACGGCAAAACGGGCAAGCAGTAGGGCTCGCCGCGATTGGGGAAAACGTGTCGATATTGGAGGGAAGTTGCTCGCGCATCGGCCCATCGCGCTTCACGCCCGGTCTCACAATTGACCCCCGGTCAATGACCGGGGGCTAAATGCGGTGAGAACGACGCAGGGCGTGCTAGCACTCAGCCCATCGGCAGCACGCCGTCCGCCTTGGCGATCACCACGATCCCCCCGGGCGAGATCGTGAAGCCCCGCGCGCGGTCGGCTTCGTGGTCGTAGCCGATCTCTGTTCCTTCGGGCACGTGCACGCCCTTGTCGATGATCGCGCGGCGGATCCGGCAGCGCCGGCCGATGTTGACGCGCGACATGAGGATTGACTCTTCGACGTGGGCGTAGCTGTTGATCCTAGAACTAGGCCCGATCACACACTTGCGCGCCACGCCGCCCGAGAGAATCGCTCCCTGACAGACGATGCTGTCGAGCGCCTCGCCGCGGCGGACGCCGTCATTGCCCTCCTCCTGCGCGAAGACGGTCTTCGCGGGCGGCAAGTTGGGCTGGTGCGTGCGGATCGGCCAGCGGTCGTCGTACAGGTTGAGCTGCGGTTCGACGTTGGTCAGCTCCATGTTCGCCTCGTAGTACGAGTCGATCGTGCCGACGTCACGCCAGTAGGCCTGCTCCCCTTGGTTCTCGTCGCGGAACGGGAACGCGAACACCCGCCGCGTGTCAATGATCGACGGGATGATGTTCTTGCCGAAGTCGTGGGCGCTTTCGGGCAACGTCGCGTCGCGGCACAGTTCGTCGAAGAGGAACGCCGCGTTGAACACATAGATGCCCATCGAAGCCAAGCAGTTGTCCGGATCGCCGGGCACCGTCTTGGGGTTCTGGGGCTTTTCCTCGAAGCCGATGATCCGCTGGTCGGTATCGACCTGCATCACGCCGAAGGCGGTCGCCTCGGCTTTGCTCACCGTCAGCGCGGCGATCGTCAGGTCGGCCTTCTGTTGCTCGTGGTACTGCACGAGCTTGCCGTAGTCCATCTTGTAGATGTGGTCGCCGGCGAGGATCACGACATGGCTCGGCCGCTCTTTCTCGAGCGTGTAGATGTTCTGGTACACCGCGTCGGCGGTCCCCTGGTACCACTGCTCGTCGATCCGCTGCTGCGGCGGCACGACATCGACGAACTCGCCCAGCTCGCGGCAGAAGTAGTCGCGCCAGCCGAGGTTGATGTGCCGATCGAGGCTCATCGCCTTGTACTGCGTCAACACAAGGATGCGGCGCATCCCGCTGTTGAGGCAGTTGGAAAGCGTGAAATCGACGATCCGGTAGTTGCCGGCAAAGGGCACGGCCGGCTTGGCCCGGTCGCGCGTCAGGGGCTCGAGCCGCGCGCCTTTACCGCCCGCCAACACCACCGCCAAAACGTCCTTCATCCTGTACCCCGCTCCGTGGGAATCGCGTGCGTCGCATGAAAAGGGGCCGCGCGGTCCGTGGGCGCAGCCTGGAGGGCGTGCGCGAATCGTGCGGCTGGCAAGTCACCAGTCTACCGCGACGGGCCCGCCGGGATAGACCGGCGCCGCTGAGGGGGACCCCCCGCCGAGAGTGACAAACAGCTGTCGCTCCGGCCCCATCCTTCGACGGCTTTTTCCGCCGCCCGCGATAATTTCCGAGACTTTCATCGACTCCTCCGTAATATCTACTCACGATCCACACACTCGGCTGACATCCTTCTCATCACTGATCGAACGAGCGATCGGCCCCCCTCGCCGGAACGAGGCGGCCCGACGCAAGCGACGCCGCAACTGGCCGGGGGCCTGAAGTCGGCGACTCAACGGAACAACGGAGGCCTGCTGTGCGAGCGAGCTTGAAGCCCTTCGAGGACGACGAGTTGATCACCGACGACCTGCGTCGGATCGACTATCTCCCCAGCCCCGACGAGATCGCCGACGCCTGTGCGTCGATCCGCTCGGCCTGGTCCCTCAGCGAGAAGCGTCGCCGGTTCGTCGGCGACCTGATGCCCGACGAGCCCGACAGCGCCTGGCGTCCGCCGGTGATCGACACGTCGCATTTCCGCATGGCCGCGTCTCGCGGCGTCGAAGCGGGCATCTGAACGGCGTCACGAACGGCTTCCCATCGCCAGCGCGGCGCGCCAGGCTTCGATCGTGTGCCCAACGTCGTGCGACCCGCGCACTCGCTGCGCGTTGGCGGCGCCGATCTCTGCCGCTAACGCCGGCTCCGCCAGCAAACGCATCGTCGCTTTCGCCCACCCGGGCCGGTCGTTCCAGGCGATCCGGCAGACCGGCGGCGCTGGCGGGGTGTCTTGTGGCAGCAGGGTCTCGCGCCCCGGCCCGTCGGCCATGACGACGGGCTTGCCGGCGGCCATCGCCTCGACCGCCGGCGTCGGCGTCGCCCCGGCGCCGCGGCCGACCCAGACCACGTCCGCGGCGGCGTAGAGCGTCGCCAAGGCGTCGCACGGGCCGAGCCACTCGACCGTGCCGCGCTCGACCGCCTTAACGGCGAAGCGCTCGCACGCCAGCCGCCCGGCCCCGTCGCCCGCGACCAGCAGCCGCAACCCCGGCCGCATCACCCGCACCAAGTCGCTCGCCCAGGCCAGCTCCTTCGTGGCGACGGCGTCGTCGATCCGCGTCACGCAGACCACCACCGGCGCCCCATCGGCGATGTCCCAGCCCGCCGCCCGCAGCCGCGCCCGCGCGGCGAGCTTCTCGGTGTCCCCCATCGGCACGAGTGACGGGTCGTAGGCGTTCGGCGCGATCGTGACCGGCGCCGAGGTCACGGCTTTCGCCGACTGCGCGGCGATTAGGTCGGCGGCGATGACGGCGTCCACGCCGGTCAATTTCGGCGGCGCCCCTCCGCGATGGACATGTGCCCACCAGGCCCCCTTCAGACGCTTCAGGATGCGTCCTAGCGGCGCCGAATCGTGGTCCCAGGTAATCAGACCCCCCCCAGCGCCGCGACGCTCTACGAGCCTCCTGAGGGCCTCAACAGCGAAGGGGTCCAGGCGGAATCGCTTGGCCGTCCAGATGACTGGAACCCCCGCCGCGACGAACCGCTCGCCCTGCGGTCCCGGCCGTCGTAGCGACGCCACGGCCACGTCCTCGCCCCGCGCCACGGCCGCCGCCGTCAACAGCCGCAATTGTGTCGCGGCGCCGCTATGGTCGAGGTCGTGGATGACATGCAGCACGTGGGACACGGAGCAGGCTTCGGGGCAGTGGAGGATCGCGGTGGGGAGACTGTGAGGCTAGCTTGTGCGACGCGACCGCAGAAGGCGAGCCGTCAGCGTCAGCGTCCGGAGTGACGCGACCCGGATAGGATGTTTGTTGGCGGCGCTCTCCGAGGGCTCGCGACCGCGGCTCCGATGCATAGCGATGGTGAATCTGAACGAACTTGGCTGGAACCATGAGACCGATCGCTGGCGGCGCGAACCCGCCACTCCAGTCGTCGGCGCCGTCGTGCTGCTGACCGACGCGGACGGCGTGTCGCCACTCGACGAGCCGGCGTGGGCGGCGGCGTTGGACCGCCACGGGCTCGCCGTGGTGGCGCCGACCTCTGCCGATCGCTGGTGGACCGATCGGCTCGCCGAGGGCGAAGCGGGGCCGTCGGCGGAGGCGCTCGTCTTCAATACGATCCTGCCGTGGGCGCGCGAGCGCTGGGGCGTCCCGGTGGCGATTGCCGGCGTCGGCGCCGGGGGGCATGGCGCGCTGCGGATGGCTTACCAGCGCGCACGGGAGCTGCCCGTCGTTGCGGCTTGGCAGCCGGCGGTGGATTGTCACCAGTTGCTCGGCCGGGGGCTGCCGCCACCGGCTGAGGTCGATCGTGAGGCGGTTCGTATGCTTGCCGCGCGCTATCGCGATGCGGAGCAGTGCCGGCAGGACTCGGCCGTGCTGCACATCCATCCGCTCGGCTGGCCGAAGCGGCAATGGTTCGGCTGCCCGGTGGGCCATGCGTGGTGGGACGGCGCCGATCGGCTGCGGATGAAACTCACGGCGCTCGGCGTGCCGCACGAGTGCGACCTTGAGGCGCCCGCTACCAACGCCAACGACCCGGTCGTCGCCGACCGGGTCGTTGGTTGGATCGCCGAGGCGCTCGCCGCCGAGGCACGAGCACTGTAGGAATTAAGACTGTGGGAGGGGTCTCCAGACCCCGATTACGTGCACCATCACCCAACGGCATAGATGCCGTAATCGGGGTCTGGAGACCCCTCCCACAATCGAAATGCAGTTAGCGAGAACTCAGCTAACGCGCTTTGAAATCTCGTCCCAGTTGACGACCTTCCACCACTCGGCGACGTACTCCGGCCGGCGGTTCTGGTACTTCAGATAATAGGCGTGCTCCCACACGTCGAGTCCGAGGATCGGCTGCTTGCCCTGCGAGATCGGCGAGTCTTGGTTGGGGGTCGAGAGGACCTCAAGCTTGCCGCCATCCGCCACGAGCCACGCCCAACCGCTGCCGAACTGCCCGCCAGCCGCGGAGGCGAACTTCTCCTTGAACTTGTCGAGCGATCCGAACGTCGCGTCGATCGCCGTGGCGAGCTTACCGTTGGGCTTCGTGGCGCCGCCGGCGGGACGCATCACGGTCCAGAAGAGCGAGTGGTTGGCGTGCCCGCCGCCGTTGTTGCGGACCGCGGTGCGGATCGACTCGGGGAGCGCGTCGAGGTCCGACAGCAGCTCTTCGACGCTCTTCCCCTTGAGGTCATCGTGTCCCTCGAGCGCGGCGTTGAGCTTATCGACGTAGCCCTGGTGGTGCTTGGTGTGATGGATCGTCATCGTCTGCTTGTCGATGACCGGCTCCAACGCGTCGTACCCGTACGGCAACTCCGGCAGCGTGAAGCCCGACGCCCCCGGCTGCTGAGCGAAGGCCCGACCGGGCGCCATCGCGAGCGCCGCCCCAGCGGCGACCGTCGCGGCGCCGGTGGCGAGAAACTGCCGGCGGCTGGTGGAGGAAGTCGGGATCGTCTCGGGCTGCGTGCTCATCGGAGGGCTCCTGAGGGCGTTATTCCTTGAAGAAATGGCGACCCCATCCGAGGGGGCCGACGCGTAAGCCCGATCCTAGACCGCCCACAGGGCTGGGACAAACGACCGTCGCGGCTGCGTGAGGTCGCCAACGGAACGGGGCTTCTCGGTTACGATCTGAAAGTGAGGCGTCCTTCTTCCCTTTTCGGAGACCGCGACATGACCCCCATCACTCTGGCCGATCTTTGGCTGCCGATCCTTGTTGCGGGGTTGGCGACGCATATCCTCAGCACCTTGGCGTGGACCGTGCTTCCGCATCATCGGTCGGAATGGAGCCACCTTGAGTTCGCACCAATCAACGAAGCCGCGAACGCCATCGGCGCCAAGCCGGACGGGCAGTACGTTCTCACCGACGACATCGAGTCGTGCAAAGACCCGGCGAAGTGCCGGGGCATGCTCATCTACTGGCCTCACAAGCCGAACATGGGCGCCAACATCGGCCTGACGCTGGCCTTCTTCTTCGCGGCCGCCCTGACGATCGGCTACTTGGCGACCATCGGGCTTCACCGAGAGACGTCGCTGGTCGACGTCTTCCGCTTCACGGCGACGGCCGGCGTGCTGACCCACGTCGCCGCAGGCGTGCCGCATATCATCTGGTTCCGTCGCAAATCCCTGCTCGACACACTCGACGGCCTGGCTTACGCGTTGGCGACCGGCGCCGCGTTCGCCTGGCTCTGGCCTGCTTGAATGAAGACTCTCCGTCGCACCGCGGTCTTGCTGTGGGCCTCGCCCTACTCGGCGATCGGCTTAACGATCGGCGCCATCGGCCTGGCCACCGGCGGCGGCGGGCGGGTCCGCGACGGCGTCGCCGAGTTCCACGGCGGGTTCACCCGCTGGGTCGTGCGTCACTCGCCGTTGGGTGAGAACTGCGGCGCGATTACGCTCGGCCACACCGTCATCGGCCAGACCGAGGCGATCCTCGACTTCGCCCACCACCACGAGCTGGTGCACGTCCGCCAGTTCGAGCGTTGGGGCCCGCTGATGGGTCCGGCGTACGTGGGCGCGTCGATCGTCGTCTGGCTCGCCGGCGGCCGGGCGTATCTCGACAACCCGTTTGAGAAGGAAGCCTTCGAGAAAGAGTCGATCGTCTAGCCAAGACTCGTCACGACCGAGGGAGAGCCCATTACGCGAGTCGTGGGAGGGAAGCGGGCGCCGACTTCACCTCCGACGACTTGCGTCGCCGGCTCGCCGTCAACGTGTCTTAGCCCTCGACCTCCTCGCCTTCCACGTCATCCGTCTCCTCCAGCGGCAACCGCACGATCGCCATCAGCGTGTCGCCCTCGGTGAGCGTCATGATCTTCACGCCCTGCGTGTTGCGGCTGATCGTGCTGACGTCCGCCGCGCGGATGCGTTGCAGCTTGCCGCGGGAGGTCATCAGCAGCAGCTCGTCGGCGTCGGTGACGCTCGCCACGCCGATCACACGGCCGTTGCGCGCGCTGGTCTTGATGTCGAAGACGCCGCCGCCGCCGCGGCTCTGCGTGCGGTAGCGCAAACCGGAATTCCGGTCGGAAGTGGAGTCGTCCGACGCCTCGACGCCGGCGGTCGCGTCGTCGGCAGAGGGGCTGTCGGTGGTTGCGGCGTCCGTTGCGGTGAGGGCTTCGCCGTCGTCGCCGTTCTCGCCGTTTTCTTCCGTGTCGGTCACTTCGCCCGGCGCCGCGTTGGGGCCGAAGGGGGTCCGCTTTCCGTAGCCATTCTCGGTGGCGGTGAGGAGCGTGGCGTCGGGGTCGGCGACGACCATGCCGACGAGCGAGTCCCCCTTCTTCTTGAAGCGGATCCCCTTCACACCGAAGGCCTGACGGCCGACCGAGCGGACGTCGGACTCATTGAAGCGGATCGCCATGCCTTCGGTGGTGGCGAGCAGCACCTCGTCCCCCTTCTCGACGATCTCGACCGCCACTAGCTCGTCGCCCTCTCGGAGCGCGATGGCGATGATGCCGTTCTTCTGCGGCCGGCTGTACGCAACGAGGTCGGTCTTCTTCACGAGGCCGTTGCGAGTCGCCATCATCAGGTAGTGGTCGGGCAGCTTGAAGTCGCGCACCGCCACGCAGCCGGCGATCCGCTCGCCCTCCGACAGGCTGAGCAGGTTCACGAGCGCCCGGCCCTTCGCGTCGCGCGCCAGCTCCGGCAGGTTGTAGACCTTCTGCCAGTAGACCCGCCCCTGGTTCGTGAAGAACATCAGGTAGTCGTGCGTGCTGGTGACGAAGACGTGCTCGATGGGATCGTCCTCGTCGGTCTTCGCGCCCTTGATCCCCTTGCCGCCCCGCTTCTGCGCCTGGTAGGTGCTCGCCGCGGTGCGTTTGACGTAGCCGTTGTGGGTGATCGAGACGACCATCGTCTCTTCCTCGATCAGGTCCTCCATGCCGACGTCGGCGGCCTCGTCGCGCTCGATGCGCGTGCGCCGCTCGTCAATCAGCCGGCTCCGCAGCAGCTCCTCCATATCCGCGCGGATGATCCCGAAGATGCGGGACTCGTTGGCGAGGATGTCGAGGTAGTCGCCGATCTCGATCAACAGTTGGGCGTGCTCGTCGGCGAGCTTCTCTTGCTCGAGGTTCACCAGCTGACCGAGCGTCATCTTGAGGATCGCGTCGGCCTGCACCGGCGTGAGCGAGTACTCCTCGGCGACGCCACGCTCGCTCTGGAACTGCCCGTAACCGTCGTCGCCCAGGGCGCGCTTGAGCAGGGCGCCGGGCGTCTTGATCTGCATCAAGGCGATCTTCGCCTCGGGCTGCGTCTTGCTGGCGCGGATGACGCGGATCACCTCGTCGATGTTCGCATGCGCTAGCAACAGGCCCTGCACCGTGTGCTTCCGCTTGCGGGCGCGCGACAAGAGGAACTGGGTCCGCCGACGGATCACCGTCACGCGGTGGCGGACGAACTCTTGCAGCATTTCCTTGAGGTTCAGCACCCGCGGCTTGCCGTCCACCAACGCCAGGAAGATGACGCTCTGCGAGTCTTGCAGCGGCGAGAACTTGTAGAGCTGGTTGAGCACCACTTCGGGGTCGGCGTCGCGCTTGATGTCGATCGCGATCCGCGCGGGCTCGTTCAGGTCCGACTCGTCGTTGACGGCGCTGATGCCGGCGATCCTCCCATCGTTCACCAGCGAGGCGATCTTCAGGACCATCGCGTCGCGGGTCTGCTGATAGGGCAGCTCGTTGACGATGATCCGCTTTTTCTTCTTGTCCTCTTCGATCGTCACCTTCGCGCGGAGGACGATCGTGCTCCGGCCCGTCTGGTAGCCGCGGAGGATGGCGCTGCGGCCGCAGATGACGCCGCCGGTCGGGAAGTCGGGCCCCGGGATGTGCTCCATCAACTCCAGGACGGTGATCTCGGGGTTCTCGAGCAACGCGATGACGCCGCGGCAGACCTCGCCCAGGTTGTGCGGCGGGATGCTGGTGGCCATGCCCACCGCGATGCCGCCCGACCCGTTGACGATCAGGTTGGGGAACTTCGACGGCAGCACCGTCGGCTCGGTCTGCTTCTCGTCGTAGGTCGGGATATAATCGACCGTGTCGAGCTTGATGTCCTCAAGCATCATCGCGGCGACGTTCGACAACCGCGCCTCGGTATAACGCATGGCCGCCGGGGGGAGGCCGGCGAGCGAACCGAAGTTCCCCTGCGGGTCGATCAGCAAGTTGCGCGTCGACCACCACTGCGCCATGCGTGTGAGCGTCGGATAGATCGCGCCGTCGCCGTGCGGGTGGTAACGCTTCATCGTCTCGCCGACGATACCGGCGCACTTGCTGGTGCTGCCTCCCGGGCCGAGGCCCAGGTCGTTCATCGCCACGAGGATGCGACGTTGCGAGGGCTTGAGCCCGTCGCGCACGTCGGGCAGCGCGCGGCTGACGATGACGCTCATCGCGTACGTCAGGTACGACTGCTTGAGCTCGTCCTCGATCGGCAGGTCCACGAGGCGCAGGGCGATCGCCTCGGTCACGGGGTCGAAGCCGGGCTGGCGATCCGCCATGGGAATGCCCGCCGGCTGGCCGCCCTCGGGCGGGCCGTCGTTTGGCTGCCCTTCGCCCGGAAGTCCATCGGACGGCGGGATGAAGGCGTCGTCTTGCCCTTCGTTGGGCGTGTCGTCGTTGGGCAGGTCGTCGTCGGCCACGCGGCGGGTTCCTTGGTCGTGTCGCTGCTGCTTTTTCGGGCCCCCGGCGGGGCGCCGGAAAGCGTCCCGAAGCGGGGTCTCGGTGAGCCCCGCAGTTTACCCGTTTTGGGGCCGGAAACCCAGCGACCAATAGCCGTGCAAAACTCCCTGAAACCGCGACTTCCGAAACCGTCACTTGCGAGCCCCGCGACGTCAGTCCGGGGAGTGTAGCGCCCCCTGTTGCTAATGAAACGGATCGTTCCTCCCCGGACTGACGTCGCGGGGCTCACATGACGCTTTTCGCGGTGGTTTAGCGAAGCGAAGCGACGACACAGTCCGCCATCTCGTCGGCGTAGAACGGCGCCCCCAGCGAGCCCTTGGCGCCGAGGCCATTCAGCCAGCCGATGGCAGGCGCCTCGCTGCTGAAACCGAGCGCCGGCTGGCGGTCGATTGTCGCGGGTCGCACGGCGGCGAGATGCTCCACGACGCGGGCGGAGCTGACGCCGGCTTGGGCCAACCGCTGGAGTAGTTCGCTCTTACCGGCATCCGTTGGCGCGGAATCGAGTTGGCTCCACTCGGTTGTCGATCCCACTCGATAGCGCCCGGCAGCGGCGTCTTCTGGCGCCAGCCAAACGCCGTGGTGCACGACGCGACGCTCACAGTAACTCGGCGACTCGATCGTCAGGACCTCTCCCTTGGCGGGTCGAAACTTCACGCCCATCAGCCACCGTGGCGGACACGGCGTAAAGCCCTGACAGAGGACGAGGCGCTTGGCCGAGACGCCGAGCCTTGGTAAGCCAACGCCGTCGGGAGTGTGTTCGATGTCGCTATCGGGATCGACGTTAGCCTCCGTGTAACGGCCTTCGGCCTCGAGCCATTGCCGGGTTGTATCGAGGTACGCCGCGACACGCAGCCGAGCGGCAGCGGGCATCACCAAGGCGCCATGCGCGGCCGCCAGGTCGCGAGGCAGTTCGTTGTCGTCGGCAAGGCGGGCGTGACCACCGAGCTTGCCCGATTCGAGCCGGTCGAGAAACGCGCGACGCTCGTCGGCGTCGGCAAAGACCCGCACCGCGGGCGCGACCTCAAGCAGTGACTCGCCGCAACGACTCTCAACGCCGCAATAGAACGCCTGAGCCGAACGCCACAGCTCGTCAAACTCGTCGGCGACCGCAAGCCGCTTGCCCGTCACCGGCGTGATCAAACCCGCGGCGACGCGCGACGCGCTGGGGTGACTGACCCCGTCAACGCCGCCGCGATCGATCACCGCTGCCGAGAGGCCCCGCTCCGCCAACCGCCATGCCAGCGTCGAGCCGGCAAGGCCTTGTCCGAGGATGAGAACGTCGAAAGTCGCGGCGTCGTGGGCCATCGGAGCAGCGTACCCCCCGGGGCGCCTATCGTGCTACGATGGAAGCACGCACCCACTTCCGAGGACGTAGCGATGAGCACCCAGCCCATCCCCAAATCGACCGCTGCCGAGTACCTCGCCTTCGAGCGCGAGAGCGAGGAACGGCATGAACTCGTCAACGGCGAAATCCGTCTGATGAGCGGCGCCTCGCGCGAACACAACCTCATCGTGTTCAATCTAGCAAGCATCCTTCACGACGAGCTCCATGACCGCCGCTGCGAAGCGTATATCGTTGACATGCGGGTCAAGATTGCCGCCAACGGTGTCTACACCTATCCCGATGCAAGTGTGGTCTGCGGTGGCCCCGAGTTCGAGGACGGCATTTTCGATACGTTGCTCAACCCAAACGCTATCTTCGAGGTCCTGAGCAAAACGACGGCGGCTTACGGCAGTGGCGAGAAGTTCACCAGCTATCGCAACCTCCCCTCACTGCGGGAGTACGTCCTGGTCTCACAAGATGCTCCAGCCGTAGAGCACTTCGTGAGACTCGACGATGGCGCTTGGCGGTTCAATCCCGTTGAAGGACTCGACGGCGAAGTCCAGCTCGTTACAACCGAAGCTCGCATACGGCTAAAGGACCTTTATCGCAGGATCGTTTTCGATCCCCCCGAACACGAATAACGCATGGACTTCAGCGAACGACTCAAACGCGCCACGCAGCGCGGCCACAGCGCCCGGGCCGAGAAGGAACTCGAGGCCGCCGCCGACGCGCTCACCGAAGAGGAGCAGCGCCGGCTG
Source organism: Botrimarina mediterranea (assembly GCF_007753265.1). NCBI lineage: Bacteria > Pseudomonadati > Planctomycetota > Planctomycetia > Pirellulales > Lacipirellulaceae > Botrimarina > Botrimarina mediterranea. The sequence goes on from NZ_CP036349.1 coordinate 5,678,184, forward strand.
CACTCGCAGCACCGGCTCGCGCTGACCGACCACGTCGAGATGCGGCTGCGCGAGCTCGCCGACAACCTGCCGGGCTTCAAGTACCAGAACCTCGTTGAGGAACGCGGCTGGGGCGGCGGCATCCACCGCGACGACCTCGTCGTCGTCCGCGGCAAGCGCCGGAACTTTTACAGCCGCTTGCAGATCCTTGTCGGCGCTTTCAACGAGTTCCACGTGATCGACGCCACCGCCAAGGGCGCGATCCGCAACAAAGAAAGTTTCAGCCGCACCCACCACAAACCGATCGCCGACTTCGACGAAGACGACTTCAAGTCGCTGATCGATCGCTGGGTGCTGGATTACGCGGAGGCGTACGCGGCGGCGTGAGGGAGAGAGCGGTCAGCAATTTCTTTAGAGCACTAGGGTCTACAGCAGTTACTCAGACGCATGCCCCATGTTGCCTTTGAAGCAACACCTGCTCCCGATTGCTGCGAGCCCTTGCTGTGCAAGCTTTTCGCCGCCGAGGCGAGACGTGTTCGCGTCCCAGGGAGTAGAGCGAGTTGGTTGCTGTTTATGTAACGGTCTATCAAGAGGATGGAAATGAGGATCTGCCGCGGTCACATGAACTATGTACTAGCAAGACTTCCGCTTCCATTCGCGATGCTCTGGAAAATGCGGGGATCTAACGTGGTATGCAGACTTGCTATCGTTGGTATTATTTTCGGAACAATGGGCCTGACTGGATGCACTAAGACGAGCCCGACGCCGGAGACTGTAGTGATAGTGTCAGCGCCGAAGCTCGATGGCGGCATTACGTTCGACGTGCAAGACACATCAGGCCTCGTAATTGAGAAAGGGCATCACGTCGAGCAGCACGGAGAGGGAAAAGCCGTAACGATCTCGCGCTGCGAGTTGTATAGTCGGGATGCTACCAAGGAAAGTCAGATAGTTGCATCGGGTGATGGGAGGCAAAAGGTAGAAATAGCTGTCGATACAGATTTCGTCATCGAGATAAGAGCAGCAGACACTTATTCTTTTGAGGCGAGTATCGATGGGAAAGTGGTTACTGCATCGATACTGATTGTCGACGGACGAAACAATCATTTTATGCTTGTAAGCAAATCACCCACTGTACACTAGATTCGCGCAGGCCCCTATCCTGCTTAACGCGTCTAGTGTTGTGATAGCCGGGCTGCATGCGAGAAGTCCACGTTTCACATAAGAGAACGATACCCGGAATGGACGACAGCAATTCGACTCGCAGAGTTTCTGTCACCCCTCCGGGGCTTTTTATTCTCGCGTCGAATGCTTCAGGGGCTTGCGCCCATGGCTACGCGGCTTTGTTGATCGCGTGCCGCTGCGCCTGCTGACAGGCACGACTAAAGAGTCGTCTCGATTGAGCTGACCGCTAACCGCCCACTCCCCTCACGCCACGGTCGCGCCGACTTCATCGGGCACCTCGATCGTCTCCCAGACGCCGCAGCGCTCCGAGCCCTTCCAGAGTCCGGTCACTTCGTCTTGGTGCAGCACGTGGCGGATGACGCTCGCCAGCGGCTCGGGCGCCACCAGGGCGATCGTCCCTTCTTTGTGCTTCTTGAGCACCTTCCGCAGCGAGTCGGCGACGCGCGCCTTCACTTGCAGCAGCGTCTCGCCGCCGGGGGGGCAGACCGTGTGCGGCTGGTCTTGCCATTGGCGGTAGACCTTCGGCTGCTTGGTGCGGACCTCCTCGACGAGCATGCCCTGCCAGAGGCCGTGGTTAAGGTTGCAGAGCTTGTCGATCGTCTTCTGCTTGGCGCCGGTGGCCTCGGCGATCATCTCGCCTGCCTCGCGCGCGGCCTGGCACGGCGCGGTGTAAACGACCGTCGGCTTGTGAGCGGCGATGCCGGGGAGGGCCTCTTCGGTCTGGCGCCGGCCGTTGTCGCACAGCGGCAAATCGAGGGTCCCCTGGATCCGACCCTGCTGGTCGAACTCGGTGGCGCCCGGACGAACTAGTAGCAACGTGAGCATACAACGCTTTGCAAAAGGACGGATATCACGCCCCGTCGGCGCCGGCTTCCGCCAGTCGCGCGAGCTCGGCCATCCGCTCGGCATAGTCTTCGGCGCCGAACACCGCCGTGCCCGCTACCAACAATTCCGCGCCTGCCTTGGCGCACGCGGCGATCGTCTCTTCGTTGACGCCGCCATCGACTTCGAGCACGGCTTCGCAACGCGGGTGGTCGCTAAGCCAACGCAGCTTATCGAGCGCCACGGGGTCGAACGCCTGCCCGCCGAAACCGGGCATGACACTCATAATGAGCACCAGATCGGCCGCTTCGATTACAGGTTCGAGAACTTCGACCGGCGTCGGCGGGTTGATCGACAGCCCCGCGGTGGCGCCGAGCGACCGGATCCGATCGAGCAGCGGCCGCGGGTCGGGCAGCACCTCGGCGTGGACCGTCAGGTTGTCGGCGCCCGCCTTGCGGAAGGGTTCGACGTAGTCCGCCGGGTTGTCGAGCATCAGGTGCACATCGAGCGGCAGGTCGGTAAGTCGGCGGATCGCCTGGACCACGGGGACACCGATCGACAGGTTGGGCACAAAGTGCCCGTCCATGATGTCGAGATGCAGCACCGTGGCGCCAGCAGCTTCGATCGCCGCAATCTCGTCGGCCAAATGGCCGAAGTCGCACGCTAGCACTGATGGCGCCACCGCCACGCCGTTACGCAGGGTGAGCCGACGCAGTTCCGCGGCGTTCGTTGGCCCGGGCATCGCGACGAAACCTTGACGACAGAAATGCGACGATGACGAGTCGGCGCTCGTACGCCGACCGAACCAGCCGACCGAACCAACGGAGGCACAGCGCGACGCCACGACGGCGAACGCGCCAAAATCGGCTCCCGTTGTGTCATGCGAGAGGCCCGGAAGCAAGCCCCGAGGTGCGGTATGCCGCACGCCCTGGCTCCACTCTCCACCAAGGGGAGGGGGACGCCTGACGCTCCGCTCAGTAGACGGAGCTAACTACCGCGTTCAGTCATCCAACTCTTCAACCCTAGGAAGCTGCCGGAGGTTGGCGAGTCCAAGGACTTCCAGGAAACGGGCCGTTGTGGCGTACAAAGGGCCCTCTGGCGCGTCTTGCGAGGCGTCGGCACGTATCAGGCCGCGGCGTTCTAAACGTCGCAGCGTGGGGCCGCTGGGGGCCCCACGGAGGGCGTCGATGGCCACGGCGGCGATCGGCTGGCGGTAGGCCACCACCGCCAGGCATTCCAGGGCCGCTGACGACAGCCGGGCCGCCCGGGCCTTGCCGCCCAGGCGCTGAACGACCCCGTCGTGCTCTTCGATAATCGCCAGTCGAAAGCCCTGCTCGTTCTGCTCGATCCGGCAGGCGCCGCCGTCGTCCTCGTATCGTTGGTTCAAGCGATCCACCAGCCCCGCGACTTCGTCGGCCGAAACGTCGCGAATGACGGCGGCGATCTCCTCGGCTGTGATCGCCCTGTCGTCGGCCCGCCCGACGAACAGAATCGCTTCGACGATCCCCTCGGGGGTCACCGCGTCGGGGTCGGGCGTGGCGACCGTCGCCGACGGGTTGTCGAGCATCCGCGCAAACGCCGCCCGCAGCCGCGACATCGGCAGCGTCACGGGGCCCTCGGCGTCGTCGCTAGCAGCGGGGTTGTGCATGGTTAGCGACGGTAGCCGAGGGCGGATGGCGGACTCAAGAGCGAACACTATGGGTTGATAGTTGTGGGAGGGGTCTCCAGACCCCGATTACGCGCACCAATGCGAATCGGCATGGATACCGTAATCGGGGTCAGGAGACCCCTCCCACAGTTACCGCTTCCACAGGTGATGTTGCAGCCATCACACCCCCAGTAGCTTCGCCGTCGCGTGCCAAAGGAGTGTCCCCTCGCCGGCGCGGGGCGTCTCTTCATCGAATCGGATCGCCGCTACGGAGCCCTTCGCGAATCGCACCGACGCATACCCCTCGCCTATCAACGACGCGGTCATCCGCTCGACATCGGGATTGTGCCCCACCCAGCAAACACTCTCGGCGCCCGTTGCAATGGACCATTCGAGGAGCGGCTCTAACTCGGCGCCAACGGCTAGGTCCTCGAGTTCATCAATCGCCGGCGAGTGCTCAAGCCCCGTCGCGATCAGTTCCGCCGTCTGCACACAGCGGACGTAGGGGCTCGTCGCGATGCGCTCGGGCGCGAAGTCCCGCGCGGCGAGCGCGGCGACAACGTCGCGGTAACGCTCGATCCCCTCGGCGGTCAGCGGCCGCTCGGAGTCATCGGGCCAGTTGGGATCGCCATAATTCCCAGCCCAAGCGTGACGCGCGATGTAGATAAGCATTACAGAGAATGACCAATGTCCAAGTCCCAAGGACCAATGAGGCGCCACCGCACCAGTGCGAAGCATAACCTGTCATTGGTCATTGGGGCTTGTTCATTGGTCATTCTCCCACCTACCGGCTCCGCCAAAGAACATCGTCGTCGATCCCGAGTTCGGCTTGCTTCGCCGCGATCGCCGCTTTGAAGCGCCGGGCGTCGAGCGGATAGCCCGCCGTCGGTTTGATTCCTGGGACGTGCGTTGCCCAGTAGGCGTTGAAGGCTTTCATCGACAGCTCACGCAGCAGCTTGGCCGTCATCGACGCCAGCGCGACCGGCAGCTCGGCCTCCCCCTTGGTGCGGAACGTGAACGAGAAGCGTTCGCCCTGCCGATAGCGGCTCACCGCGCGGGCTTCGTCGCGGGTCTCGATCCAGCCCTCGGGGAAGTGTTCTTGCAGCAAGGCGCCGTAGCGATTGCGTCCGCCGTGTTTGTCGAAGGTGAACGCGACGGGATCCTCGTCCTTCGCGACTTGCTCAGAGAGCCGGCGCGCGAGGCCGATCGAGAGGTGCGACAGCGCCGCGCCCTTGGTCCCGTGTTCGGCGACGAGGCGATTGAACTCGGCGGGATGCACCATCCGCGCCGCGATCCGCGTCGCGCCGACACGATGCGCCGCGATCATGCCGCTAAGCCGACGAGCGGCTGACGCGATGTTCTCGCTACAGGCATCCAGGGGCAACTTCGGGTTGAAGCCATCGTGCCAAGCTAGCCGCGACATCCAACCATCGCCGTCCGCGCCCAACGATTCGACAAAGTCCAACCAACAACTCGGCACGTCGTGGACCGCGTACACGCCTCGCTCTAGCAGCGCGAGTCCACCGCCCGGCGCGTAAACGGCTTTCGAGTCAGCGATGAACAGCCTCGCATCGCCCGGCGTCGAAGCCGCCGTGATCGCCTCAGCGAACAACTCGTAAAGATCGCACCCCACCGGCGCCCGCCACGCCGTCGCCGCGACGACGAGCGGCCCCAAGTTGGGCCCGTACCCCGCTTCGTCCACGCCGATCCGCCAATGCTGGTCCATGAAGAAATTCTAAATGACCAATGACCAAGACCCAATGACCAATGACTGGTGCTACATCGCCAGTGCGGCAGCACCCCACTGGTCATTGGGATTTGGTCATTGGGGCTTCTTCAGAGTCCCCTCGATCACGTCGCAGAAGCGGTCGATCATCTGCTTCGTGTCGAAGCGCTCTCGCACTAGCGCGGCGGCGCGCTCACCCATGGCGGCTAGCTCCGCCTGTGGCTGGGCGCGGATCTCGTCGATCGCCCGGATCGCGGCGTCGATGTCGCCGTGTTCGATGCTCCAGCCGACGCGTTGCGCGGGGTCGTCCTCGTTCAACAGGTCCGTGACGTGACTGGGCCGCGGCCCCGCATAGAGGATCGGGCGGCCAAGCGCCAACGCGCCGTAAACCTTGCACGGGTGAACGCAGCCGACCACCTCTTGGCCGAGCGTCACCAGGTGCACGTCCGCCGCGGAGAGCGAGTAGCGGATCGTCTCCAGCGGCTGGTACGGCAGGCTGACGATGTTCGTCGGCTTGTGTTTGGCGATCGTCTCTTCGACGGATTTCTTCCGCACGCCGCCGCCGATGAACATGAACACCAGGTCTTCGCGGTCCTGCATCCGCACGGCCGCGTCAAGGATTGTCTCGATCGGGTTGGTGAGCGCGTGGTTGCCGCTGTACATGACGACGAATTTGCCAGCGAGGTGGTGCTCGCGGCGGAAGGGGTTCTCGTCGTGCGGCAGCGGGCGGTCGCTCTCGCCGTGCGGCCACGGGGGCATCACGGTCAGCTTGCCGTCGATGTTCGTCTTACGGTTGAGCCGGTCGGCCATGAAGCGGTCGAGCGCCACCACCGCGGCGGCGCGGCGGAGGATGCGGCGGTTGAACCAGTCGAAGACCCGGGCCGACAGAGCCGTCTCTTTGATCTTACCGAGCTGGATCATCTGGTCGGGGTTGAGGTCCATCGCCCAGTAAGTGATCGGCGCGCCGCGGAGCACGCTGATGATCACCGCGACGAACGACGCCAGCGGCGGCGACGTGCTCACGAGGATCCCCGCCACGCGCGGTGTGAACAGCCCGCGGAACAGCGCTTGGGCGAGGAACACCACCATGCCGGCGAGGCGGTGGGCGATCGTCTTCTTGCCGAAGGACGCCAGAGGCATGCGGACGACTTCGGCGCCGCCGCGCATCTCATGCAGCGGGTACTTCTTCGTCGGGTCGTCGAAGCCCCGCGCCGAGGTGATGACGCGCACGTCGTACCCGCGGGCGACGAGGCCCTCGGCGGCGTCGGCGAGGTGCTGGCCTACCGAGGTTGGGTCGGGCGGGTAGACCTGCGAGATGACGAGAATCAGGGGGCGTTTGGCCATGCTGCTAGTCTAGTCCCCGACGTAAAACGCCGAGACGTCATGAGCTTCGAGATCACCAGGAGTAGGCGCCGAAGACTCCGGTGGTAGGGGCGGCGCCGCGTGAGCGAAGCGGAATCAATGTCAATCGACGCCGCCCGACAGTGCGGCGTTGCGGACGTCCGCCGATCGACGACGATCGCAAGAGAGTATGCATCCGAATGCTGCCAGCAATGAACTCGCCGGTTCCGGGATGGAGTATCCGTAGGTCACCGATACCGCAAAAGTCCATTGGTTCTCGGGAAGGGACAGAATGACATCCATCGGCACAACTCCGGAAGGTTCGAAGGCATAGAGGTCCCAGTAAGGAACCCTAAGCTCAAACCACAATCCCTCTACCTGTTGCTGCTCGATGGCGTAGGGCACGGGTGGGAAGTTGTAGGCCGTCGTGTCGGCGCCTCCGAGAACTCCGACAGCCGAGTCATCACCTTCATGGAGAGTCACATTGTCTTGAATTACCAGCATTCCTGGCTCTTGGCCTGAGATGAGCTCTCCAAAACTACTCGCAACGGTGTACTGCATGGCCAGGTAGACAATTCCGTCGGCGGGCAATTCGGTCTCGCTATTCTTTGGACGAACCAACACGTCCGCGTTGATTTCGACGCCGATTTGCACTTTGATGTCCGTCAACTCGCCGAGGGCTGGGTCGAAGCGCGGAACGAACAGGCTAGCTTGGGGCTCTGGCGCCATCGCCCCTGACGGAAATATGACGGCGGCGCTGCGCGTCACGGAGTAAGAAGCCGCCGTGCAGAGAGGTGCGGACGAAAGCGAAAGGACCAGGGCGAGAAGATACCGCATGCGACCACCGTTTGCTGAGGGAGCCCCCAGTCTACTCAAGGAGCCAGATGCCTGCGACCAATCTTGATCGCCTTCAGAGAATCCAAGCGTACCGCCAGCCCTTTGCCTTCAAGCGTCTCATTACAGCGACTGCATGTCCGCCTGCGTCATCATCCGCGCAAGCTCCGGCGCGTAGACCTTGGGCTCCCAACCGAGCAATTGCTTCGCTTTCGATGCGTCGCCGCAGAGACGGTCCACTTCGGTGGGGCGGAAGTAGTTGGGATCGACTTCGACGAGTACGCGGCCTTGGGCGTCGACGCCGCGCTCGGTGAGGCCTTCGCCTTGCCAAGTGAGTGGCAGGCCCGCTTCGGTGAAGCAGACATCGCAGAATTCGCGCACCGTGCAGGTCTCGCCTGTTGCGATGACGTAGTCGTCGGGCTCCTCGACTTGGAGCATCCGCCACATGGCGTCGACATAGTCGCCGGCGAAGCCCCAGTCGCGCGCCGCGTCGAGGTTGCCGAGGTAGAGCCTCTCTTGCTTGCCCCGCGAGATGCGGGCCGCCGCGCGGCTGATCTTGCGGGTGACAAACGTCTCGCCGCGGCGGGGCGACTCGTGGTTGAAGAGGATGCCGTTAACCGCGAAGAGGCCGTACGCTTCGCGGACGTTGCGCGTGACGTAGAACGCAAACGCCTTGGCGGCCGCGTAGGGGCTGCGCGGCCAGAACGGCGTTGTCTCGCTCTGCGGCGACTCGACAACGCGGCCGTACATCTCCGACGACGACGCCTGATAGAAGCGGCAGTCGAGGCCCAGTTCGCGTATCACCGACAACAGCCGCACAACGCCGATGCCGACGACGTCCGTCGTGTACTCGGGCGTCTCGAACGAGACCTTCACATGCGACTGCGCGCCGAGGTTGTAGACCTCGTGCGGTTGCGACTCGGCGAGCGCCTTGTGAATCGAGGGCGTGTCGGTGAGGTCGCCGTAGACGAGCTTGAGCCGGCGGCCGGGCTCGTGCGGGTCTTGATAAAGGTGGTCGATGCGGCCCGTGTTGAACGAAGAACTGCGTCGGATCATGCCCCAGACTTCGTAGCCCTTCTCTAACAGCAGCTCGGCAAGGTACGAGCCGTCCTGACCGGTGATCCCGGTGATGAGGGCGCGGCGGGGAGAGGGGTCGGGCATAGACTCGGGAGTGCAGAGCGGAAACGTTTAATGACCAATGACCAAGCCCCAATGTCCAATGACTTAATAGCGGGCTGCCACTCGGGCGGGAGCCCTCATTGGTCATTGGGACTTGGTCATTGGGTATTTTTCTTTGAACCAGTCATAAGTGGTTCGCAGCCCCTCTGCCAGGGCGATTTGGTGGCGCCAGCCCAGGGCGTGGAGGCGGGAGACGTCGAGTAGTTTGCGCGGTGGGCCGTCGGGCATCGAGGGGTCGAACTCGACTCGCGCTTCGGGAAACACCACGTCGCGGACCGTCTCGGCAAGCTCGACGATCGTGACGTCCTCGCCCGTGCCGACGTTGATCGGCGCCTCGTCGTCGTAGTTCTCGAGCAGGAAGAGGCACCCGTCGGCGACATCATCGACGAACATCAACTCCCGCCGCGGGGCGCCCGTGCCCCACAGCGTGACGGCTTCGCCACCCGATTCCTTCGCTTCGTGAAACTTGCGCACCAGACCCGCGACGACGTGCGAGTTCACCGGGTCGAAGTTGTCGTTCGGCCCGTACAAGTTTGTCGGCATCGCGGCGATGAAGTGGCAGCCGTACTGCTTGCGGTAGGCTTGGCACGACTTCACGCCGGCGATCTTGGCGATCGCGTAGGCGTCGTTGGTCGGCTCCATCGGGCCGGTGAGCAAGTACTCTTCACGCATCGGCTGCGGGCAGTCGCGCGGGTAGACACAGCTGCTGCCGAGGTAGAGCAGCTTCTCGACTTCCGTGCGCCACGCGGCGCGGAGCACCGTCGCGTGGATCATCAGGTTGTCGTAAAGGAACTCCGCGGGACGCGTGCGGTTCGCCTGGATGCCGCCGACCGTCCCCGCCGCGTGGACGACGTACTGAGGGCGGTGCGTGTCGAACCACCGGTCCACCGCCGCTTGATCGCGGAGATCAACCTCCTGACGCGTCGCCGCCAGCAGATTCGTAAACCCCGCCGCCTCGAACCGGCGCGCCAGCGCCGAACCGACCATCCCGCGATGGCCGGTAACGAAGATTCGCGCGTCGCGTGGAATGCCAGGCATGAAAGACCGAACGGGGGCGAACTCAACCTTTAGTGACACCGGAATGCTTATTCACCACAACGGACACAAAGAACACGACGGTCAGCTTCGCGGGTTGACGATGCCCCGGCAGACAGGCCGTCGTGCTCTTCGTGTCCGTCGTGGTGATCTCATCATTAATTGCTTGGGCGCAAACGACTGTGGGAGGCGTCTCCAGACGCCGATTACGCGCACCACGCCGTAAAAGCATGGATACCGTAATCGGCGTCTAGAGACGCCTCCCACAGGTTAACTCATCGCGGGAGACGCTTCCGGCTTGTTGGTGCTCAGACCGCGGCGCCGTGCTTGGCGAGGTACTCGGCGTGGATCCACTCGTAGGTCTTCGCCATGCCTTCACGCAGCTTGATGCCGGGCGCCCAGCCGAGCAACTCACTGATCAGTGTGTTGTCGCTGTTGCGGCCGTTGACGCCCTTCGGCGCGTCGAGCTTGTAGTGCCGTTCGAGCTTAACGCCGGCGATGTCCTCGACAATGTCCACCAAGCCGTTGATGGTCGTCAGTTCGTCCGAGCCAAGGTTTAGCGGCTCGATGATGTCGCTGTGAGTGATCTTGAGGATCCCCTCGACGCAGTCGTCGATGTACATAAAAGAACGGGTCTGCTTGCCGTCGCCCCAGATCTCGATGTTGAGGTCGCCGGTCTCCTTGGCGGTGATGACCTTACGGATCACAGCGGCGGGGGCCTTCTCACGGCCGCCGTCCCAAGTGCCGAACGGGCCGTAGACGTTGTGGAACCGCGCGACGCGCGTTTGCAGGCCGAAGTCTTCGCGGAAGTGGCGGCACATCCGCTCGCTGAAGAGCTTCTCCCAGCCGTAACCGTCCTCCGGCATGGCCGGGTACGCGTCGGCTTCCTTGAGCGGGATGACGTCCTCGGACTTCTGCTTGTCGGCGTTGTAGACGCACGCGCTGGAGGCGTAGAAGAACCGCTGCACCGTGCCGGCGGCTTGGGCCGCTTCGAGCAGGTGGGTGTTGATCAGGACGCTCAACATGCAGAGCGCGCGGTTGTTCTCGATGAAGCCCATGCCGCCCATATCGGCGGCCAAGTTGTAGACCTCAACCGCGTCTTTCGTCGCGGCTTCGCAGGCGTCTTTGAGCTTGAGGTCAGCGACGACGTTATCGACATCGTCGAAAACCTGGTACCACTCTTCCGTCGGCTTGATATCGACGCTGCGGATGTTCGTGTGGCCGAGCTCGCGGAGCTTGGCGATCAGGTGTCCGCCAATGAATCCGCCGCCGCCGGCAACGAGGATCAGGTCGTTTTTCATCGTTCGTGCTCTCTGCTACTGAAAAAGTGATTCGGGGAAGGGCGAGGAGGGCTGAGGGGGTGGCCCCATTGGAAAGGAATGCGAGGGCCGGCGGGAGACGCCTGTCGCCTCCTCAGTGGGCGGCAAGCGACGTTTCTAAAGTTTTCGGATCAATCGACGTCGGGGGAGCTACCGGCGCGTCGTTTTTTTTAGCGACGTGACTCAGCAGCAGCGAACGCTTCACTTCACGGACTTCGTCCTCGATCGGCTCAAGGAAGTCGAGCACCTGGGCGATCTGACTCAGCGTCGAACGCTCGTGGTCATCGACCAGGCCGACGATGTCGAGTTTGCCCACCACTTCGCCATCGAACGTCAACGGGTGCGTGACCCGCCAACTCGAGTCGGCAATCGGTTTCGCCCCCTTCGGCGCCCGCCACGAAGCGTAGAACGCCTCGTGAACGCGCGGCATGTGGATCGTCAGCTGCAGCTTCGTGAGCCCGTAGCTTGGCGCCGCTTCGACAATCGAGTCCCAGAGGACCTCCCACTCGTGCGAGCCTTGCAGCCGCACCGCCCCGTGCTGGCGGCCGGCGCCGCTGGGATCGTTGCTGCTGAAGGTGAGGCCGCTTTGGCGGAGCCGGGCGCGGAGCAGTTCGTACTCGACGTGGCCGAACGTGCGGCTGCTGATCAGGAAGGCGACCACCAGCACGACCGTTACGACGACAATGAGCTCGTTCTGCCAGATCACGCCGAGCACGGCGCTGAGGCACGTCACGGCACAGATCAAGGTGATGAACATCGACGCTTGCGGCACGGTCCAGCCGCGTGTCAGCAGGGCGTGATGCAGGTGCCCGCGGTCGGGGGCGAAGATGCTCCGGCCGGTGAGCCGCCGGCGGACGATGGCGGCGCCCGAGTCGAGGATCGGCACGGCCCACACCGCCAGCGGCACGACCATCGCCACGAAGGCAGGGGTTTTGAGGTTCGTTTGCAGAGCGATGGCGCCGATCACCAAGCCGATGACCATACTGCCGGCGTCGCCGAGGTAGATAGTCGCCGGGGCGAAGTTGTAACGGAGGAACCCAAACAGGGCGCCCGCCATGGCGAGCGTGACCACCGCCTCGGGGAACTGGCCGTAGTAGGCGTTGATGGTCGCGAGCGTCAGGCAGAGCACCATGCCGATGCCCGAAGCGAGCCCGTCGATGCCGTCGAGCAGATTGATCGCGTTGGTCGAACCCACCAGCCAAAAGATCGACAGCGGAATCGAAAGCCAACCGAGTTCAACATCCTGGCCGAAGAGCGCGATCACGGGGATGCCGAGCCCGAGGTAGACCAGCACGCTGGCGATCGCGACCTGGGCGATGAGCTTGTAGAGGCCCCGCATGTCGCGGGCGTCGTCGTACAGGCCCAGCGCCAGCGTCGCCACCGTTGCGAAGGCGAGGCCGGCGAGTAGTCGGGCGTCGTCCCGGAAGAACGTGACCGTCAGCGCGACGTCGGCGAACAGAAACGCCACCGCCACGGCTGTGAAGGTCGCCCCAAGCACCGCGATCCCCCCGCCGAGGGCGATCGGGTTGAGTTGCAGCTTACGGGCGTTGGGCTTATCGACGAATCCAAGCTTGACCCCAGCCCGACGGACCACCGGCGTCAGCGCTAGGGCGGCGAGCCAGCCTACCAACAGCGCGATGGCGTAGGTGGCGAACCGGTATTCGGAAAAGATGAGCGACGAAAGCGTCACGGGTAGGCGTCCTTGATGCGAGCTCTAGATTGCAGACGCGATTATTGCGGGGCGCCGCTGGTTGGTCGATGGTTTGGGCCGCACGGTTCCACCGACGGCACGGACGACTCCTGGGCAACTGGCGGGCCAAACCCCCTCACGGGGGAGGGCCGAGCGCGCAACTGCTGCGGAATCCGGCGTTTGGACGCCCTCCGCCCCGCAAGAGTTGCATCGGGCGCGGAAAAATCGACAAGTTCGCGACGCCGCCATGTCGTCGAAACGCAACCGGCGTTGCCAGCGGGCCACAGGTCCCTCAGCCCCCAGCCCCAATCCCCAGGCCTCCCGGTCGCTCCCGATCTCCCAAGACCCGGGCAGGGACCCCCCCCACCACTTTTGCCGCCGGCACGTCCTTCGTCACGACACTGCCGGCGGCGGCGATGGCGTTCGTCCCCACAGTGACGCCGCCGAGGACCGTCGCCCCGGCGCCGACCCAGGAGCCGTCTTCAAGGGTAATGTCGCCGACGATCAGATCGAATCCTCGTCGGCGGTGGTCGTGCCCCCCACAGCACAGGTAGGCCCGTTGCGACAGGCAGACGTGGCTCCCCAGCCGCACGTCGCCCAGATTGTCGATCCACGACTCCTGGCCGATCCACGTGTGGTCGCCGACGTTCAGCCGCCACGGGTACTTGATCCGCACGTTCGGCTTGATCGTCACGTTGCGGCCGACCTTCGCCCCGAAGCAGCGGAGGATCGAGCATTTGAGCCTGCTGACCGGAAACCAGCCCGACTCAAAGACGAAGACGCTGACGAAGTACCAAACGATCTGCGTCAGCTTCCCCCGCCCCGGCCGATAGCCGCCGGGCGTGTAGCCCGACAGATCGACCCACGCCTCGTTCTGCGGCTCGGCGTTATCGGACACAGTACGGGCGGGTGGCGGGAAGGAACGTCAGCCGACTTTGGTCGCGAACGCAAGGCGAGAGCCGCGTCGTCCCGACCGCGGCCGCATCGGAGACCACTCAACGGACCTGCGACGCCTTCGCCGCAGCCAGCAGCGGCGCGATTGCCTCGGCGTCGAGCCGCTCGGTTCCAAAGCGTAGCTCAACGGGCTTGATCCCGCTGGCGGCGACCGCCGACCAAATCGTTACAACCGCTACCGGCCGGTCGGCCGGGACGTGGACCGTGACGAGGTCCTTCTCCAGCGACGGCGCTACGCGTTTGACGCCCTTCACCGCGTAGAGTTTCCGCGCGACCTTCTTGGCGCACGTCGCGCAGTGCATGTCCTCGACCGCCACGATGACGACGCCCGGGGCGAGTTTCTTCGTTTGCGCCATCGGCTGCTGAGCAAGAACCGGCGCGGCAACAGCACAAACAAACAGAACCACCAAGACCTTTGCAGCACGCATCACGACCTCCGTGTCGTTATTAGATAATTGCTTGATCGGTGGGAGGCGTCTCCAGACGCCGATTGCGGTGTCCATCCCGAAACGGCATGGTGCGCGTCATCGGGGTCTGGAGACCCCTCCCACAACTTCATGCCACTTCAATCATTCTCGCTTATAGAGCCCGTCGGCGCTGACCATCAGCACATCGCCTTTGAGCGTCCACTGGCCGTGCACGACCACGAGGTCGCCCTTCTCCAGCTTGAACAGGTCCCGCGCATCGACGGCGGCGGGTTGCTCGGGATCCTCAGTTGACGGGAACGTCACCACGGCAACCGAGCTCGTCTTGTTCCGCGCCTCGCGCGAACAGAACGGGCAGTCCTCGGCGTGCTCGACTCCTTCCGCGGCGGCGTGCGAGGCGAACTCCTCCACCGTTGAGGGATCGACCAGGAAGAACGTCGCCTGCCCCTTTTTCCACGGGAAGTCGGGCTCGTTGTCGGCGCCCCAGGGGTTGGGCATCCCGCCGACCGTGCCGACGAGGGTGATCGGCGTCGCTTCCTCGGCCGCTTCGTCTTCTTCTTCGCTATCAACCGCCTCACGCTGCTCACGCCAGTCGAGCGGCGTCACGGCGTCGGCGGGCTCGGTTTCGAGGGCGTACCGCTCACGCAGCGATTTCACCACTTCCGGGTCGGGCTTCACCGGGCCGTCCGCACAGCCCGGCAATAGCAACAGCGGAAGAGCTAGCAACGGCAGCAGCGTGATTCGGTTCATCGGAAGCGCTTTAGAAGTTCGGAATCCGTCCGGCGTGACATTTTCTCATTCTATCGGCTGCGAACGCCTTAGCCCACGGCGGAAGCCGGGGTTGGCGGTGCGATAGCTTCCCGAATAGCTACCCGATCTGGAGATTCACCGGGGGCTACCGCCACCCGGCTGACGACCCGTTGGGGGTCCTTGGGCCGAGTTTCAGAATTTTTTGCGCCCCGGTCACAAGATCCGCTGGCAAGCCGCGAAGTCCCTCTTGTGAGCCGCCCTAATAGACAACCCGGGCCGGCCCCAATCGCCCGTCCCGAGCCCCCCTTCCGGGGCCCGCCCTTCCACTTCCGCCTTTCCGGGGGAACCTAGCCGTGATCAAAACTGTCGTCGTTTCTACCCTGCTCGTTGGCCTCGTCGGGGGACTTACCTTCGGCTCCAACGCCCTGAGCTACCTCAGCACCGCCTTCCACCGCACGACGGCTCGCGTCGAGCGGGCCGTCCCGGTCGAGTTCCAGCTCGACCGCGCCCGCCAGATGGTCCGCGACCTGGCGCCGGAAGTCCGGCACTCGATGGAAGTCATCGCCAAGGAAGAGATCGAGCTCGAACGCCTCGCCGAGCAGATCGACTCTGCCGACGAGAAGGCCGAGAAGAGCAAGCGTGAAATCATGCAGCTTCAATCGGACCTCTCCACCGACCGTGACGTGTTCCGCTACGCGGGCCACTCGTACGACCGCAGCGAAGTCACCGAGGACCTGTCGCGGCGGTTCACCCGTCACAAGGTCGCTGACGAAACGCTCGAGCACCTGCGTGACATGCAGCAGGCCCGCAAGGCCAACCTCGATGCGGCTCGCCAAAAGCTGACGGCCATGATCGCCGCCCAGAAGGAACTGGAAACCGACATCATGAATCTCGAAGCCAAGCGGCAGCTGGTCGAAGTCGCCCAGGCGTCGAGCGATGTGGTCGCCCTCGACGAGAGCCAGCTGTCCCGAGCCAAGGGCCTGATCGCCGACATCCGCTCGCGGCTCGACGTGGCCTCGAAGCTCGCCAACGCCGACACGACGTTCCCCGGCGAGATCCAGCTCGATCCGGCCGAGTCCGAGGACGTGCAGCAGCAAGTCGCCGCGTACTTCGACCTCGAGTCGGACAACGCGATGGTCTCCGCCAAGAAGGACGGCAAGGTGGCCGCGATCTCGGCGACGATTCAGTTGGACTGAGCCGTCTGAACGACTGTGGGAGGGGTCTCCAGACGCCGATTACGGCATCCAATTCGCTACGGCATGGATCGCGTAATCGGGGTCTGGAGACCCCTCCCACAGTTTACTTTCTTCCTCTCCCTCACCCCCTCGCTCCGCGTACCATGCCCCTGGCGCCCGACGAAACGCCGACCCAATGGTATGCCGGCCCCTCCGCCCGGCCGTCCAGCAGCGTGGCGGCGATCTCCTTGCGACTCCGTGACACGACCCGCGCCGGTGGCGCCCCCGAGGACCAGACCGTGAAGGGCTTTCCGTCTGGCCAACCGTCCGACGCTTCCCGCCGAGACCAGCAGATGCTCTGGGTCGATGGCGTCGGCGGCTATCTGGTGACGCTCGCCGAGCAGCTGGTGATCGGCCAGCCCGGCGTTGGCTCGAGCGACGGGCCCGACCTGCCGATTCTTGCCGACCTCTCCCGCCGACACGCCCGCCTCGCCCGCACCGGCGGCCGCTACGTGCTGACCCCCTACGGCCCCGCCAATCTGAACGGCAAGAAGCTCGATGGCCCGGCGGTCGTCGAAGACGGCGCCGTCATCGAACTGGGCTCGGTCGCCCTCCGGTTACGAAGACCGCACGCCCTCAGCGCCTCGGCGATCCTGACCATCGAGAGCGGCCACCGCAGCGTGCCGGCTGCGGACGCCATCCTGCTAATGGCGGAGAGTTGCGTCCTGGGCCCGAAGCCGCACAGCCACATCCGCTGCCCCGATTGGCGCGACGAGGCGATCCTGTTCCGCGGCCCCGGGGGGCTCGTGTGCCGTTCCAGCGGCGCCCTGGTGGTCGATGGCCGACCAGCGGACGGCGCCGTCCCCGTTTCGCCCGGCCACCGGATTGAGGGGCAAGATTTCGCGCTGAGCGTCGAACCTGTTCAGGAGGCTTGAGGCGTGAGGAGTCAGGCCTGAGGAAGAAGGCCAAGAAACCAACCCTCACCCCTCAAGCCTCACGCCTCACCGGCTAAACTAAATGTTCCCCCCCACCCTTCTCCGCCGCCGGCCCGCCATGCAGCCCGACGCCTCGCCCGCCGCTGACGACAAAGTCGAGAATGCGGCTGTCGATGGCGGCAGTGACGGCAGCCGCGGGCGCCGCGCCATCAAGTTCCAGTACGCCACCGGCGACACGCCGCTCGACGGCTACACCATTAAACGCGGCGTCGGCCGCGGCGGCTTTGGCGAGGTCTACTTCGCCACCAGCGACGCCGGCAAGGAGGTCGCTCTCAAGCTCATCCGCCGCAACCTCGATGTCGAGCTGCGTGGCGTTCGCCAGTGCCTTAACCTTAAGCACCCCAACCTCGTCGCGCTGTACGACCTCCGAACCGACTCGGTCGATGACCAGTGGGTCGTCATGGAGTACGTCGCCGGTGAGTCGCTCGAAGACGCCGTCAACCGCTGCCCCGACGGCATGCCGATCGAGGAAGCGATCTCCTGGCTGCGTGGCATCGCCGCGGGCGTCGGCTATCTGCATCAGAGCGGCATCGTCCACCGCGACCTCAAGCCCGCCAACGTCTACCTCGAACGCGGCGCCGGCTCGATCGAGTCGCGCGTCAAGATCGGCGACTACGGCCTCTCCAAGTTCATCGCCACCAGCCGCCGCAGCGGGCAGACCGAATCGGTCGGCACCGTCCACTACATGGCGCCCGAGATCGCCGGCGGCCGCTACGGTCGTGAGATCGACACCTACGCCCTCGGCGTGATGTTCTACGAGATGCTCACCGGCCGCGTGCCGTTCGAGGGCGAGAGCGTCGGCGAAGTGCTGATGAAGCACCTCACCGCCGAGCCCGACCTGACGCGCGTCGGCGAGCCCTACCGCACGATCGTGGCGCGAGCGCTAGCGAAGGACCCCGAGTTGCGGTTGTCGAGCGTCGAAGAGATGCTCGCGCTGCTGCCCGGCAACGAGTCGAACGCCCCCGCCAACGTCGCCCCGCCGCAAGCGAAGGGCGGGTTCAATGTCTTGAGCGACGACGTGATCTACGGGCCCATTCGGCATTGGGCGCCCGTTTCGACACCGCCGCACACGCACTACCCCACGCCGCAGCGTGAACCGCTCTGGCAAGCGCTCGTGGACGAGTCACACCGACTGCGTCATTGGTGGCAGGGGCTACCGATCCCGCCGCTCGGCAAGGCGCTGATCCTGTTCGGCATCGTGACGATGCTCGTCTTCTCCGGCGCGGCGATCGCGATCCCGGCGTTCGTGCTGCCGTTCTACTTGGTGTACTACGTCGTCTGGTCGGCGTTCCTCAAAGGGACGGAGACGGCTCCCGCACCCGAGGTCGAAACCCACACCGCCCACTACGATCGACCGCGGAAACCCTCCGCCCCACGACGCACGCGCTACAACTGGCGCCGCGCGGCAATGCGCGAGCGGTCCGCGCGGCCGCTGCGTGAGAAGGCTGCGACGCTGACGGGCTCGATGCTCGTGTCGGCGCTGGTGGCGATCGTCGCGTCGGCGCTTGCGGCGCCGCTCCTGGCGAGTGGGACCGGCGTCGATCCCACCGTAACCGCGGTGTGGCTCGCCGCCGTCGCGACCCTCGGCTCGTGGGGCGTCCTCGCCGTCAGCGCCTTCGGCGAAGCACAGCGCGACGCTCACCCGCCCCGCCGATTGATGAATCTTGCGCTCGGCCTTGTCGTTGGCCTCGCCGCCGCGGGCGCCGCCGAAGTGCTGGGCAATCGGTTGCCAGCCTGGAGCGACGCAACGCTGGCGCCTCACAAGTGTCTGATCCAAGAGATCGTTCTCGATTCTTTCGGCTTCAAGCCCTTCAATGCGATCACCATCTCTGACAACACCGCGACGCTGCCAATGGCGGTTGCTGCGATCTATTTCGGCGCTGTCTTCCTCCTCGTCCGTTGGTGGCGATCGGCAGAGTACGTCCGTCAATATCGCTGGAGCGTCTGGTCGATCGGCGCGGTAGTGATCGCCGCGTGGGCGCTGTCGGCAGTCGCCTGGTTCCCGCAACCCCTGGGGATGGTGCTGGTGGGCGTGATCGCCCTAGCGACCCAAGTCGCCAGCCCCTGGTGCCCCCCCAGCCGCCGAGCCGCGTTGGCTCGTGGCGGCATGAGCATGGAGGTTTAGAGATATGGCGACGACATCGATTTCTGTATTGGGGCTACTTGTCCTGCTTGTTGTCATCGGCTTGCCATTGCTCGTGGTGCTCGGTTTGACGTACATCGCGATTACGCGCAAGAACTGGAGCGGCTTAGCACTGCTCGCAATGATGTTTGGCGGGCTGATCGGAGCTGTGCTGTTGTGGGGATATTCCTCTCACCATGTTTCGAGGACGGAAGCGGCAGTTGTGAGGGCCGAAGCTGAGGCAAGGACGAAATCTCTGCGCGAGCTGGCGCGACAGATTGCAATGCAAGAAAAGCAAACGGCTTCGACTCAAGAATCTAGCCGGGAGCGACTGCCATGGGAGACTACGGCCGAAGTCGCCAGCGACGAAGAGCTTGCAGCGGTCGCGTCCGCACAGCCGAAGATTAAACTTGAGGACATCGATCCCGCAGACAAGCCGGTCTATAACAACCTCAAGAATACTGCCGAGCCGCATCCGATTCGCCCCGACTGGATCGACGCCCACCTCGGCGACAATCAGAAGCTGATCGTTTCCGGCCCGTTCACCACGAAGGACTCGTGCGAGTCCGATACAAAAGAGCAGCTCGCGAACTGGCTGAATCTCAAATTCGGAGCGATCGGGGGCACACTCTCGTGGCCTACAGAAACAGGCTTCGACCCATCGCCGTTCGTGAAGTCTCAGTACGAAGAAATTCGTGACACGTCCGTCGGCGAAGTCCATCTGCTCTATACGCTCGCCGAAGTGGCTCCCGAAGTCCAGGCGCAGATCGCTAAGTCGCTCGCCGACGCCGCCGCCAGAGTCGCACGCACACGCGGCGTTCGCGCCGTGACGTTCGCTGGCGCTAGCGTGCTGTCGCTCGTAGCGCTCGCGCACGTCGTGCTGCGATCGGGCGGGCGAAAGCCCAAAAGCAACGCCGCCTAACCGAATGACCGGGAGCCGAAACGCATTAGCGCCCGGAGTTGCGGCGCGGACTTACTCGCCATCCGTATCACGCTGCTACTCGGGGCGCTGACGCGTTCCGGCTCCCTGACAAACGTGATTGTGAGTTGAAGCTCGGTTTGCATCGCCTCCGCTTGCGGTTAATACTCTCTGAGAGAGCGTTCTCACTTCCAACCCCACCAAACCCCAGCCGCCGATGCCCGATGCGCTTGCCGATGACGTGGCGCCTTCGCCCGAGTCGCTGCTCGTGGCCGAGATCCGTCGTGGCAAGCCCGACGCGTGGCGGCAGCTGATCGACGAGTTCGAGGGACGCCTGCTCGCCTTCGTGCGGAGCCGCTTGGGGACGAGTCGCGGCGCGGCGAGCGAGGACGTTGTCCAAGAGACCTTCATCGGCTTCCTGACGAGCCTGCCGAACTACGACGCCCGCCGGCCGCTCGAGGGCTGGCTCTTCTCGATCGCTGCCCACAAGCTCACCGACCACCTGCGTCGCGAAGGCCGCCGCCCCGCCGTCACGCTCTCGAGCACCGAAGGTGAATCGGGCGGCGGCGCGTGGGACCTGCCCGGCTCGGCGCGTGGCGCCAGCTCGATCGCCCGCAGCGGCGAACGCCGCCGCCTCGAGGCCGACGCCCTCGCCGAGGCGCTTGCCGAACAGATCGCCATCTGGCGCGGTCGCGACGATTGGCCCAAGGTCAAAGCGATGGAGCTGCTGTTCGTCCGCGGCATGGGCAATAAAGAGGTCGCCGTCGCGGTCGGCCTCACCGAACAGCAAGTCGCCAACTTCAAGTTCGACTTTCTCGCCAATCTCAAGAAGCGACTCAAGAAACAGGGTCTCGACGAAGGCGTCTTCCCCGAGCTCACTGCGTGAGCGGCTATCGGCTGTCAGCTATCGGCTGTCAGCTTTACCCTTCGTTCTTCTAGCCGACAGCCGAAAGCCGATGGCCGACAGCCCCTTCACCGACGCCGAACTCCACGCTTATCTCGACGAAGCCGCCGCGCCGGAACGGATCGCGGCGATCGAAGCGGCGCTGCGTGACGACGACGAGCTGCGCGAACGGTTGGCGACGCTCGTCAGCGGCCGCGACGCGGGGCTGCACTCGCTCGGTGAGGTGTGGCGCCGCAACCGGCTGACGTGCCCCTCGCGCGAACAGCTCGGCAGCCACCTGTTGGGCGTCCTCCCCGAAGCGCACGCCGACTACGTGCGGTTCCACCTCGAAGTGGTCGACTGCCGCTGGTGCAACGCCAACGTCGAGGACCTCCGCGAACGCCACGAGCAGAGCGCCGAGACGGGCACGACCCGCCGGCGCGGTAAGTACTTCGAGTCGAGCGTCGGCCGCCTCTCCGACTGCGGCTGACCCGTAGAAAGCCCCGGAGGGGCGAGCCCCTGAATTGCGTCGCGACATCAACGCGAAGCCCCGGAGGGGCGAAAGCAACTCTTCCGTTGCTTTCGCCCCTCCGGGGCTTCTGATTTCTTGCGGCTCCGTTTCCAGGTTCCAGGGGCTCGCGCCCCTGGCTACGCGCTGCCGCCCCTCCGGGGCTATCTACAGCGCCGGCTGGCGGATCGATGGTGCGACGGCGACTTCGGGTTGGAGCATCTCGACGAGCTTCGCCGGCTCGACGAAGCCGACGCGGCCGGCGAACGGCTTGCCCTGGGCCGTCACGAGGATCGTCGCGGGGAACGCCCGGACCCTCAGCGACGCGATCTCGTCGGGGTGCGTGTCGGCGTGCAGCTTAAGCGGCACGAAGCCCGTGCGGACCATCTGGGCGACCGCTGGGTCGCTCCAGGTCTCCTTCTCCATCTTGCGGCAGAAGGCGCACTTCTCGGCCGTGACGTAGACGAGGATCGGCTTACCGGTGCGGTGCGAGGCGGCAAAGGCGTCGGCCGTGACGTCGCTCCAGGCGATCGACGACGAGGCAGGCGACTGGGCGTTCGCGATATTAGCGATCGAGATAGCGCTCAGCGCGCCGAGGGCCGCGGCGAGCGGCAGGCAGTAGCGTTTCACGGCGGCTCCGGGCGACCGGGGAGAGGACTTGTCCGTCCTTCCCAGATCGGCAGCGGCGCCAGCAGTGCCTGCAAGAATGCGTGAGGGTTCCAGCTACGCTAGGCGGGCCCCGTCCGCAGCGGGGGCGCCCGCACCGGTTAGCGAAACCTTACGGGTTCGCCTCCGCCGCCTTGTCCGCCTTGTAGCTGTTGACGTCCGGCGTGTACTCGTGGCTGTCGAGCACGGTCATGCCGAGGAACAGCACCAGGAAGACCATCGCCCCGATCATCAGGATACTGTTGAAGAGCTTGTCGTGCTGGAGGTGCATGAAGATCACCGCCACCAGCAACGCCTTGGCCGTCGCGATGGTGAGCGTGATCGGCATGTCGAGCCACGTCAGGTCCATCGGGTCGTTGAAGACCATCGGCAGGAAGTACTGCACCGGGAAGTCTTTCAGCGGCACCGTCGAGACGGCGACGGTCAGCAGCGTCAGCGCCACCAGCGCGCCGAACGTCGCCCAGAGGACCTGGGGACTGGAAATGTGGTGGCCGGGGGCTTCGTGAGACATTTTGGAGCGGTTAGTCGTTAGCTTTTAGCGATTAGTAAACGCGGGGCGGGCCGTTAGCTAACCGCTAACGACTAACCGCTAACAGCTAGTGAATCAGGTACATCAGCGGGAACAAATAAATCCACACCAAGTCAACGATGTGCCAGTAGAGGCCGACATTCTCGACCGGCAGGAAGTACTCCGCGGAGAACTCGCTAGCGGCGGCTTTGGCGACGACCCAGGTGATCGCGATGATGCCGGCGATGATGTGCACGGCGTGGACGCCGGTCATGATGAAGTAGATCGCGAAGAAGTTGGCCGGCCCGAAGGCGGCGCCGCGGGGGGCGGCCGCTACGTCTTGGGCCTGCTCTTCCGGCGACTTCGGATCGACCTCGCCGGCGGCGGTCGTCTCTCCCTCGCCGGGAGCGGCGGCCGAAGTCACGGCCGCCAGATCGGTTCCTTCGGTCGGCGCCGCATCGCTTTCATGCGACTCAGCGGCGTGATCGGCGGCGTGAGCGTCGTGGCCGCCGGCGCGGGCCACCTCGGCCTCGGTCGGCATGATGCACTTGGCGAGCACGATGCCCAGTCCGAACGACAGCACGCAGACGCCGATCGACGCGGTGACCCAGCCCTTCACGGGCTTGGAGGCGCCGGCCCAACGGGCGCCGAAGAACGTGATGGCGGCGCCGATGACCAGCGAACCGATCGCCAGGCTTGGCATGTAGTCGGCGAAGTGCCAGTCGGCTTCGAGGTGGCCGCCGCTGAACTTATAGAAGTTGCCTGGGCCGATGCCCTCGTCCCACTTGTGGGTGTACTCGATCGCCTTCACGCCGAGGAACAACGCCGCGCAGCCGAGGGTGAAGACGTGCGTGTTGAGGATCGTACGGCGGTCGTTCCGCATCGCGGCCCGCACGCCCCAGGCGATCGCCAAGCTGCTCGCCAGCAGCACGATCGTGTTGATCGCCCCGAGCGTCTTGTTGAGGTGGTGGTGCGCGTCGACAAACACCTCGGGGTAGTGCCAGCGGAACACCGTGTACGCGGCGAACAGGCCCGAGAAGAAGAGCACCTCCTGGGCGAGGAACAGCCACATGCCGAGCTTGCCGGCCTGGAACTGTTGCTCGAGGTCCTCGAAGTGGTGCGCGAGGCTCGGGTGATGGTCGTGTCCGTGCCCATGACCGGCGTCGTGCGGGTCGGCTGCGTGCGGTTCTAGCGTGGCGGCTTCGGCCATATCGCTTCTAAATCGAAGGTTTTACCACAGAGCCACAGAGGACGCGGAGAAGCTTCTTGAGACAGGATTAACCGGATCGACTGGATAAAAAACATCCTGTTGATCCTGTTGATCCTGTCAAAAAACTCTCAGTGCTTCTCTCTGTGTCCTCTGTGGCTCTGTGGTTAATTGAATTGAAATCAGTGAGTCACCGGCGCCGCGGGGGCGTCCGCGGTCTTGCCGCTGCGGTGCAGGTCGGGGAGCACCTCGACGTAGCCCCCCTCGTCCGGGTCGTAGACGAAGTCGTCGTACACGTAGGGGCTGCCGACCCACGGTTGAATCTCAAAATTCGCCGTCGTCGGCGGGCTGCAGCACTTCCACTCCAGCGTCGCCGCGCCCCACGGGTTGTCCGGCGCTTTCTTGCCGCGGAACAGCGAGTAGATCAGCACCGCCGCCGCGAGCGAGAAACCGACGCCAAGGATGACATACCCCGAGGTCGACAGCTGGTGCAGGAACTGGAACTCGGGCTTGTACGCCGCGTAGCGTCGCGGCATGCCGCGGGTGCCGAGGATGAACTGCGGGAAGAACGTGGTGTTGAAGCCGATGAAAACAAGCAGGCAGGCGATGCGGCCCCAGAGCTCGCTGTACATCTTGCCGAACATCTTCGGCCACCAGTGGAAGAGACCGGCGAGGAAGGCGATCAGCGTGCTGCCCATCATCACGTAGTGGAAGTGGGCGACGACGAAGTACGTGTCGTGCAAGTGGATGTCGGTCGCCAGCGTGCCGAGGAACAGGCCCGTCAAGCCGCCGATCGTGAACTGCACGATGAACGCCAGGGCGTAACACATCGGCGTCGTCAGATGGATCGATCCCTTGTACATGGTCGTCAACCAGTTGAAGACCTTGATCGCCGACGGGATCGACACCGTAAACGTCAGCGCGCTGAAGATCACCGCCGCGAGCTTGCTCTCGGTGCTGGTGAACATGTGGTGGCCCCACACCAGGAAGCCCAGCAGCGCGATCGCCACCGACGAGTACGCGATGAACGTGTAACCGAAGATGTGCTTGCGGCTGTGGACCGGGATCACCTCGGAGATGATCGCCATTCCCGGCAGGATCATGATGTAGACGGCCGGGTGCGAGTAGAACCAGAAGAAGTGCTGGTACAACACCGGGTCGCCGCCGAGGGCGGGGTCGAAGATGCCGATGCCCATCAGGCGTTCGCACATCAACAGCACCAGCGTGATCGCTAGCACCGGCGTGGCGAGGACCTGGATGATGGCGGTCGAGTAGATGCCCCACATGAAGAGCGGCATCTTGAACCAGGTCATCCCCTTGGGACGCATCGTGTTGACGGTCACCACGAAGTTCAGGCCCGTGAAGATCGAGCTGAACCCGAGGATAAAGACGCCCATCGTCGCGAAGATGACGCTTGTCTGCGTCGAGGTGCTGTAGGGCGTGTAGAAGGTCCAGCCCGTATCGAGGCCGGACGTGAGCAGCGTAATCAAGAAGAAGACCGCGCCGATGCACCACAGGTGGAAGCTGGCGAGGTTCATCCGTGGGAACGCCACGTCCTTCGCCCCCAGCATCATCGGCAAGAAGATATTGCCCAGCGCCGCGGGGATGCTCGGGATGATGAACAGGAACGTCATCACCGCCCCGTGGAGCGTGAACATCTGGTTGTAGAAGTCCTGCGCTTGTTGGACGTTGTCGTGGAACAGACCGGGCGTGCCGTTCCACAGTTCCAACCGCACCGCGCCGGCGAAGATGCCGCCCAGCAGGAACGCCGACATCACGCCGCACAAGTACATCACGCCGATGCGCTTGTGGTCGAGCGTGAACGCCCACGACGAGACGGCCTGCCAGAAGGTCATCCCGGGGGGATTGGCGAGGTAGCTCCGCCCTTGCGGGATGAACACCTTGCGGCTGGGGTCCTCGGCGATCGCCTGGAGAAGCGAGTGCTCGCGGGATTGGGAAATCATGGTAGCTGTTAGCGGTTAGGCGTTAGCAGTTAGCTATTTCTTCGGTAGGTCAGCGAGTCGCGTCGTCTCGCGACGCGGTCCCTTCGCGGCCTACGATTCGGTGGCGGTCTCGGCGTCGTCCGTCTCGGGTTGCTCGCCGGTCTTTGGCTCCTCGACATCCATCTTCTCGGCGGCGGCTTCTTCCGAGTCTGGCTTGTCCGCGGGAGTTTGCTCTTCGGCGGGAATCGGCTCGCCGGCGTCGAGCCCGTCGCCGGGCGATGTATCGACGCCCTCGGCCGACCCCTCGCCTTCCTCTTGGCCCGGCACACCGCCGGCGTCTTCCCACGTCGCCGGGACGCTGTCGGCTTCGGCGCTGAGCTTCTTCATGTAGTAGATGACGGCCGCGATCTCGGCGTCCTTGAGCTGACCCTGATAGCTCGGCATGACGCCCTTAAAGCCGTCGCGGATCTGAGCCATTGGGTTGAGGATCGACTCGCGGATGTAGTTCTCATCGACCTTGACGGTCCCCTTGTCGGTCTTCTGCTCGGTGCCGTAGGTGCCCTGCCACGTCGGGCCGGTCGACGCCTTGCCATCGACCGAGTGGCACTGTGAGCAGCCGCGCTGCTTCCAGATCTTTTCGCCCAACTCCGCCGGCGAGCTCGTCGGGTCGATCCGCGCCGCTTCGGCGAGCCATGTCTCGAAGGTGCCCGACTTGTGGACGACCACCTTCGCGATCATGGCCGAGTGGCCCTGGCCGCAGTACTCGGTGCAGAACAGGTCGTAGCCGTTCTCGTCGGCGCCGGTGGTGCTCGGGTCGATCGCCGGGTCGAACGATTCGGTCGGCGTCGTGGCGTTGAACCACAACTCGCTATACCGACCGGGCACCACGTCCATCTTCACCCGGAAGGCCGGGACGTAGAGGCTGTGCAGCACGTCGTCGCTCGACATGACCAGCCGCACGTCACGGTCGGCGGGGACGTGAAGGTTCGGGTCGACGACCCCGTTGGGGTACATGAACGACCAGTTCCACTTCTTCGCAACGACCTGGATCTCGTACGCGTTCTCGGGGGGCGTCCGCAGGTCGAGGTAGAAGAGCACGCCGTACCAGAACAGCGCCACAACGATGAAGCTGGGGATGATCGACCACAACGCTTCGAGGCGGTTGTCGTGATGGGGCGTGTGCTGCTCGACATGACCGGGCCGGGCGTAGTAGCGCGCGATGAACGCCACCAGGACCGCCACGATCAGGAAGAAGAAGAACGCGCAGATCCCGAGGATCCAGAAGTACAGCGTGTCGATCGCCGCGGCGCCGGTCGAGGCGGCGTCGCGGAACTGGTCGAACGTGCCGAACGACGCGAGCGGGATTTGCATGGGCGAAACGGGCGACATCGGTATCAGGCGACTTCGTTAGGCTCCCGCTCGGCCGCTTGCGGCTCAGCGGGGTTGATTGACGTAGCGTCGTTGGCAGCGGCGCTAGACGGCGTGCGACGCAGCCAGTAAGGCAACAACCCCGCGCACATCGCGAAAATGGTCACCCCCGCGCCGACACTCATCACTCGACGGGCGACCGGGCCGTAGCGGCCCTTGGTCTCGTCGTAGTGGAAGCAGAACAAGATAATCTGATCGAGTGGAGAGCCAATTTTGCCATCGGCGGCCTCGATCAATGACAGCCGGAGCGTCTGCGGGTCGTACGCGACGCCGTACAGGTAACGCGACACCACGCCCTTCGGCGTGACGACGATCTCCGCCGCGGTGTGCGAGTACTCGCGCGTGTCGGGGACGTACTTGTAACGGAAGCCGACGGCGTCGGCGAGCGCGCGGATGTTCTCTTGGTTGCCCGTCAAGAAGCGGACCCCCTCGGCAGCGCCGGCGCGGCCGTAACGCTGGAGGTACTTTTGCTCGGTCTGTTTGGCGCGGAGGGTTGTCTCCAGCGGATCGACGCTGACGCTCACCACATCGAACTCGCGGCCGGGCGTCCAGCCCTTGGCCTCGGTGATCTCGGCGAGCGTGTCGAACAGGCCGTTGAGCTGCAGGCCGCACAGCATGGGGCAGTCGCTGTAATTGAGCGACAACAGGACGGGGCGGTCGCCCGTGAAGACCTCGGCCAGCGTGATCGCCTTGCCGTTCTCGTCACGGAAGCGCAGGTCGAGCGGCACCTGAGAGCCCGACTTGTCGTCGACGCCGACGCCCTGCATCTCTTCGGGCAACTTCTCGATCAGTTGCGCCCTCACCGGCCCCGCGCAGACCGCCAGCGCCAGAGCCACGAGGGCACTTAGGCACGGCGTTCGTGAGGGGACAGCTAACATCGACTCGAAATGGCTACGATTCGAAGGGAGATAAGGAGATGTTTGGGGATGGGGGGATGGTCTCTCGGCAGGGCAGGCCGCTGTGGGGTGGTTCGTCTACGAAGTGATTCAGAAGGAAACGAGCGGTGGTTTGGCTGGTCCGGACGGCGTCACCGACGATCATCCTTCAATACCTCCAGTTATCCCCCTATCCCCTTCCCCGAAACACCCCTCTGGGAATTCACTCCGCTTTTTTGCTCTGCAGCTCGGCCAGCACTAGTTGTTTAGCGCGGTTGATCGGAATCGTGTAGGGATTCCCCTCCGCGGTGGGGGCGGCATAGCTTGCCAGCACCCCTCGCTGATCGGTGAGCGTCTTCTCAGACTCGATATACCGCGGGGCGATGAGCCGTGTTGTATTGAGCCTGTTCTGCGCCGCGAAGTAAAGCGCCGCGGACCCGAACATCGTGCCGAGGATGATCGCCACCGACACGAAGCCCCAGACCATGAGCGTCGCGCTATCGACGCCGTCTGGCTCGACGCCGGGTTCGGGGATCGGTTGGCCCGGGGGGATTGTGACGGGGTGGTGGCTCATCGCTCGTACTCGCCGGATAGTGCTAACCGCCGAACAGGGGCGGAATCAACTTACTTTCGGTGGGTCGCTTGAGGAAAGGAGATTTGGAGGATGTTGGTGATAGGGGGGATGGTGTCTTGGAGGGGCGACGACTTCGCGATCGAAGTCTCTTAATTCGTTAAAGACTGCCTGCCGGTTTCGGCACGTCCCAATGACGGCCCAATGACGGCCACTTCCCCTATCTCCAAATACCCCCCTACCCCTCCTCTTTAATCCGTCTTGCCTAAATGACTTAGTGGTTGTGGTAGCTGAGGGCGATCGGCAGGCGTGGGTCTTGGACCGGGAGCAGCCAGCGACCGGCGGCGACGCTCATCCAGGCCCACGTGAACACGCCCAACGCGCCCGCGGTGGTAATCAGTCCCATCACGACCGTCATCCCCACCGAGCCATCCGTCCGCACTTGCGGCAGGATGATGTAGGCCAGATCGATCCAATGCGCGACGAGCATCCAGCCCGCCCAGAAGAACATCATCCGCTTGTTGCGCCGGACCCGCTTCGACATGAAACCCAGGAACGGGATGAAGAAGTGCACCAGGATCAGCGCCAGACCCCAGTAGAGCCAGACGCCCTGCTGTCGGATATCGAACCAGAACGTCTCTTCTGGGATCGCCGCGTACCATATCAGCATGTACTGGCTGAAAGAGACGTACGCCCAGAAGACGACGAAGGCGAACATCAGCTTGGCGATGTCGTGGTAGTGCTCGGTTGTGATCGACTGCGTGAGGATGCCACGGTCTTGGAGGAAGACCGACAGCATCAACAGGAACGCCAGGAACACGCCGAACGAGCCGGCGAAGAAGATCACGCCGAACATGGTGCTGAACCAGTGCGGCGCCAGCGACATCATGAAGTCGAACGCCGCGAAGTTCATGCTCAGGGCGTAGACCAGCATCATCGGGCCGGAGTACCACTGCATCGCCTTCGCGCGGCGGAGGGGCTCGCTCGAGTCTTGCCGCGTCGAGATGCCGAGCATCGTCCACGCCATCGCGATCCACAGCAGGTAATAGACGCACGCGCGGATCGTGAACCACGTAGGCTCGAGGTAGTGCATCTTCGACCTCAGGATCGGGTCACTCTCAACCATGGGGCGGTTGACCCACGGGTAGAGCGCGTCGCTGCCCGCGATCACCGAGAATAGGATGATCAGCAGGTAGAGACCGAACGACACCACCAGCGTGCCGGCGGTGATCTCGGAGAGGCGGCGGACCGTGGTGCCCCAGCGGCCGCCGGTGAGGTGATGGGCCAGCACAAAGAACAACCCGCCGACGCCCAGCGACGTGACGTACATCACGGCGAGCAAGTAGGCGTGAGCGAACTGCGCCCAAGAGCCCGTCGCGTAGCCGATGACGGCGCCGACCGCGAGCACCGCGACGCCGACGGCGCCCCAGAGGAACCCGGCGCCGGCCAGCCCGGCGGATGCTTGGCGGATCTCGGTGATGTCGGCGTTGACGAGGGAGGCCATGGCGGGAGCTGTTAGCTGTTAGTCCGGTAGTCGGTTAGTCCGGTAGGGTTCGAGGCGTCAACCGGGCTCCGTTAGGCGCTTGCCTATCGGACTACCGGTCTATCTACCTACCAACCTCTTTCACTTCTTCAAGTTACTGATTTCGCGGAGTTTGTCGGCCGGCAGGTCTTCGGCGGTCGCCTTCTGCGAGCGCTGCAGCGCCTGCAGGTAGAGGACGATTGCCCAGCGGTCTTCGGCGCTGATCTGTTCTTTGTAGCCCGGCATCTTGCGGATGCCGTTGCTGATGGTGTTGAAGATACGGCCCACCGGCTGGGTGGTGACCGCCTCGACATGGAGGCTGGTGGGCTGCGTCCAGGTGCCTTGGTTGAGGCTCATCGCCCGTTGAGTGATGAGGCCGTCGCCTGCGCCGGTCAGGCCGTGGCAAGTGGCGCAGTAGATGTTGAACCGCTGTTCGCCGCGGTCCATCGTTTCCTGCGTGATCTTGATGGCCGCCGGGAAGTCGGTGACCCAGTCCTTCTCCTCGGGCTCGCCCGCTGCCGGCGCCGGGGCGGCGGCTTCGCCGTCCTCCTCATCGCCCTCGGCGACGAACTGCGCTCGGGTGCGGCCGTCGTTGTTGAAGGAAGCGAACCGCAGGTCGCCACGACCGGGGCCGCCGGCGACCGACAATTCGGCGCGCTCGCCGTAGTACAACTCGACGTCGTCGAGGTTGCGGCCGCGGGCGACGGTCCCCTTGATCGGCTCGCGCATCGAGCGGCCGTCGTCGAAAATCGGCGAGGGCTGCTGGGCCTGGAACTTGGCCTGGTGCTCCATGTCCTTGAACAGCGAGATCCGCGGCAGCGACGTCGTCGTGCTCGAGGTCATCCACAGATAGAGCGGGACCAGCAGCGCCGCGGTCGCCACGCACGCGCCGGCGAGATGGATCGCGGCGGGCAGCGACCGGCCTTCGACAACGTCGTTGATCGCTTCGACACCCGTGGCGCCGACCGACGTGAGGAACGCCTCGGTCTCGGCCTCGGCGTACTTGGCGTCAGCCGCCTCGACGAACAAGAAGAACCCGTCGGTCGTCACGTCGGCGAATCGCTCGGAGCGTAGCAGCGGGTTGAATAACCGCGGCAACTTGTTCAGCGCCAGCATGCCGAAGAACGAGCCGAACGCGCTGAGCAGAATCGTCAGCTCGAACGTCACCGGGATGAAAGCCGGGATGCTGAAGAACGGCTTGCCGCTGATGAGGAACTCGTAGCCCGCCAGCCACCACGAACCCTCCATGCCATTCATGTAGCACTGCATCGTGATGCCGATGAGGCACCCCGAGAGGCCCATGCAGAAAACGATCCACGGGAGGATGGTCTTCTTCGCCTTGAGGGCCTCGTCGATGCCGATGACGGCGAACGGCGCGTAGGCCTCGACGTTCTTGTAGCCGGCGTCGGTGACCTTATCGGCCGCGGCGATCAACTCGTCGGGCCCGGCGAACTGCGCAAGCAGGCCGAGGCGCTTCGGCTCGTGCGTGACGTCGAGATTGGCGATTTCGCTCATGTCTTTCGTAAAAGCCCCGGTCAATTAGCCCCCGGTCAATGACCGGGGGCTAAATGCGGATGGATAATTCTCAGTGCGAGTGGGCGCCCTTCGCGTGCCCGTCGACGTGGGCCATCACCTGCTTCACTTCGCTCATCGCGACGATCGGCAGGAAGCGGCAGAACAACAGGAACAGCGTGAAGAACAGCCCGAAGCTGCCGATCAGCATCCCGATGTCGATCCACGTCGGCACGAACGACTGCCAGCTCCCCGGCAGGAACGTCCGTTCCAGCGAGAGGATGATCACGTACCGCTCGAACCACATCCCGATGTTCACGAAGATCGAGATGATAAAGATCAAGATCGGGCTGCGACGGATAAACCCGAACCAGAACAGCTGCGGCGAGATCACGTTGCAGGTGACCATCGTCCAGTAAGCCCACCACGTCGGGCCGAACGCCCGGTTGATGAACGTAAACTGCTCGTAGGGGTTGCCGCCGTACCAGGCGATAAAGAACTCGGTCAGGTACGCGAAGCCGACCATCGAGCCGGTGGCGATGATGATCTTGCACATGCAGTCCACGTGACGCATGGTCACGATGTCCTTCAGCCCGAACCATTCGCGGGCGGGGATCATCAGCGTCAGCACCATGCCGAACCCGCTGAACACGGCGCCGGCGACGAAGTACGGCGGGAAGATCGTCGTGTGCCAGCCCGGCAGCTGACTCACCGCGAAGTCGAACGAAACGATCGTGTGCACCGAGAGCACCAGCGGCGTCGCCAGGGCGGCGAGCAACGCGTAAGCCTTCTCGTAGATGCGCCATTGGGTCGCCGAGCCGATCCAGCCCACCGACAGGATGCCGTAGGCGAAGCGGCGGATCGGGTGCTTGGCCCGGTCACGCAGCGTCGCTAGGTCGGGGATCATGCCCATGTACCAGAAGAGCAGCGACACGGTCGCGTACGTGCCGACCGCGAACACGTCCCACAGCAGCGGGCTGCGGAACTGCGGCCACATGTAGAGCCGCGTATCGGGGAACGGGAACAGGTAGTAGGCGAACCAGACGCGGCCGATGTGGATGCCCGGGAACGTCCCCGCGCAGACCACCGCGAAGATCGTCATCGCTTCGGCGAAGCGGTTGATGCTGGTGCGCCAGTGCTGGCGGAACAGGAACAAGATCGCCGAGATCAGCGTCCCGGCATGGCCGATGCCGACCCAGAACACGAAGTTGACGATCGGCCAGCCCCAGCTCACCGAGTTCTGGTTACCCCAAACGCCGACGCCCGTGATGATCAGGTAGCCGATCATCGCGCCGAGCATGCCGGCGAGCGACGCCGCCACCGCAAACCCGATGAACCACGCCAGCGGCGGGCGCGGATTCTCCGCGATGCGGCAGACCTTCTCGGTCACGCTGCGGTAGTCGTTGTCCCCCTCGACCCAAGGCGGGTCGATCCACGGCTCGGGAACCGAGCCGAGCTTTCCGGGGAGGTAGCCGGCGGGAATGTCAGCGGTCGACATAGAGTAAAAATGACGAAGGACGAAGCACGAATGACGAAGCGACCAAGCTTTCGTTATTCGTCATTCGGATTTCGTCATTCCTATCGAGGCTTTGTTCGTTAGTTGATTAAGCGTGCGATTCTACTTTGTGCTCTTCGTGGCCGTGTTCTTCACCGTGGCCTTCGCCGTGGTGATGGAGCACGGGGTCGAGGTCGGGCCGCGCGAGCATCGGGTGCGGGTTGCGGATCTTCGCCAGGAACTTGTTCCGGGGGTTGGTCATCAACTCGGTGAGGATGCCGTAGGCCCGATCGCTCTTGAAGGTCTGGTGAACCCGTGACTTCTCGTCGCGGAGGTCGCCGAACTCGATCGCGCGGGTGCTGCACGCCTGCTGGCAGGCGGTGGTGACGTCGCCGTCGCGGATCGGGCGGCCCTCGTTCTTCGCCGTGATCCGGGCGGCGGAGATCCGTTGCACGCAGAACGTGCACTTCTCCATCACGCCGCGGCTGCGGACGGTCACCTCGGGGTTCATCACGAGCTTCATCAGCTCGTTCGACGCCTCGTACAGCTTCTTCGTGTAACGGAAGTAATTGAAGCGGCGGACCTTGTAGGGGCAGTTGTTCGAGCAGTACCGCGTGCCGATGCAACGGTTGTAGACCATCACGTTGAGGCCCTCGTTGTCGTGCACCGTCGCGGCGACGGGGCAGACCTCTTCGCACGGCGCCGTTTCGCAGTGCTGGCAGGCGATCGGCTGGTGGGCGATCTGCGGGTTGTCGAAGTTGGCCGGGTCGGCCGCGTCCTGCGGATTCGCTGTGCCGCGGAAGTAGCGGTCGATGCGGATCCAGTGCATCTCACGGCCCTTGTGAACCTGGTCCTTGCCGACCACCGGCACGTTGTTCTCGGCCTGACAGGCGACCATGCAGGCGTTGCAGCCGATGCACTTGTTGAGGTCGATCGTCATGCCCCACGCCGGGGCGTAATTCGGGTCACCCGTGTGGTACTTCTGCAGGTCCCACAGCGGCTCGGTCGGACGGTTCTCGCCGCCGGCGTGAACCATCACCTCGTGGGACATGCTCGGAGCGAAGTCTTTGTGCTCCGTATAGAAGTCCTGCGACGCGGTGCGGATGAGCTCGCCGGTCCGCTTGCCGATCGCCTCGAGGCCCAGCGCGTCGATCGCATGGTGGTCCTGGGTGCCGACGAGCAGGTAGTCCTTGCCCGTCGACTTGATCGTGACGCCCTCGGCGATGAAACCCGTCGTCGCGGCGCCGCCCTTAGCCGCCGCACGCAGCGGGTAGACATCGACGCCGACCGGTTCGGCGGCGGCGGGGAACCACGTGCCGCCGATCCCTTCGGGATAGAGACCGTCGGCGGGGCGACCCGATTGGGGATCGAGCAAGCCGCCGACGCGGCCCGCCGCGGTGCGGCCATAACCTAGCGCGATCGAGATCGAGCCCTTGGCCTGCCCCGGCATGACGTAGACCGGCGCGGTGATGCTCGTCTCACCGACCTTGATCGTGGCCAGCTTGCCCTGCTTGAGGCCGAGCTTCTTGGCGGTTGCTGGCGCCACCAGGGCGGCGTTGTCCCACGTCAGCTTGGTGAGGAAGTCGGGCGTCTCTTGCAGCCAGCCGCTGTTGGCGAGCCGGCCGTCGTACGTGCTGCTGCTGGGGACGAACACGATTTCGATCGCGTCGTCGCCCTCGGCGGGGGCGGCGATCTCGGGGGCGGCGTTCGCCTCGCCGACTTCGGCGACTTCCGCGGCTGAATCAGCGGCGAGGCCATCGTGCAGCACCTTATTCCACGCCGCTTCGTCGAGATCGACCTCGGCGGTGACCGCATCGCGGACCATTTGCTGGGCGTTGGGCGCCTTGTCGCCGGCGAGGACCGCCAGCAACTCGACGACCGACCGACCGCCGAGCAGCGGCTCGATCATCGGCTGGCAAACGCCGACCGATCCGTCCCACGCAATGACGTCGCCCCACTCTTCGAACGGGTGCGTCTGCGGCAGCGACCAGTGGCAAACGCGCGACGTCTCGTCGTCGTACGCGCCGAGGCGGATCGTGTGCTGCGATTTCTCGATCGCCGCAGCAAATCCGGGCAGGTCGTAGGCCGGGTTGCCGTCGAGCACCATCAGCGTGTTGACGCTCTCGTTGCCAAGCGCCTCCAGCAGCGCGGCCGCATCGGCGACTTCGACGCGCGGCTTCGGCTCCTCGGTGAACGTGACCGTCTTGCCGAGGTTGCCGAGCAGGCTGTTGATCTCGTGGCCGAGCGCGTGGACCGCGGCGGGCTGGCCGGGGCCGACGACGACGAGGCTCGACCCCTGGTTGTGCGCCAGGTCATCGGCGAGCACGTCGAGGAACTGCTCGGGGGTGGGCTCGCCTTCGATTGGCTCGCCGTGCTCGTGGTCGCCTGCGGTCAGCTCCTTGACTTTGTCGCGGAGCTTGACGAGCAGCGCGCCGATCGCCGACGACTTCACCGGCAAGCGGTGGTCCGCGGCGGCGCCGGTCTTCGTGAAGAAGCTCTCGACCGACCAGAGGCGGTTCATCTCGCCGTCGGGGTCGCGGCCGTCGGCGTACTCACGGGCGATCCGCGACGCGTCGGGCGTCTCGTGCAGCAGGTCGGCGTCGAACGTTGCGATGACCTTGGCGACGGGCTTTCCTTCCGCGTCCGTCAGCTTGTAGTGCGAACGCAGCCGCGAGCCGAACGCCAGCTCGGCGCCGGCGAGCGCGTTCTCGCAGGAGATCGCGTCGTGCTTGTAGAACTTCGCGGCCGGGAACTTCTCCTGCACGCTGTCGAGCGCCGCGTAGAACGCGTACGAATCGATGGTCGGCGTGAGGATCGCCAGGCCCGCCCCGTCGCCGAGCTCGGCGACGCGCTCGTCGAGGAAGTTCTCGAACGCGGTCCAGTCCTTGGTGAAGGTCGCGCTGCCGTCACGCTGGATGACCGAACGCGCGCGGTCGGGGTCGTAGAGGGCGAGCGTCGCGGCTTGGGTGAAGCCGTCCGCGGCGCCGAGCGAGGCCGGGTGGTCGGGGTTGCCCTCGACCTTCACGGGACGCTCGTCGTACTTGGTCACCAACAGGTGACGCGGCGCGCCGGCCCAGTGGATGTTCGTCGCGTAGTGCTGGTGCGTGCCGGGGATGTAACCCTCGGGGCGATTGGCGAACTCGGCGATCTTCTCCGTTTCCCAGCGGCAGCCGGCGGCGCCGGCCAGCGCGAACGACGCGCTCATCAGCTGCATCCACCGACGCCGCGACACGCCCTCGGGGAACTCCGAGGCGGCCTGCGGAAACTCGCGCGCCAGGAACTCCTGGAACTGCTCCGTATTCTGCAACTCGTCCAGGCTACGCCAGAACGGGCTGACGCGGCTGGCGGGGGCCAGGGGGTTGGACGGCTCTTGGGTCGCTTGGGTCATCGCTGCGGTCGGGAGGGGACGCGGCAGTGTGCTTGAATTCGCAGGGCTCTCCGCCAACGCTCGGCGGAGGAGCCAATAATCACTTGCTCGACGGGCCGCTTAACGGTGGCACGTCGAGCAGTTGCTGTTCGGGTGGACGCCGAGCTGCTTCGCCACTTCGGCGCCGATCTTTTCGCGGGAGCCCTCGCCACTTAGCTCGGGGTCCCACTCCATATTCGTGATCTGGTCGAGCGGACGCAGACGCGCCGTCGGGTCGCGGTGGCAGTCGAGGCACCAGCTCATCGACAGCGGCTTGTCTTGGTGAACGACTTCCATCTTGTCGACGCGGCCGTGGCATTCGACACAGCCGACGCCCTTGTTCACGTGGGCCGAGTGGTTGAAGTACACGTAGTCGGCAAGGTCGTGGATCTTCTCCCACTGGATCGACTCGTTCGACGCCAGGCTCTCACGCACCTTGGTGAGCTTGACGCTCGTGGTGTGGATCGCGGTCTTGGCGAGCGTGCCGTCCGGGCCGAGCGTCGCGTTGTGGCAGTTGCCACAGGTCGCCGTCGGTGGGATGGCGGCGTGGCCGGCCTTGTCCACCGTGTTATGGCAGTACCGGCAGTCGATCTTCAGCTCGCCGGCGTGCAGCTTGTGGCTGTACGGGACGGGCTGCTCCGGCTGGTAGCCGGTGTACATCACCTTCGGCAGTGTGCCGTAGAACAGCACGGCCCCGGCGTACGCAGCCCCAGCGAGGGCGCCGCCGATCACCATCAGCGAGAAGGTATTGACCCAGGGCGGGAAATGGAACTTGGCCACGTCGAGAGATCGGCGGAGGCTAGTTGATAGGTAAATACACGTCACGGCACGCAGGGACTCTGCGAGCCCGGCCAAGGTACCGAACCAAGCCCGTCCAAGATAGCGGCATTAGAGTCACACCCGAACGGGGGGTATCACCACGGGCCGCTAGGAGACCGTTTAAGGCGTCCGAAGGCGGCGGGGGTACCGATTGTCGGGGCGAACCCTAAACGTCGCTCTACGGGGCCGCTACGGGCCTCTAAACACATGTTCAGACCTTCGTAGGGTCCGCTGTGCGGACCGCTCATTGGATTCTCCGTGGCGGATCGGCTGAACACTCCAAACCGGCAACCACGGTCCCCACAGCGGACCCTACCAAGCCCCGGTGGCTTCGCTGAGCTCGACCCACTCGGCTTCGAGCGTCTCGACCTCGGCGGCGATCTCCGCCAGTTTCGTCTGCCGCTCCGTCAGCTCGGCCGGGTCGTAGGTCGTCGCCATCTCGGCGGTGAGCAGTTTCTTCTCGTCGTCGAGCTTGGCGATCTTGCGCTCGACCGCCTTGAGCCGCTTCTGGGCCTCACGGTCGGCCTTACCGTCGCGCTTTGCTGCGTCGGCGCCGTCAGTCTTCGAACCGCCCCCACCCGGCGTCGCGCGGAGGCCGGCGTCGATCTCCTTGGTGATCCGGTAGACGTAGTCGTCGTAGCTTGAGGGGTAGCTCGTGACCCGGCCGCCGCCGACCTCGATGACGGCCGTCGCCACCTCGTGCATAAAATGCCGGTCGTGGCTCGTGAAGATCACGGTCCCTTGGTACTTCTTTAGCGCCCTTGCCAAGGCCTCGACGGTTTCGACATCGAGGTGGTTACCCGGTTCGTCGAGCACCAAGACGTTGTGTTGCTCCAAAAGGAGCCCGGCGAGCACCAGCCTCGCGCGCTCGCCACCGGAGAGCACCTTGATCTTCTTCTCCGCCAAATCGCCGGAGAACAGAAAGCTGCCCGCCACATCCTTGAGCTGCTGGTGCGTGGTCCCCTTCGCGGCTTGATGGTCGAGGTAGTCGAGCACCGACTCCTCGGCGTTGAGCGTCGTGTAGACATGCTGCGCGTAGACGCCCAGCTGGCAGCCGAAGCCCCATTTGAGCGTCCCGTCCTTGGGGGGCAGCGATTCGCAGATCGTCCGCAGGAACGTCGTCTTGCCCTGGCCGTTGTCGCCCACCACGCCGACGCGGCTGCCGTGCTCGATCTCGATGTGGATGTCGTCGGCGACGACGCGGTCCTCGTAGCCGATCGCCAGCCCTTCGGTCCGCACCGCCGGCCCCTTGCGCGGCTCGACCGCGGGGAACGAGAAGTGGACCTTCGCCTCGTCGCCGGCGACCTCCACTAGCTCCAGCCGTTCGAGCTGCTTGGCCTTGCTGCGGGCCTGGCTGGCCGTGTTGGCGTTCGCGCGGTTGCTGGCGATGAACTGCTCGAGCTGCTTCCGCTTGGCCAACGTGGCGGCGTTGAGCCGTTTGTCGTGCTCGCGGCGGTCGTCGAGGTTCGCCATGTAGGCGTCGACGTCGCCCGGGAACATCGTCAGCGAGCCCCGCGACAGCTCCAACGTGTGCGTGCAGGTCCGCTTGAGGAACGACCGGTCGTGCGAGACCACGAGGACGCCCGCCTTGAAGTCCCGCAAGAAGTGTTCGAGGAGGATCTGCGTCCGTAGGTCGAGGAAGTTCGTCGGCTCGTCGAGCACCAAGAGGTTTGGGTCGTGCAGCAGCAGCGCGGCGAGCTTCACCCGCGTCTGCCAGCCGCCGGACAGCTCCTTAACCGGGCGATTGAGCATGTCGTCCCCGAGGGCGAACTGCCACGCCACCTGTCCGCAACGCCAGTCGGGCTGCTCGCTGTCGCGTTGGAGGAACTCGATGCCCGTCTCCCCCGGCAGGAACGGGTCGTGCTGCCGCAGGTAGCCGAGGCGGAGCTTCTTGCTGCGGACCACCTCGCCGGCGTCGAGGTCCTCTTCGCCCAGCAAAATGCGGCAGAGCGTGCTCTTGCCGGCGCCGTTGCGGCCGATCAGGCCGACCTTCTGGTCGTCGGTCAGCGCGCAGCTGGCGTCGTCCAGCAGCATCTGGTGGCCGTAACGCTTGTGGGCGGCTTGCAGCGAGAGAACGACAGGCACGGCGGGAGGGGCGAGGGGTTGGGGGCCAGGGGCGAGGGAAGACAAGTTTCGACTGTCTGAACGTCGTGATCAACGGTCCAAGGCGAGGCGCGCGACGCAAGTCGTCGGAGTTGGCTTCGTAATGCAGATCACCACCCATTCGCGCAGGCACTCCGACGACTTGCGTCGTCGGCTC
Source organism: Botrimarina mediterranea (assembly GCF_007753265.1). Lineage (NCBI taxonomy): Bacteria > Pseudomonadati > Planctomycetota > Planctomycetia > Pirellulales > Lacipirellulaceae > Botrimarina > Botrimarina mediterranea. The sequence continues at coordinate 5,717,882 of NZ_CP036349.1, forward strand.
GCCGGGGCTTGCTGGTCGAGTACGCTACGGGCGTTCCAACCATTTCTTCACGAGGCGCCGATGCATCGCGTGCTCTTCGCTTTCCTGCTGCTGCTCTCGCCGCTCGCGGTTGCGGACCAGCCCGTTTTGCTTGGCGTTGACGTTCTGCAGCGCGACGGCTTCGTCCCCCTCGTCGGCAAGCGCGTCGGGCTGATCACCAACCACACCGGCCTCGATTCGGCGGGCCGCACGACGATCGACGTGCTCAACGAGGCCGACGGCGTCGAGTTGGTGCGGATGTTCGGCCCCGAGCACGGCATCCGTGGCGAGCTCGATCAGTCGCAGATCGACGACGGCTTGGACGGCCCCACCGGCATTCCGGTCGTCAGCCTCTACGGTCCGCGCCGTAAGCCCGACCCCAAGCACCTGGAAGGGATCGACGCGATGGTGTTCGACATCCAGGACATCGGCTGCCGGTTCTACACCTACCCCGCAACGATGAAGCTGGCGATGCGCGCGGCGGCCGACGCGGGGATCGCGTTCGTCGTGCTCGACCGCCCGAACCCGATCGACGGCGTCACGCTCGAAGGCCCGATGCTGGACGCGGGCGAAGAGTCCTTCGTCGGCTTCCACACCGTGCCGCTCCGTCACGGCCTGACGATCGGCGAGTTGGCCAAGCTCTTCAAGCGAGAGGGCGACGAGCAGGGGCCGATCGAGGTCGAGCTCGTCATCGTGCCGTGCGAGGGCTGGCGGCGCAGCATGACGTGGGACCAGACGGGCCTCGTGTGGACCGACCCGTCGCCCAACATGCGGAGGCTCTCGCAGGCGCTGCTCTACCCAGGCCTCGGCATCATGGAGACGACGAACGTCTCCGTTGGTCGCGGCACGGACACACCTTTCGAGGTCTTCGGCGCGCCGTGGGTGAAGCCGGTGGAACTCGCCGCCGCCTTGAACGAAGCCAACACGCCCGGCGTGCGTTTCGTGCCGCGCTATTTCACGCCCGAGTCGAGCAAGTTCGCCGGCGAGCGCTGCGGCGGCGTCGACGTGATCCTCACCGACGCCGCGAAGCTGGGCGCCACCGATGTCGGCATGGCGATCGCCGCGACGCTCCGCAAGCTCTACCCCGACGACTGGGACACCAAGAGCTACAACCGCCTGTTGATCAACAAGCAAGTCCACGACGCGGTGAACGCCGGCGCGTCGGTCGAAGAACTCCAAGCCCTCGCCCGCGAAGGCGTCGAAGCCTACCGCCAGCGCCGCGAAGCGGTGTTGATGTACAAGTAGGGTCCGCTGTGCGGACCGTGGTTGGCGGCTGGCATCACCATCCGAGGCATGCGTACTCGTAACGCCGCGCGCGGCTAGCGCCACGATCAACGCCGCCAACTCATCAGCCGCGGGGCCTTAGCCCCCGGTTCGTGCAATCACCGTCGTTAACAATAATGTACGGTTACGCCACTCGTGCGGTCCGCACAGCGGACCCTACGAATAGCGCCAGCACCATCAGGACGCCAGTCGGTTCCGGCACGCTCGTGCTCTGGGGAATCGATTCGCCGTAATTCGCCGCCCAGACGTCGTAACCCGCCGGCGAGTTGTCGGGCGAATTGCCGTCGCGCCACACGGTGTAGTCGGCGGCGTCGATGCGGCCGTCGCCGTTGTAGTCGCCGGCGAGGCCCGGCGCCGCGATCACTTCGCCGAGAAGCGTCAACGACAGGGTCGATAGTTGTGCGCCGACGAGGTCCTCGTCAGACAGATGGATCGTGAACGTGTTGGCGAACTCGCCGAGGCTCGACGTGTCGAAGATCGCGTCGAAGACGACGCCAGCGCCCTGCTCGACGCCGAAGGTCGGCGACAGATCGAGCGACATGCCGCCATCGCCAACGATCGCAACACTGTCGATGTCGAGGTCCGCGGCGAACGCCGGCGCGCCGGTCCCATCGAAGTTGAAGATCGACAACTCTTCGGCGAGCGTGCCGCTGCCGATCGTCACTTGGCCGAAATCGATCGTCAGCGACGTCGTCAGCACGTCGTCCGTGAACGATGCGACGGCGTGGTTCACCACGTCGAACGCCAGGTTCACGACATCGTTGCCGTCGTTCGCGCCGCGGCCCGCGCCGCCGGCGGTGGTGACGTCGAGGTTATCGACGATGACCGAGCCCGTGTACGAGCCCGCCGCCGCGGTCGAAGCGTTGAGGCCGACGTCGAAGCTGTCGAAGGCCCCCGCTAAGGAACCCATCGGCACAGGCTTCGAGTACTCACCCGCATTGGTGAAGGCGGCGCCGGTTGCCGTGACTTGGAAGTACGTGCCGTCCACGCCATTCTTGTCGAGCCCGACCGACACTTGGCTCGGCGCCGCGCCGCCGACGAAGACGCGTCCCAGATCAATGTCGCGCGTCGAAGAACCGTCCGCCGACGCCGTCGCCCCCGCAATCGATAACTGCGTGTCGTTCTGCTGATCGACGAAGACGCTCCAGGCGTACTCGGGGTGGTCGATGAAAGGGTTGCGGTTGTACTGGTAACTGTCGAAGATGATGTCGTTACGGCGGCGTTCGAAGTCGTCCGGCGCCGCGCGGTAGTGCCAGTCGAGCAGGCTCGCCAAGTCGCCGATGGTGCTGCCCCCGCCTGAGCCGTTGACGAGTTCGAGGTTGCCCGTCCCGCTGTCCGACCCGTCGTAGCGGACCGCCATGTAGAACATGCCGCGGGCGATCATCCCCGCGTCGGCGTCGCCGGGGTACCAGTAGCCGCCGCCCGCGTCGCCGTAAGGCTGGCCATAAGAACCGCCGAAGGGCTTGTTGCCGCGGGCGTTGTTGACGCTGTTGGTCGACGGACGCAGGTGGTGCATGTCGCTGGTATCGGGCCCTCCCGATCCCACGCCCAGGCTCTGCGGCCAAGTGTGCTCACGGTTCCAGCTGTTGCCGCTGTCCCAGCCCGGGATGCTCCCGGAGTTGATCGAAGACAGGTCGAGCGAGACGCGGTCGTACACCAGCAGGATGTGCCCCGGGTTGTCCGGGTCGGCGTCGGTCACCTGCAGCAGCGTACGCAGGTCGCCATACGACCGCGACGTATGCCCATCGATGATGTTGTGGAGCTGCGACTTGAGCGTCGCCCCCGTGCCGGTCGCCGAGTTGTAGTAGCTGGCCGGGGCGTCCCAGGGCCCGGCCGTGGCGATCGCCGCCCACCAGACGAAGACGTGCGCAAAAGCGAGGCGGCGGGCAGCTACAGTAGACATACGCAGGCGGGGCAATCGGGGCGGGACGGCAAACTACCCATTGTCGCCAGCCGGCGACCGGTTGCAACGATTCCGCATGACAAATGCGTAAGACGAAAGAAAGTTTTTGGGAGATCGCGGTGCGCACTATCGTTCTCGCTCTGTTGCTGACCCTTGGCCTCGCCTCGACCACTCTCGCTGGCAAGCCCGGTGAAGAGCTCCCCCGCAGCGGCGACGAGATCGTCGTCTGCGGCAAGCTCTTCCATACCGGCGCCCCGGTCGTCACCTGGCTCGACCCGGGCGGCTACGACGCCTACCGCGTCGAACGCCGCTTTGCGCCGATCGAAGAGTCCGACTGGCGCACCAGCGAAGAAGAGGCCAAGCTCGACACGCCCAACCGCTACGGCCTCCGCAAGGAGACGCTCACTCCCGAGCAGATCGAGAAGCTGCGTGGCGGCGGCTGGTCGCTCGAAGAATTGCAGGACGTCGTCGATCAATTCGTCATGCACTACGACGTCTGCGGCGTCAGTCGGCAGTGCTTCAAGATCCTCCACGACCACCGCTGCCTGAGCGTTCACTTCATGGTCGATGTGGACGGCACCATCTACCAGACGCTCGACCTCAAGGAACGCGCCTGGCACGCCACCACCAGCAACGGCCGCTCGATCGGCGTCGAGATCGCCCAGATCGGCGCCTACTCCGCCAAGAGCAAGAGCACGCTCGAGCAGTGGTACGACAAGGACGAGAACGACCTCGTGCGTCTCACCTTCCCCAGCTGGTTGGTGACCGACCTCCGCAACCCCGACTTCGTCGGCCACCCCGCCCGGCCGGAGATCATCGTCGGCGAGATCCAAGACACGATGCTCTACCAGTACGACTTCACGCCCGAGCAATACGACTCGCTAACGAAGCTCACCGCGACGTTGTGCCAGGTCTTCCCGAAGATCAAGTGCGAGTACCCGGCCGACGAAGCCGGCGAGGTGATCCCGCGCGTCCTCCCCGAAGCCCAACTCCGCGACTTCCAAGGCGTGATGGGCCACTACCACATCCAAAAGAACAAGACCGACCCCGGCCCGGCGTTCGATTGGAAGCGCGTGGTGGGCGGCGCGAAAGAGATCATCGAGAACAGCGGCGGCTGATCCACGACAGCGATTGATTACCCTCGACGGCCAAGCCGGCGCCCGTATCCCCCTCCTTTTTAGGGAGGGGCTAGGGGAGGGTAAAACGCGTCCAGCGGAGTGGGGATTGGGTATCCGTTACGCTGGACCTTTCGACCTCCAACACGACATCGCTACGGACAAACAAAACCCTCCCCTAACCCCTCCCTAAAGAGGGAGGGGAATAAATAAGCGGACGCTTCGCGTCATCTGCCCCTGCGGGTTGCGAATCCCCCCACGTCCGGCGAGACTTTGCCCTTTCGGCAAGACCTCCCAACTCGCCCGCGAATCGTGACCCCAGACGCCGCCGCCACGCCGATCGCCTCGCCCCCCGGCAAGCCCCTGGTTGGTGTCGTCATGGGCTCCGACAGCGACTGGCCCACCATGCGGCTCGCGGCCGAGGCGCTCGCCTCGATGGGCGTGCCGTTCGAGGCCCGGGTCGTCTCGGCCCACCGCACGCCCGAGGAGATGGTCGCCTACGCCAAGGAGGCCGAGGGCCGTGGCCTCAAGGTGATCATCGCCGGCGCCGGCGGGGCGGCCCACCTGCCGGGCATGATCGCGGCGCTGACGGTGCTGCCGGTGCTCGGCGTGCCGGTCCAATCGAAGGCCCTCAGCGGGCTCGACTCGCTCTTGTCGATCGTGCAGATGCCCGGCGGCGTCCCCGTCGGCACGCTGGCGATTGGGAATGCGGGCGCGAAGAACGCCGGCTTGCTCGCCGTGCGCATCCTCGGCGCCACGCGGCCCGAGCTGCGTAAGAAACTGCACGCCTACCGCGACGGCGAGGCCGAGCGTGTCCGCGCTCAGGAGCTAACGTGAGCCCGGCGCCATCGACCCCCGCCCGCTCGATCGAGGCGCTTAAGCCTGGCCAGGCGCTGCAACCGGGATCGACCCTGGGCGTCTTCGGCGGCGGGCAGCTCGGTCGCATGTTCACGCACGCCGCCCAGCGGATGGGCTACCGCGTTCACGTCTTTACGCCGCACCGCGGCTCGCCCGCCGGCCTCGTCGCCGAGCACGAACACGTCGGCTTGCTCTCGGACCTGCGGAGCGTCGCCAGCTTCGCGCTGTCGGTCGATGCGGCGACGCTCGAGTTCGAAAACGTCCCCACCGAGTCGATCGCCGTCGCCGAACTTCACACGCCCGTCCGCCCCGGCAGCCATGTCCTCCACACGACGCAGCATCGCGTCCGTGAGAAGACGTTCTTGCAAGAGGCCGGCGTCCCCGTCGGGCCGTTCGCCGCGGTGAACTCTTTCGAAGAATTGAAGTCCGCCGCCCACACGGTCGGACTCCCCGCCGTGCTGAAGACGGCGCAGATGGGTTACGACGGCAAAGGCCAACGCGTCATCAAGGACGCGTCACAACTCGAAGCGACCTGGAACGCGATCGGCCCCGGCGAGTGCATCCTCGAAGCGTTCATCGATTTCACGCGCGAAGTGTCGGTGCTCGTCGCGCGCGGCCTCGACGGCGAGACGGTCCTCTACGGCCCGATCGAGAACGAGCACGCCGACCACATCCTCGACGTGTCGGTGTTGCCCGCCCCCGGCACGACGCCGGCGATCGCCCATGAAGCCGCACGGATCGCAACGCGCGTCGCCGAAGGGCTCGACGCGGTCGGCCTGTTGTGCGTCGAGATGTTCCAGACGTGGAACGGCGCGCTGCTGGTGAACGAGATCGCCCCGCGGCCGCACAACTCGGGCCACCTCACGATCGAGGGCTGCCGCACGAGCCAGTTCGAACAACAAGTCCGCACCGTCGCCGGCCTCCCGCTTGGCTCGCCCGAATCGCTCCGCCCCGCCGCGATGGCGAACCTCCTCGGCGACCTCTGGTACACGACCGACGGCGCCCCGCGCGAACCGAACTGGTCCGCCGCATTAGCCGAAGGCGCGAGCCTCCACCTCTACGGCAAAGAATCCCCCAGAGCCGGCCGCAAGATGGGCCACCTCACGATCCTCGGCGACACGCCGGAGGCGGTGCGGGACGCGGCAAGAGCGGCGCGCGAGCGGCTACGGAGCTAGTCTCGACTTACGACAATTCAAACTCTGTACCACTGGTTCCACCAGTGCTTTCAGATGGACTTTGTTCCCATAGATTTTCGCTTTGTCGCGTACTGGCTTGGTGAGACACTTATTCTATTGCTTGCGATAGCTTTGGTGAGGAGCTGCGCTGCGTTGTTGATTTCCAATAAGATTGGTAGTTCGAAAAAGTTTTTTGCAGCTGTGTTGCTTGTGGTTTTTTGTTCTATCTCCATTGCCGTAGGCGTGGATATTGCATTTTGGGTTGCGAGGATACTTGAATCGGATCATTGAGGCTGGTCATAGACGACTGGGCCGCAATCCACCGCGATTAGTGTTACGCTCGACCCCGATTCAGGCAGGCAAGGCCTGCCCTACGAAGGAAAGCCCTGTAGGGGCGCTGGACGATAGCCCAGGGCAACGCCCTGGGTAACCGGCCAACCATCAAGAGGGAGAGCCCTGTAGGGGGCGACGGAATCGCCACCATTCCGTCGCCCCTACAGGGCTCAAGGGTTAAGCCCCACCCACCGCACCCAGAGCCGTTATCCGCTTCATGGTGGGTCACGACCCACCCTACGTACTGGTAGAATATTGCGATCTTTAATTCACGCCACTAGGTCCACCGCGACGGAATGGACAGCAAGTCAACAACTCATTTACCTTGCGACGATAGCTAGACAATCTTTGTAAAAGTAGTGCATAATCCCTTACACCTTCGCATACGCTTAACTGGAACCGATGAGAGTCATTCTACTATCGCACATGACACGATGCTAGCCACTCGACTGCAATGATACTCTCGCATAGCAAGCGTTTTCTTTTTTTTTGCAACCCAAAGACAGGCACTAGCAGCCTCGAGTCGGTACTCAGTCACTACGATGAGAGCTGCGGTGAAGACCTTGCCTCACCGGGGCTTTTCCCCCACCGTCACGCGCCCCCTGAGATTGTCCGAGCGTTACTACCGGCGGGTCACTGGGATAGCTACTTCAAATTTGTCTTTGTCCGCGATCCGATAGATTGGGTTGTTTCACAGTTCCGTTGGAATTTCCCTCCCCCGCTCACATACGTTAAGAAACTCTATTGGTGCCCCAGTCGCGTGTTCGAGACCGTCCGCGAGTACGGGACATTTCGCCAACAAATCCACCAACGCATTCTTGAAGCTGCAGACATACACTTTCTACACGATTTTCTCCGAAGGTTCCGGGGAATACCTACTTACCCAACACTCTACCAATCGACATATGCATTCGATATAAATGGCAATAAAATTGTTGACTTCATAGGTCGGTTTGAGCGGATGGCTGAAGATACTACGTCTGTATACGATCGCCTCGATATTACTTCGAAAACCCCGCACCTCAATCGCAGCTTCCGGAAGCCTGCACTCGCAAGTCTAACTGATGCGGCGATCGACGCCGTGCATCAACTCTGGGCGAAAGACTATGAGTTGCTCGGATATGAGCGGCGAACAATTGCAGAACTGCGTGCGAATGAGCGGCGTTAAATAGTCCATCCGGCCAGGGCTTGGGGCGAATACTTCGAATGACCGGGGTCGAAGCGTACCCAAGCCCCCCGATGAACCGCTATCGATGAGTCTCCTCCACCGCCGTGGGGATCTTCGCCCCCCGCCACGCTTCCAACGACGACCCCGGTCCCCTTCTCACTGTGGCCGTATCGGCAATCAAGGCGGAACACCGTGGGGCTGATGACCGGCGCCTTGTCGCTGCTGGTTTTAATGGCGCCCCACGCTCGTCCGAAAAGGAGCTGACTGGGTGCTGTCCCGTGGGGTATACCGGGCCCGTGCACGGCAACCGAGTTCCGCATCCAGGCGTCACCGGGAAGCAATCCAATGGCCTGTAGGGCAGTTCTGCCTGGCGAGCCAAGTGGCGAAGCACGGCGGGTGGCAGGGGTCGAAGGTGATAGCCGTAGCCCCCGTGCTTAGCGAGACGATGTTGCACCCGGATTCTCGTGAAGCAGAGCTTCCTTCCACCTCGCTGGGGGCTCCGCTACGCTGCGACCCCAGCATCCTGTTTCAACCCCGGCTGCCCGCGCAGCCGCTGCAGCAAAGAGTCCGCATCTCTAAAAGAGAGCTCCCTGGGCGCTGGGCCGCCGCATTGGCTCCGCGGAAGCCAGTTCCGACCGTTGAGCCGTCGGGGCGATATTTTGCGGTTTCAAAGCCGCCGTCTCCGAAGAAGTTTCGCAAAGTGGTCGAGTTGGCACGTTAATCGCTTCGGCCTACTGATCCCACCGAGTGCCCTAACGCTCACCACGGCTTGAGTGCGTTCATCGAACACCCCTACAGGACCCTACGACAATGACCGCCAAAGCCGCCCAGGCGACCCGCTCGCGACAGATTGAACTCGCTTCGCGCCCCGAGGGCGTTCCGAAGAAGAGCAACTTCAAGACCACCACGACTGAGCTCTCGCCGATCGCCGACGGTGAGTTCTTGGTTAAGAACGAGTGGATGTCGGTGGACCCCTACATGCGCGGCCGCATGAAAGCGGGGGAGAGCTATGTCCCGCCCTTTGAAATCGGCAAACCGCTCGAAGGGGGCTGCCTTGGCAAGGTCGTCGAGTCGCGGCATCCCGATTTTGCGGAGGGGGACACCGTTCTGGGCAACCTCGGTTGGCGCGAGTATTGGAAGTCGCGCGGCGAGGGCGTGACGAAAGTGGACCCCGATCTCGCTCCCGTCCAGGCGTACCTCGGCGTGCTCGGGATGACGGGACTGACCGCGTGGGTGGGGCTCAACAAGATCGCCCGCCTGCAAGAGGGCAACACTGTCTTCGTCTCGGCCGCGTCGGGCGCCGTGGGCTCGGTGGTCTGCCAACTCGCCAAAGCGAAGGGGTGCCGGGTGATCGGCAGCGCGGGCAGCCCGGCCAAGCTCGAGTGGCTGAAGGAGGCGGCCGGCGTCGATGCGGTGATCAACTACAAAGAGACCGACGACCTCGTCGGCGAGCTCAAGCGACACGCCCCCGACGGCATCGATGTCTACTTCGACAACGTTGGCGGCGACCACCTCGAAGCGGCGCTGGAGGTGATGAACCGTTACGGCTGTTGCGTCGAATGCGGCATGATCTCGACCTACAACGCCACCGAGCCCCCCGCGGCCCCACGCAATCTGTTCCAGATCATCGGCAAGCGAATCCGCCTGGAGGGGTTCATCGTCCGCGACCACACCGACTGCCAAGACGAATTCATCGCCGAGATGGCTTCGCTGATCGCCGCCGGAAAGGTCGTCTGGGAAGAAAGCGTCGCCGAAGGCCTGGAGCAGGCGCCCGACGCCTTTATCGGCCTGTTCGAGGGCGAGAACATGGGGAAGCAGCTGGTGCGGCTCGACGTCGAGTAGCCAGGGGCGAAGCGCCCGGCGGGATGGCTAGTCTTGGTGACGGGCTTGATCGCCCGAAAAAAGTTTGACGGGACCCTGTCCCGTGGGGTACACCGGGGACCGTGCACGGCAACTGAGTTTCGCACCCAGGCGTCACCGGAAAGCATTTCTATGGCTTGTAGCGCAGTTCTGTCCCGGCGAGCTGTTCTGTCCCGGCGAGCCAGGTGGCGATGCGGGCTCACCCTCGCCGCGCTGCTCGCGGGTTTCAGCGCCCAGGTAGCCCTTGCGTCGATTGAAGTCGTCGGCCAGGACGCCAGCGTGATGTCGGGCTTGCCCACCGCCAACTTCAACTCCGACATCCTCTTCGTCGGCAACAACTTCGCGGGGACTGGCTTAGCACGGACCTATCTGAAGTTTGACCTCCCCGCGTATCTGCCCGGAACGCAAATCGCTTCGGCGACCCTATCGGGGACGTACCGGGGGGACTTCAACGCGCAAGATGGTTTCTTCGATTGGCACGTCGCGGTCTCGGATGCGTGGACCGAGGGTTCGATCAATTGGAACAACCAGCCAGGATTCACGGGGAGCCCGATCGCGTCGTGGGATGCAAGTCTCGCAATCGTCAATCAAATCTACAGCTGGGATATTACCTCCGCGGTCAACGACGCCTACCTAGGCGATGGGACGCTCAGCTTGGTGTTCAAGGGCGTCAACGAAGGTCCCAGCCAGGACCGGGAGTTCTGGTGGGCGAAGGAAAACACGGCGGGCCAAGCGCCGTTTCAGATCGAGTTCGAGATCGAATCGATTGACGTGATCCCCGAACCGGGCCAACTCGTGGTCTGGTCGGTGTTGACGTCGCTTTGCGGAGCGATGGGCGGTTGCTGGCGGCGATGCGGCGTCTGAGGCGCGGACTTGGGCGGTTCCCACGTTAGCGGCGTGTGGCCAGGGTCATCGCGTAGCGAAGCCCGCGGTGAAGTCCGTTCTTGGCGTCGAATCCGCTCCTCCGAGGGCGGCGGCCGACGCCTTCGACCCCGAGGAAGCCCTCCATCGAGGCTCTCCGGGCGAGATGGCCCTCATGGGCCCAGGAGGGGCTCTAGGAGGCCATCTGGCGGTGGTTTAGGGGGCCAGACGACTGATTTGTCGGGGTTGAGCGCGGACGCACAAGAGGGCCCTCTATGGGGCTCTACGAGGGTGGTCCCTTTCTCCGTGTTTCGGGCGGCTTTTCGCTTGCTATTGGCCACCCGCGATTTCCGGCTTCGCGCTGTGCTTGTTCCGTCCTAAGCCTGGTCGCGATACTGGCGGCTTCGCTTGAACGCCTCCCGGGACGCCACCATGCAGCGACGCTTTGGCCGAGTACTCACCTTCCTCCGCGCGACATTGATCGGCGGGGTGTTGTTTCTGTTGCCACTCGCGGCGATGGGGTGGTTGCTTGCCCAAGCGGGGGCGATCGTGTGGGGCGTCGTCGCCGCGGTGACGGGGAATCCGGCGATCCTCGAGTGGATTCCCTTTCACACACCCGCCGGCTACGCGCTGCTGGTGACGCTCACTGTCGCTGCGCTCATCGGCGTCTGCTTCCTTTGCGGGATCCTCGCCGAGAAGTCGCTGGGCCAGTGGTTCCATCAGCGCGCCGAGCGTTACCTGTCGATGCTCTTCCCGCGCTACGCCGTCTTCAAGGACCAGCTCACTGGGAACCTCGGCACGGGATCGCTGCGGCCGGTGCTCGCGCGCATCGGGCCGTGGACACGGATCGGCGTCGAGGTCGAGCGCGACCCGACGGTGGGCGTCACCGTCTACCTGCCGAGCAGCCCCGACCCGTGGACCGGCACGGTGGCGATTGTGCCGCCGGAGGACGTGACGCCGATCACCGGTGAGTTCGGCGAAGTGATGGCGACGTTTGAGCGCCTGGGCCGCGGCACGAGCCTCTTCGCCGCGACGGCGACCCATCAATAGATTAACCACAGAGCCACCGAGGACACGGAGTGACGCACAGAGGAACCGCCTCTGTTTTCTTCCTCCGTGCTCTCTATGCCTCTGTGGTTAATTTTCTTGTCGTTGTAGCAAACTTTGTCGGAGGGGTCTCCAGACCCCGATTACGGCGCCCATGCCGTTTCGCGATGGTGCGCGTAATCGGCGCCAGGAGACGACTCCCACAAGTTTGTTAAGCCAATAAAAAAGCACGGGCCGGATTTCCCGAAGGAGACCCGGCCCGTGTCGTTAGTTAATCAGCGAGCTTCCGAACTCTGGCGAGCTCAGTTACAGCCGCAGTCCGCGACCGGGGCGCCGCAGCCGCAGTCAGCTGCCGGAGCGCTGCACGGGACTTCGACTTCCTGGGCGACCATCTTGCAGACGGTGACCTCAACTTCCTTGGTAACCGTGTGAGGGACCTGAACCGTGTAGGTCGAGGTCTTCTCTTGCGGCTCGCACTCGGTGTAGGTGACTTCCTTGGTCATCGTCTCGGGCACGCAGCGCGTGACCGTGACTTCCTTGGTGCGGGTCTCGGGGACGCACTTGGTCACGTTGACCATGCGGGTCTTGGTCTCGGGGACGCACTTGGTGACCGTATAGGTCTTGGTGCGCTCCTCGGGGACCATCTTGCAGACCTTGACGGTCTTGGTCTTGGTCTCGGGGACGCACGAGGTGACCGTGTAGGTGCGGGTGCGCTCTTCGGGAACCATCTTGCAGACCTTGACGGTCTTGGTCTTGGTCTCGGGGACGCACTTCATCACCGTGTAGGTGCGGGTGCGCTCCTCGGCGCGGCACTTGGTCACGGTGACCGTACGGGTGCGCTCCTCGGTGGTGCACTTGGTCACGTTGTACGTGTAAGGCACCTCTTCGGTGACCTGCTCGTAGGTCGTGCAAGGCACTTCCTTGGTCTCGGTCGTGGGGACCCAGACCTTACGGCAAACGGTCTTCGTGGCGCAGCCGCAGCCGCCGCAATCGCCGCCACAGGGCGACTCACAACCACAGCCCGAGTCGCAACCGCCGCAGGCCGAGCCACAGCCGTTCGACGAACCGCAGCCAACCTCAACCATCTGCGTCTCGTAGTGGCCGCCGCAGACCTGGACGGTCTTCATGGTGGTCACGGGGACGCACTTGGTGACGGTGCGAGTGGCTTCGACCGTCTCGGTGTGGGGGACCTGCACCGTGTAGGTCTGCGTGACCTCTTCGGTGTAAGGAACTTGAACCGTGTAGGTCGAGGTCTTCTCTTCGGGAACTTGGGTCATGACGGTGTACTCAACCGTCTTGTCCTCGTAAGAGGGGACCATGACCGTGTAGGTCTGGGTCTTCTCTTCGGTGACGGGGACCATGACGGTGTACTCGACCGTCTTCTCCTCGTAAGAGGGGACCATGACCGTGTAAGTCGAGGTCTTCTCTTCCGTGACGGGGGTCATCACCGTGTAGGTCTGCTCGACCTCTTCGGTGACAGGGACCATAACGGTGTACTCGACCGTCTTGGTCTCGGGGACCTGCTTCATGACGGTGTACTCAACCGTCTTGGTCTTGGTCACGGGGACCATGACGGTGTAGGTGCGGGTCCGCTCTTCGGCGGTGTACTCGGTCGCGTTGACCGTCCGCATCTCGGTGACCTGCTGCGGGACGTAGATGGTCTTGGTGACCATCGTCGGCGCCGCACAGGGCGCCGCCACTTCGCCGCAGCCGCCGCCACATCCATCGGCCGCTCCGCAGCCGTCGTCGCAACCACCGCCGCAGTCAGCGACCACAGCGCCGCAGCCCGACTCGCAAGCCGAACTGCTACCACACTTACGACAGGCCGAGGCCTGCGTGCCCAGAGCCAGCAGCATCGCTACCGACAGCAGGGCGACAAAAGATTGCCGCATCGAGGGTGTCCTCCCAGAAAAAAATAGTGGTCGATTCAAAGCCGTCGGGCCTGCGAACGAGTCTGCGCGTTCAGTGCAACTCGCTCGCCAGCAGGGGGTGCGAAGGGAATCGGGGCTGATTCTATCTTGCCTAGACTCACCGTCAAGAAATCCCTCCCCACTTAACCCATGCTGCCACAGCGGGTTCTTCAGGGCCCGATCTAAACGGAAAAACCGCCCTACGCAGCCCAGGAACGGCCAAACTTAGGTCACGCGATCGTCGGCGACCACGGTTTGGCGCACAAATTATGTAGAAACCGCCAAACTTAATCTTGCGGCTTCTTGTCGCAGTGCGGCCACGCGCAGGCGAAACGTGAAAGGGGGAGATGCGGCGTCGCGCAGCGTGAGAGAGCTGGCCCCCCCTCAACCAGAATGGCAGCCAAGCTGGCGAACGTGCCGCCAAGCGCCCAGCAATAAGCGTTGCGGAAGAAAAGAGTCTGAGCCGTGGGCGTTAGCCCACGGCTCAGACGTTATTTGGAGGCAATCGAGGGTTTCGACGAACCCTCTCGATCGGCCACTCTCGATCGGCCATCGACGCCGATCCTCAGTCAACGATATCGAGCAACTCGATGGTGAACACAAGCGTCTCGTTGGGGCCGATCGCGCCCGGCGCGCCACGCATGCCGTAGGCGATCTTCGCGGGCAGGGCGACCTCCCACTTCGAGCCGACCTTCATCATCTGTAGCGCTTCGGTCCAGCCGGCAATGACGCCGCCGACGGGGAACTCGGCCGGCGTGCCGCGCTTGTACGAGCTGTCGAAGACCTGGCCGTCGGTGAGCGTCCCCTCGTAGTGACAGCGGACGGTGTCCTCGGCCGTGGGGGTGGCGCCGTCGCCCTCGGTGATGACGCGGTACTGCAGACCCGACGCGGTCTCTTGCACGCCTTCCTTCGCGCGGTTCTCGGCGAGGAACTTCGTGCCGCGGGTCAGGTTCTCTTCGGCTTGCTGCGCCATTTCGGGGTTCACCTTCTTAAGCATCATGAGTTGAAAACGATCCATGACGGCGGCGATCTGCTCGTCCGTCAGTTGCGGCTGGGCGCCGCTGAGCCCGTCCTTCAGCCCCGCAACGACGGCGCCGAGATCGACCGGCGTCTCGTCCGCCGCCAGCCGGCTGCCGAAGTCGAGCCCCAGGCAGTAGCCCAGCTTCTCATTGAAGCGGGGGTCCTCGCCTTGTCCCGTCGCTGCCTCGCCCGCGGGGACGCCATCGGTCGCCGGCGCCGGGAGTTCGCCCACTTGCGCCAGCACCGAAGTCGCCGTGGCAAACGGGAAAACCGCAAAGACCAAAGCAGCGAGTGACAAACGCATGGACGCAGAGTTCCGGAGGGTTCGGAGGGTGACAGCCGATTCGGCGGCGGGCCTAACAGGATACCACACCCCGCAGAACCCACCCAGGAGGCGGTCCGTAGCAAATGATCGCCAGACTCGAGGAGCGGGGCTAGAATGGGGCTAATCCCCAACGAGACTCTTCATCCGCCTGCATTAGCCGCCCTATCCCCTTCGCACGTTTTTGCCTTTCCTCCAGCTCCGCATGGAATCGAGGCCTTCCTCACCGCCGCACCGGCTCCCTGTGGGGCCACGAACCGGCTTCACCCTGGTGGAGCTGCTGGTGGTGATCGCCATCATCGGCGTGCTCGTGGCGCTGCTGCTCCCGGCGGTGCAGTCGGCGCGCGAGGCGGCTCGGCGGACGCAGTGTGTGAACAATCAGAAGCAGCTGATGCTGGCGGTTCACAACTACGAATCGTCGGTGGGCAAGCTTCCGCCGTCGGGACTGCTGGAGGTGTTTTCCAAAACCTATGCAAAGGAACCCTACGAAGCGGTGGACCAACGTTTTGGCCAGCAACTGAGCTGGAGCGTCATGATCCTCCCGTACCTCGAAGAAGGATCACTGGCCGATCAGTTCGACATGAGCAAGTCGGCGTTCGAGCAGCCGAACGAACCCCAAGAGATAACGCCCCCGGCCCTGTTGTGCCCTTCGGACGACGCCCGCTCGCGCTTTTTCTCCGACGCCGAGCTGACTCAGGGGAAGACGTTCGCCAAAGGCAACTACGCCGTTTACACCTCGACGATGCACACCGACTTGCAGCTGCTGTATCCCGCTTCATTCGTCGTCGGCGGTCTACCTCTGCGGCGTATCAGCGACGGTCTCACCGCGACGCTCGGCATCGCCGAGGTGCGATCGCACTTTGATACCAGCGACGAGCGCGGGGCGTGGGCGCTTGGCTGGAACGGCGCCTCGCTGCTGGCCCTCGACGCTCACCACGACAAAGCCAGCACGGGCTCCTTTACGTCTGAGTTCCTTATCAATGGTTCATTGCTTAACCGCATTCAGCTGCCGAACTATGTCGATCCCAATTCCTACAACAGCGATTCGAATCAACAGTTGATCGGCGACACGACTGTCCGCTGCCCGCCGCTCCGCAGCGAAGAGTGGATGATCCTCGTCCGGGACAAAATGCCTTGCCATCCGTGGCCAGGACTAACCGTACCCGTTACGAACGGACAGGTGGGCTTGGCTGGTTACCAATCCGCAGCCCCGCGAAGTCTTCACCCTGGTGGGGTCAACGGCGCCTATCTCGATGGCCGAGTCGAGTTCATCTCGGACGACGTCGATCCGGCCGCTCTAGCGGTCTCGATCGACATCCGTGACAACACGCTCGCCGAGGCGGTCAACGCCAGCACGAGCCGTTAAGCGGTCAGCAGCGACTCGCTCGGGCTCCCCGTCTCTCGGAAGGGCCCCGCCTATCCCGCCTGGACGCCCCCCCTTTGAAGGGCGATGATAGGGGGCTAGCCGCCACCGGCCCTCCGGGCGCTGACGCTTACGGCTCGCCGTCCACGATGTGGGGGGCAGTTGCTAGCTACGGGCGGCGCCGCCACCTGCCCCCCTCCTTCCGTCTCACCCGCCGCGCGCCGTGTCCTACAATCTCACGCACCTCAAGCAGCTCGAAGCGGAAAGCATCCACATCATCCGCGAGGTCGCCGCCGAGTTCGAGAACCCGGTGATGCTCTACTCGATCGGCAAGGACTCCGCTTGCATGGTCCGCCTCGCGGAGAAGGCGTTCTACCCGGGCAAGCCGCCATTCCCGCTGATGCACGTCGATACGACGTGGAAGTTCAAGGAGATGATCGAGTTCCGTGAGAACCTGATCCGTAAAGAACTCGGCTGGGACCTGATTGTCCACATCAACGAAGAAGGCGTGAAGCAGGGTATCGGCCCCTTCACGCACGGCAGTAAGGTCCACACCGACACCATGAAAACGGTGGCCCTCAAGCAGGCGCTCGACAAGCATCGCTTCGACGCGGCCTTCGGCGGCGCCCGGCGTGACGAAGAGAAGTCCCGCGCCAAGGAACGCGTCTACAGTTTCCGCGACAAGTTCCATCGCTGGGACCCCAAGAACCAACGCCCCGAGCTGTGGAACCTCTACAACGGCCGCGTCAACAAGGGCGAGTCGATCCGCGTCTTCCCGCTGTCGAACTGGACCGAACTCGACGTGTGGCAGTACATCCACCTCGAAAACATCCCGATCCCCGACCTCTACTTCGCCGCCAAACGCCCGGTCGTGATGAAGGACGGCGTCCTGATCAACGTCAACGACGACCGCATGCCGATCGAGGAAGGCGAAGTCATCGAAGAGCGGATGGTCCGCTTCCGCACGCTCGGCTGCTACCCGCTAACCGGCGCCGTCGAGAGCACCGCCACGACGCTCCCCGAGATCATCCAAGAAATGCTGCTCACCACGACGAGCGAGCGACAGGGACGCGTCATCGACCACGACCAAGCGGGCTCAATGGAAGAGAAGAAGAAAGAAGGCTACTTCTAAGCGAATGACGAAGCACGAATGACGAATGACGAACGCAAGCGGGGAACAGCGTCCATACGACCTGGAAGAACGAACCGCGACGTTCGGCGAAGCGGCTATCGACTTTGCAATGTCGCTCAAGCGGTCTCCAGTTGCCTCACCTCTGATCTCTCAGTTCGTTCGTTCAGCTACGAGTGTTGGCGCCAATTATTGCGAAGCGGACGATGCTGAATCGAAGAAAGACTTCAGGCACAAGATTGCAATTAGTCGCAAAGAAGCCCGTGAAACCAAGCATTGGCTGAGGATGATTGCGAGGGCGTGTCCTGAGTCGAAAGAGAATGCTCGCCATCTATGGCAAGAGACGAAAGAACTTCACCTGATCCTGTCAAAAATACTCCGCAACACGAAGCCCAACTGACCTGATTCTTGGCGGCCCGAGCATCGCTTGCGTTCGTCATTCGTCATTCGTCATTCGTCATTCGTGCTTCGTCATTTCTGTATGAGCCACCAAAGCGAACTAATCGCCACCGACATCGACGCCTACCTCAAGCAGCACGAGCACAAGGAGCTTCTGCGCTTCTTGACGTGCGGTTCGGTCGATGACGGCAAGAGCACCCTCATTGGGATGCTGCTCTACGAGTCGAAGATGATCTATGAGGATCAGCTCGCCGCGATCGAGCAGGCCTCCGTGACGCACGGCACCACCGGCGGAAAGTTCGACCCGGCGCTGCTCACCGACGGCCTCAAGGCCGAGCGTGAGCAGGGCATTACGATCGACGTGGCGTATCGCTACTTCTCGACGGCCAAGCGCAAGTTCATCATCGCGGACACGCCGGGGCACGAGCAGTACACCCGCAACATGGCGACCGGCGCCAGCACGTGCGACCTGGCGATCATCCTCGTCGACGCCCGGCCGGGGCACGGCGTGATTACGCAGACGCGGCGGCACTCGTTCATCGTGTCGCTCTTGGGGATCAAGCACGTGCTGATCGCCGTCAACAAGATGGACCTCGTCGATTGGTCCGAGGAACGCTTCGAAGAGATCAAGCGCGACTACCGCGAGTTCGCCACCCGGCTCGACATGCCGGACCAGCACTTCATCCCGATCAGCGCGCTCAACGGCGACAACCTGATCGAGCGCAGCCCGAACTCGCCGTGGTACGAGGGCTCGACCCTGATGCACCACCTCGAGAACGTCCACATCGCCAGCGACCGCAACCTGATCGACTTCCGCCTGCCGGTGCAGTACGTCAACCGCCCGAACCTCGACTTCCGCGGCTTCTGCGGAACGCTCGCGTCGGGCAAGGTCCGCGTCGGCGATGAGGTGATGGCGCTCCCCTCGAAGCGAAAGAGCCGCATCGAGCGGATTGTCACGTTCGACGGCGACCTCGAAGAAGCGTTCTGCCCGCAAGCGGTCACCGTCACGCTCGAGGACGAGATCGATGTCTCGCGCGGCGACATGCTCGTGCGGCCCGACAACCTACCGACGGTCGCCGACAAGTTCGACGCGACCGTGGTCTGGATGTCGGACGACGCCTTGCTCCCGGGTAAGCAGTACCTCATCAAGCAAGGGACCCAGACCACGCCGGGCCGTGTCAGCACGCTGCGTTACCGCATCGACGTCAACACGCTCCACCGCGAGCCGACGCCGACGCTCGGTCTCAACGAGATCGGCCGCTGCCGCTTCGAGCTCGAACGGCCGATCGCGATGGACGGCTACCGCGCCAACCGCGCGACCGGCGCATTCATCGTCATCGACCGGATGACGAACATCACGGTCGGCGCGGGCATGATCCTCGACCGCACCGCGGCGACCGACAAGCAAGAGGCGTGGGACACCGAAGCGGCCGAGGGCCTCGTCGCCGCGACGAGCGCCGTCACCGACGAGGAACGCACCGCGCGATACGGCCAGAAGCCGGCGACGGTGCTGCTCACCGGCCCGCCCGCCTCGGGCAAGTCGCCGATCGCCGCGGCGGTCGAGCGCCTGCTGTTCGAGCAGGGCCGCGCTGTCGTCGCGATCGACGGCCAGACGCTTCGTCGCGGCCTTTCGCGCGACCTGGGCTTCTCACTCGCCGACCGCAGCGAGAACGTCCGCCGCGTCGCCGAGGTCGCCAAGACGATCAACGACGCCGGCCTGATCACGATCGCCGCGCTAGTCGCCCCGCAAGAAGAGGTCCGCCAGAAGGCGGCCGAAGTCGTCGGCGCCGAGCGGTTCCTGGTAGTCCACGTCGACGCCCCCGAGTCGTGGCGCCGCGAGCACGACGACCAAGGCGTCTACGCCAAAGCCGACGCGGGCGAGATCCCGAACCTTGCCGGCGTGTCGCTCGACTACGAGCCGCCCACAAAGCCCGACCTGGTGGTGAAGCCCGCGGACAAGTCGATTGAGG
This sequence comes from Botrimarina mediterranea, assembly GCF_007753265.1. Classification (NCBI taxonomy): domain Bacteria; kingdom Pseudomonadati; phylum Planctomycetota; class Planctomycetia; order Pirellulales; family Lacipirellulaceae; genus Botrimarina; species Botrimarina mediterranea. The sequence continues at coordinate 5,737,617 of NZ_CP036349.1, forward strand.
AATGCGCCGCGGCGGTGGTGAAGATGCTGAGTGAACGGGGGATTATTTGAACTAGTAGGGTCCGCTGTGAGGACCGTTCGTTGGATTCAAACCTTTCGATCGCTTTTCAACGCAAGAAGACTGAGAGCCGGAACCCGTCAGCGCCCGGAGTGAAGCGGACGCTCGCTCTCCAAACGTGCACCCGCTTCAACTCCGGGCGCTGACGCGTTCCGGCTCCCTGACTACCTGTTCGCTTTCCTAAACGTGGGGCGACATGATGGCTTCAGCGCTCAAGCGTGCGGTCACCCTCGTCGAACTCCTCGTTGTGCTGGCGATCATCGGCGCGCTGCTCGCCTTGCTCTTCCCCGCGGTCCAGGGGGCTCGCCACCAGGCGCGACTGGGCGTCTGCAAGAACCACATCCGGCAGATCGACATCGCCGTTCGTAGTTGCTGGAGCGCTCAACAGAAGCCGCCGGACCCGCTCAGCGATTGGCCCGTGGCGATCTTGCACTGGATCGAAGAGCAGCCGCTCGCCGACCGGATGAAGTCGACGCCGCGCGATGTGTGGTCGCCCGAGGCGTGGCCCCTGCTACTGCGATGTCCCTTTCAACCGGAGGAAGCCGGCGACCAGCGTCACTACGCTTGGATCGTCACCTCACCCCCTAAGCCGGGCGACGACTGGCCTTTCCCGACCTTCCGTGACACCGAGCGAATCGATCCGGCAGCGCCGGCTCGACCGTGGTTCGACGGCGCGGTGTTGCTCGTGAACGAAGCTCGGCTCATCATCGATAACGGGCGTGGGCCGCATCCGGGTGGAACGGTTCACGAGGCGCGGAACGGCGGCGAAACCAGCATCGTGGCTCCTTAGCCCGCCCAACGCGATGACGCCATCAATTAACCACGGATGACACGGATTGCTCGGATCGAGGTGGCGCTGACTCATCCGTGATATCCGTGTCATCCGTGGTTCTCAATCGCAACTCCGGGCGCTGACGCGTTCCGGCTCCATTTCTAATCGGGGGTGTGCGTAGCGAGGGGCGTGCGGTCGCTCACGACCCGATTCGGCGGTGGCGTAGCTTCTCGCAGAACCACCACATCGTGTGGCCCCAGAGGATCCCGCCGAGCGGGAACAGCAGCAGCGAGGTCGCGAGCGTGAGCGGCACGTTGGCGTCGGCGCCCTCTTCGAGCACGCGGATCATGGTGAACAGGAGGCCCGTCGTTACGCCCCAGGCGAGCACGCCGTAGCGCAGCACGAAGCCCGCCCGACCCGCTTCGCGGATGTCTTCCCACTTCTTGTCGTCGCTCATGGTGGCTGCCTCGCGCAAGGAGCAGGCCGGTCGCCCCGGACGCCGTGTGCGTCGCTGAGGGGTGGGCGTGCCGGTCCTGCACAATGTCAAGCGAGGCGCGGCGGCGCGTGTTACACGGATTTATTCGGCCACCGGCGAGACCGTGAACCGCTCGAAATCGGCGTGGCCCCGCCCATCGGCCGTGCCATGACAGAAGACGCCGACCTTGGCGCCGATCCACTTTCCTTCTCGGGCGGCAAAAGCGTCGCCGAGGTCGGACCAGGATTCGTCGCCGCAACGGGCGCTGAAGCGACACCGGCCGCCGGCATCGACTTCGACGCCCAGCTCGACCGGCGTCGCGTCGTCCAGACGTACCAGGTCGTCGTCCGACTCGGCCGTGCCGCGATCGGCGTTGCGACACGCGCGGCGGACGACGCGGAGGCCTTCGGTCGACTTCTCGAGGCCGACGTACGCGTAATCGAGACCCATGATGAGCAGACCCGCTGTCTCGCCTGGGCGCATCGCCTGCGGGTCGATGACGCACGACGCCGTAAACTCCGGCGCCGGGAACTTTTGCAACAAGAGATGCGGCGCGTCCCAGAGGTTGCGATACCCCGCCGGCAGCTTGGCCGCCGTAAGCCGCAGCCACCCGGGCCGGGCCGTTAGCGACGCCCAATCCGCATGCGGGTTGGCGTGCCATTGCCACTGGAGGCCGAGTTCTTCGCGCTCAAAATCGTCGCTTGTCGCCGGGACTTTCACCGCTTCGCTTGCGACAGGTTTCTTGTGATGCAGCACGGGCTGACCTTCGCCATCCCCATCCGGGTCGTCGCCCATCACGGGCCAGTCATCGACCCAGCGCATCGGCTGCAAGTGAACGATGCGGCCGTAGGGCTGCTTCTCCTGAAAGTGCATAAACCAACTCGAACCGTCTGGCGCCTCGACCCACGCGCCTTGGTGCGGGCCGTTCACGTCGGTGTCGCCTTGCGCGAGCACGCGGCGGACCTCGTAAGGTCCGCGCACGTTCTTCGAACGCAGCACGATCTGCCAGCCCTCGGCAACGCCGCCCGCCGGGGCGAAGATGTAGTAATAGCCGTTCCGCTTATAGAACTTCGGGCCTTCAACGGTCGGATGCTCGGCGTGCCCGTCGAAGACGATCCAGCCCTTGTCGATCGCCTGCGTTCCCTCCTTGTTGAGTTCAACGACCGTCAGCAGGCTGTTGACGCCGGCGCGCGAGTGGGCGAACGCGTGCACCATGTAGACTCGGCCGTCGTCGTCCCACAGCGGGCAGGCGTCGATGTTGCCGCTGGCTTTCTTCACGAGGACGGGCTTCGACCATTCGCCGCCCGGGTCCTGCGTGCGGACCATGTAGATGCCGAGGTCGGGGTCGCCCCAGTAGATGTACCACCAACCGTCGTGATGGCGGAACGAGGGCGCCCAGACGCCATCGCCGTGCCGCGGGATGTCGAACGCGTCGCCGTCATAGAGCCGCGGCAGCGCGTGGTTCACGAGCTCCCAGTTCACGAGGTCGCGCGAGTGGAGGATCGGCAGCCCGGGCACGCAATTGAACGACGACGCCGTGAGGTAGTAATCGCCATCGGCGCCGGCCACGTCGGGGTCGCTGTAGTCGGCGTAGAGTACAGGGTTCTTGTAGCCGCCGTCGCCGTCGTCCGCGACCCACGGGGCCGGCGGATCGGCGCCGTAAGCGATACAAGTCCCGACAAGCAGCACCGCGGTTGGGAGACGTATCGGCATGAGGTGGAAGTGACGACGAGGGACGGGGGTCAAGTCGCTTCTATCCTACTTCGCCACGAAATCGTTATCCGGCGAGGCCGGGCCCGTCTTGAGACAGGCTAGTTTTCCACTGGCACAGCGGTCTCATCCATCGACTCGATTTCCGGCGCCACGGGCGCCTCGGCGGGGGGTGCGGCGGGTTGCCCCTGCGGCTCTCGGCGCGCCTTCAGGATGATCTTGTCATCGATGATCTCGAGCGACTCAAACTTCCGCAGCACCTCGGCGCTCTCCGGCTCTTCGTAGAACCCCTCGGCGAGATTCTCGCCCGCGAAGGCGTCGAGAAAAGCCTGCGGCAACGGGGCGCCGTTCACCTTCGCATCGGCAAGCGTGACGATCAGAACGCCCCCCTGCATCGAGACGTCGAAGTCAGCCGCCGCGTTGAGGTGCCGCCCGCCGCCGCCGGGGAACTGGTCCATCGGGAAGCTGACGTCGCCACCGACCCTGCCGTCTGCGATCCGCACGACGATGTGGCCCTTGAGCTGTTCGTCCTGCGCGATCATCGCGTTAATCTCTTTGGCCGTAACCTCAAGGTCCTGCGGCTCGCCCTTCTCGATGGACGCGTCGAACGCCTCGAAACGGGCTTCGAGGGCCTGCATCTCCTGCTCGGGCAGCTCGACGGCCACGATGTTGAGTGGCGCGTCGGCAGTGAACTTTTTGACGTAGTGCCTGACCGTAAAATACGCCGCCAGCGGGACGCCGATCAGCAGCACCAGGAACAGGATGACGAGCGTCAGGCAGCCCCAGAAGAAGCAGCCCCGGCCTTGACGACGGGGTTCACGGCCATCGGAAGGCGGCTGCTCGGTCGGAGGCTGTTGTTCGAAGCGGGGGTCGGTGACGGCGAAGGACATGGCTTGGTCTTCTATGGAAAGGCGAAGAGTTGCACAAAGGATAGCACAGCGACGCTTGTGTCTTAATCCAAGCGGCGCCATCCTACCCCGATGCCCGAAGCCGATTCCTATGTCCGTGACCGCCTCGCGGTAGTACGCACCAAGCTCGCCAACGAGCGGACGCTGCTGGCCTATCTACGCACGGCGTTGATGCTCATCGCCTCGGGCGTCACCCTCTGGCGATTCCATCCCACAGGCGACCTCGACCGCGCAATCGGCTGGGGCGCCATCGCGGCGGGAATCGTCGTGCTGGCGATCGGCGCGGCAAGGTTCTACCGCACGCACGGCGCCGTCGAGCAGACCCACGCCGACTAGCGGTCGCAAATGAGTTTTAAATTTTTAGAACCACGAAGGAACGAAGGAACAAAGGGTAGAGGAATACGTTGTCCCTTCGTTCCTTTGTGGTTCAACTGCTTTGCCCTGGGGCTGGGAATCCGGTGGACTCTGTCCTAGATTCGCGCCGTGAACACGCCTTCCCTTGCCGCTGAACGCGACGCCGCCATCGCTTGGCTGATGGGCCGAGTCAATTACGAGCGGGCCGCCGTTGTGCCGCCGGCCGAGGAGGCTTTCAAGCTCGACCGCATCCGCGAACTGCTGCGGCGGCTCGGCGACCCGCACACGGCCCTCAGGATCGTCCACGTTGCGGGGACCAAGGGCAAAGGCTCCACGTCGGCGATGATCGCCGCCGCCTGCGAAGCCGCCGGCCTGCGGACGGGCCTCTACACGTCGCCGCATCTTGAGAAGCTCGAAGAACGCTTCACTGTCGGCGGCCAACCCTGCACGGCGGCGGAGCTTGTCGCGCTCGTCGAACGGATTCGGCCGATCGCCGAGGCGATGCAGTGCGAACCCGTTGGGGGGCCGACGTTCTTCGACCTGACGACGGCGATGGCGCTTCAGCACTTCGCCGATCGTCGGACGGACGCGGTCGTGCTCGAGGTCGGTCTCGGCGGGCGGCTCGACTCCACGAACGTCGTCACGCCCGCCCTGTCGGTCATTACGAGCATCAGCCTCGAGCACACGGCCCTACTCGGAGCGACGCGCGACAAGATCGCTTACGAGAAGGCGGGCATCCTCAAACCGGGCGTCCCCGCGGTGAGTGGCGTCGCCGACGCCGAAGCGGGCGACGTCATCGAGCAGATTTCAGCGGAGCGAGGCTGTCCCTTCTGGCGCCGTGGGCGCGACTTTGACATTGAAACCGCTGAAAACGATTGGCGATTTACCCGCCGCTGCGAGAACGGTTCGAGCGAGGTGATCGAAGGCGTCATCCCCGCCCTGCCGGGTAGGGCTCAGACAGAGAACGCCAGTGTCGCACTCGCGGCGCTGGGCGTGCTTGCCGATCAGGGCTGGGCGCTGCCGATCGATGCGCGGCGACTCGGCATCAACACCGGACGACTACCGGCGCGGATGGAGCGCATAGCGGGCGATCCGCTCGTCATCATCGACGGAGCCCACAACGACGCGTCGGCTCGGGCGCTGGCCGAGGCGCTCGACGAACTCTGCCGCTTGGAAAGGGGTGGCGTAGCGCCGCGCGAGCAGCGGGTGCTAGTCGTCGCCATTAGCGACGACAAAGACAAGGCTGCGATAATCGAGCCGCTCGCGCGACGCTTTGGCCATTTCATCGCGACGCGGTTCATCGAGAACCCGCGCGCGGCCCAACCGGAAAAGGTCGCCGAGACGGCTCGGCGGCTTGTAGTTGAGGGAACGACGATCGAACTCGCCGACACGCCACAACTGGCGTGGGACGCCGCTCAGCGGCAAGCCGCCGACGTCGTCGTGTTCGCCGGGTCACTACTCTTTGCCGCCGAAGCCCGACGGCTGGTGCTCGCCGAGCGGGGCGCCCCGCTCAGCGGTCCGGCGTGACGCGTGGCGTCTGGGTCAGAGAACGCCACGAGTCAATTCTTTCACGATTCAACCGTTGTCGAGAAGGCAGACGCTGATCGCGCTGCACTCCCACGACTCGCGTCCTGGGCTCTCGATCAAGATTGAGGGGTCGCTGTCAAAAGCGGCGCGTGATTAGGTCGAGCGCCAGTTCGTCGTCGAGGGTTGAGTCGTCGTCGAACGTTGCCGACGGGGCGGGCGGCGCCATGCGGCGCTGGGCCTCCTCTTCGCGGACCTCCTGCTGGAGTTGCTCGACGAGCGAACGGATGTGCGGGTCGGCCCACGGCAACAAGTCGCTGGGGCGGAAACGGGGCTGCGTGCGTTGGGGCATGCCGAGAGTTTCGGCGTCTGCTAGCACAACAACGCAGCGAATCTTGCGGGCGGCAACCATCATGGACTTCCTTGCTATTCCGAATGAATGAGATGTTCAGATAAGGGACCGACGGGCGGCTCCGGCTCAAGCCCTGCTGGGGGCGGCGTTGAGCGGCGGCGAGCTTGCCGACGCGGCCTTGGCTAGCGGAGGCTCGTCCCACGAGCGTCGCCAACGCCAGACCCTAAAAGCACGACGCGTGCCAAACTCCTACCTACGAGGCGCTGCCCAAGAAACCCGCTGAAAACGCGGTGTTCGCAATGCCTGCAGGCGTTCACAAGGGAGCCGCCCGCTTGGTAATTCCTGCAAACGTGGTGCACGCCGCTGCAACTGGAACCACTACGGCCGCTCGCCCAACATCGCGTCGAGCCGTTCGACGGCCTTCGCTAGCGTCGGGTCTTTTACTAGGGGATCGCTTTCAGCGCTGCCGTCGCTAGCGGTTGTAGCACCTACAAGGTCGCGGTTGCGGCGCCATTCGTACCAGGCGATCCGCTCTTTGTCCGTCATCGGGACTTCCGCCCCTTCATCCGGTGAGACGCCCCAGGGCACGCTCTCCGGCGTGCCCGGGAGGCGGTGGATGTTGACGCCGCTGGGGCGCCAGAAGCTCGCCGTGGTGAGCTTGAGCATGCTGTGGCCGGGCTCCAGCTCGAGCATCTGTTGCACGGTTCCTTTGCCGTAGGAACGCTGGCCAACAACGACCGCCCGCCCGTGGTCCTGCAAGGCCGCGGCGACAATCTCGCTGGCGCTCGCCGTGTCGCCATCCACCAGGACCGCCAGCGGCAGGTCGAGGTAAGGCCCGTCGGCGCTCGTCGCGAACTCGCTCTGCACCTCGCCGTCACGGCCGCGGATCGTGACGACCCGCGACTCCTTCGGGAGAAATAGCTCGCAAACCCGCACCGCCGTATCGAGGGGGCCACCGGGGTTGCCGCGGAAGTCGAGCACCACCGCCTCGGCGCCGTCGTCGACAACTTGCTTCAAGGCGGCGGCCAGTTCGTCGGACGTGCGGTTGCCGAAGCTTGTGACCCGCAACAGCGCGACGCGGGGCTCGCTCTCGAGCTCGTAACGCCAGCCGCCGTCAGCGGTTGGGCGATCACCGATCACCGAGGGGACGCGGATCTCGGCCCGCACAAGTTGGAAGGTCTCCTCGGCGCCGCCCTCGTGCCGGACCGTCAATGACACCGGCGCGCCGACTTTGCCGCGCATCATGCCGACGACGTCTTGCAAGCCCAGGCCCTCGGTCGGTTTGCCATCGACGGTCAGGATTTGGTCCTTCACCCGGATCGGTGACGCGTAAGCCGGCGTGCCGGGCTGCGGCGGTTCGACGACGACAATCCGCGGCGGCGTCCCCTCAAAGCTCACCCGTACGCCAACACCGCCAAACTCCTGGCGGATGTCGGCCATGAAGGGCTCGGCCTTCCGCGGGTCGAGAAAGTCGGAGTGGACATCGCCTCTCTGCCGCAGCACGCCAACGATCCCCTGCATGGCGCCGGCGAAGAGCTCGCGGTCCGTCGGCTGCTCAAGCGCATAGTCGTCCACCAGCTCGTAGGCGTGGCCGACATACCGAGCGTAGGGGTTCCGCTCCGAACGCGTATAGCACAACAGGCCGATCGCGAGCGCTACGAAGAGCACCGTCAGGTTTCGTCGCGACATCCGGGGCGGCCGAGCGGGCGGTGAAGACTGGTCCGAGGGCAGTATCGCCCGCCGTCAGTCACTTTGCCACCGGCCCAGAGCCCTCAATCGAGAGGCAGCAGGCCTGCAGCCGAGGGGAGCCGAACCTCTCCTCAGTTCGCAGAGTCGCCTGCCTGCGACCGGCGGAACTTCTGCAGCTTCGACCGCAGGGCCGCATTCGCGGGCGTTAGCGGCTCGCTGGCAGCCTTCGGCGCTGTCCTCTGCGGGGCAGGCGTTTCCGCGAGCGCCTGTGGCGGCGTTTCGGGGACGTAAACGGGCTTAACCGGCTTCGGTGTCGGCGTGATGGACGAGCCCTCATCGTGAGGAAATACCCCCGGTGTCGCCGGCGCTTTCGGGGCGAAGAACCACCCCAGCGGCCCGCAGAGCAGCGCCGGCAGCATGATCAGATCGCCCACCAGGGCAATCGCCAGGATCGTGATCATCAGCGAGCCGAACTGCTGCGTCGGCGTGAACGTGCTGACGGCGAACACCGCCAAGCCCATGCCGCCGATGAGCGTTGTCTGCAGCATCGCCGTGGCGCAGCGGTCGAACGCCTGCTCCACGGCGGTCCGACGGTCGAGGCCCTCGCGGACGCCGCGGCCGAACCAAGTCAGGAAGTGGAGCGTGTCGTCCACCGCCACGCCCAACGCGACGCTGGCGGCCATCATGATGCCGATGTCGACCTTGATCCCCAGCCAACCGAGCGCGCCGAACACCACCACAATCGGGAAGACATTCGGCAGCATCGAGGCGATGCCCGCGGCGACTCCACGCAACACGAACATCATCACGATGGCGATAAGCACCGTCGCCGACAGGATGCTGTCCTTGAGGCTGGTGAGCAGTTCGCGTTGCGTCTTGTAAACCAGCGGCACGACACCCGTGTAGACGGCGGTCGCCTCGGCAGCGGGGATAGCCTCTGCGACCGCGGCCTCGGCGTCGAGCGTCGTCACCGCGACGCCTTCGAGTTCCTTCGCCAACGCCGGGTCCAGCGACACCACGGCGTCGAAACGCTGTGCCAACTGTTCACGGAGCTGCGCTTGCTTCGCCTCGTCGATGGCCTTGTACGACTCCAGTGGATAGACCGTGAAGGAACCGATCGCCGACTTCTGCAACAGCTCGGCAAGCCGCGATTCGGGCGTGCCGGGCTTCGGCAACCGGGGACTTTCGGGGTCGTTCGATGCCGTCAACAGACAGACGCGAGCGGTATCGAGGGGCTTGCCCCCCTCGCTCTCGGCATCGCCTTCGTTCAGTCGCCTGACCAACTCGTCACGCTGCTGATAGGCGTCGAGGACCGGCTCGACCTTCTCACGGAGGTTCTGGACGAACCGTCCGTAGTCCACGTCGCCTAGGGCCGTGACGCGCGCGCTGATCCGCCACAGCTCGCGGCCGGTTGTCTTGCCATCGATCGTTTCGGCGAGGAGGTACTCGTTCAGATCGCCGCGTGATTCCTCCAGCGCTTGACTGGTGGTGAACTCGATCGCCCGCCGCGTGGAGGCCGAGCCCCCGTCGTCGCGGGCCTGGGCGCCGAAGGTCGCCGCCGACAGCGCGCGGCTCACCTCGTCGAGCGACTCAACCTGGGCCTGGAGCTTGCGAGCGAGTTCGGCGCGCTCGAACATCGTCATCCGATACCGCGCGTCCTTTCCGTCGGCCTCGAGGTCGACTGCCTTTTCGTCGGGCGAACGAAGCTGGTTGTCGTCCAGGGCGACGATCACCTCCATCGGCACCAAGTTGCCGAGGTTCTCCTCCAGCCAAGCGTAGTCGTGGATCAGCCGGCAGTCCTCATCCAGCAGATTGAGCAGCTGCACCGATGTGCGGATCTTGGGCAGTCCCAACGCCAGCAGCCCCATTGCGGCTAGGCACAAGATGGAAGTCAGCGCGTATCGGCGGGTGACGAATCGAGCGAGCGGGGTGTGCCACGCCGGGCCGCGGTCCTTGTGGCCGGTGCGGTCTTCGACGACGCGGCGACTCGGCGGGAAGCGGTGCAAGAACACCGGCATGATCCCGTACAACAGCGCCACGGCGACCACCACGCCGATCGCCGTGAAGATGCCGAATTTCTGGATCGGGAGGATATCGCTGGCGGCGAGCGAGCCAAGACCGATGGCGGTGGTGAACGCCGCCAACAAACAGGGGCCCCAAGAGATGCGGACCGCGCGTTCCACCGCGCCGTTCTGTCCGTGCTCGATCCGTTCGTCCTTGTAGTAGTTGACGAAGTGGATCGCGCCCGACAGAGCGAGCACGTACACAACCGCGGGCATCGACATCAGGATGGCGTCGGCCGTTCCGAGCCGCGGCTGGCTCAGGCCCATCACGAACATCTCGACGCCGCCGAACCAGTACACGAGCGAGAGCCCCATGCCCGCGCTGGCGCCGGCGGTCCAGAAGACCATCGCCGTGAGCTTCTTGCTGCGGAAGCAGAGATAGGCCAGCGAGATGCCGACCAGGCCCGCCAAGCCGGCGAGGCGGAATAGGGTGCGTTCGCCCTCGATGTCGATCGTGATGTTATCGACGGGCGGGCCGCCCATGTGGATGTTGTCGAGCGGGACGCCACATTCTTTGTGGGCGATGTCCCGCACACGCTCCACGGCGCGCCGCATCTGCAGGTTGCTGCTGGTGAGCTGATCGTCCAGATACGCGAGCAGGCAAGTGACGCGTGACTCGTCACCGAGCGATTCGCCATCGGCGCCCACCTTTGGTGGGCCGACCAACGCGCCTTCGAGCCGTTCGATGGCGCCTGTGCGGCTCAGCGAAGCGGGCCCCGTGATCAGTTGCTCGATCGTCTCCGGCCCCGTCATCACGCGCGGGTACCAGCGCCAGCCCCCCTTCTTGTCGGTCTCGGCACGAAGCTTTTCCGCCAACAGGCGGAGCTTCTCGGGATTGCCGAGCGTACATCCATCCCAGCTGATGAGGACGAAAGACTCGTGGACGAAGTGGTCACGGAACCACGTCAGGTCGGCCGACTCGGCGTACGCGGCCGGCAGCCAGTCCTCGGCCTTGTTGGTGTTGCTCTCGAGAGCCTTGCGGGCGCCGCGCGGGATGAAGACCAGCGCGAAGGTGACCGCCAGGGCGATCCACAGATAGTGCGGCAAGCCCCAAGTGCGCCGCGAGAGGAAAGTTTCGCGGTCGGCGTTCTCGTTGGCAGCGTCCCCAGCAGGCGGCCCGCTCGTAGGATCGATGGGCTTGGACATGCTGACGGAGCCGAAAGAGCGTTGAATCGGGGCGAAAGACAGTGCGGCGGCTGCTCCGCAGCCCGGTCCAACTTAAGCCGCCCGACCGCCAGCGCCTACGCCAAGCGGACAGGGCGGGCCCCCCAAAGTTGGCCCGGGATCACGGAGCAGCCGCCGCCACCTCATTGAGAATCGCCTACCAGTAAAACTCCGTTCCCGCCGTCACGCCGCTGTAGAACGTATCGCCGGTGATATGCAGCTGGTTCGTGGCCGGGTTGAAGTCGATCTGGTTCGGGGCCAGCGCCAGGCCGGTCGCGTACATGAATTCCCAGCCGACCCGCAGCGAAAGGTTGGGCCGCAGGTGATACCGAGCCGTGACGCCGCCCTGCGTCAGGTAAGAGAGGCCGTTTTCGTGCAGGTCGCGGCCGAAGCTGTTCAGGGCGATGGACGCGTCGTCGGGGTCGCTGAAGGTGACGTTCGTGGTCGCCCGGGCGTCGTTCACCATGAAGCCATGCTTGGAGAAGATCGAGACGTTCCAGCGATCGGTCTCGTAAGTCAAGCCGCCGCCGAGTTGGAACCCGAATAGGTTGTTGCTCGTCTGGATGTTCATAGCGCCCGTCGTGTCGGTGATCTGCATGGGATCGTTGTTCTCGTAGAACGACGTGTTGCCGACACGGGTGAACGTGACCTCAGGCGCCTCGAGGACGATGCCCTGGGCGTTCCAGTCGAAACGCTCGCCCACATCGAAGTACCGCAGGCCTGCGAGGTAATCCCATGTAAAGCCGGGCTGCGCGCGGCGGACCCACTGTCCGGCGGGGTTCATCTCCATGCGGTCGCGACGCATCCGCTGGGCGAGGCTGTAGTTCCACTCCCAGCTTTGGAAGTCGCTGGAGTACTCCGTCTGCATCGCCCGAGCGCGGTCGAAGGAGGCGAACGAAGGGATGAAATCGACACGGGTGGGCCCCGATCCGTCGAGCGATGCGGGGATGTGCAAGCCACGCTGGTCACGGACTTGAACCGTGGGGGGAAGGGTGGCCTGCAGAGAGTTGCCGAAGATATCGTTCTGAATCTCGTACATGCCTTGCCCCCCTTCCGTCAGCTGCGCCTCCGAGCTGGTGAGCTCGTTCCATTCGGGACCGCCGAACACGACCATCTCAACGTTGTGGTCGCGGTTTGCGGTGTCGCGGAACAAGAACCGGCCCAGCGCCAGACGCCCCGCCCCGTCGTATCCAGGGCTGCTCTCGCTTAGCGAGTGCTCTTGGACCGGCACGGTCGAACGGAAGAGGAAGGCGTTGATCGAACCGACCGACTGATCAAACGCGTTGTCGAATTCTTGCACCAGGATAAAGCCGTTGCTGTCCCAGGTGCGTTGCATCACGACGGCGTCGACGTCGGCGTACCACAGGCCTCGGCGCAGCCAGCTGCCGCTGCTCTCGGTAGCGGCCGGCAATTGACCCATAAGCGCAAGGCCGTCGTACGGCGACTCGGCGATCGGCTGGAGGCCCTGCATCTCAGCGACGACGGTTTCCGGCGACGGCATCGCCTCGGCCGAGCCGATTCCGGCCGCGTCGACGCTGGCTTCCGCCGGATCGTACGTCGGCACGTCGGCCAGGGCAGGCAACGCCTGCGCCGAAGCCGCCGCGGCGAAGCCGCTCACGGCCGCTGCCACCAACATCCTGAGTACGGGATGAGCCACGGATGAGTCTCCTCAGTTCTTAGTCGGCGTAGGTATCGCCGACGCCTCGGTCCGCCTCGCGGCGTGGTTTGCCGCCCAAGGGCTCTCCGGCGCAGCCTAGCGCCGGCCCTTATCGGCCTCCTGCCCGCGGGGCGCCCCCCTACGGGTGACGACACTTCAGTCGCCTGTGACCAGTTAATCGACCCCGCACAACCAGCAATGCAGAAATTGCCGGCAAAATCCGCAGAAGACTTGCAATCGACAACATCCACCCAATCCGCGCAATCCGCCAGTGGCAAACCGGCTTCGCTCCAACCCCGGGGAGGAGGTCGGACGGTTGGTGCTAGCCGTTACGCCGCTAGAATGGTGTCCTGGCCCTTCTCGAGAGGCCCTTACGAATCAACACCAGCCCAGCCCCCGACGTTAGTCATGGCGGTCGATCCCTACGCCCCGTGCCCCTGCGGTAGCGGCAAGAAACTCAAGTTCTGCTGCTCCGACCTGCTGGGCGAGATCGAGAAAGTGCAGCGCATGCTCGAAGGGGACCAGCCACGGGCGGCGCTGGCGCACCTTGAGAAGACGCTCGCCAAGACGCCCGGCCGGGCGTCGCTTCTGGACCTCAAGGCGTCGATCGAGCTGTCACTCGGCGACCTGGAGCGAGCCCAGCAGACGGTCCAGCAGCACCTCGCCGCCGACCCCACCAACCCCAGCGCCCACGCCCAGGCGGCGATTCTTGCCGCTAGCTTTGAGCCCGGACCGGAAGAGCTAGCCGGCGGCGCTGCGCCGTCGAGCCGCCAGGCCGTCATGCACCTGCAAGACGCCATGGAGCTGGTCTCCGACTCGATCCCCGCGCGCGTCCTGCAAGCGATCGGCGCGGTGGGGCAAGCCTTGCTAGCGGACGGCGACCTCATCGCCGCCCGTGCGCACCTCTGGCTCTATCAGGGCGTCGCGGGCGAACAAGACACGCGGGCGATGGAGCTGCTGATGCGGCTCAACCGCGCGCCGGAGCTGCCGCTGCTGCTACGCGACAACCTGTTCCTCCGCGAGGCGCCTGCAGGCCACGCCGTCGAAGCCGAGCACGACGAGGCCCAACTGCTAGCAAGCCGTGGCCAGTGGCGCCGCGCCGAAGCCCTGCTAGAGAAACTCTGCGAGAACCACCCCGATCTGGACGTGCTACCGTACAACGCGGCAGTCGTGTCGGGTTGGATCGGCGACCAGACGAAGTTCGTCGCTGGGCTGCGCAAGTTCGCCCAACTCGTGACCGACCAGTCCCAGGATGGCCTCCCGGACGACGCCGTCGAATCCGAAGCGATCGCCCAACTCCTCGACGCTAGCAACCGTGAAGAGGGTGTCGATGTCGTCCGGCTCATTTACTCGGTCGCCGATGAAGAGACCCTCGTCGACAAGCTGACTCGCTCCAAGCGGACGTCCGCTTACAAGCTCAGCGACTCCGAGCTGCACGCGATCGAGGGCCTGCCGCCGCGGCACACGTTCCTGCTGCTCGACCGCGACCTACCCGAGACCGGCGTCGGCGCCACCGCCGAGACGACGCCGCGCATCGTCGGCGTGCTGTCGTATTACGGCCGGCAGACCGACAAGCCCGAGCGGCTCGAACTCGTCCTTGACCGCGACGAACAGTTCGACGCAACGCTCGGTGTGCTTGCGGCCCAACTGGGCGACGCCATCGGCGAGAAGACTGATGAACAAGTCGCCGGCCGCGGCGCCGGGGCGCCGTCGATGCGGTCGCGCTGGCGCTTCCCGGACGACACACCGGTCGCCGATCGGCGTCGCGTCGTCGCCGACGAACAGCGTCGCGTGCTGCTCGAAGAGTGGCCCGATAAGCCGCTGGCGAAACTCACCGGCAAATCGCCCGCCCAAGCCGCTGCCGACCCCGCCCTGAAGACAGCCGTCACTGCGGCGCTGATGGTGTTGGAGCAAACGTCCGCTGCCTCGGTCGAGGCTGGGGTCTTCACCGAACTGCGGACCAAGCTCGGCCTGCCGACCCCTGAGGCAATCGACCCCAAGCTAGTCGACCTCGAGACGATCCCGCTGTCGCGCGTCACGCGGGTCGATCTTACGAAGGCGACCGACGACGACATCTTTTCGCTCTACAAGCGGACCGAGCTTGCCGGCGCCACCGAAGTCGCCCGACTTGTCGCCAAGGAAGCGGTCGGGCGACCCGGCCTCGCCGAGGACCTTCCGCCCGAGGACCTCTATGGCCGACTCGCGGCGCTCGAGCCCGAGCTCGACGACGCGCTGGCGTGGATCGAGCGTGGTCGGCAAGCCGCCGATGGGACGGGTAAAAGCAATGCGGGCTGGGACCTCGCCGAGTTGGAACTGCGTGTCGTCGAGGGCCAGTTCGAAGAGGCCAACCGCATCGTCGGCCACCTGCGCGACGAGCACCTCAAAGAGAAGGGCATCGCCGAGCGGCTCTACGAGTTGCTCTACGCCCTCGGCGCCGTTCCGTCTGCCGAAGAGATGGCTCGCATGCAAGGCGATGGCATGAGTCCCGAGCCGGCAATGTCAGACGCGCCGGCCGGCGGCTCCAAACTCTGGACCCCCGGCAGCGACGAACCCGCCACCGGCGGCGGCTCCAAGATCTGGACGCCCTCCTAGGAAAACGATTCACCGCCAAGACGCCAGGGGCGCCAGGGATCGCCAAGAGAGTTTTGGCAGGATCAACAGGATGGACGGGATTTCTGGTCCTCCTATTGATCCTGTGTATCCCGTCTCAATGACTTTCTGTTTCTTTCCTGGCGATCCTTGGCGCTCCTGGCGTCTTGGCGGTTCCCCTTCATGAGCCCTGAGCAAGTAGACGATGTCGCCGCAATGCGCCGGGCTTTGCAGCTTGCCGCGCGCGGGGAGGGCTTAGTTGAGCCGAACCCGATGGTCGGCTGCGTCGTCGTTCTTGACGGCGCGATCGTTGGCGAAGGTTTTCATCAGCGATTTGGCGGTCCGCACGCCGAGGTCAACGCCTTGAAGGCAGCCGGCGATCGGGCGAAGGGCGCGAAACTCTTCGTCACGCTCGAGCCCTGCTGCCACACAGGCAAGACGCCGCCGTGCGTTGAGGCGGTGCTCGCCGCTGGCGTGAAGCGGGTCGTCATCGCGATGCGCGATCCGTTCCCGAAGGTCGATGGCGGCGGCATCCGCGCGCTCGAAGCGGCGGGCGTCGAGTGCGTTGTCGGCGTGCTCGAAGACGACGCGCGGCGACTCGTGGCGCCGTACCTCAAGCTCCTCGAGACGGGCCGGCCGTGGGTGATCGCCAAGTGGGCGATGACGCTCGACGGCAAGATCGCCACTAGCACGCTCGACAGCCAGTGGATCAGCAACGAAGCGTCACGGGCCCGCGTCCACCGACTACGCGGTCGCGTTGACGCCGTCATCGTCGGCGCCCGAACACTCGTCGCCGACGACCCGCTGCTAACCGCCCGTCCCACCGGACCGCGGACGCCGCTGCGTATCGTGATCGCCGGTGACAAACCGCTGCCCATCGATCGCAAGCTTTGGAACACCCCCGACGATGGCGCCGTGCTCGTTGCGGTCGGAGAAGGCTATCCCGCCGCCGATGCGCAGCAACTACGCGACCGCGGCGTCGAAGTCCTCACCGCAACGCCCCCGCAACTTCTCGACGAACTCGGCCGCCGCCGACTAACGAACGTCCTCGTCGAAGGCGGCGGCAAACTGCTCGGCCAATTCTTCGATCAGCAACTCATCGACGAATCCTGGGCGTTCGTCGCCCCCAAGCTCATCGGCGGAACGGGTCCCGGACCCATCGGCGGCGAAGGCGTCGCCTTCATGCGTGACGCCCTGACATTCACCGAAGTCACCCACGAATCAATCGACGGCGACCTTCTCATCCGCGGTCGTACAAAGCTGGAACCGCGAATGGACGCGAATCATCGCGAATAGTTTTATTCATTCGCGTCAATTCGCGTGGATTCGCGGTTCCAGCTTCTAAGAAACCAGCTCCATCGTCGCCCAGCAACTCGGGTCCTCATCGAACGGCATCGACGGCCCGTTCGAAAACGTCTGCAAACCGAGCTCGCGATCGACCACCGCGTAGTTGAAGCCGAGCTTCGTTTGCTGCGTCGGGTCGTAGCCTGTCATCGCCACCGCGGGGATGAACGCGGCCAAGCGGTAGCCGGTCTTCGTCACCTTCGCAACGACTTGTAGCTCGCGCGGCCGCACGGGGCGGGCGTTTTCTCGCGCGCGGTTGATCAGCAGTTGGTCGGCGAGCGGCTGGGTGTCACCGCTGCCGCCGCCCATCGGCGTGAAGATGAAACGGTTGCAGAACTTCGACGCGCGGTGGATGTTGTGCGTCGCCCGCGTATCGACCCAGATATGCAAGCCGTCCGACTCGTCGAGCCTCGTCTCTCGGCACCACACCGGCTGCTGCTTGCAGTCGATGTCGATCCAAAACGCCAACCCCTCCGGCGCCCAAGCCATGCGGACGTCGGCGAACCTCCGCTCGCTGCCGGGCGTCTCTCGGTCGAGCCCCGCCAGGTCGGGCAACCGATAGTCCTCGCCCAGAGCGATGCCTTTGGGCGACCAGATCGGCGTCTGTCGCTTCACCGGGACCGCGAACTGGAACAGGAACCGCGGCGCCAGCAGCGTGTTGAGTTGGTTCGGTGCGGAGGACACGGGCGAAGGCGGAAGGTCGAAGGGGGAAGGCGGAACGAACGGCGGCGAGCCGGCGACGTTAGTCGTCGGTGGTCTTCCACTTTACCCTTCTTCCGACGAAGAGAAACCGCCAAGACGCCAGGAGTGCCTAGGATCGCCAAGAACCGACAGAAGTTTTTGACAGGATCAACAGGATGATCAGAAATCCTGTCGATCCTGTTCATCCTGTCTAAAAAATTCCTGGCGAACCTTGGCGCTCCTGGCGTCTTGGAGGTTCCCGTCCCCCCGCCGCCCGAAATCGCTATGATGCAGGGCTTCGCCGCGGTTTACGGACATCCGCGGTCGCCACAGCGCCCCCTCCGTAACGGGGCGCACTTGCCGAACTCACTAGGACGATACGTCGCCGCCATGCTCACGGTCCAACTCCCCGACGGAAGCAGCCGCCCCTTCGAAACCGCCGTCACGTGCCGCGAGGTCGCCGAGGCGATCGGCCCCGGCCTCGCCAAGGCCGCCATCGCCGCCGAGATCGACGGCGTCCAGCGTGATCTCACCTACGAGCTCCCCGCCACGGGCGAGGTGAAGCTCCGCTTCCTCACCAAGCGCGACGCCGAAGCCCTCGCCATCATGCGGCACTCGTGCGCGCACGTCATGGCGCAGGCCGTCATGCGGCTCTACAAAGACGTCCAGCTGGCGTTCGGCCCCACCACCAGCACGGGCTTCTACTACGACATGCTGCTGCCGCAGCCGCTCACCGAAGACGACTTCCCGAAGATCGAAGCCGAGATGAAGGCGATCGTCAAAGAAGACCTCGCCTTCGAGCGGATGGACAAGCCGCGCGCCGAGTCGTTGCAATTGTGCGAAGAGCTCGGCCAGCGCTTCAAGGTCGAGCACGTCGAGACGGGCCTCGGCGAAGAGGCGGAGCTGTCGTTCTACCGCCAGGGCGAGTTCATCGACCTCTGCCGCGGCGTCCACATTCCCTCAACCTCGCACATCGGCAAGGCGTTCAAGCTGCTCAACGTCGCCGGAGCCTACTGGAAGGGAGACGCCTCGCGCGACCAGCTCCAACGCCTCTACGCGACGGCGTTCTTCGACAAGGCCGAACTCGACGCCCACCTAAAGCAGGTCGAAGAGGCCAAGAAGCGCGACCACCGCGTCCTCGGCAAGCAGCTCGAGCTGTTCACGATCGACAACAAGGTCGGTTCGGGCCTGATCCTCTGGCTCCCCAAGGGCGCCGTCATCCGGCAGACCCTCGAGGCGATGATCCGCGAAGAACTGCGATCGCGCGGTTACGAAGTGGTCTACACGCCGCACGTCGGCCGCGTCGAGCTTTACGAGACCTCGGGCCACTTCCCTTACTACCGGGAGAGCCAATTCCCGGTGCTGTGCGAGCACAACGCGGGGCAGCTCGTTGACATCCTCGTCGAGCGTCTCAAAGCGGGCGAGATCACCGACGACGAAGAGGCGAAGCTGCTCGACGCCGCGCGGTTGCTCGGCTTCGACGGCGAAGTCGATCCCAAGAAACCGCCGGCCGAGCGCGCCGCCGCGCTCGACGTGTGGGCGCACAAGCATGAGCGCTACCTGCTCAAGCCGATGAACTGCCCGCACCACATCATGATTTACAAGTCGAAGCCCCGTTCGTACCGCGACCTGCCGGTGCGGCTCGCGGAGTTCGGCACCGTCTATCGCTACGAGCAGTCGGGCGAGCTGGGCGGCATGACCCGCGTCCGTGGTTTCACGCAAGACGACGCCCACCTCTTCTGCACGCCCGAACAAGTCGCCGACGAGTTCCGCGCGTGCCTCGAGATGACGCAGGCCGTGCTCAAGTCGCTCGGCATGAACAACTACCGCGTCCGCCTCGGCTTCCGCGACCCCGACAGCAGCAAGTACGTCGGCAACGAAGAGCTGTGGGATCGGGCCGAGTCCGAGCTGCGCAGCGTCTGCGAGTCGATGGACCTGCCGGGCCTGTCGATCGAGCCGGGCGAGGCGGCGTTCTACGGCCCGAAGGCCGACTTCGTCGTCACCGACTGCATCGGCCGCGAGTGGCAACTGGGCACCGTGCAGCTCGACTACAACCTGCCGAGCGAGGGCCGCTTCGCGCTGGAGTACATCGGCGCCGACAACAAGCCGCACCGCCCGGTGATGATCCACCGCGCGCCGCTAGGCTCGCTCGAGCGATTCGTCGGCGTGATCATCGAGCACTTCGCCGGCGCCTTCCCGCTCTGGCTGGCGCCGGTGCAAGCCCGCGTGCTCACCGTCAGCGAGAAGTCCGAAGAGTACGGCCGCGAAGTCGAAGCGAAGCTCCGCGCCGCGGGCCTGCGCGTCGAAGGCGACTACCGCGGCTCCAAGCTCGGCGCCAAGATCCGCGAGGGCCAGCTCGAACTCGTGCCGTACCTCGTCGTCGTCGGCGAACAAGACCGCGACAACGGCACGGTCGCCCTGCGCGACCGCATCGAAGGCGACCTGGGCTCGTGCTCACTCGCCGACGCGATCGCCCGCCTCACTGAAGAGGTCGACGACAAACGCGTACGCCAGGTCGCGGAAGCGCCGGCGGCGGACTTGTCGGCGAAGGCGGTGGGGAATGAGTATTGAGGATCACGAACCAAATGCGTTTCGCCAAGGACGGTTTATTGCAACACTTGCATGCGCTGCATTGCTTAGCGTGCCAATAACAAGTTGCTTGTTCATGGCATACTATCAGCGACCGTTTGATGGAAAGAATCTACTGGGGCTTGCCTTAGGCATCACCCTGACAGGGCTGATGTGCTTTGGCGTATGGAATCGTTCCAGCATTGTGCGATGGGTGGTTGTATGCTTCGGGACGCTCATCGCTTGCCTGCTTACTTCCACATGGTGGCAAGGCCAATGGCCTGAAGATCCCATTGAGATCGGGAGGGGTATGCACATCCTTCTAAGCGGTGCTACTGCTGCGATTGGTCAGTTGTTCCCTAGAAGCGTCCGAAGGTTCTACTCGTCGGGTGGCTGGCGTTGGTAGCGCGACGGGTGGCGGGGGCGCTCCCGTCAGGGAAGCCCCCGTGCGTTGGTGACCCGGTCTCCACTTCTCGGGGGCTTCCGCGAAAGCGCGGAGTGCCCCCGCCACCCCGTTTGACGTTTGCCGTCATTCGCCCTGTAGGGGTGATGGAGGATAGCCCCGGAGGGGCGACAGCAACTCTGCATGTGGAGCTGCTGTCGCCCCTCCGGGGCTTCTTGCTTTCTCTCATGGTTTTTGAGGGGCTTGCGCCCCTGGCTACGCGCTTTCGCCCCTCCGGGGCTTTCAAAAAAAAACGCCCCGGAGCCAAGGCGCCGGGGCGTTTGTCGTTTCAATTGTCGCTCGCCTCTCAAGCGGCGGTGGCGTCGCTCGTTTGGCCGACCTTCCACAGCGAGAAGCCGCGGAGTTCCATGCCGCCCGCCTTGGCGACCTTGCCGACGGTCTGCTTGTCGTCCTTCACGAACGGCTGCTCGGCCAGCACCTTCTCGGCGTAGTAGTTCCGCAGGCGGCCTTCGACCATCTTCTCGATGATGTTCTCGGGCTTGCCCTCTTGCTTGGCGGCCTCGATCAGGATCGCCCGTTCCTTTTCGACCTCGGCGGGGTCGAGGTCCGAAACGTTGGTGGCCGAGGGGCCCATCGCGGCGACGTGCATGCTGACGTCCTTGGCGAGCTCGTCCGAGCCGCCCTTCACCGCCAAGAGGACGCCGGTCTTGCCGTCGAAGTGGACGTAGCCGCCGGTCGGACCCTCAATCCGCTCGATGCGGGCCAGCTTGAAGACCTCACGGATCTTGTTCTCGAGGTCGTCCTTGATGTCACGGAGCTTCTTGCCAGACTGGCTGGGGGAGGGCTGATCCCACAGCTCGTCGGCGGTCTTGGCGCCGGGGCCGGTGGCGAGTTGCTTGGCGAGGTCGTTCGCCAGAGCGACGACGTCCTCGTTGCTGGCGACGGGCGCCGACTCGACTTGCAGCTCGATGATCGCGCCGGCCGGCTGGTTAACGCCGGCGAAGACCGCGACGCGGCCCTCTTCGGTCGCCCGGTCGGCGCGCGAGCCCATCAGCTTAACGCCCTTTTCGCGGAGCGCCTGCTTGGCGGCCTCCTTGTCGCCGCCCGCTTCCACGAGCGCCTTCTTGCAGTCCATCATCGGCAACTGCGTCTCGTCACGCAGCTCCTTCACCATCGCGGCGGTGATATCGGCCATGAGTGATTCCTCTTAGGGATGCCGCTTGAGTTAATGCGGCGTCCAACGTTGGTTGAAAGGGGGAAGGGGAATGCCGAAAGGGGAGGGTTCGGTGGCTGGGTGTTTCCCCTTTCCACTTTCGTCTTTCCCCTTTCGCAAAGCGTCAGCCCTCTCAGGCGTCGGCTTCGGCCTTGGCCTTTGCTTCGGCGGCAGCGGCGTCGGCCTTGCGGGCCGCTTCGCGGGCGGCGCCCTCGTTGGCCATCTGTTGCTGGATGGCGGCCTGCGACTTGCCGGCGGCGATCGCGTCCGCCAGCAGGCGGGTGATCACCTCGATCGAGCGCATGCTGTCGTCGTTGCCCGGGATCGGCAGGTCCACCGTGTCCGGGTCGCAGTCGGTATCGATCAGCGACACCACAGCGATGCCCAGCGCGCGGGCTTCCTTGACGGCGTTCTTTTCTTTCTTGGGGTCAACGACCACCAGACACTCGGGAAGACGCGTCATCGTCCGCATGCCGTTGAGGTTGCGGTAGATCTTGCGGTACTCACGGGTCAACGTGGACTGCATCTTCTTGGAGTACGAGTTGATCGCCTCGCCCTGGCGGATCGCCTCGAGTTGCTCCAGCCGGCCAAGCCGGTCGCGGATCGTGCGGAAGTTGGTGAGCGTGCCGCCCAGCCAACGCTCCGAGACCCACGGCATGCCGCAACGGGCCGCTTCGCGGGCGACCGACTCCGACGCCTGGCGCTTGGTTCCGACGAACAGGATCAGGCTGTTCCGGCCGGCGACGTCGGCCAGGTACTTCTTGGCTCGCAGGAGACCGCGGATGGTCTCGCGGACGTCGATAATGTGGATCAGGTTGCGGCGGGCGTAAATGTACGGCCGCATCTTCGGGTTCCACCGGCTCGCACGGTGACCGAAGTGAACGCCTGCTTCGACGAGCTCATTAACTAGCGACACAAAATCTCTCCTGGGGGCACACCGGCGAGGCCCTACCAGAGCCCTTACAAGGGCCCTAGTAGGCCGCCTGAGGCGTTCAAAAGCGCCGAGGCGGGCCAGCGTTGGTCGTTCCGGCCGGATGCGTTAGAGCCCCTGATTTGGGCCCGTACGGGGCTCCTTTGTCGGGACTAGTCGCGAACCCTTCGGGCCGTTCGAGGGTCGCGAGTCTGGCCAGAGTACCGGTCTTCACATCTTTGGTCAATGACGGCCGGCGGTGGGCTGGTTGCGACCGCCCCGCCCCCGGATTACGATTCGTGGCTCGGCACGGCCCCCGGGCCGTCGCTGTAAGCCCTTTCCCGCGACCCCTTTCCAACCGATGCGACACGTTCTTTCCGCTCTGGTGCAAAACGTCCCCGGTGTGCTGGCGCACGTCGCCGGGATGCTGGCGTCGCGGGCCTACAACATCCACAGCCTCGCCGTCGGCGAGACCGAGTCGCCCGAACTCTCCCGGATGACCTTTGTTGTCGTCGGCGACGACAACATCCTTGAGCAAGTCCGCAAACAGCTCGAAAAGATCGTCACGGTCGTCCGTGTCGATGACGTGAGCAGCAAGGACCACGTCGAACGCGACCTGATGCTCATCAAGGTCCAGGCCGCCAAGACCGACCGCCCCGAGATCCGCGAGCTCAGCCGCATCTTTCGCGGTCGCATCGTGGACGTCTCGCCTAACGAGATGATGATCGAGCTCTCCGGCCAGGAGAAGAAGATCGAGGCCTTCATCGACATGATGCGCCCCTTCGGCATCATCGAGCTGTGCCGCACCGGCCGCATCGCGATGATCCGGAGCGTGAACAGGCCCATCGTGGGCGAACCGGGCGCTGAAGGCGACGCCTAACTAACTCAAAGGCGGAAGTGGGAAGTTGGAAGTGGGAAAGATGTTAATCCCCTTCTCCAACTTCCGACTTCCCACTTCCCACTTCTGAACACCAGGACGCCCCGCCCACCGTGCGGCGTCCGCATCACACCGCCGCCCTCATGGCCCAAATCTACTACGACGCCGACGCCGACCTCGCCGCTCTCAAGGGCAAGACGGTCGCCATCATTGGTTATGGTTCGCAGGGCCACGCCCATGCTCAGAACCTCCGCGATAGCGGCGTGAACGTCGTGGTCGGCCAGCGCCCCGGCGGCGCCAACTACGACCTCGCCAAGGAGCACGGCTTCGAGCCCGTCTCGGCCGCCGACGCCGCCAAGCAGGCCGACGTCGTCAACATCCTGCTGCCGGACGAAGTTCAGGCCGAGGTCTTCAAGTCGGACATCCTGCCGAACCTGAAGAAGGGCGCCGTGCTGATGTGCTCGCACGGCTTCAACATCCACTTCGGGCTGATCGAGCCGCCGAAGGGGACCGACCTCTTGCTCGTCGCGCCCAAGGGCCCGGGCCACCTAGTCCGCAGCGAGTTCGAGGCGGGCGGCGGCGTCCCCTGCCTCATCGCCACGCGCAAGGCGGGCACGGTCGCGGCCGACGACGACATGTCGGACGAGTCGTCGAGCGTCTTCAAGATCGGCATGGCCTACGCCAAGGGGATCGGCGGCACGCGGGGCGGCGTCATCCGCACGACCTTCGCCGAAGAGACCGAGACCGACCTGTTCGGCGAGCAAGCCGTCCTCTGCGGCGGCCTCAGCGAGCTGATCAAGGCGGGCTTCGAGACCCTCGTCGAAGCCGGCTATCAGCCCGAGATGGCCTACTTCGAGTGCATGCACGAAGTGAAGCTGATCGTCGACCTCTTCTACCAGGGCGGCCTCAGCTACATGCGTTACAGCGTGAGCAACACGGCCGAGTACGGCGACTACAAGACGGGCCCGCGGATCATCACCGAAGAGACGAAGGCCGAGATGAAGCGCGTGCTGGAAGACATCCAGTCGGGCCGCTTCGCCCGCGACTGGATGCTCGAGAACAAAGCAGGCGCGCCGATGTTCAAGGCGACCCGCCGCCGCGAGCGCACCCACGGCGTCGAGATCGTCGGCAAAGAACTCCGCCGCATGATGAGCTGGATCAAGGAGAAGGAAGTCAACTAAGCCCCCCTCCTCTGACCGATCGAACGGTCCCAACCGAAACGCAAACAGCCCCGGCCAGGATTGGCCGGGGCTGTTTTTTGTATCGATCGTCCTCGGAAGTTCGCTATCGACGCCGGCGGAACGCCGCCGCCGCGAGAGCAACAGCCAGCCCGCTCAGGCCCGATGGCTCGGGCACGCTCTGCACGACCGTCTGATAGGCGTCGCGCCAGACCGCGTAGTCGGCCGCGTCGACGAAGCCGTCACCGTTCCCGTCGGCGCCCTCGTACGAAACGGCCCACGAGCCGTAGGCCGACTCCCAAACGTCGTAGTCGCCCGGCGTCACGAACCCGTCGCGGTCATAGTCACCCGCCAACGGGAGCGGCGCCGCCACCGCGTCGGAGACGAAGACGCCGCTCGTGCCGTCGGTGAAGGCGGCGTAGAAGGCGATCTGGCCCCGGTCGTTAAAGCCGCTAGGGAGGCCGTCATCGTTACTCGACCGGAGCTCGGCATCGAGGCTCTCGATGGTCCTCAGGTCGGGGCTGTGGGGGTCGTCGCTCACGTCAATCGAGTCCCCCTCTCGGGCGATTAGTCGCAACGCGCCCCCGTCGTACGCCCAGATCGCTGAGTCATTGGAAGCATCGACGCCCGTCCCCGACAGCCGGCTGCTGAAGACGACCTGTCCCCGCCCGTTGAGCGATGGGGAGAAGAAGGGGTCGGGGCTTATCATGTTGCCGAACCGCGCGTCGGTTCCTGGGGCGGGGTCACCCTCTCTAGCGATGAGGTTTAGATCACCACCCGCGTCGGCCATCAAGATGGCGTGGTTGTTCGCTGTGTTGACGCCGCTCCCCGATAGCGTGACCGGCGCAACGATGTCCCCGGTGGACCCCAGCAACAGCACGTTGCCCGCACTCCCGAACTGGAGTCCCATCGACGAGATGGCGTCGCCAGTCTTTACGATCGCGACCGGTCCTTCCGTCCCCGCGGCGCTCGAGAAGACGCCGCTCCCGACGGACGCCCCTCCCTCGTTGGGTCGGTAGTCCGCCGCGAAGGCGACGTCTCCGAACCGATTCACCGAAACTCTTGGGTAGTAGAAGCTGTTGAAGACGCCGTCCATCGCTGGCGCTGCGTCTCCCTCTCTCGCAACGAGCCGTATACCAGCGCCCGGTGTGTAAGCCCAGACGCCCTCCTCGTTGTCGGGAGTGACGTTCGGCCCCTGCAGGGTCGTCACGATCCCGACATGGCCCGCGTTGCTGGGGCCGGTATGGCGGTAGTAAACGAAACGAAAGGCAGCGTCGGTCCCTGGGGCC
This sequence comes from Botrimarina mediterranea, assembly GCF_007753265.1. Classification (NCBI taxonomy): domain Bacteria; kingdom Pseudomonadati; phylum Planctomycetota; class Planctomycetia; order Pirellulales; family Lacipirellulaceae; genus Botrimarina; species Botrimarina mediterranea. Next base: position 5,763,394 of record NZ_CP036349.1, read on the forward strand.
GACTGTCCCTCTCGGGCGACGATCCCTAGGACGCTATCCACACCGGCGTTCTCCCCAACGATGACCGTCCCGTCCCACAAGCTGTCGGTCCTCAGGCTCGTGGAGAACATCGCCTGACCCGCGGCGTTCACGAAGAGCGTGGTGTCGAAGTGCCCAATGACCGAGGAGGTCCCCGGGATGAACCAATCCTCTCGGGCCAACGCAATCAGCGTCACGTCGCCGTCCGGACCGGCGCGCCATGCGCCGCTGATAGGAATCGTCTCTCCTTCGTCGCGTTGCAGACTGGCGATGTATGCGACACGACCAAACCGATCGATCGACGGGCCGCGGAGGCTCTGAAACGGTTTGTTGGCGCCTGGGGCGATCTGACCGATGAGAGCGGCGGGCGACGGGGGCTCACCATCTCTAGCGGTCCAAACCCCCGCCATTTGTTCCGTCCCGTCGGTCGCTGACCCCAGAAACGCGACATCACCTCGAGCGTTGATGACGGGCGTACCAAGTCCGGTATACGCCGCATTGTTTCCGCCGGGCGCCACACCGCTCAGCGCGATGGCGCGGAGGTCACCGCTCGCCAGCACACCGCTCACAAGCAGGCACCAAACAACCGAGGACCCGATTAAGCGGCGGCTGTTGGCGACTGTCGACATGCCGGTGTCCACGCACAAGAGAGGAGGTGCGAGTACTTATATGTGACCGGTACGACGAACGCAAATTTGCCAGTGGCCTCACGGCCCTGCCCAACACGATCTGGCGAGCCGTCGATATCTGGACGCCGGTCCGTCCGGGGCCCTGCAGGCCCTCGCTTGCTTAGCGTCGGCGGGCCCCCAGCGTGGCGGCGCCGACGCCAAGAAGCAGCAACGCCGTCGGCTCAGGCACGCCCATCGCCGACGCGGCCGCCGCGCCATAGTTCGCCGCCCAGACATCGCGGTCGCCCGAGTCAATCACACCATTTTTGTTGCCGTCGGCGCTGAGGTCGGTGTTGGTGCGGGTCCAGGTGTCGCGCCACTTCGTGTAGTCGGCTGCGTTGACGACGCCATCGCCGTTGTAATCCCCCTCGAGCGGCGGCTCGCCGCCGACAAGGTACTGCTGCAAATCGTTCAACGTGCCCGGGAAGTGATTGAGGTCGAGCGGGTTCTCGCCGCCGAGGCTCCCGCTGTCACTGTACTGCCAGAAATCGTAGCCAGCGTTGCTCCAGATGCCGAGCTGTGAGGCTGACGGCGGAGTGTTCGAGTTGTAAGTCCAGCGTGCGATCCAAAGATCGAAAGACGCCAAGTCGGCAGTGAAATAGTTCGAGGCGTAGTTGCTGTTGCAGTAGATGATGACATCGACACCAAGCCGCTCCTTCACCACGCTGTTGAAGTCCTTCACCCAAGCGGAAAGGTAGGCCCGCTGTTCGGCGACCGTGTTGACCTCGGCGTTCGACGGCAGCTCTTCTACGTCGAGCACTGGCCGCAGATACCAGCCCGGGTTGGCGTCGTAGTACGGCTTGATGCGGTTGACGAAGTCGGTCGCTTCGTTGATGGCGTCTTGTTTGACCGTCGCCGACAACGGGTTCATTGCCGTGTTGGGGTAGCCATAATGGTACGGCCCGATCGGGATGCCCGCGGCGCGGGAATTGTTCATGTTCGACGCGAACTGGGAGTCGTAATCGACGGTCCCCATCGTCGCCCGGGCGAATCCAAACTGGACGCCGGCGTTTTTCATCGAGTTCCAGTTGACGCTCGATTGCCAAGACGACACGTCGACCCCCAACAACGCGGCGTCGGCGCGGTCGCCGGCAAAAACGCAAAGCGACAAAACCGCGGCGGTCAAAACTTTCTGGTAGCGCATCGCACACTGTTCCGGTAGCTACGGGGGCGCCCGCCGCGCCGGCGGTTGCCGCTGGCGTGCCCGGCTGGGCATACTGCCCGCTGATGTGGCCCTTCTCTCAATCCACCCATTCTGACGGAACCGCCGCCATGACGCCTCACCCGAGCCGAAACTTCCGCGCAGCCCTCGCATTGCTTTGCGCACTCGCCGCCACCCCTGTGTGCCTCGCTGCCCAGCCGAAGGACGAGGGATCGGGCTGGCAGGACCTGTTGGCCGTGGACGCTCTGACCGACGGCTGGCGGGGCTACAAGACCGACACTCCGCCCGGGGCCTGGAGCCTCAAGGACGGCCTCCTCACCGGCGCTGGCACAGGCGGCGACTTGGTGACCCGTGAGGAGTACGGCGACTTCGACCTGCGGTTCGAGTTCAAAATCGCCAAGGGCGGCAACAGCGGCGTGATCTACCTCGCCAGCGAAGCGGGCCAGTACGCCTACGAGACGGGCCCCGAGTACCAAGTCCTCGACCCCGAGTACCCCGGCGTCAACGAGAAGAACGGCCCCGGCGCCCTCTACGATCTCTACCCCGTCCCGCTGACGGTCTCAAAGCCCGCCGGCGAGTGGAACACGGGCCGCATCGTCATCCGCGACGGCCACGTCGAGCACTGGCTCAACGACCAGAAGGTCGTCGACGCCAAGATCGGGTCGGACGAATGGAACCAACGCGTCGCCGGCAGCAAGTTCGCCGACTGGAAAGGCTTCGGCGAAAACAAGCAAGGCTTCATCGCGTTGCAAGACCACGGCTCGCCAGTCACCTACCGCAACGTACGCATCAAGCGACTGGATGGTGAAGACTCCGACGGCGATAGCAAGGTTTCGCAAGACGATGGTCCGAAGCGGTTGCTCTTCGTCACGCAGAGCCAGGGCTTCGTCCACTCGACCGTCAATCGCAAGCAGCACGAGCTGTCACACGCCGAGCAGATCCTCACCGAGCTGGGCGTCCGCAGCGGCGACTTCCGCGTCGATTGCACGCAAGACGTCGCGACCGACTTTACTCCCGAATTGCTCGAGAACTACGACGTGGTCGCGTTCTACACCACCGGCGACCTGCCGATCCCCGAGGCGACGCGGGAGTGGTTCCTCAACACCTGGCTTGCCGAAGAGGGCCACGGCTTCTTGGGCGTCCACTCGGCCGCCGACACCTATCACAACTACGAGCCCTTCTGGGACATGATCGGCGGCACGTTCGTTGAACACCCATGGACGGCCGACACCGATGTCGTGATCAAGGTCCACGCCGACGACCACCCCGCGTCGAAGCCCTGGGGCGCCGCTGGGACGCGGATCCCGCTCAAGGAAGAGATCTATATGTTCAAGCACTGGCAGCCCGAGAAGGTGCGCGTGCTGATGTCGCTCGACATGGAGAAGACGGCGCTCAAGCGTCCGGTCCACATCCCCATCCTCTGGGTGAAGAACTACGGCAAAGGCCGCGTCATGCATATGAGCATGGGCCACCGCGAAGACGTCTGGACCAACCCGCAGTACCAAGAGTCCCTGATCGGCGGCGTCCGCTGGCTGCTCGGCAAAGAAGAGGGCGACGCGACGCCCAACCCCGAGCTCTCGGCGGCGGAGCAGAAAATTGCCGAAACCGCGGCGAAGTGATTAATCAACGGATTAGCGTCGAAGCGTAAGCCCCGGAGGGGCGGCAGCGCGTAGCCAGGGGCGCAAGCCCCTGGTAGTCGGCAGTAAACAAACGGAGAGCCGCTTACCAAGGGCTCGCGCCCCTGGCTACGCGCTTTCGCCCCTCCGGGGCTGACCTTTGGCGTTTTGACGCTCAATCCCTTCCGCGGCCCTTGATGGCCCGGTCCATGTCTCGCTTGGCAGTCTTTTCTTTCAGCGACTCGCGCTTGTCGTACGTCTTCTTGCCGCGGCAGAGGCCCAGCAGCAGCTTTGCCTTGCCCTCTTTGAAGTACATCTTGAGCGGCACCAGCGTGAGGTTCTTCTCATAGGCCCGCGCGGCGAACTTGTTAATCTCGCGGCGGTGCATGAGCAGCTTGCGGCGGCGTTTGGGCTCGTGCTGCTCGTGCGTGGCGTTGCGGTACTCCTCGATGTTGCAGCCGACGAGCCAGACCTCGCCCTTGTCCATGCGGGCGTAGGCCTCGTCGAGCGACATGCGTCCCTCACGCAGGCTCTTCACCTCGCTCCCCACCAGTACGATGCCACACTCGAGGTGATCGAGCACCTCGTACGCGAACCGCGACTTGCGGTTGGTGGCGATCGTCTTTTCGTTGGGGTTGTCCCCCTTCTTGGCGGACGATTTTGGTTTCTGGGCCACAGCAGTAATCAGTAGTCAGAGGTCAGCAGTCAGGCGCGAGGTGGTTAGCCGAACGAGGGGCGGCGAGCCGGCGACGTTAGTCGTCGGTGTGAAGCGGGTACTCACGTCACACCGACGACTAACGTCGCCGGCTCGCCATTGTTCGCTATCGCTCAATAGTCCCCCGCCGCTAGCGGCGGGAGCGTGCGGAACACCGAGTCGTTGTGTTCAACTGGCTCGACGCACTTGCTTCCTTGCACCGTGAGCAGACGCTGGTAGACCGAGTAATCGACCGTCGTGGCGATCGTCCGCACGGCGCCGCTCGCCATCACCACGTTGAAGACGCCCGAGTGGCCGCTGGAGGGCCGGGCGAACTGCGGCGTTGTGGACGGATACTCCGGACTGGGGCCCTCCGCTGAGAAGGGGATCATCGCGCCGCTCGTGAAGGGGCTCCATTCGCGGTCGCCGCCCCCATGCTGCGCGGGGTCGAGCCACACGACGCCCAGCTGCTGCTCACCCGGCAGACTCAGCGCCGCTGCGGCCCACGTGTAGGCGCCCTCCTTCTGGATGTTCTCGGCGAGCAGGATCGTGTTCTCGGCGCCGTCTCCCTTGCTGACGTCGCCGGAGTCCATCTTCACGTTGCCGAACGTCAAGTTGTGGAAGACGCCGTTGGCGCGGTGATCACCTTCGATGGCGGTGAAGGCGGCGCGGTCGAAGGCGCTCGCCAGGGATCCGCTGGTGGTGTACCAGTCCCACGCGCCGGTGTTCGCCGAGTAGCTCAAGCCTGCGTTGCCTTCGACCGACGTCAGCTCGGTGTCGTCGGGACATATGTACGCCGCGATGGGGCGGATCAGGGCGCGGTCGTCACTCACGTCGATCGTGCTGTCCACCATATTGTCATAGATTTGACCGCCCTCGATCTCGTTTAAGATCATCGCCGCCCAACTGACGCGGGAGTCGTCGTACACCTTTGCGGGGGTTGTTACGGTGACGGATTGAAACCGCGATCCGCTCAAACCGTTAACTTGGGGCACCAGGAAGTTTTTCTCGTTGGGCGCCTGGCCCGGCCGCTTGCCTTGTTGCAACGACTGCACGTAACCCGGGTAGCTTTGCTTCTGCGTCTCGTAGTTGATGATCGCTTTGCCGATCTGGCTCAGGTTGTTGGTGCACTGCGCCCGGCGTGCCGCGCTGCGGGCCGCTTGGACGCCCCCGAGGATCAACGCCGTCAACGTGCCGATGATGGCAATCACCACCAGCAGCTCGACGAGCGTGAAGCCGGGGCGTGGACGGTGAGCGCGAGTCGCTTGGCGTGGAGGCGTGGTCATGGAGGGTTCGTCGCTGGTTGGCGGACAGGCGCTACGGACGCCGCACGATAAGCGGAGCGTTCTGGTATTTCGAAGTGGGAAGTTGGAAGGGGGAAGTTGGAATAAAGCTCCGCTCGCGCGTCATCCCACTTCCCACTTCCAACCTCCCACTTTGGTCGGGTTCGCCGCTGGCGCCCTTGCCGATCGCTCGCCAAGAGGCACGATGGTGCAGTATCGCCGAATCCCCCCAAAATTGCCAGCAAACCCGCTCGGGACCGCCCACGAGCGGCCCCGATAGCCCCCGTGGGAGCCGCATGCAAAGACGCCCCTCCATGAGTCGTCCCCTCGTCCGCTGGTCGCTCCTCGGCCTAAGTCTGCTCGCCTTCGGCGCTGCGCTCCCGGTGGCGCGCGCCGACGTCACGGCCGCGGCGAACGGCGAATCGGCCCCCGCCGAGAAGCCCGCCGAGCCCGAGGTCCCCGCCGAGATGCTAACGCCTCAGGCGGCGCTGGAGGCCTTTGTGAAACGCATGCAGGCGAACGAGAAATCGTCCGCCGCCGAGCTGCTCGACCTCTCGCAACTGAGCGCCGTCGCCGCCGACAGCCGCGGCGCCGACCTTGCTTACAAGCTCTTCCGCCTGATCCCCGCGGTCGGCGACCCGCCAACCCAGGGCGGCGAGAGCGAGATCAACCCCTGGTACCTTCAAAAAGAAGGCTCTTCGGCCAAGGTCGATTTCGAGAAGGCGGAGTCCAACCCCGACTACGAGCAGTCGTGGTCGCTGGAGAATTGGCTTCTCTACTCGGCCCCGGAAGCCGAGCAGATCACCATCGCGCGCGACGGCGTCGGCCGCTGGCGGTTTAGCGCCGAGACGGTCGCTGTCATCGACCCCCTCTACGAGCAGTTCGAGAAGCGGATCGACGAACTCGCCGAGAAGCGCGCCGAGTTGACTGCCGCCAATGGCGACACGACCGCGACCGAAACCGAACCGACCGAGACCTTCGGCGTCTGGGTCCGCAAGCAGTTCCCACAGAGTTGGCGGACAACGCACTTCTTGCTGCCGACCTACCAGTGGTTGCTGCTCGCCGCGTTCATCCCGCTAGGCTGGCTCGCCGACTGGCTGACGCGGAGGGTGATGACCTGGATCGGCGACATGCTCCTGTTTCGGATCGACCCCGATTTCGTCGAAGAGCACAAAACCACCGCCGGCGTTTGGCAACCGGTCGGCCGCCTCGCCAACGCCGCGGTCTGGGTGTTTGGGGCGCGGTTTATTGAGTTGTCGCCCACCCTTACGAGCATCCTGCTCAATGGGTTGGTGATCGTGACCATCGTCGCCGCCGTGCTCGCGCTCTTCCGCGTGCTGGACCTGGTCGGTGATTATTTCACCCGCCGCGCGAAGAGAAGCAGCCGACAGTTCGATAACCTCTTCATTCCGCTGGCGAACTCTACCGCCAAGATCGCGATTGGCGTGGTTGGCGTGATCGCCACGATCGCGACCTTCAGCGATGAACTCCCTTCCACCTTGCTCGGCGGTCTGGGCATCGGCGGTATCGCGATCGCCTTGGCGAGCCAAGAGACGCTCTCGAACTTCGTCGGCTCGATCACGCTCCTCTTCGATCGGCCCTTCGAGGTCGGCGACTACGTAAAGATCGACAACGTGGAGGGTTCCATTGAATCCCTCGGCTTCCGCAGCACTCGGATACGCACCCCGCTCGACTCGGAGGTGACGCTCCCCAACAGCAAGCTGGCGTCGTCGAGCATCGACAACCTCGGCCGCCGCAAGTACCGCCGCTACCTGACGTTGTTGGGCGTCGAGTACAGCACCACGCCCGAGCGGATCGAAGCCTTCTGCGAGGGCATCCGTGAGCTCATCCGCCGGCACCCCCACACCCGCAAGGACTTCTACGCGGCGTACCTGCACAACTTCGGCGCCAACTCGCTCGACATCCAGCTGCTGGTCTTCTTCGAAGTGCCCGACTACGCCACGGAGCTGCGCGAGCGGCACCGGCTGCTGGCCGACGTCCTCCGGCTGGCGGCGGAGCTCGGCGTCTCGTTCGCTTTCCCGACGCAGACGCTCTACCTCCAAAAGGGCGAGAAGTGCGAGGTCCCCGAGCTCAGCGACGAAACCCCCGACCGCAGCGGCGCCCGCACGGCCGCCAAGATCGCCGGCGAGCTGCCGAACTACCAGGACCGCCCCGGCCCGGTAAAGTTCCCGGGGGCTACCCAGTTCGAGTAATCCTCGCCAATTGAGAACGTCTGAGCCGGGGGCGCTAGCCCTCGGTGGGATTCGGGTACCAGCTACCCACCGAGGGCTAGCGCCCCGGCTCAGACGCACCGTGAGGGGTTAACGCCGCCCCGGAACCTCTCCACTCGCCGCCCGAGCGGCTACAATCTCCCGCAGCTGCCAACCGCACCTACCGGAATCGCCGCGTGATGACTCCCCTCTTCGCTGCCGCCCCGCTCACCGCTGCCCCCCTTGCTGCTCAGGCCGCTCCGCTTCTCGCCCAGGGTCTGGCTGAGAATCTCTTCGTGCAGGCGGTCCTGGTCGTCGTCATCATCGGCGCCGCGCTCCTGCTGGCGTTCTTCTTGCTCAACTACGGGCGCGTCTGGCTGCAGGCGTTCATGTCGAACGTTCCGATGAACCCGTTCGACCTGGTGTTCATGAGCCTGCGCCAAGTCCATGCGAAGACGATCGTCGACGCCCGCATCCAGGCGATGCAGGCCGGCGTCGGGCAGGACCCAACCTCGGGCATCACGACCAAGCGTCTCGAGGCCCACTACCTCGCCGGCGGCAACGTGCCGCGGGTCATCAGCGCGATTATCGCCGCCCACCGGGCCGACATCGACCTCGACTTCGACCGCGCCGCGGCGATCGACCTCGCCGGCCGCGACGTGCTCGACGCCGTGAAGACCAGCGTCTATCCGAAGGTGATCGACTGCCCCGACCCGGAGAAGTCGCCGCGCTCGACCCTCAGCGCCGTGGCGAAGAACGGCGTCGAGGTGAAGGTCCGCGCCCGCGTCACCGTCCGCACCAACCTCAAGCAGCTCATCGGCGGCGCCACCGAGGAGACAATCATCGCCCGCGTCGGCGAGGGGATCATCACCGCGATCGGCTCGTCGTCAGACCAATTCGCCGTGATGGAGAACCCCGACCGCATCAGCAAGGCGGTGCTCGAACGCGGCCTCGACGCGCACACGGCGTTCGAGATCGTGTCGATCGACATCGCCGACATCGACATCGGCGAGAACATCGGCGCCCGCCTCCAAGCCGACCAGGCCGAGGCCGACACCCGCAAGGCCCAGGCGATGGCCGAGAAGCGTCGCGCCGACGCGATCGCCCGCGAGCAAGAGATGAAGGCCCAGGTCGCTTACCAACGCGGCCAAGTCGTCGCCGCCGAAGCCGAAGTCCCCCGCGCGATGGCCGACGCGTTCCGGAAGGGAAATCTCGGCGTCCTGACGAAGAGCTCGACACCCTGACGGGCGAGATGACAGAGGTTAGATGGCAGATGATAGAGATTGAGCTTGCGGCTCTTCCCTATCATCTACCCTCTGCCATCTATCATCTCTTTTACTACTGCTTCTTCAACGCGTACTCGATCGCCAGCGCGTTGAACGGCTCGTTCTCTTCGTCGACTTCCGAGACAAGCACCCATCGGTCGTCGCGATACTCCAGATTAAAACAGCGTTGGGTCTCGCCCGGGTCGATCTCGTGGACGCCCGAGCTGCCCAGGCGGCTGGCGGCCTCTTCCCGTGAGGGGACGATCAGCGATTCCATCGGGGGCATCCCCTCACCGAGCGGCTCGTCGTCGGCCCGCTTTTGCCGTCGGCTGCTCGACTCCTCGTCACTCTCTTCCTTCTCCGACTTGGTCGGCAGGGTGACGGTGACCTTCGCCTTGGTGATCAGGCAGAGCTGCGCGCGAGGGACATCGTCCTCGCCGTCGGGCGGCGTGATCGTGTGCTTGACTTTCACCTTGGCGGCGGTGATCGGCGTGCCGGCGGGAGCGTCGTATTCCGCTACGGCGTCGGCGGTCCCGAACGCGCTGTCATTGAGTTTGTCTTCGAGCGCGCCGACGATCCGTTCGAATCGCTCCTCGGGAGTCGGCGGCGGCGGGGGCGGCTCGACGGGCTCGGGCGCCGGCTCACAGCCCGCCACCAAGCCGAACATCAGCGCCCCCAGTATCAACGTCCCGAATCCCAGCGGTCGGGTCCCCGGGCAGAGGGCCGGCATGCGGCGTCTGCCGCGAGAGGGAACGCTCGTCTTCGAGGCCTGGGTCATCGGTCGCCCTACATCACGGTCTTCGCTATCGCGGACCGCAGCGGCCCGTCCTGCTGGGAGGATAGCACCGGGGGGAAGAGAAGACTATTTCTCTTGGCGCCCGTCGCTCGGCGTCGATCGCCGCAGCGGTCCGGACAGGCCGCAAAATCGCCACAACTGCACGCGTCGTCAGAACGCCCCGAACGGGTCTTCTTCGTCCGCCGCCTCGGCGCCCGTGTCGCTGCCGAAGGGGTCGGCGTCGGCGCCGAACGGGTCGTCGGCGCCATCGACCTCCGCCTGCGGCTCGGGGGCCTCGGCAGCTACCGCTCCGCCAAACGGGTTGTCTTCCTCGGAATCCGCCGTTGCCGCCGGCGCCCCGGCCGGCATCGCGTCGCCGGCCCCGAGCATAGCGCCAAGCGCCTTGAGCGGGTCCTTGCGGAACGAGATCGCGTCGCTGTCGGCGAAGGGATTCTTCTGCGATTCCGACGCCGGGCTCACGGCCAGCAGCGGGCGATTCGGATCGGGCAGCGGCGCCACGACAACCGCTTGCTTCAGTTCACTCGGCGATTTGACGGTCGCCAACGCCTCTAGCGGCAACTTGAAGCGACGCCGCAACGCCGCGGTCTGAGCGGGAGTCAACTCGGCGTAGTGGTAGCCAAGAGGCGATGCAGCGGGACCGACTTCCGGCATCGCCGCGGGGTCGAAGCGACGTTCCACCGCCGGCGACGCGGACTCTGCCGCGGCTTCCCCAGCAGGAGCGTCCTCCGAGGCAGCGCCTAAAGCTGGTGTGCTAAGGGCCGTTGCGGTAATGGCCGTCGCCGCCAGGCATGCCGGCGCCACGACCAAGTGGACGATGGCTCTCACGGTGGCTGCGAAATGGAACTGCATCGTCGTCGCCCTGATCCCACACGTTCCGGATAATAACCGCCGCGCGCCACCTATCCCGATAGCGCCGGAAAGCCTTGATTATAATCGAGGCGGTGGCTAATTCCAAATTGCCGGGCCGGGATCACCGGAGCAAATCGCCGCCGCTCCGTCGCTGAAAATAAAGGCCCCTGTACAGCCTCTCCCGCGAAAAAATCGGCGAGCCGGGAGCGTGAGCGACCGGAGGGAATTCGGCGCACTTCCCCTCCGGTCGCTCACGCTCCCGGCTCGCCAACAAACGCGCCTAGTTGCTGGTGATGCCGCCGGCCTCGACCTTCTGCTTCGTCTGGTCGTACTGGTCTTTCTCCAGCCGGCTGACGTTGTCGCGCGAAAGCCCCCGATCGACCGCTTCTTCCCAGGCTTGCTTCGCCAAGCCGTCTTGCCCCGACAGCGTGTAAGCCGTGGCGAGGTGGAAGTACTTCGAAGCCGTCGGGTTGTCGATGACCGCCAGCTTGAGGTCCTCGATGGCGTCGTCGTAGCGCTTGCCGGCGATCGAGATCACCGCCCGGGTGTCGAGGATCTCGGTGCCCGGACCGAGGATCTCAACCGCTTCGGTGACCAGCCGGCTGGCCTCGCTGATGGCGGAGTCATCGTCGCTCGAAAGGGCGAGCAAGTAGGCCAGGTTGTTCAGCACAACCGCCCGCCCGACGCCGGTCAGGTCCTTCCGATCCAACAGGGCGCGGTAGGCCTCGGTGGCCTTCTCATACTCGTGCTGAACGTCGTAGAGCTCCGCTTGTTGAAGCTTCAGCGCGATCAGCTCGGGGTCTTCGCGTAGGCCACGCTCGAGCCATCCCTTTACCTGCGCGATCGCCTCCGGAGACACCTCCTCGTTCTTCACCTCCGCCACCCGGAGGACTGCCAGGCCGCCCTGCACCAACTGCTCGGCGGTCAGGTCGTCGCGTAGTTTTTCCATCGCGTCGAGCCCTTGCTCCACGTCCACCCGTTCGCCGATGAACTGCGCAAGCGCCATCTGCTCGTTGACGCCGCCTAGCTTGGCGGCCAACTCAAAGAGCTTCTGCGCGCGGGTCAGGTCGTCGAACTCAATCAACCGCCCCGCCACGCGCTTGAGCAGCGGGATCTGCTTCGCGTCGATCTTGCTCGAATCGCGGGGCAACATCCCGATCACCGCCTGAGCGGCTTCCTTCTTCTTGCCCTTCTCGAACGCCACCCGGGCGAGCATCTCGCGCGTCGCAACGTCGTTCGGCGCGATCTCCTGCAAGCGCTGGACCTGCCGCACGGCGAGGTCGATCTCACTCGGCCCGCCGCGTTGCAGCAGCATCTCGATGTAGGTGAGCTTCACGTTCGGGTCGTTCGGGTAGCGGCCGATGATGTCGAGCATCTGCTCGCGGCACTTACGCCATTCGCCCAACGCGAAGTAGAGCCGGGCCAAGGCCATCTCCGCCTCTCGGGAGAGCTGTTGGTTCGACCCGATCTCTTCAAGCAACTTGGCGGCCTTCATCCGCGACACCGGCTCGGGACGGGGCGCCAAGATCTCGGCCATCAGCGCGCGGTCCTCCAGCGACAACACGCCGTTGTCGGAGTTCGACGCGATCAAACGTTCGGCATTTCGGAGGTCTTGGTAACCCCCGCTGCGGGCGAGCAACTTGGCGGCCGTGCTCCGCGCCCATTGGGCGCTGGCGTCGTCCACGGAGATGGTCCCTTCGGCGGCGTCCTTGAGGATGCTGTTCACCAACGGGGTCGCCTTCTCAACGGCGTCGGGCCGTTTGTAGGTCGGTCCGAGGTAGAACTGGGCGATCATCCGCGAAACCCGCGCCCTTTCGGCCTCTTCGGCGCCCTCCAGGGCGAGGCGGTACAGCGACTCGGCGTCGATCGTGCGTCCCACCATCTCGTAGCAGCGGGCGAACATCAGCAGGTTCTGGTCCTCGGGCAGCGCCAGCTGGGCGCTGCGAATCGTATCGTCGGCCTTCACGCCCTCGCCTGTGGCCGCGTAGTAGCCGACCAATGCCAGCCAGTTCTCCGACGACGTGGGGTCGATCTCCACCGCCTTGGCGAACGCGACGCCCGCCTCGTCGATCAACGTCTTCTTACGCTCCGACTTGTCCGCCTCGAGCCCCGAGGCCTGGGTCAAGAACCGACCCAGCCAGAGCTGCACCTTGGCGTTGTTCGGCGCCTGAGCGGCGAACTCCTTCGCCGCATCGACCCCCTCGGGCGCGCGCCCGACCCGCAGCAGCGATTCGGCGTAGTCCGACCCCAACAGACGGAGCAGGCTTTCGCGATTGATCTTTTCCATCTGCGCGACCGCGTCGACAAAGCGGCCGCGGGCGCGGAGCAGTTTGATGTACTGGAACAGCGCCCGCGCGTCTTGCCGACCGAGTGTCGCCGCACGGTCGTAGCTCTCCAACGCCTTGCGGACGTTGCCCTGCGCCAGCGCGATGTCGGCCTGGAGATTGATCAGGTCGTTCCAATCCCGGCGCGACGCCAACGCCCGTTCCACCAGCTCGGAGGCCTGCTTGACGCCGTCGCCCTGACCGCCGCTGACGCGATACTCATTGAGCAGTCGGCTCGCCTCGGTGTACAGCCATGTCGGGTCCTCTTTCGATCCGACGAGGTCGAGGATCGCATCCTGCGCTCGCTTAACGCCAGCGGGGTCGTTCGCGGCGAGCGAGACGTTGAACATGTCGATCAAGGTCGGCAGGTCGCCCGGCTGGAGCTCGGCGACCCTCCGCAGACATTCCGCGCGGGCCTCTTCATCGCGGAGCCTGGCGAACTTCTCGGCCAACCCCTTCCAGAGCTGGACCTTCTGCGGGGTCTCCCAATCGTCGATCCCTTCCGTCAAAGCGAAGAGCTGGTCGGTCAAGTTCTCATCGTTGATCATCGACAAGAGGTCGGCCTTCTCGAGGCGTAGAATCGGCATGTCGCCAAGGTCTTCGACCACCTTGTCGAGCAGCGTCAGCGCCTTCGCCGGGCCCTGATCCGGGTCGGCGGCGAAGAGCTTCACCGCGGCGCGGCGGACGCCCAAGTTATCCGGGTCCTTCTTGTAGGCGCCGATGAGCAGCTTGCGCGCCTCCGGGTACTTGCCGCGACGCATCATCACCTCGCCACGGAGGATGTCGAGCATCGCGTCGCCGAGCTGCATCTTCTCGATGTAGTCCTTGCAGACCTCATCGAAGGCCTCCCAGTTCTGCTGGCTCTCCGGCTTGGCGAGTTCTTCGGCAAGCGCCGCGTAGATCGACACCCCCTCGTTGTCGCGGCCGGTGCGGCCGATCTTCTGCATCGTGCGCAGCCGGCCCTGCTCTGCCATCAGGTTGCCGGGCTCAAGCTGCAACGCCAGGTTGAACGCCTCCAGCGCCAACTCGTCCTGGCCGAGCGCCTCGCGACAGAAGCCGAGCATCACATTAAGCTCCAGCCCCATTGTCGGGTTGGACGCAAAAAACTGCTGGTACTTCTCGAACAGCTGGATCGCCTCGAGGTACTTCTTATCATCCATCAGCAGACGACCCTCGAAGTAATCGGGGTACGCCGACGGGATCATCTCCCCTTCTCGCATTTCGGCGATCGTCTTGCGGACGTCGTCCTTCTTGCCCTGTTGGAGTTGCAGCCGCGCTTTCTGCACCATCAGGACCTGCGACTGGTCGATGGCGACCGCCTTGATGCCTCGGTCGCAAGCCGCGAGCGCGCCCTCGAAGTCTTTGTTGACAATCGACGCTTCCGAAAGAGTCTGATAAAGCCCCGTGTCGGTGGGGTCCCGCTCGAGAGCCTCCTCGATCATTGCGATCGCTTCCTCGGGCCTCTCGTCACGCAACGCCAGCCGCGCGTTCGCGATCACCACGGTCGTGTTCTCGGGCTCGAGCTCGAGCGCCTTCTTCACCAGCGGGATCGCTTCCTCTTTCTTATCACTCGCCTCGAGCCAACTCGCCTTGGCCAGAAGAGCCTCGCCGCTCTCGGGATTGGCTTCGACCATCTGGTCGATGACCTCGTTGGCCAGGTCGCCCTCGAACTGATCGGACTTCAGCTTGTAAGCCAGCCGGCTATAGACGCCTGCATCGTGTGGAGCGATCGCCTTGGCTTCGTCGAACTCGCCTTCGGCCTTGTCGTAACCGATCAGCTTGTAGGCGTGTTCGATTGCCTTCGGGTCGTTGGCGGCGAAGTAGCACTCCGAACGCATCACCTCGAGCTCGGGGTCGTTCGGCTTGCGGTTGAGCAACTGCGACACGTGGTCGAGCGCCTGCTTGAGCATCCGCACGCGGCGCGACATATACAGGTCCACCAAGCGACGACGCAGGTCGTCGCGCTCGGGGAACTCCCGGACCGTCATCTCCAGCTGCGCCATCGCGTTGCGGATATGGACGGGCTCCGACTTCGGCTGAGCCGCGATGTCCGCGAAGACATTCGACAGGTCCGCCATCGCCTCTTCGTCCCGCGGCTTGATCCGCAGGTAGTCCACCAGCAACTCGGACGTTCGCTTGAGGTCGCCCTCGGCCTTTGCGGCCTCCGCGCGGTCGAGCAGCCGATTGGCGTTACGCGACTTTTGGAACTTGTAGAGTCCGTACGACCCGCCCAGGATGGCGATCGAGCCGACGACGATCGCGATGAGCAGCGTGAGGTTGACGCGGTAACGATGCATGAGAGGACCCTACCTGGGGTTCCTGCTGGACGGTGAAGCGGACGAGCTAGTGTCTCGTGGCGAAGCGCCGGGCCGATTGAGACGCCCGGGCGACCCAGCGCGTTCCCTCAGTTAGGGACAATCGCCCGACAAGCCTGTCATCGTATCGGGGCATGGGGGGCTGTCAACGAACCCAGCTCGGCGTAAACGCCTGTCAAATAGGGACTTTCG
The DNA here is from genome assembly GCF_007753265.1 of Botrimarina mediterranea. Lineage (NCBI taxonomy): Bacteria > Pseudomonadati > Planctomycetota > Planctomycetia > Pirellulales > Lacipirellulaceae > Botrimarina > Botrimarina mediterranea. The sequence goes on from NZ_CP036349.1 coordinate 5,778,786, forward strand.
TCCGGCGGCGCGGCTCGGGAGGGTTGCGCAGGTTCGTTCACTCGACCCGAAGCCAAACCGGCTCCGAGAGGGCTCCACCCGGCTCGGCGACTGCCTGGAGCCGCACCGGCCCCTGCCCCAGCAAGTCGGCTGGAACCAACGCGTCGCCTCCATCGCCGTCGATCGTCGCTACCTCACGGAAGTTGTGTCGGATGACAATCCGCTCGGCCCCCTCAGCCTGCGCGGCGAGGGCGACCTCGCCGTCCAGCGGCGTGCTGCTTTTTGCATCGAGCTTCAGAGTTACCCGGGGCGTTTTCGCCCCGCCAGGGCCATCTCCCGAGCCGACTTCCAGCCCCCCGAGCCGGCGCCGCTGGGCTTCGATTGCATCGGGGTTGATCCCGACGCAACGCAGGTCGTGCCAGCCCGGGCCGAGCTGATCGGTGGTAAACGCCGCTTCGGTGTCCGATGGCAGCCGCATCCGCAGGCGACCATCGACAAACAGCTCCCAAAATGCGGTCCCTTTCGCTCCGTTAGGGGTGACGCGGGGCTTAATCCGCAGTGCGGCGGGCGGCGTGTCGGCTGGCGGGACTTCAGCAGTTGGGGCGGACGGGGCGGGCCCCGCTCTCTTCGCCGGCTTGGTGAGGCCGAGTTGCTCGAAGCCGATCGTGCTGGTCGCGCCCGGCTTAAGGAGGTCCTCGTCGGCTTCCTCGGGCCACCCTTCGACTTCGAGCGTCGGCCGTTTCGCCCATGGCTGGCATAGCGGGTCGCCGAGAATCAGCAACTGATAGGGCGCCGCGACCGACTGGTAGAACGCCTCGGCGAGCGAGCAACCACGCCGGTAGTGGATCGGCAGCATCGGCGAGGGAAACTTCACCTGGATGCCGTAGGGCTCGTTCACGGTGCCGCTCGTGCCCGTGGCGCCGGCACGGATCAGCTCGGCGATCGAGGTCTGCTCGCTCTGCTTGAAGAGCATCCCGCCCGTGCTGGTGAGATGCTCACAGATGGCGCCCGGTTGGATCGTCATGGCGGCCGTGTCGAGGGCGAGATGGGGCGACCCCATCATCAACCCCGCCACATCGTCGGCGCCAGCGGGACGAACGCCCACCTTCACGACCGCCTTGGCGCCCAAGCGCCGCAGTTGCTCCGCCGCCACGTCGTAGCAGCCGTGCCGCACCTGCGAACGGATGTCGTTGTTACGCATGAAGTAGAACGTGCCGGTGGGAGGCGACGCCTCGGCCTCAACGGCCCGCTCCAACGAAGCGATGACTTCATCAACGGTGTTGCCCCGCCCCGTCGTGACGCCGAGCATCGTTGACAACAGGTATCGGCGGACGGGTTGGTCCTCGGCGTCTTCGTCATCGCCGTCCGGACGTTTGACGCTGGCCTCTTTCCCTCCAGCAGGGTTCCACAGGTACCGCGACCGAAACCCCCGCGACGGTGCGGCGCCCAAGAGTCGGCACTTCTGCTGGTTGGTCGCGCGGGACTGACCCGGCGCGGTCGCGTAGTACCAGTTCGAGTCGAATGACGTGATTCCCGGGCTCTTCGCCAGCGCGAACCCATAGAGAAAGGTCGCCCCGTTGAGCGACGCCACCTTCGACATCACCGCCGGCAGCTTGAGGTCTTCTGGGTACTCCTCCTTGAGCGTGACCCGCCATGGGAAGTCGGTCGAGTAGGCGATCATGTCGATCTGCAACGCCAGGCCGCGCTCATTGATCGTGTCGATAATCGGCTGCAGGATCTGCTTGCGGAACACCGCCCCGCTAGCCGCTTCGAGCGGCCCCTTGTAATCCAGGGCGAGGACGTTCGAAGCCGGCACGTCGCGTAGGCGGACGTAGTGGTTGGCGACCGCCTTCGAGCCGGCGCTATTGGCGTTCACCACCACCAGAACGTTCTCCGGCCCGCCGCCCGCCAGGGCTCCCCGGGCGGCTAGCAACAGCGCGAACGTCGCTGCGATAGCGAGATTTCCGGTCGATCGGGTCATGCGGGCCTGGCGGCTTGTCGTTTGCGGGGCGGAATCACGCCGGGCAGGTATAGTGGGGATATCCGCCCACCGGCCGGCGGGCTTCCCTCCCCTTCAGAAACCTAGCTCGGTCGATGCCCGGTATCGGTTCGTTCTTTCGATCGCTGCTCGATAGCGGCAAGGTCGATGTCGCCAGCCGCTTCGAGATTCTTCGCGAAGCCGTGTCGGGGACGATGTCCGACTTCAACATGGCTCGCGACCGCGAGACCGGCGAGATCGTCGGCCTCAAGGTGCTCGATAAGCTTAAGACGGAGCAACTCGAGGCCCGGTTCCGTGGCCTGAAGAAACCGACCGAAGGCGAGATCGCGTCGCGCTTCGACCACCCGACCATCGTCAAGACGCTCCGCCACGGCATGACGACCAAGGGCGAGCAGTACGTCGTCATGGAGTTCCTCGACGGCCCGGGCCTCAACTCACTGATCATCGGACGCGACAAACGCCTCGACGGCAACCGCCTCACCCTGATGCGTCAGGCCGCCGAGGCCCTCGACGTCGTTCACAAAGCGGGGTTCATCCATCGCGACGTCTGCCCCCGCAATTTCGTCTGCGCGAAGGACGCTTCGTCGCTGAAGCTCATCGACTTTGGCCTCACCGTCCCCGCCGAAAAGGAGTACATGCAGCCCGGCAACCGCACGGGCACGCCCAACTACATGGCCCCGGAGATCGCCCGTCGGCGGCCGACCGACCAGCGCGTCGATGTCTTCGCGTATGGGGCGTCGATGTTCGAGATGTTCGCGTTCGAACTCCCCTGGCCCCGCGGCGCCGACGGCCTGGCGGCCATGTCGCACGGCGTCATCGCCATCCCGCCGCTGTCGGGCCTCGTGCCGGGCGTCCACCCTGAGGTCGAGGCGATCATCACTGAGTGCCTCGCCGCCGACCCCGACAAACGCCCCCGCACAATGGAGGCAATCGTCAAACGCCTCAAGCGGCTCAAGAGCGAGTACGCCGACAAGGGGTAACGCCAACCGACGAGCCGTAAGCGTCAGCGCATTGTGCATCCATCGTCGTAAGTGGAAGAACCGGACGCTAAGGCGTGCCGGCTGATCTTGGTGGCGAGCGTTGATTAGCCGCGGGGCCTTAGCCCCCGGTTCTTCGCCTATCGTTTGACCCGCACCTCTTGATCGCCAAAGCCTTTGATTAAGACGGGCAGAATGTTCGTCAGCGACCGGAGTGCGCCCAGCACCAACTCTGATATTCAGTAGCGACCGCCAGCGAGCCGGGAGACGTCCCTGCGAGCCGGGAGACGTAAGTCCCCGGAGTGGAGCGGGTAGCAATTTCCCTCCGGGCGCTGACCAGGATTATGCAATGGCTAGCAGTGTGAAGTCGGTTCGGCGATGTAATCCAAGAAGCGTTAGCGCGTTGTGTCCCCCTCCCACTCGTGGGGAGGGGCTAGGGGAGGGGGGCGAAGCGGGTACCCGGATTCTCCCCCCTCCCCCGACCCCTCCCCACAAGGGGGAGGGGAGTAAACGACGCTAACGAGTCTGATAGTTCATCGAACTTGCAACAACTGACTGCTAGCGATTGCATAATCCTGTGACGCTTCCGGCTCGCCGCCCGGCGGTACGCTGACCACTCTCCGATTCGGCCCAAAATCGCCGCTTGCCCCCTCTCGCCCCAACCGCTAACCTGTGGGGCTCGGCCCGAGGCGCCCTCTCTGGGCGGCCCTGGCTAGTTCCGCAGCACCGCTAAATCCCCGGCGTGACGCCATGGCGATCGACAAATCTCTGAAAGTGAAGGCCGGCGCGGTCTCCACCCGCAGCGTTCTCACCCGCGTCGAGCGGATCGAAAAGCTCCGCGAAGCCGACCGCTTCGGCGAGGAAGCGTCCCCCTTCGGCTTGCCGAAGGTCCGCGTCCGCAAGCTCCAGCTCAAGAAGAAGAAGAAGGTCAAGGGCGAAGAAGGGAAGTGACCCCCCGCCGCTCGCCGCCCCTGCGAAGGGAGCCGGCGAGCCATTGGCCTCTGCACTACGATCGAGAAGCCGGCCGACATCGTCGGGCGGCTTCTTTTATTGTGTAGTAAATCCTCTAGAAGATGAACCACAATGCCCTCGGTGGCTCTGTGGTTCCCAGAGGCTCAGAAGCCGTCGAACCAATCTGCCTGCTGCGCCCGACGCTCGTCACGCAGGCTCGACGACGAATGGTCGCTGAGCGCCTCGCTCTTGCGACGCACCAGCTCGCGCACGACTTCCGCCGAGGGCGAGTCGGGCAAGACCCGCTGCTGGGCCGGCGTGAGGCCCGCCCGATAGAGGTCGAGGAACTGCCGACGCTCGTCGAGCCGGTTGAGCTCCTCCTCCGCCGCCGCCAGCGCAGCGATGTCGCTCTGCTTCAGCCCCATCACCGCCGATTGCAACGAACGCAGCGCCGAGTTGTAGCCACGAATGTCGGCCGACAGCTGCCTGAGGTTCACCTTTGACGAACGCGATCGGTACGACTGGCGGTACTCGGGACGCCGCGTCTCGTGCCTGCTGCCAGAACGCAGCGGATTGGGGCTCGCGGACGGATCGTCGGCGAACGGGTCGCGCCACTCCAGTGGCGCCGCCGAGGGGTGTTGCGACCACTTGCTGCGCTGTGGTGCATTGGAATCGGACCCGAACGCTTCGGGCTCGGGCACAACGGGCTTCGCCGTCGCCCGGGGGCCGGCGAACTGGCTCGGCGTCGGCTCGGCGTCGCGCGGCGATCGTCGGAGCGGGTTCACCGAGGTCTCGGGCCGGGCTCTCGTAGGCTCGGCGTCATTGACGTACGGATTGTTAATCGTGGCCACGGGGTCGCTCACCTTGAGTCGTGAACGCTCCGGCTCGACCACGGACGTCGTCTTGGGCCCGGCCGCGTCGCGAACCGGCGAAGTAGTTGCCGTCGGGTCGACCACTCCGGCTCCCGTTGACGGCGAAGACTTGTCGGCGGGAACCACTTCGGCGGGCTCGCCGGGTTCTTCGAACCGCGGCGCTTCGGGTTGGCGCCGCTCGAAATCGGGAGCGGCGGGGAATTCGCCCGATCCGCCCGGCATCACAGCGCGGATCGCCGCGTCGAGCCAATCGGCCATCCGATCGAGGTTCTCCGGCGACGCCTTCTCCTCGCCGTTGGGAGCGATCTGGTTCCAAACCGAGAGGACCTTCTCGGCCGCCGCCCGCTGCGACGCCAGCGCGGGCGGGTAGTGTTGATAGCGACGATAGATCTGCTGCGCTAGGGCGTCGACGCGATCTTGCAGCGACGGCTCCGGTTGGCCGCTCGCCAGCTCTCGACCCTCTTGCGCGGAGGCGCCGACACACAGACCCAGCGCGAGCGTTGCGGCGATTAGCGTCCGTATCAACATGGCGATTGCAATGAGCGTCGGAAATAACGCAGTGAGTTGGAGAGCGTTGGGATTGGTGGATCGCGGCCCACTTCCAGCGGCTGGGGAACCATAGAGCGCCCCGTCGAGCAGTCAAACAACTAGCATTGAGTTCAGGACACAAACAACAAAACCCCAAGCGAGTTTGGGGGTAATGGCGATCAACCGGAAAGAGCGGAGTTGAGAGGGCGCCCTTCTCTCTTTTTCCCGTTCCCCGCTAGCGTTTTCTCGCATCTCCATTCGGGGGGATCGCCGAGATACTACACAGCGACGACGGGCCACGCCCCACGGACCGTCATTTGTCGCAAGCGGCCGAGACCAGCCATTGCGGGCAGGGCGATAGCTGGTCGGGCGCCTCGAAACCACATCATTGCGACTCACCTAACGGCTAGTCCCGACCGATCGCTGCTGCCCCTTGGTCTCTGTCGATTCACCCGAATCGTCCGTACCGAGTGGGGTAGAAGTGATGCAGGCAATTTATCAAGCATTTGAAGATTTCTCGGGCGCCGAGCAGCGCCCGTGCCAGACGGTGCTTGTCGGCGCGCTGGGAGTAACACCCTACTGGCACGACGCGGCCGGCAAGCTGCGGTTGCCGCTCTTACAAGCGCCAACCGTCGAAGAGGCCGACCGCGCCCTGGCGAGCGAATCGCCGGCAGTCGTGGTGGCGCCGCTCGCCCTCTTCATGGACGGCGCGTCGATGGAATCGGCGTGCCGCTGGCTCTCGACGGCCGCGGTGGTCGTCGTCACCGACACCGAAGCCAACGCCGCCCTGTGGCGCCAGCTCGCCTGGGACGCGTTGACGCCCCCGCCATCGGCCGACGTCGCCGCTGCCACGCTCACCCGGGCCCTCACCGAAGCGAACCGTCGTAGCAAACAGCGTCAACTGATCGCTACCTACGCGCACCGGCTCGCCTCGCTCACCCGGAACGAACGCGACGTGCTCGACGCCGTCTGCGAAGGCCGCCTCAACAAGCAGATCGCCAGCGAACTCAACGTCAGCGTCCGGACAATCGAACAACGCCGGCGCCGCGTCTTCGACAAGATGGGCGTCGATTCGGCGGTCCCCCTCGCGGCGCTGACGGCGGTCGTACAAACCCTCAGCGAGCAGAACAACCGTCGGCGTCGAGCGCCCTCGCCGCCGCCAACGTTGCCACGGATGCACCACGCCGCCATGCCGCCGTCCGCCACACCGATGGTGCTCGCCTCGTTGGCCATCGCCGGGATGAACTAGCCAACTCCGAATCGCCTTCAAAACAGCGCCAGCTGCCGCTCCGCCGAGGGCGGTCGGAACGACGCGCTGCTGAGCGGCTCGGGCGATCGCTGGAGGCCTTCGCGGTTGGCGAACACCGAGAACGTCCGCGCGATCTGGCCGGCGTACGCGCCGCTCCCCGCCATGCGGTGGCCGAACCGCGGGTCGTTCCACCGCCCGCCCCTGGCGCCGCGGATAAGGGCCTCGACCTTCGGCGCGCGGTCCGGCTCGCAGCGACGCAGCCACTCGATGAAGACGTCTCGCACCGAACTGGCCAGCCGCAGCAGCGTGTAGCTCGCCGACGCGGCGCCCGCGTCGCGCGCCGCAGCGAGCAGATGCGGGACCTCGTGGTCGTTGAGCCCCGGGATCATCGGCGCGACCATCGCGTGTGTCGGGATGCCGGCCGCCGTCAACTCGGCGATCGCCTCGAGCCGCGCGGTTGGCGTGCTGGTGCGGGGCTCCATCTTCCGGGCCAGCTTCTCGTCGAGCGTCGTCAGCGACACCGCGACCACCACCGCCTTGTGCCGGGCCAGCTCCGCCAGCAGGTCGATGTCGCGGGTCACCAAGGCGTTCTTGGTGACGACTCCCACCGGCTGCCGGCACTCGGCCGCCACCGCCAGACACCCCCTGGTGATCTCCAGGCGGCTCTCCAAGGGCTGGTAGCAGTCGGTGACTCCCGAGAAGACGATCGGCTCGGGACGCCACCGCGGCCTCGCCAGCCACTTCCGGAGCAGCTCGGGCGCGTCGGTCTTGGCGACGATCCGCGTCTCGAACCCCAGGCCCGCGTCCGAGCCCAAGAACTCGTGCGACGGCCGGGCGTAGCAGTAGGCACAGCCGTGCTCGCAGCCCCGGTACGGGTTCACGCTCCAGCGGAACGGCAGGTCGGGGCTGTCGTTGCGGTTGACGATCGACTGCGACCGGTCCCCCTCGATGGTGGTGCGTAGCTTGGCCGCCCCGCTGCTTGACGATCCGTCCAGCAGACCATGCGACGCCAAGAAATCGGCGTCTTCGGCGACTTGCTCCCAGTCGGCCTCGGTGCGGACCGCTTCGTGCGGATTCGCCGGGCGAAACGCGCTGCCGCGTCCCGTCCAGCGGCCCACCGGCCCGGCCGGAAGCTTCAACTCAACCAAAACCGCAGGGCTCGACGACGACGTACTCGATAGCATAGGACACGTCCTCCGCAAGTTGACCGACCGATCGGCGGGACCCGAACAACCAACTGAACAGACGTAGTATACACAAGTTCACTGCTCGGGTCAAGGTTTCCCCGACCACAGCAACCACCAAAATCCATAAAAAGTGCTGCTAACTCTAGTTCTGCTGTTCACCGTCTTGCCGCTCGCCGAGCTGTTCTTGCTCTACAAGCTCGGCCAGGAGATCGGCGTGTTGCCGACGATCGCCATCGCCCTCGGCACGGGCGTCGTCGGCGCGTCGCTCGCCAAGGCGCAGGGGCTGGCGACGCTCAGCAAGCTCTCGCAACAACTGCGGTCTCGTGAGCAGCCCGCCGACACGCTCTTCGACGGCGCCCTGATCCTCATCGCCGGCGTGATGCTGATCACTCCCGGCGTGATCACCGACGTCACCGGCTTCCTGCTCCTCGTCCCGCCGGTGAGGTCGATCCTCAAGCCGCTCATCGCCAAGGCGCTGCGCCGCAACGTCCGCAGCCAAGACGCCGGACCTGGCGTGAAGGTTTGGACCTTCGGCTCAAGGATCGGCTCATCCGTCGATCAAGCGCCGCCGCCGAAAGACCGCGTCATCGAAGCCGAAGTCATCGACGTCCGCACCCGCGACGCCGAGTAGCGCCGCTGCGCGGACTGTGGATAGTGGTTGGCAATTTATTGCGTCGGGTGGCAAGGGTCGTAGGCGTCAGCCGGAGCCCCCGGAGCAGTGGAATGGGCGTCGCCACAAAGCTTCGCCGCGGGCTCCGCTAGGTTGCGACCCCAGCCAACCAGAATAAGTGGACATCGCCGCTACGTCTTAAACTACGTCGAACGATGAAGCCTCAGCGCGAAGCAGGCTGGCCAGAATATGTCGGTCTGAGCAACCGCACGACTTCTTCCGCACTCGTTTTTGATTAGGATTTAATCGTCATGGGATGATACCTCCAAGGTACCCAGAAGAACCATTCGGCCTCTGACGAGCTATTCAGTAGAAGCTTTGAAGGTCATCATTTTCTTGACGCAAAGAGGTGGTCCGGATGTTGCGAACGCTCGCGAAACTTGCCTTCTGCGTGTGTGTTAGCACGGCTCACGTCACTGCGAGTAGCGCTGAAGAGAACACGTCAGAGGGGCCGTCAGTTTCAATTGACGTGATTGCGTTAGGGCCAGAAAAGTCCGGGAGCATGCAAGCAAAGGGGAGTGTTTTAGAGGACGGGTCGGGCGGGGTGCTAGGCCCCAGTATAGACGCTGGAATCTCAAAAGATGGACGTATGACCATCAAATACAAGTGGGTTATAAGCACAGACCCCCCCAGAGATTCGACGGTTACTTTGACGAATCTAGGGGGAGGAAGTTGTCTTGTTCAGGTCAAGACAACTTCGCCGATTCGGCTCTCAGTCCCGACTGGCGTTTCCGTGCTCTGCCCGTGTTGCATGCAGCCTTACACGGAGAAAAGAGCGTTTGTTGTCGATAGGGCGTTACGACTTCAACTTTCGAACATGCCCAAGGCAGAGGGCACGCCCACGTCGGATTAGGTTGCGCCGGGTACGCAATTGCGCGGGCGTTCCGTCGATCCTGCCTAGACCCCGGGAGAGGAGCACCTCGCCAGTCCGACCGAGCCTAATCTACCAATCGCAAGACGCACTGCGGACACTAATCGCAAGCGCCTTCAGTTGACTGACAGATGCTCAATCCGAGTTATCGCCAAATCTGCTGAGGCGTGAAACTCCTAAGCAACGTGGCTCAAGGCAAGATCGCACGATGACGAGCAACGCCAATCGGCGCCCATAAGGAAGCGGCGTCCGTCACTCTCCTGGCGATGACGCTTTCGGCTCGCCTCGGTCAGTGAGTGGCCGCAACAACAGTGCTCCCACCGCCCTCAGCGGTCCGCACAGCAGACGCTACAAGGTTGCGAGCTTACTCAACCGCTCGTAGATGTTCTCAGCGGAGAAGAGGCAGAACGAGTGCTCGCGGCTGTCGAGCACCGCCGCGGCGCGGAGGCCGGCGGTCGCGGTGGCGAGCCGATGCTCAATCTCGCGGCGGCGATCGACAAGCGACTCCGCCATCGCGCGGTTAGCGGCGGTGATCGCGGTGTGGCGCTCGGCGGCGTTGTCCGGCGTCTTCTCGGTTTCGATCCAGTGCTGCTTCTCCGCCGCGGCTTCGTGGTCGGGCGCAAACCGCTCGGGGTGATAGTCGAGGTCGCGGAGCATCTGCGCCAACTCGCGGCGGTCGGCTTCGCTGGGCGCGTCGTGCTCAATCGGCAGGCGGAGCGTCGCCGTCATCGTGGCGTGCTCCGGAGGGCGCACGCCCAGCAGCCGCTCGGCGAAGCGGTCGGTCACCTGGTCGTACTTCGCGCCGCCGATGCCGTGCAAAAAGAGGTCGGCGAGCGCCAACCGGCAGTAAAGCGTCGTCACCAGCGCCCGGCTGCGGAGCTTGACGCCTCGGGCGCGGAGCTCGGTGAGCGCTTGCACGACATCGTCGGCGTCGGCGGGGAGCGTGGCCTCCCAGCCCTGACGGTCGGTGAGCCGGATCGTGTTGGCGATCGGGCGTACGTAGACAGGGCGGCGCGTCGGTGCGGCGTCGGACCAGACCCATAGCGGCGCCTCGACCCAGCCGTCCTGGCGGTGCAGATCGGGGAGCGGCTGGGCCGCGTTCTTGAGCCCGTGAGCCAATCGGTACTCGGCAAGCGCCGCGTTGTACGCCGCCGCGGTTTGCTCGGACCGCAAGAACATCTCAGCCGCCAATCGCCGGAACCCCTCACTGTCGGCGACTTCGCTAAACGGCAGTTCGAGCGTGTGGCTCCCCCAGCTGCGCTCGAGCTTGTGACGCGGCGTCGAAAGCAACGCCGACACACAGTCACAGCCAACCGCCGTGGCGTGCTTCCACAGATGGGTTACCAACGGATCGGCGACGAACGGCGCCACGGCTTCAGCGACTCGCGCGGGGAACGACTCGAACGTCGCCTGGTCCAACAGCCGCCGCTGTTCGAAAGGGATCGCCGCGGCGCGCTGGTCGTAAGCGATCGGCTCGCGGCGCGGCGTGGCGTGCGAGCCTGTCGGCGTAAGCACGCTCGCCGAACGGCAGAGATCGCTGTCGATGATGACATGTAGACCGAGACCGCCCGACGCCTTCGCCAGCGAGTCCAAAGCGAAGTTCTTGAACCACACGCCGGGGTGGAACAGCTCAGGCTGATGGCCGGAGAGGACGATCGGGCCGTCGATGACGGTCGCGACGTCGGCGTAAGCGCTGGTGTAGCGCGCGGCGGCGTCGACGAGATGTTGCCGCGCCGAGCCGGCGAGCTTCGCTAGGGGGCCGCCCCCCAGCCTGGCGTCGCCGATCTTGCGTGGCTGCCGCAAGCGATCGAGCAGCTCGGGCCAACCCGGCGCCACTAGCGCGGCGTCGTCGGCGGCAGGCGCTTTGTAGCGCGCGTACTCCGTAGCCGACCGGTCGATCGACTCACTGGAGGCCCGGTCGCCATCCGCGGGAGTCTGTCCGGCGCGAGCCCCGCTCCCACGAATCGCGTCGCGCGTTCGCCGTTGCTCGGTGCGGAGTTGGGACTCGGAAGCCGCCATATTAGCCTACGGCGGGGACAGCGACGCCCGGCGCGACAAGGCCGGCGCACGGATCGAAGTCGGCGGCGGGGTGTCGCACGCCGGCGCGGGCTTGCGCGCGGTCGATCACCTCGCGGTAATGACGGAGGCGGCGCTGCGCGTCGTCGAGCTCGCCGCCGAAGCTCCGCTTCTCGTCGAGATAGATCAGCGGCACCGCGGCCTCGATCACATTGAGACCATGGTAGGCGGCCTGCACCCACAGCTCGAGCGGCATCGCGTAGCCGTCTTCACGCAGCTGCAACGGTCGCAGCGCCGCGACGCGGTAGGCCTTGAAGCCGCAGAACGCGTCGGTCAGCGAGAACCCGAGACGCTCGTTGATCTCGCGCGTGATGGTCTGGTTGATCGCCTTGCGGTCTTGCGGCGCGGCGAGCCCGCTGGCGGTCGAGTCGGCGAGATAGCGGCTGCCCGACACGATATCGACGTCGCCCTTGCACATCGCGGCGAGCTCGCGGATGCGCTGCGGCTCGTGCTGCCCGTCGCAGTCGATCGTCACCAGAAGGTCATAACCGTGCTTCTTGGCGTAGCAGAACGCCGTCCGCATCGCGGCGCCGTAGCCGCGGTTGGGATCGTGCGTCACGACTTGGATGTCGTCCCGCGAAGCTAGCAACCGCGGCGTGTCGTCGCTGGAGCCGTCATCCACCACGAGGACGTCGTCGGCGTGCCGCACCACCTCGTCGAGGACCTTCGGGAGATGCTCCTGCTCGTTGTAGACCGGCAGAGCCGTCAGCAGTCGTTGTGAACGCACGGAAGGGCCTCGGTGGGATAGCGGGGTAGGAACCACGGGCGGCGCCGGTGACGATTGCGGGCAGGTGATGCTTGAATCGGTCGGGCGACGGTGGTTGCCGTCAGGACAGTTTAGGCGCCGGCACGACCGACGCCAAAGAAAAACGCAACCCGCATGCCGTCAGACGGACTGTAGCGGGTCGCGTTCGGTTCGGCTTGCCGTCGCCTCGACGCCCGGCAGACCCGCCCGGAGGCGGTCGGCGAGCGTCTCGAGGGCGAACCGCTCGCTGGCGTAGTGACCCGTCAGGATCACCCCCACGCCGAGCGACCGGCAGCGCAGGCACTCGTGGAAGCCCATTTCGCCGGTGAGAAACACGTCACAGCCCGCACGGACGGCAAGGTCCAGCAGAGACCCGCCGCTGCCGCAGGCGATCGCGACCGTCGCCCCCCGGTCGATGTAGGAAACAACCTCGGGTGTTACGACGCGGACCTGCGGTTGGTTCGTGAGCTGCTTCACCCTTTCCGCCAGGGCGTCGAAATCCCCGCCCGGCCACCGGCCGACCCGCCCCACGCCGGCGCCGTCGGTGCGGTCTGGGGTGGGGGCAAGCGCACGGGTCGCCGTCAGACCAAGCCGGTCGGCCCACTGCTGATTCACCCCACCCGCGGCGGAGTCGTAGGCCGTATGGGGGCTGTAGACCGCCACGCCCGCCCGGGCGAGCCGCCACAGCGAACCGCCGTCGACGCTCTCGGTCGTCAACGACTTCACGCCACGGAACGGCAACGGGTGATGCGTCACCACCAGGCTGGCGTCGGCGGCGATCGCTTCATCGACCACATCGGGCGACAGCGTGAGACACGTCAGCACACGGCTCAGCGGCGCCGCCGGATCGCCGACCAACAGACCGACGTTGTCCCACTCCTCCGCGAGCACGCACGGCGCGATCGATTCGAGCAGGCGGCAAGCGTCGGCGATGGTGGGCGTCGTCGGCATGCCAACCATCGTAAGGGGTTCGGTGACCCTTCTGTAGAGGCGCCGCCCACAAAGCAAAACAAAGGCGAGCCGGAAGCGTGACAGGATTATGCAACTAGTAGCTGAGGGTTCTTTGCGAGCGAGCGGGTTCCGGCGATAAGGAGCTTGGCCTGGACCCAGTGTCGGACGCGGTGGAAGCGTCGGACCCAGGCGGGGAGCGAGGCGAGCCCGCCGCCGAAGGTGACCAGCGTCCCGAAGGAGGTCTCGATCGCCGTCCGCTGGCGGTAGAGAGCCGCCCCGAACGCCGTCCCCAACAGCTCGATGCTCCGCAGCCGACTGGGCGAATGTCGTTGGTGGCCCAAGCCTTTCCCCTTGCGTTTCTTCGCCACCAGCTGAAACCCTTCGGCTTGGGCCGCGTCGTAGAGCGGGTTGGCGTCGTACTCGGTGTCCGCCAGCAGGTAACCGCCGCCGGCAAGCCCTTCGATCAACCAGCGGGCCACGCGTTTCTCGCTGACGTTCATCGGTGAGAGGTCCCAGGCCAGCGGCATCGGCCCATCGCCCCAGATCACATGCAGCTTGTAGCCCAGCTGCTTGCCCCCGGCGCCACGGCCGTAGCCCGCGTCGGGGTCCTTGCTCACCAGACTCACCGCGAGCGCCTTGCCATCGATCTTCTTGACGATCCCCTGGCCCAGGTTCAGCAGCCCGATCAGCCGCTGCTCCACGGCCGTCAGCAGCAGCACGCAAGCGGGCTTACGCAAGCGTCGGCTCAGCGTGCCTTGCGTCGGCAAAGGTTGAGGGCAGAGGTCGGTGGGCCAGTTCTCGGGGCACGCGGCCCAGGCGGTGGGGCGGTCGTGGACCACCGCCCACAGGTAAACCACCACGATGTCGCCGGTGGAGTACCTCCAACTCCCCCATCCCACGTCCAACTGTTTCACCAAACGGTACAATAACCGCCAGAGTTCGCGTTCCATCGGATCGTCTCCCCCTGCAAGGAATAGAATCTCTCCATGCAGAATGGGACGCGGACTCCCTCTTCGCCATCGGACCGTGCTAGCCCTTGCATAATCCTGTTACGCTTCCGGCTCGCCTTACGCTTCGTTGCTTCGAACACGTCCCCCGTCCCTCCCCTCACAACGCCTGCGTCAGCGTCGCTTCCTCCGAATCATCGAGCAACTTCGGCTCGACCTTGAATCGGTAGATCAACTCCCGCTGACCCGCCGTCTCCTCAACCTGCAGGCGCATTGTCTTGCCGATGAGGTCGTCGGCGTTGATGTACTTGTAGCGCTTCTTGTCGACATCCGACTCAAGTTGAAACACCTGGGCCCGTTTGGGCCGCCGGTGGCTGTTGCTAGCGTGCAGCGTGCACTTGAGATCGACCGGTAGCTCACCAGTGTTGGTCATCCGCTGCTCGACAACCAGCGCGCCCTCGGGGGTGAGGAAGGTCTCAACCTCCAGCGAGATGTTGTCGAGGCCGACGAACAGCTCGCGCCACACGCTGAACTTGTAGTCGCGTTCCGCCGAGATCTCGAACTCGCAGCGGACGATCTGCGGGCCGAAACTCGCGTCGTCGAGACCAATCGTCAATGGCGCCTTGAGCGACTCGTTCGTCTTCATCGAGAGCCTTGGATCGTCCATCGAGACGTTCCACGAGCTGGAGGAGACTTCCGACATCGACTCGTCGCCGACGCCTTGCTCGGGAACAAAAACACGCACCGTCCCCCCAACGCCCTGGCCAAAAGTGTTGTGCAACAGGAGAGCGTTCTGCTGCTGGACGCCGAAGACGCTCGCCACCTGCTTCGATTCGAATCCCATCTCCATCCGCCAACGGGCGATCCCTTCGTGCAACCCGTAGACGAAGAGTGGCATCTGTCCGACACGGATCACTTGCCGGCCGTCGCGTTGCTCGGGCCTCTTGTCATCGCCCCAAACGTCGATGACCTGGACGTTCTCGCCGAGGTAGAGCGTTTCTTCGACGGGTGTATCGTTGGATTCGGTCGTCGGAGCTTCGAGGTTCCAGAGGACCATGACGACCTGCCCATCCGTCCGTTTGAAGATCCAGTTGTTGCTGCCGTGCGGCAATCGGATCGATCCGAGATACTTGGCGCCCCCCAACAGCCGCGCGCACGTACGCCACGGCAAGAGCAGCTCGCCCGGCGAGCCGTCGGTGTTCATGACGCCCGTCTGGCCGTCGGCCATGTCGGGTGATCCCGAGAACGGATTGCTGATGAAGATGCCATCGGCGCCGTTCATCTTCGCGACGAGGATCTGCTTGACGAAGTCACGGACGCGTTCCTGATGCCGACGCACAAAGGCGGCTCGCATCAAGGGGTCGTTAGGGTCGTCGGGGTCGGCGCCCTCGGGGGGCGTCATGTCGACCTCGGGTGGCGCGACGACAACCCAGCGTTCGGCCGAGCTCGGCCGCGCCTTGTCGAACGCCGACTCGAGCCCCGCCGCGTCGAGCGCTTCGCGTCCGGCGAGTTGCTCGAAGTCCCAGCTGAGCGATTTGCCTTTGTCCCGCGGGTGATCCCACCGCCAGCCGATCCCCATCCGCACGTCTTGGCCGAAGCGGAAGAGCTGGTTGCGTATCGCGCCGATGCGCTCGACGAGCCGGTCGTAACCGACGAAACTCGTGTCGCCGTCTCGGCCTAGCTGCCACCAGCGGATGCGCAGCGACAACCGCGTGATGATGTGGTCGATCTGCGGCAGCCAGTACGACGGCTCGCCCGATAGAAAGCCCTCGATCGGAGGCGACTCCTTCTGGGTCCGTGGGTCGGCAATGACGAGCGACGGGTCCTCCAGGATGCCGATCGTCTCGATCCCGCGCGCCGCGAGTTGCTCGGCGAACTTCATGATCGACTCGCCTCGTTGCTCGTCGCCCGGGACGAACCAGACCGGCAGCTTCACCTTGCGGACGCCCACCCGAGGCAACAGCTCTTGCAGCACCGAGAACGGCAACGGCCGGTCGGCTTTGGGCAGCGTCCACCCGAACTCGCCGCGTTCGCTGGTGACGAGTGCGTCACGCACCACCGCGACGGAAATGGCGCGTGTCTCGCCGATCGGAACGTCGGTCCCCGTGCGGTACATTCCGACCCGCACGCGATAGAAACCATAGTCTTTAATCGGCGGCTTCCACGCCTTCGATCCCTCGTAGCTCGACTTGTCGGTGCCGAACCCGTCCACGATGTCCGAAGCGTGCGCGACCGACTCGGAGATGATCTGGCCGTCGAGATTGACCTTGCCCCCCTCGCCGATGGACTTGTTCGTGGCGTCGAGGAGCTGGAACCGCACCTCGGGGTTTTGCTCCAGAATGCCCGACAGGCTGCACGTGACCTCCACATCCTCGACGTTCGTGTAAACGTTGTAGAGGCTGTCGGTATGGATGCGGATGCTTGGTAATCGATAGAGACGCACGTCGGCAATCTGAATCTCGGCGTTGAGGTCGCCACGCTCGCCGCGCGCGTAGTCAAGGTGCAGGTAGACGCGATCGACCTCGCCGTCCTCCGGCTGATAGTCGCCCATCTCGATGTCGCGCCACCTCCCATCGGAAGGGAGCGGATCGGACTGTTCGACCTGCTTCTTGATGTCTCGGTTGTTATGAAACGCCATCCGCACCCGCACGGCCCCGTGCTCAACCCCCTTGATCCGAGCCCGCATCCGTAGCTTGTAGCTGAACTTCGGCATGACGTGGATCGGCGGGCTGATCGCCGTCGCCCCCGCCCCGTCCGGCTGGATCAACAGCACCTTTCCGGAGGTCGCCTTATCGTCCGCCGGGACGATCGCGATCCGGGCGTACTGCGGATGCTCGTCGTCATAGACGCGGGTCCAGCGGTCGGGCCAGCTGTCATAGTTGATGTCCCAACTCGCGTCGTCAAACTGGCAAGCGAACACTCGGACGAGGTCCACCAGCGAGTCGTCGGAGCCTGGCGATTTGTCCTCCGGCGCCGCGCCACTCGACTCGGCAAGCGGCTGCGGCCCGGAACTCGAGACGCGGCTTGGCGACGCCGGCGCTATCGTCACCGATGTCAGAGCGATCGTCGCAAGGGCGAGTCGGCAGTGCGTCAGAAGGGTCACAGCGGCATGCTGGGGCGCACGGGGAGCGGAGGGCCGAGCGCTTGTCGCCCAAGGCCTTTCAACTGTACGGTGCGTCTGGCGACCCGCCCGACTCCCCGGCGGAGCAGCCGCATCGGACCGACGCCAACCACCGACACAACCGTGCCAGCCCCACCAATCGCTATCCAGACGCTCAGCCTCCGCCAGCCGCTGCGGCGGGCCTTGGAGACCGCCGCGCAGCTCGGCGCCGACGGCGTCGAGATCGACCTCCGGACCGAGCTCCGCATCGCCGACTTCTCGCAAACCGCCCTCCGGCAGTTCCGCAAGACGCTCGATGACCTTGGCCTGCGGGTGCTGGCGGCGTCGTTCCCAACGCGTCGCGGCTTCGACGACGCCGAGGACCTCGAGCGCCGCGTCCTGGCGACGCGCGAGGCGATGGCCTTTGCGTACAAGCTCGGCGCCCATGTCGTTGTCGGCCGGGCGGGCGAGATCCCCGAGGGCGAAGACGATGCCCTGTCCGAGATCATGGTCCAGTCGCTGCAACTCCTCGGCGCCCACGGCGAGCGCGTCGGCGCGCGCTTCGCCTTCGCGTCCGGCGCGGCGCCCAAAGCGCAGCGCCGGCTGCTCGATCGCATCGGCGAGGGCGCCGTGGGCGTCGCGTTGCACCCCTCCCTGCTCATCGGCGGCGGCCAAGACCCCGCCGACGCCGCGTCGCAGCTCGGCGCCGACACGGTAAGCGTCTACGCCGTCGACGCGGTGCGCGAAGCGTCCGTCAGCGGCAGCCGTGCCACGGAGGTCCAATTAGGCCGCGGTGAAGCCGACATGCCCGCCGTGCTCGGCGTCCTCGAAGAGCACGCCTTCCGCGGCCCGATAACGGTCACCAGAACCGACACGTCCGACCCGACCGGCGAAATCAGCGACGCCGTGCAGTTCCTCCGCGCCTTGTAGGGTCCGCTGTGCGGACCGCACGATCAATTCACCGCAACGAGCGAACGAACGTCGGTTGTAACAGAGAGCCGGAACGCGTTAGCGCCCGTAGTTGGTCTTGGCACCCGCTACAACTCCGGGCGCTAACGCGTTCCGGCTCCCTTTCAAGTCGCATCTGAAGCGTGTGCCTGCTTCACTCTCGGCGCTGGCGCTAAGGGCTCCCGAAGAATCGGTGTGCTGGCGATTCTGCAAACCGCCAACTGCGGTCCGCACAGGGGACCCTACAATCTCTTAGTGCTTGTAGACCTTGTGCGAGGGCCGGCCCGCCAGGATCTCCGCCTTGCCCCAGTTGGTGACCGCGCGGAAGGCGTCGCTCGTGATGAACGCCTTGAACGCTTCTTCGTCGTTCCACTGGCTGGTGATCAGATACGACGCGTCGTTCGCCACGTCACGCCACAGCGACGAGCTGTCGTGCCCCTCGGCCGCGTTGAGGGCGCCGAGCACTGCGGCGAACTTCTCCTCGAACTCCCCCTGCTTGCCGGGCAAGACGACGTAATTCATTCCGACAGTGACCATCGCGGCGCGTCCTTTGAGAAAGCAGTCCTGGTTAAAGCGAGTTGCAGCCTGCAGAGCGTAGCACAGAACGGCGCCGAAGGTTTAGTTGTCGTCCGAGGGCGCGACGGCCAGGGCCTTCAGCGCGTCGAGCGCCCCCAGCAGGTCGTCACGGCTGATCGCGTCCCAGCCGGTCATCTTGTGGCTGAGGATCACCAGCTTGAACTGCTCGAACGCGTCCGCCACGTCATCCGGCAGCTTCGCCATGTCGGCAAACGGCCGCACCCGCGGCGCCTTCTCGGCTACATCGCCGTCGCCGTCGGCTTCGAACGGGGCGTCCGACTCGTCCGCTTCGACCGTCGCGGCGCTCTCGCGCGACGCGGCGGCGACGGTTTCATCGTCGGTGGCGCCGCCGCTCCGGGCCTCTTCGCTCGACGCCTCTTCGCCGCCGCTCAGCGCGTTGTAGGAGTCTTCGTCGATCTGGGCCTCGATCACCTGGCCGTCGGTCGGGCCCTCGGGGCCGCCGCCATTCGCCTCCCACCGCGCGCCGCGCATCTGCGAGACGCTCCAGCGATTGTTGATCGCCCCTTCGAGCCACATCTCCGCGTCGTCCCAATCGAGCGCCGCTTGGAAGTGGCTCCAGAACAGCCCGCTATACTGCGAGCGCACCGCGCCGAACCGCTCGTGCGCGCGACGCAGCCGGCCGACGTGCTGGCTCGTGACATTGCCCACCAGCCGCGTCCATGCCTCGTCCGAGTACTCGGTGACGTGCGCGCCGCTCTTGCGGACCGCTTCACGCCAGTCGGCGATGATGCGTCCCTTCTCCCAGTTGGTCGTGCTGACGAGCTGGTTCCACTGTCCGACGAACGGCGAGGAGGACTCGACCGTCTGGGCCGACAGGTCGGTCTCGACCCGCGGCTCCTCGCCAACGACATGACCTGTTGAAGGGATTGGGCCGGCGGATGGTTGCGAGAACGATTCGTCCGTGATTGGGTCGCTAGGCAGCATGGAGAAACGGGCCTCTTGTCTCGGTAAGCGGCAGGACAGCTAGCTCGATGGCGGGGCGTGCTCGGCCGCCAGCGGCCATCGGGGGGCGGATTCTAGCAGCCCCCCGCCGCGCCGCCACGCGCCGAATGGGCCAGCCACGCTTGAGTTATCGACACCCGCGCCGCACGACCCTCGCCACCCGCGCCAATTCGCAGAGAACCCCTGACGGCGCAGGAAAAAGCCCTACCCGCGGCACGGGCAGGGCGTGGAAAACTTTCCCGGCGACGCCGTGGATAACACGTCGAGACGCCGTCGACAGCGTGTCGGTCCCTCGTAGGGTGGGTCGTGACCCACCATGAACCCAGGGCTCACGTCGCTGCGGTGGATCACGACCCACCCTACAACGGATTCGACTAACCGTGCGGACTACGCCACCGGCGCTTTCACCTCGGAAGTGAACTCACACTCCTTATGCGCGCCGTCGCAGAACGGCGCGTTCTTCGACGCCCCGCAGCGGCACAGCGCGATCGCCGGCTTCGAGGGGTCGAGTGGGAACGCGTTGCCATCGGCGTCGTAGAGCTCGATCGGCCCCTCGATCTTCAGCGAGCCATTCTTACGAACCGTGATCTTGACGTCGGCCATGGGGCGTATCTCCGGGAAATTGTTGACGGTCTGATTGTTGACGGCAGAAGCGGAACCGCCAAGACGCCAATAGGAATGACGAAATCCGAATGACGAATGACGAACCTGTCGGAGGGGTTAGGCCGCTACCGGCAGGTTCGTCATTCGTGTTTCGTCATTCGTCATTCGCTTTCTCAATCAGCCACTCCCACGCGACCCACCCCACCTTCGCCAGCGACTTGCCCGAGCACTTGTCCGGCGTATCTTCTGTCGTGTGCCAATAGGGGTAGTCGAAGTCGATCACGTCGATCGCGCGGATGCCGCCGTATTGGCGCAGCGCGAGGTGGTCGTCGAGCACCGTGTGGCGCACCTGCGGGACGAACTCCTCGACGCCTAGCCGCTCGGCGACGTCCCACACTTCTCTGGCAATCGGCCGCGACTGGCGCGACGCGAAGCTGTGGCCTTCGAAGTGAATCTGCAGGTCCTTGTCGGCGACCATGTCGAAGAGCACGGCCGCGTCGTAGTTCCACACGCGCTCCTCGCCGCCATCGCTCGCCGGCAGCGGCTTGCGCTTCGCGTACTGCGTGGCGAACCACTGGCTGCCGAGGAAGTAAGGGTCGCGGTCGTTGAAGACCAGCTCCTCGCCATCAAAGAAAACGAAGTCCACGCCGAAGTCTTGATCGGGCGCCGCTTCGTCGAACCGCTCCGCCATCAGTTGACCCAACTCCATGAGCAACGCCGTCCCGCTGCCGCCGTCGTTGGCGCCGATGAAGACCCCATTGCGGCGTGCCTGCGGGTCGCGGTCCTGATCGGGCAGCGGCCGCGTGTCGTAATGCGCGCACAGCAGCACCCGCCGCGTCGCCTCGGGCCGCCAGCGCACCACGAGGTTCGCCATCCGCACGCGGCGCGAACGGTTCTGCGGATGGGGCGCCTGAAAACGCTGCTCCTCGACTTCTATGCCGAGCTTCTCGAAATGCTCCTTGATAAGCTTCTGCTGCTCAAGCATCCCCCGGCTGCCGCTAACGCGCGGGCCGATGGCGCAGATCGCTTCGAGATAGCCCATCGCCCGATCGGCGTTGAGAGGGTTCGTCGGCGGCTCATCCGCCGACGCGATCGACGCGGCGAACAGGACGATGGGGAGAACGATCAAGGAGAGATGCCAGTGCTTCATGCGAGCATTCTACTCGCAGAATGGAGAATTCGGCGAGCCGGCGACGTTAGTCGTCGGTGGGAAGCGGGTACACGGGTTCCACCGACGACTAACGTCGCGCGCCTCGCCAAGCTCACCGCAACCGGCCGCCGCCATCCACCGGTAGTACCACGCCCGTCATGAAGGGGTTCTCCACCAGCATCGCCACCGCGTGGGCGATGTGCTCGGCCTTGCCGTAGCCGCCCTCGTCGCCGGTGCGGATCAACGACACGTAACGCGCCTCGTCCTTGCGTTCGTCCGGTTCGTCCGGCTCGCCGGGCAGATGCTGGCAGATCACGGGACCCGGCAGCACCGCATTCACCCGCACCCGCTTGTTGCGTCTCGACAGCTCGACCGCCAGCATCCGCGTCATGCCGGGAATCGCCGCCTTCGACGGGTGGTAGGCGGGGTAGTCGCGGTACGGCTTGCCATCGGGCGCCGTGGCGGCGTCGCCGAGATTGATGATCACGCCCCCCGCGTCTTGGTCGGCCATCCACAACCCCGCGTGCTTGGCGAGGACCAGCGGCGCCACGGTGTTCACGTCGAGGCACTTGCGGACGTCGCTCGCCGCGAACTCCTCGAACGGCGTCTCGGGCCAGATCGCGGCCGAGTTCACCAGGATGTCGAGCACGCCGGCATGCTCGTCGCACGCCTCGCCGGTGCTAGCGAAGTGCCGGGCGACGCGGTGCACGAGGTCCTCGGCGGCGCCCTCGTCGGTCAGCTCGGCCTGGAAGACCGCGACATCGGCGCCGTAGCGCTCTTCCAAGAGGGCGCCCAGTTCATGGGCCTCGCCGAGCGAGGAATTGGCGTGAATCGCCACCCGGGCGCCCCGCCGGGCCAGCTCGATGGCGATCGCTTTTCCGACACGCCGAGCCCCGCCGGTCACCAAAGCGACCTGCCGCGCTAGCGTCGGGGGGAGCGGATCGGGGAGCATGCGGTTAGTGTAGTCGATACCAGACGATAAACCCAATCACCTATTGGCGAGCCGGCGACGTAAGTCGTCGGTGGAACCCTGGTACCCGCTACCCACCGACGACTCACGTCGCCGGCTCGCCGTCGGTCGAATTGCAGCACGCTCACAGCAACCTTACCCAAGATGTCACAAGACAACACCACCGTCGCCGCTATCAGCTGGACCGGCCACGGCGACGGATTTCTCACGCTGCTGGACCAGACACGTCTTCCCGAAGCCGTGACGTACGTCAACTGCGACAACGTCGAGTGTGTCTGGCAGGCGATCAAGAAGCTCGCCGTCCGCGGCGCGCCGGCGATCGGCATCTCCGCGGCGTACGGCGTCGTCCTCGGCGTGCGTGACGGCGCCATGTTGCCGTCAGGCGCCGCGGCGGCGACCGTCGAAGAAGCCAAGCAGGCGGCGCTGGCCGCATGCGACTACCTCGCCACCAGCCGCCCCACCGCGGTCAACCTGTTCTGGGCGCTCGACCGGATGCGCGGCGTGATCACCACGCTCGATGAACCCTCGTCAGGCCGGGTCGGCGAACGGCTGCTCGCCGAAGCGCAGGCGATCCACGAAGCGGACCGCCTGCAATGCGCCGCCATCGGCCGTCACGGCTCCGACCTGCTCGAAGCGCTTGGCAGCGGCGTTGGCATTGTCACGCACTGCAACACCGGCATGCTCGCCACCGGTGGCGACGGCACCGCCCTCGCCGTGCTCTTCGCCCTCAGCGAGCGCGGCATGAAGCCCCAGGTTTTCGCCGACGAGACACGGCCGCTGTTGCAAGGCGCGCGGCTCACGGCGTGGGAGCTGATGCAGCGCGGCGTCGACGTGACGCTGATCTGCGACTCGATGGCCGCCCCAATCCTCCGCGACGGCAAAGCCAAAGCCGTCATCGTCGGCGCCGACCGCATCACGGCCCGCGGCGACACGGCCAACAAGATCGGCACCTACGGCCTCGCCGTGCAGGCCCACTACCACAAGGTCCCGTTCTACGTCGCGGCGCCAACAACCACGTTCGACCTCACGATCACATTCGGCAGCGACATCCCCATCGAGCAACGCACCCCAGAAGAAATCACCAACGCCTTCGGCCGCCGCACCGCGCCCGAAGACGTGCAGGTCGACAACCCCGCGTTCGACGTAACGCCGGCGGAGCTGATCACCGGCATCATCACCGAGCGCGGCGTGATCTCACCAGTGACGGAAGAAGCGGTGCGGGCGATGATCGGCGCGTAAATCCGAGCCGCGACAAATAGAGAAGGCTACGAGAGTTCGTCCAACACAACGTTATTGAGGACGCCCGCCCAATGGTCAGCGAAAGTGAAACGGGCAAGATCGAACAATCGGCTCTGCGATTTAAGCGCCCAGCCTCAAGCCTCAATAGCGTGCCGTTCGCGTCGTTCTTAATGTCGCTTGCGTTCGGAACTATCTACGTCGTCCGAGGCTTCGGAGAGGACGGGCTGTCCGGCCTTCAACGTTGCGGCGAACCTTTGCCGCTTGGCCTTATGTTCTTGATCGCTGCTCTCTATCAATGGGAGTGCTGGCGACGGCAGAAGGCTCTTTGCGTTATCAAGAAGAACTTACAACAGAAGGCGGAATAACGAGGGATATCGTCTGCAAGCAGATTTGTCAGGCGGCAAACATCTCCGCCAGCGCGTCCATCAGCTTCTTCGCCGTGGCGCCCTGCAGCTTGCTGACCTTCTTCACCAGCCGCTGCTTATCGACGGTCCGCAACTGATCAACAGCCGCGACGCCCGGCTTGCCGCCAACGCGGGTCTCGATGCGGAAGGGGTAACTGCGGCCGATCGTCAGCGGGACGACGATCACGGTGTTCAGGTGAGCGTTCAGCTCGTCGGGCGACACGATCACCGCAGGCCGCGTCTTACGAATCTCGCTCCCGATCGTCGGGTCGAGGTTCACTAGCCAGACTTCGAGGCGCTTCATTGCCACTGGCCATCGAAGTCGCCGATCGTCGCGTCCCAATCGCCGATCGCGTCGCCACCCTCGGCACGGCAAGCCGCCGCCGCGTCCGCCCAACCCAGCCGCGTCTTATTGACGGGCCGGATTACTACTCCAGCGGGCGTGACCTCCAGGTCCAACTCCGTCGAGAGCCCCGCCTGCTCAATCACTGCCTTCGGCAGGCGGATGCCCTGAGAATTGCCGATCTGGACGAGTTCGATTCGCATAGCTACGGAATGCCTGAGGGCAAGATTGTGTAATTACAATGTAATACGCAAATGCTGCCTTGCCAACACCGAGTGGCATAATCGACCAGTCAACATCGCCATACCACCCCGGACAGAAGCTACCCCGCCGAGTAAGCCGTTGTGCTCGTCGTGTCCGTCGTGGTGAAGAAATCATCCACGAACATTCGCGTGAATTCGCGGTTGCTTACCCCACATCCCCAAGCTCCAACGAATCCCCATACCGCCGCAGCATCTGCCGCCTGAGCAGTTTGTGCTCCGGCGCCTTGAGGCCCGGGTCTGCTGCGAACAACTCCGCAGCGGCGGTGCGGGCCTCGATCAGCACGTCGCGGTCGCGGACGAGGTCGGCGATGCGTAGCGGCGGCAGGCCCGTTTGGCGGTCGCCAAAGAGGTTGCCGGGGCCGCGCAAACGGAAGTCGATCTCGGCGAGCTCGAAGCCGTCGCTGGTTTGCTCGAACGCTTGCAGGCGCGACAGCGCGGCGTCGGAGAGTTCGTGCGGCAACAACAAACCGCAGACGCCCGGGTGGCGGCCACGGCCGACGCGGCCTCGCAGCTGGTGCAGTTGGCTCAAACCAAAATGCTGTGGTGACGCGATCACCATCACCGTCGCGTTGGGCACATCGACGCCGACCTCGATCACGGTCGTGCTCACGAGCACCTGCGTCGCGCCGCTGCGGAACTTTTCCATCACGGCGTCCTTTTCCACCGGCGAAAGACGGCCGTGCATCAGGCCGAGCCGGCAACCCGCCAACTCACCGTGCGTCAGTTCGTCGAACGAACGCTGCGCGCTCTGGGCGTCGATCGCTTCGGAGTCGTCGATCAGCGGCGCCACGACATAAGCCTGCCTGCCGTCGCCGAGCTGCTTGCGGACGTGCCCCCACCACTTCGTTTCGTTCTGCGGCTCGACGAGATACGTCTTCACCGGCTGGCGCCCCGGCGGCATGTCCTTGATGCTCGACGTTTCCAGGTCGCCGAACTGCGTCATCGAAAGCGTCCGCGGGATCGGCGTCGCGGTCATCACCAAGTAGTGCGGCGAACGGTCCCCGCTCCGCAGCAGCGCCCGCTGACGGACGCCGAACTTGTGCTGCTCATCAATGACGGCAAGGCCGAGCTTTGCGAACTCGACCTTCTCTTGCAACAAGGCATGCGTGCCGATCGCAAGGTCCACATCGCCCGCGGCGATGCCCGCGCGAACCTGCGACTTCTCCGCCTCGCTCATGCCGCCCACGAGCAAACGCGACCGCACACGGCTCGCCTTGAGCATCGCGGCGAGCGTCTGGTTGTGCTGGCGGGCGAGCACCTCGGTCGGCGCGAGCAGCACCGCTTGCCAGCCGCTGGCGACCGTGGCGAGCATCGCGTAGAGCGCGACGATCGTCTTGCCCGAGCCTACGTCCCCTTGCAGAAGACGGTTCATCGGCTGATCGCTGGCGAGGTCGGCGGCCACGTCGTCGATCGCCGCTTGCTGCCCCGGCGTCAGCTCGAACGGCAGCAGCCGCTGGATGCGGGCGTCGAGCCGCGTGTCGATGACGATCTCCGGCGCGCTGAACGACACGCTCTGCTGGTGCCGCCGCGCGGCGAGCGCGAGCTGCAACACGAACAACTCTTGAAACACAAACCGCCGCCGCCCCGCCTCGCGGTTTGCCTCGTCTTTGGGCTTATGGATCGCACGCAGCGCGTCGCCGATCGGCAGCAAGTCGTGCTTCTGTCGTAGTGCGGCGCTGAAGACCTCGTCGGGCAGGTCGGCAAAGCCATCGACCGCCGCGGTTACGAGCCGCCGCATGATGTGCTGCGGCACGCCTTCGGTGAGCGAGTAGACCGGCGACAACCCTTCGCTCGCCGGGTCGTCCGCCGCATCGTCGCTGAGCCACACAATCCGCGGGTGCACCATCTCCCACCGCAAGCCGGCGAGCTTCGGCTTGCCTGAGAGCTGCACACGCTTGCCGATCTTGAATTTGTCGCGCAAGAAGAGCTGGTTGAACCACATCGCCCGCATGGCGCCGGTTTCGTCCTCGACGACGACACCAAGCCGGCTCTTACCAAACCCCGTGCCGCGCGACTCCACGTCAATCACTTCGCCCGCCACCGTCTGCGGTAGCTCGGCCTCAAGATCGGCGATCTTCCGCCGGTCGCGAAAGTCCTCGTAGTCACGCGGGAAATGAAACAGCAGGTCCGCGACATGATGCATCCCAATCCCCGCCAGCGCATCCACAACCCGCCGCTGCACGCGCGGGAGCTGGGCGATCGGTGTTCCAAGGTCGGGAGCCATGGAAGGAGTTTAGCCACAGATGGACACAGATGAACGCGGATGCAGTTTTGAGGGGCTACATCGACCCGCGATCAACGCCGCCAGATCACGATACGCACGTCGCCATCGTAATCCAATGATGACAGGGCTTCCTGCATCCACTGTTGAACGACCTCTTTCTTTCGACCACCTGAACCAGCTCCGATAAGAGGGAACGCGATCGACTTGAATCTATGCGTCTGGACTAATTTTATGGCGTTCTGAACCGACTCCTTCGTCGCGTACTGGCTTCCTTGCCATAACAAGTTGATGCCAGCGACATGGATAATGCCACGGAAAGGCAACCGACCGGCGGTCGTCAGTCGAGCCTCACCCAAAGCCATCGGCCCTGTCCTTCCGATCTCGCGGAATGGCTGTAAACCACCTCGCTTCTTGATGGCGCCGGACACGCCTTGCGGTAGCAGCAACCACCACGGGATGACATTCCGATTCCAAGCATTGACGATTACGTCAACATCTTGGTCGAGCAGGTCTCCCTCAGTGATTTCCAATCTCATCCGCGTTTATCCGTGTTCATCTGTGGTTTCCTACCTTCTCACAAAAACTGCTGATACGCCGCGACCGCCAGCTCATCGCAGCGATCGTTCTCGGGATGTCCGCTGTGGCCCGCGACACGGGTGTACTTGATCTGGTGCTGGGCGGAGAGCTCGTCGAGTTGGCGCCAGAGGTCTTCGTTCTTGACCTCCACCAGCCGGCCCTTCTCTTTGCGTTTCCAGCCATTGCGTTTCCAGCCCGCCATCCATTCGCTGAGGCCCTTGCCGACATAGACGCTGTCGGTGAACAGCTCCACCTCGGTCGGCCGCGTCAGCGTCTTGAGGCCCTCGACGACGGCTTGCAGTTCCATGCGGTTGTTGGTGGTGAGCTTCTCCCCGCCGGAGCGCTCGAGCTTTTTGCCGGTCGCGGGGTGCACCAGCAGAAACGCCCAGCCGCCGGGGCCGGGGTTCCCGCTGCAACCGCCGTCGGTGTAGAGGTGGACCAAGGGGAGGGGACAGGGGTTAGAGGACAGGGTCGAGGGGGTCGGGTGGTTCGCCGTTATTCGTTCGGAGGCCCTATAGTCTACCGCCCATCGCCCTTCGCCTCACCTCCCATGCTCTACGCCTACTACAGCGACCACGTCGCGATGCCGTTGCCGGACAAGCACGCCTTCCCGCGCAACAAGTACGCGCTGGCCCGCGAGCGCGTGGCGGCGATGGCGACGGAGCTAGCCATCGAGCTGCGGCCCGCGCCGGCGGCGTCCGACGCGGAACTGCTACGCGTCCACACGGCCGAGTACATCCGCCGTGTGCGCGTGGGCGAGCTCACGCCGCAGGAGCAGCGCGAGATTGGCTTCCCTTGGTCAGAAGGTTTTGTTGAGCGCTCGGTCGTATCAACCGGCGCGACGCTCGCGGCAGGACGGGCGGTGTTCACGGCACGCGACGAAGGCCGCGACGCATGGGGCGTCCACCTCGCTGGCGGCACGCACCACGCCTTCGCCGATCGTGGGCAGGGCTTTTGTGTGTTCAACGACATGGCGGTCGCCGTTCGGAACTTGCGTGCCGAGGGCCGCTTTACGCGAGCCCTGGTGCTCGACCTCGATGTCCATCAAGGCAACGGCACCGCCGCGATCTTCACCGGCGACCCCGACACGTTCACCGTCAGCCTGCACGGCGCGAAGAACTTCCCCCGCGTCAAAACAACCAGCGACCTCGACGTTCCCCTCCCCGACGCCTGCGAAGACGCCGAGTATTTGGAACGGCTCGACGACACGCTCACCAAAATCTGGCGCAAGTTTACGCCCGAGGTCGTCCTCTACATCGCCGGCGCCGACCCGTACCACGCCGACCGTTACGGCCGGATGAAGCTCACCAAGGAAGGCCTGCGAGAGCGCGACGAACGCGTCGCCACCGCGTGCCGCGAACGTAACTTACCGGTCATCGCCGCGATGGGCGGCGGCTACGCCCGCGACGTCGACGCCGTGGCGGAAATCTACGCGACCACGGTCGAAGTGCTGGCTAGTCACGCCCCATAACGCCGACGATTTGCGTCACCGGCTCTCCATATGCTGGCGTAGCGAGCCGACGACGCAAGTCGCCGGAGTAACGTCAACCTACGGAAGGCGCTCCGTCTCAACCTCGGGCCACTCACCGCTGAGCTCCTCCAGGAACGCCACCAGATCCGCTTGCTCCGCCGCCGTCAGGTTGAGCGGTTCGATGAGCGGACTCAGGAAGGGGTTCGGCTGGCCGCCCTTCACGTACCAGGCGACGACCTCGTCGAGCGTCTCGAGCGAGCCGTCGTGCATGTAGGGGCCCGTCTCGGCGACGTTCCGCAAGCCCGGCGTCTTGAAGGCGCCGCGGTCGGCCTCGTCCTTCGTGACTTCGTAACGGCCCCAATCGAGCGGCTTGGTGATCGCGTCTGCTTCAGGCAGGTCGGCGATCGACTCCATGCCAACGCCAAGGTTGTGATACGCCTCGTCGGAAAAGTTGGCGCCAGCGTGGCACTGTGTGCAGCCCGTGCGAGCGCCGAAGAACAAGTCAGCGCCGCGCTTCGCCGCGTCCGAAAGTGGCCGGGCGGCGGCGATTTTTTCGAGTTGGGCTAGTTCGTCAGCCAACTCGGGGTCTTCGTCGGCGTACGCCTCACGGAGCACCCGCAAGCGATCTTCCACGTCCCAAGCGTTCGGCCCGCTCACCAGTACGCGCTCGAACGCCGCCAGCGCGCGGCCGGCGTTGTCGATCGACACGCCTCCGCCGTCGAACACCGCGTCGAACTGCGCGACATAGGCCGGGACTTTCTTCAGCGTCTCGACGATGGCTCCATGGCTAAAGCCCATCTCTTGCGGATTCGCCATCGGCGCGATGGCTTGCTCTTCGAGCGACGAAACACGGCCGTCCCAAAACTGAGCGCCGGAGAGAATCCGATTCGCTGCGGTGGGCGAGTTGCGAACACCCTCTTGGCCATCGACGCCGACGCCGAACCGAGTTGGGAAGGCGTAGCCGTACTCCGGCGCGTGGCACGACGCGCAGCTCACCGTGCCGTCGCGCGATAAACGCGGATCGAAGAAGAGCTGGCGGCCCAGTTCGATCTTTGCGCGCGTCAGCGGCTCGGCGTCGAGCCCCTGCATGTCGGCCTCGCCGGCGTTCATCCCTAGCGGTAACTCGGGGCGCAGCTCGCGGTGGTTCACCGGATCGGCGAGCCAGCCGCGGAGCTGTTCGACCGTCAGCTTGCCCTCGCCCGGCACGCCGCTCAGCAGATTGCCCTCGCCCAGGCGTACCCGTTCGGGTCCGTCGGCGGTCGCGGCGCCGGCAAGAGCGGCGCAGAACAGCAGGGCAGCGAAGCGTAGCATAACGTGGGGGCTGGGTGGCTCGGGCGCGGCGTCCTGCCTAGACATTCGAGGCTAGACCGCCGGCGCCCGTCGCGCCAACCGCCGCGACGTTACGCCGCGGCCGCTTCCAGAGCCGCCAGGGCCTTTGTGTAGTCCGGCTCGCTGGTCACCTCGGGCACGTACTCAACGTACGTCACCTTGCCGTCCTTATCGAGCACGAACACGGCCCGGCAGAGGATCTTCAGCTCTTCGATCAGCGTGCCGAACGCGTTGCCGAATGAACGCTCCTGATAATCGCTGGCGACCTTCAGGTTCTTGATATCCTCGGCGCCGCAGAAGCGATTCATTGCAAAAGGCAGGTCAAGGCTGATCGTCACGGCGTTCACCTTGTCGGCCATCGACGAGAGCTTGTCGTTGAACGTCTTGGTCTGCGTGGCGCAGACGCCCGTGTCGAGCGACGGAACGACACTGAGGATGGTCGCCTTCCCCTTGAGGTCCGACAGGCCGAGTGACTTCATCCCGCCCTCGAAGTAGTGGCAAGTGAAGTCGGGCGCGGCCTGACCGGCGGCGATCGCGTCACCAGCGAGGGTCATCGGGGCGCCCTTGAACGTGATGGCTCCAGAACGGGACATGGCGTGGCTCTCGGGGCTTATGTGGATTTAGTGGACCGGTTTAGATGCCCCCTCACTATCCCGCGGGAGTCGGGGGCCTGACAAGTGGGCGCGCGTCGGGCCGCTGTGCGGACCGTGGGACCGATTTTCGATGAGAGGTAAAGTTTGAGTACAAAAATGATGGCGAGCCGGGAGCTTCAGCGACCGGAGGGATGCTGGTACCCACTTCCCTCCGGTCGCTGACGCTCCCGGCTCGCCGCTGAGACTATCACCCCTATTGTGTGCGCGCGGGACCTCGTACGCGCGGTCCGCACAGCGGAGCTTACGCGACCGCTTCGCGCCAGCAGTGGTCGAACAGCGCCCGCCACTCGGCGCGTTGTCGCTCGGCGCAGACTTCGGCTTGGGCGCCGCCTTGCTTGACGGCGTGGCGTGCCTCATCGACGAAGGCGATGGGGTCCCAGTCGGCGGCGATCGCCGCGCACGCGGGGTGCTCGCCCGCGCGGCGGAACCAGTACTGGGCGTTGCCGTAGTCGCCCTCGCGGCGGTGCATCACGCCGTGCCAGTAGCTGCCGGACGGCGTCGGCACGTCCTGGCAGAGCGCATGCGCCTCGCCGAGGTGCCCGTGCAGCAGCCACACCGCGGCGAGGCAACAGGAGAAGGCGTCTCGATCGACGACTGTCAGCTCTGCAGCGGCCTTCTCCGCGAGCGCGTCGAGCACCGGCCGCATCGCCCGATCGGGCCGGCCCGCGTCGAGCGGCATCGTGGGCTCATCGCCGATCGCTTCGGCGAAGGCCGCGCCATATTTCGCCGGGTGGTAGTCCGTCAGGTTGAACAGGTCCGCCATGCGGACGAGTTTAACCGAAGGACGTCTCGCTCAGCGAGTCGTCGTCTTGCTCGGCACCCGAGCCTGCCGAACGCCCTGCTGTTGGTTCGGCTGGCGACGCTGCGCCGTCGGCGACGCGCCCGGCGCCTTCTGCTGGCGGGCGGCGGAACCGCTCGGCATCGCGCCGGGTACGAGGGTCGCCTTGGGCGCCTCGCTCTTGACGCTCTGCACCAGTCGGCCGTACTCGAGGGCCTTCGCCCCGTTCTCGACCTTCTTATACATCGTCGCCAGATTGCCGTAAGGCACGGCCAGGTTGTCGCTGTCGAGCACCCCGGCCGCGACGGCGCGTTCCATCATCCGCGCGCCGCTCTCGGTCAGTTCGATCGCCAGGTCCTTCTGGTCCTGGCTCCAGTAGCTGACGCCCATGCTCACCAGCTCTTCGCCGTCACGACGCGGCACGACGAAGTCGCTCTGGGGTCGCTCGGCGGTGAGCACGTCGCGGCCCTTGTCGTACCAACCGACCGCCTCGGCGTGGTCCTGCTTGTGGACCGCGTTGACGGCGCCGAGGTAGAAGTACAGCTGCCCGACCATCATCTCCGCGGCCGGCGAGGTCGTCCGCGGCGCGGCGCCCTCGGACAACTCATTGATGGCGTACGAGCCGTAGGTGAGCGCTTGCTGCGCGTCGCCCCGGACGTGTTCGATCCGTACCGCGTAGTGGTACGCTTCGCCCAACTCCCAATGGATGCGGGCGCGCATCAGCGGGTCGGCGCACTCGGCGAGCAACGCCTCGGCCGTCTCTTTGGCCTCGGTGACCCATGGGCCGGGGTCCTTGGTCGGACGCAGTTGGGCGAGCGCCTCCAGCGCCTGACGCGCCACTTGCAGCCGCAACTCGAGACCGCCCCCGTCATCGGCGATCCGCTCTTCGGCGATCCCCGACGCGCGGCCAATCCACTCGGCGACCGTCTCGGCCTTGTTGTTGTAGTTGCGGCGGGCGATCTCCTTGGCGACCGACAGGTGCGAAGAGACCAAGAGGTCCTTCGCCATCCGCCGCTCGCTGTCGTCCGCGCTGGTGGCGATCTTGTCGGCGATGGTGATCGCCGTGTTGTGGAAGTCGATCGTCTTGCCGGCGATCGCTTTGTCGCCCATCGCCGCGAGGCGGCCCATCAGGTCGAACGCCCCGGCGCGGACGAGGTCCGACGCCGACTGGTCGTCGAGCACCTTGCGGGTCTCGAGCACCGCGGCGTCGTACTCTGCCGTGTCGCGGAGCGACTCGGCGAGCGTCAGGCGGTAAGCCGGGTCCGACGGCGCGAGCTTCACCGCTTCCGCGGCCGCGAGGTTCGCCGCTTCGGACTGCCCCGCGGCGAGGTGCTGGACGGCCTTCGCCCAGTAGGCTTGGGCGCACGCGGGATCGGCCTCAACCGCCTTTTGCAAGTCGGCGAGCTTCGCCTTAAGATCGTGGGCGCCGCGCTGCTCGCTGCGGAGCACAAACGTGCGGGCGTCGATCGGTTCGAGCACCAGCTGCGTGACGGTCGCCTTCAGCGGGTCGTCCGACGACCCTTTTTGATTGGACGATTGGGTGAGAAAGGTGAGCCCCTTCTCAGGGAACGCCACCGCGAGCAACTCGTCCGACATTGGGTCGGCGATCTGCACGATATCGATCTCGCCCAGCCGCAGCCGATCCCCCATCTGCTGGACCGTGGTCTTCTCGACAAGAGTCACCCGCACGACGGCGACGACATCGTTCTCGATCAGCGCTTCAACCTGCTTGAACGGCGGCAGCTCGTAGCCGAGCACCTCGCCGCCGGCGGTCTCGCCCTTGGCGTCGGCGACGGTTTGCGGCTCGCCCCATTCGACGATCAGTTGATCACGGGTTGTGAGGCCGGGTGTGACGCCGTGAAACTTCGCCGCCGCGGGGCCATTCGTCGGCGCCGCCGCTTCCTTGAGCGTCTTGGCGCCGTTATCGGGGAGCGCGGCGACACGGCTGTCGGTCGCTTCGGCCTGGGCCGAATTGGCGGCGCCCTTCGTCGACGGCGGCGAGGCTTGATCGACGGGCTCGGCGAGCTCGGGCTCGTACTCCGAGACGTCCGAGATCGGCTCCAGATCGGTCGCCTCGTCGGCCTCGAGCGGGCTCCCCTCGCGCTTCTCCACCAGCACCGAGTCGACCGCCGGCCGGTCCGACGCGACCGCCACGATGTCCTCTGGCAGATCGTAGACGAGGTCCACGGCCAACGCGCCCTGCGCGCTCAGCACGGCGGCGCCCACCACCGAAGCGCCCAGCAAAGCGGCGCGGCTCACGCCGGAAAGCCAACGCCCAAGCGGGTCGTGGCGTCGTGAAGACTCGCCCGTGGGCGTAACAGTTGTGCGACGCATCGTGGATTCCCTCCCCTCGGCTCCGCGGCCCTCATCCTTGAGTTCCGCTGCGTACGGCCACGCGCTCCCCACGCCCGGCCGGCCGTATCCGAAATGTTTCATCGGTATCCGACCGGCGGTCGGCACAGGCAGAATCCTCAAAAACGACCAACGGCCCGAGCGTAGGCGCTCGGGCCGTTGGGGAATGGTTCAAGTCCGACCACCCGTCGTGAGCGCCGTTACGCTCACCGTCGTTGGCAGGTGGGAGACTAGCCGCGACGACGCGCCAGCGGCGCCGCCGCGAGCAGCACTAGCAGCATGCTGGCCGGCTCGGGGATGTAGGTCGCCGAGGAGCCGGCGCCGATCGCTACGGGCGTGCCCGTGTAGAGCTGCGTCATCAGGATGTCGTAATCGGCGAGGTCCACCTTGCCGTCGTGGTTGGCGTCACCCTGGATGATCGAGGCGCCGCTCTCGATGCCGGCGTTGCGGACCCAGACATCGATGTCGTCCTGCGAGACGACGCCGTCGCCGTTGAAGTCGGCGCCGATCGCGCCGGACATCACGACCTCTAGCCGCACCTCGTCGTTGAGCGTGTCGTAGACGACGTCCCAGTACTTGCCCGCCGGCAGGTCCGGCAGCACGAGGTTCGTGAACAGGCTGTCATCGGCGAGGTCGCCGGCCGTCAGCAGCGCGACCGAGAAGTCGTTCGGGATCGACGCCGGCGGCGCCGAGTTGAGGAACGCAAACCCGATCGTGCCGCCGTTGATCGTCAGCCCGCCTTGAACCGTGATATAGGCGGCCTGCGAGCCGTTGGAGCCGAACAGGTCGAAGGCCACTTCGATGTTGCCGCCCGTGTTGTCGAGGTTGCCAAGGAAGTTCACGACACTGCCGAACGGCCCGATGCCGATCTCGCCTTCATTGACGACGTCGTCTTCGAACGTGACGCTGGTGCCGTCGCCGGAGACGACGATGGCGCCGGGGATAAACAGAGAACCGGCCGTCCCGTAGTCCGCCGAGGCGTTGAAGACGGGGCCGTTTACCAAGTTCGTCCCGCCGGTGAAGGCGACGACGCCCGTATTCACCAATCCCGTCGTGAAGTGCAGGTTGCCGTTGTTCGACACGATGGTGCCTGCGGTTGTCTCGGAGATCACTCCCGGGAGCATCGCGTCTTCCACGGCGTAACGGGCATTGAAGAAGAAGTCGGAGGTATTCAATCCGCCGGCGGCGGTAGTCGGATTGAACGGCGCCCCCGTGTCAGCGATGTAACCGATCTCCAGGTCACCGCCGGTAACCGACATCGAACCGAGGTTCATCGTCCGGTAGTTAACATTCGCACCGCCGCCAACGACCGGGATGCCGGCGCCAGCCGGGAAATTGGCGACATCGCCGTTCGCATGGATAACGAGCGACTCGCCCTGACGGACTCGCACCTCGGCGCCGGCGTTGTTGAGGAACTGCCCCGCGAGGATCCGCCCCGTGCCGGCGATCGTGCCGCCAGTAGACGAGTTGTTCGTCGGCGTCCCAATCGGCAAGTAGTTGTCGCCGTTGACGACCCCGCCCGCGATGAGGAAGTCGAGGTCCCCCTCGATCAAACCGCGATTGTGCAGGGCCCCAAAGCTCGTGCTGCCGCTCACGTCGACGCCCGCCGAGTCACCCGCGCTCCGCGTGTTGCTCAGTTGCAGGCGAAGCGGGCTGTCGGAACTCGGGAAGCTGCGGATCTGGGAGGTAATGCTCGTGAACAACGAATCGGCTTGGACCTCACCGCTGGTCTGGATGCGGCCTTCGTTGAAAACGACGCCCGAAACGTCGAGCCGCACGCGTCCGTCGATCAAGCCGCGGTTGAGCAGGGCGGGCCGACCGGGGTTCGTCTCGTCGTTCAACAGCGTGACCTGCAGCGGATCGGCAAGCGCCGTATTCTGTGCGTTGGGATCGCCGCCTCGGATGACCGAGTATTGCGACGTCGAAAGAACATCACTGCGAAGGACTCCATAGCCATTGATCGTGCCGTCCGTCTGCAACTCTTCGTCGATCTGCAGGCGGCCACCCGTCAGCGTGACGAGGCCGCGGTAACCAATCGCGGCGTTGCCAACAACGCCGTTGCGACCAGCCACGTTGACGACGGCGTTGGAGCCGATGACGAGACTTCCTTGCTGGATATCGTTGACATCGGCGGCGGTCGCCGGCGCTACGATGCTGGCGCGGCGGTCGCCGATCACGAGAGCGCGATTACCGACCATCGGGCCGGTGTTGATCGCCGAGGGGTAGATGTTCACGGTCGACCCGGCATTGATCACCGACAGAATGCCGGAGCCATCTCCCGGCGAACTGCCGCGTGCGCCGGTGCCCAGGTCGCTGCCGGTGCCGAGGGCGCCGATCGCCAAGCCATTGAAGAAATCAGCCCGCGCCCCGTTCGAAACGGTCATCGAACCGTTGCCGCGGCCGCCGATAAACGATGCGGTCTCGGTGGAGCGAATCTCGTTGAGCGTCTGCTGAAGCTCGACCCGTCCGAACGCCGCCAGCGATGAACCCACGCCGTCCACGGTCACAGCGCCGTTCGACTCGCCATCAACGGCGACCATCAACGCGTCCTGGATTTCCATGCGCCCGCCGGCTTCGATGAGCATGCCTGCTGTGCCATCGAGACCGACGATGACGTCGAATCCGCCGGTCGTCGCACCGAAGTCGCGAGTGGTTTCCCCATCGATGAAGCCTCCCGTAAACTGTGGTGGGTAGTTGGTCTTATCCACCGCGCTATCGAGATCGACGATGATCTCGTCGATATCGACGCCCCTGCCCAAATTGAGCGCGATCTGATCACCGCGGTCGATCAGGTTCGGGTCGTTGCTGTAGAGACTGCCAAAGCCAGACACCGTCACCAACCCGGTGCCGCCAACGGCATTGGTCCCGCTCCGGTACTGGCTCACACGGAACGTGTCGTCGCCAACCCCTAAATCGTTGCTCACGCTGAAGTCGAGCCCAATCGCTCCCGGAACCGTCCCTTCGCTCACGGCGCCGATCACCAAGTTCTGGTACCGCAACTTGCCGCCGCCGAAGATCGACAACGTGCCCGATTGATTCGCGTCGCCGACGAGGATGTTCTGTGCCGAGTCGTAATTCCGCCAGACCTGAGCGGCGTCCCAGGGGAGACCAATACCCGTAGCGCCGGTCGGGTCGGTCTGATTGATGCCGGCCGGGAGGGGTCGGTTGCCGCCCGCTGTCAGCACGTCATCGGCGCCGTCCAAGTTGACGTCGACGCCGCCGACAATCGGAAAATTCGATGGCGAGGTCGGCTGAACGCTTCCTTGCCAAGCGATCTGCGCGAAAGCCGGCGCCGCGGCGAGCGACAACAGAACGGCGAGAATCTGCGTATTTCGAGACATCATGCGGGCATCAAAGGTTTCATTTAGCCCCCTGTCATTGACCGGGGGCTAAGTTGAATTTGGGGACGCGGCAGGCTGTTCCGGAGACATGCCGACGGTCGAGGGCTCTCATTATCTGACGCTAACTCGCTATCTCCAAACGAGATTAGCCACTTTCTGGGGCTTTCTGGGGCCTCTTGCCTAGACGGCTCAGTTTCGCTGGCCCGCCAGACCCCGTCAACGATTTCGCCGAGCTGGGGCCGTCACAACCCAATTCGCCGCCCCAAGCGGCCCTTATTGCGACGGCAGCTCTCAGGACGTCGGCGAGCCGGCGACGTTAGTCGTCGGTGGATACGGGTACCCGCTCCCCACCGAGGACTAACGTCCCCGGCTCGCCGCCCGTCGGAGTTTGATAGCCTCAACGCCGCGGCTCCCCGCAAGCAGCCCGCACGCCGCCAGGCACACCCCCGCGAACACGTCCCCCCAGCGGCTGTAGAACGTCGCCCGCGCACTCGGCCGCGGGACGTCCGCCACCAGCGCCTGCTCCGCCATCCGCGGCCCCAGGGCCTGGACCTCACCTGTCGCATCGATGACCGCCGAGAGGCCCCCATTGGCCGCCACCAGCAGCGGTAGGCCGTTCTCCACCGCCCGATAGACCCCGCACGCCAAGTGCATGTCGAGTTCGCTCGAGCCCCAGAACCAAGCGTCGTTGGTGACGTTCACCAGCACGTCGGGGCGCTCGCCGTCAGCCGTGAGCGTCGCGACCTGCCGGCGGATGACGTGCGGCACCACCGTCTCGTAGCAGATCGACGGGCACAGCCGCAGCACGCCCCCGTTACCCAGCGGCCCGTCGCGCAGTGGCGCGTCCATCGCCACTGGCCCGGCGCCGACGCCCATGCCGCCGGAGATCGGCGTCAGGTAGTAGATAATCGGCATCCCGGAAGCAAACGGGATGTACTCGCCAAACGGCACGAGGTGCGTCTTGTCGTAGACGGCGATCGGCTGCCCTTCGCCATCCGAGAGCAGGACGCTGTTGTAGACACGCTCGTCCCCAACGCCCGCGGGCTCGGACAGGATGTCGAAGCGGTCGATCCCCACCAGCGACGCGGCGCCGCCCGTCATGTCGGCGAGCACCTTCAGCCACGAGGCGGTGTTCTCGATGCGAGCGGTGTACGCGTCGTCGGCGTCGGCTGGTGGTTCGGCGGCGCCATCGAAGTAAATGAGCGGCGTGCGGAACATGCTCTCGGGCCAGATCACCAGATCGACCGGCCGCCCGTCACGCCGACTCTGTGCGAACGCCTCGCGCGAAAGCACCATGTGGCGGTCCATGATCCGCTGGCCGCGCGCGGGGTCCGGGTCCCACGTGGCGCGGATGTCGCCCTGGATGAGCGCCACCCGCGGCCGTGGCGCTTTGTCGATTTTGAAGTTCGTCTCGACGGCGGACCTGGCTGCGAAGCCAACCGCGATCACGATCGCGATCGATGCAATCGCTTCTATCAATCGCCGACCACGACGCGGGGTCTTCCAAGCAAGGAAGGCGTTTGCCAAGGTCGCAGCAACGAGCACCACGGCGAAAGTCACGCCGTACGCACCCGCGTAGGCGGCGAGCGAACGTATCCAGGGCTGGCCCGCTTGCGAATGGCTCACCGCACCCATCAAGAAGCCAGTGAACAACCGCGCCTGCAGCAACTCGAGCCCCGTCCACACGACCGGCGCCGCCAGCCACAACGGCCAGCGCCAACGCCGCCGCGCGGTCCGCACTAGCGCGACCAGCGCCACGGGATAGAGGCCCAAATAAAGCGCTAGCGGCGCCCAGCCCAACGGTGTCAACGGGTGCGGCAGCCGCACCCAGTGCACCGCCAAGAGCCAATACAGCGATCCCGCAAGCCACATCTTGAGGTACTCACGGCGCCGCCATTCGGCAGGCGACTCGGCGAGCCATAGCCACACCCCCGGTGCGATCCAAGCCAGCGGCCACAGCGCCGCCGGCGGCTGCGCGAGCCACAACAGCACCGCGCCAATCACCCCGACGAGCAGCACTCGTGGGGGACCGAACTCCACCACGGGAGAGTCCTTCACTGCCTGGTGGTTGGCGTTCAACGCAGGAACGACTCCACCCGCTCGTGGAGCCGGATCACGGCGTCATGCGTCTGGTCCGCGTCGGAGCTGCTCTTGAGCACCCGCACCGCATCCTCCCAGAGGAACTTCGGCAACATAGCCCGCTCGGCGGCGCCCTCGACCGCACGACCCACCGACGCGGCGAGTTCCGGGTGATCCTGCGCCACGACCAATAGCGCATTAGTCTTCAGCGCGATCTCCAACAGCGCCGCATGATCGACGCCGTGCGCTTGCGTCAACTCGACGCCGGCGCGCGACGCCGCGCCGAGCATGTTCTGGACGCGCTCGTCGGCGTCGGTTGCGGCGCCCCCCGTGCTCGGATCGGCGATCCGGAGCGACTTCGACAACCGCTCGACTTCGCTCCGCCACTCGGCGACCTCGGTCGGCGTCGCGCCGTCGAGGTCCGCCAGCTCGGCAAGACCCAACTTGCCGCCCAACAGCCAGGCCAAGTGCCGGGTGTTGAACTCCAGCACCGGCACCGCCGGCAACGGCTGCATCACATCCGCCGCCATCGGCGCCGCACGCTCCGCCGCCCGCGGCTTAGCGGCCTCAGGCTCGGGCTCGGGCTCAGGCAACGGCTCGGTCTTCTCCGGCTCCGCTTCCGGCTCATCAAACAGCGAAGCGTCATCCGCGGGCGCCGTCGGCTCGTCGAGCGGCAGCATCGGTGATTCGTTCGCCCATGGTTCCTCGCCCGGCGGTTCTTCGAAGGGCGGCTTTGCCGCCGGAGCCTCCGTTGCGGGCTCCTCGGGTTCATCTCCCCACAGCTCGTCCACCAAGTCAGCATTGGCCGAAGCGGTCGCCGAGGGCTCTTTCGGCTCTAACTCTGGCTTCGGGTCTTCGGCCGGCGCCTCGACGACAGGCGTTTCCACAGCCGGTTTCGCAGCCGAATCGAGCCACCAACCATCGTCATCGGGTGCGGCGGATTCGGTAGCGGTCGGCGGCGGGCTCGCTTGTTCCTCTGTAACTGCGGGCACTGCGGTCGGCTTAGGCTCCTCCGCCGGCGGTGTTTCGGCTACCGCCTCGATAGAATCGCTCGCCGGCTCGTCGGTCGTCGAGCTGTAAGCCTCATTCAAGAAGGCACCGAAGCCGTCGTCCTCCTCTTCCGGCTTCGAATCGTCCGCCACGGGGGGCGTCGCCGACGCTGTTGGGGGTTCGTCCACCGCAGCGAACAACTCTCCCGCTTCCTCCGGAGCCTCGGCGGGACTCTCAGACGCTTCCCACGGCAGCCGTTCGGGTGGAGCCTCGGCAGTGTCGTTCGCCGGCGTGTCCGCGGGGACCGGATCGGCCTCAATCGAATCGGACCCGGCCATGTCGGTCCCGGTCGATCCGCCAACGTTCTCGTCCGGCGTGAACGCCGGCGCCTCTCCCGTTGACGCCCCGTTCTCGGACGCCCCGTTCTCCGGCGCCGCGTACGGAACCTCCTGGGGGCAACCCACGACTAACGGGAGCACCAGCAGCACCGCCGCCAGGGGGGCGTGACGTTTAGCGAAGAATCGTTCCGTCCGCACTTTGCGCCTTCTGACCATCGGGGAGAATAAGGAGAGGTCCGGCCACGGAGCGGCGCGCCGTCCTCCCTCGCTCAAAAGTCTACCGGCCCTCCCGCCCCGACGCACGGCCTCCCGCCTCGCCCGCCCCCACCTCCGCCCATGCCATCTCCCGATCGCCAACCGCTGACCCGACGACAGTGGCTCGGCCGCATCGCCGCGGGCGGCGTAACGCTAGCACTCGGCTCCTACGCCTACGCGCGGCGAATTGAGCCCCATTGGGTCGAAATAACGCATCACACGATGCCCCTGATGAATCTGTCGTCGTCGCTCGTTGGTAAACGGCTGGTACAGATCAGCGACCTGCACGTCGGTCCGGTCGTCGATAACAGCTATCTGCGTACTGTACTGCGCAGTCTAGAAGAGTTGGGTCCTGACTACCTCGTTATCACTGGAGATCTGATGTCGAGCCGCCGCGCCGAGTCGGTCGATCTCGTAATCGACACGCTGCGCGACTCGCCCGTCATCGACCTGCCGACTTTCATCGTGCTGGGCAACCATGACTACGGGGAAGGATTCCGCAACGACTTCGTCGCCGATGAACTCGTGGACAAGGTGCGTAACCTTGGTGTCACTGTTCTCCGCAATGAGTCCATCGATATCGACGGCCTCCAAATCGCCGGTTGCGACGACCGCTGGGCGCGACGCACCGACCTCAACGCGACCTTTGCCCGCGTCGATCACACCCGCCCGACCATCTGCCTCGCCCACAACCCCGATATCGCGGACCTCCCCGATTGGTCCACGTTCGGCGGCTGGATTCTCTCGGGCCACACGCACGGCGGGCAGTGCCGCTTCCCGATCATCGGCGCCCCGGTCCTGCCGATTAAGAACAAGGCCTACGCCCGTGGGCACGTCTCGCTCAATGGGGGACGAAACCTCTACGTCAATCGCGGCCTCGGTTACACACGCCGTATCCGCTTCGGCGTCCGGCCAGAAGTAACGGTCTTTACACTGACGCCCGTCTGAACGGGTCCTGCGGGCGCGCCGGGTTGGATCGCTCCGGTGGCGTCGGCTGACCCCGGCGGGCGCCAGATTGCACAGGTGAACCTCGTGATTCGGCGTTGGACGCTGCGGGAATCCGATCGCATGTTTGCGGTATCCCCCGGGCGCCTTCGGCGCGTCCGGCGCCCTGCCGCTGGTCCATCGCGCCCGTCATGTCGTTCGTCAATTCGTCGCTCGAATCGGCACTTCCCCCCGATCTAGCGGCCGCGCTCGCCAAGCGCGCCGCGGCCAACGCCCCGCAGCTGCCCGGGGCGATGCCTGCCTCGGCGCCGGCGCGTCACCGCGTTGCCGACGCCCAAGAACCCTTCCCACCGCCGCCGCCCGAGCCACGCGACCTCGCCGAAGCCGGTCTCACCGAGGGCGCCGTCGATGCCCTGTTGATGAAGACCCTGCTGGGCCGCGTCACCGCGTCCGGCGCCGACCTCGCGCGGCAGAGCTGCCTGTCGCACGCCATCGTCACCGCGGCGCTCGCGCGGATGCGTGACGAGCTGCTCGTGGTCATCAAGGGCCAGGCGCTCGGCGGCGACTACTCGTATCAACTCTCCGAAGCAGGACACACCCGCGCCCGGCAACACGCCGAGCACGGCGCCTACGCCGACGCCGCCCCCGTGCCGCTCGCCGCCTACGAACGCGCCATCCGCGCGCAGGCGGTCGGTCAGACGCGCGTCACGGTCGAGACGCTCCGTCAAGCGTTCGACGAGATGACGCTCGGCGAGAGCATGCTCAGCCTGCTCGCCCAAGCCGTCTCCGACGGTCGCGGCCTGTTCCTCTACGGCGCGCCAGGCAACGGCAAGACGACCATTGCCGAGCACGTCTGTGGCGCGTTCGGCAAGCATCTCTGGATACCGCGGGCCATTTCGATCGGCGGCGATGTCCTAAAGCTCTTCGACGAGAGCTGCCATCAACCGATCGAGTCCGAGGAGCTGCAAG
This sequence comes from Botrimarina mediterranea, assembly GCF_007753265.1. Taxonomy (NCBI): domain Bacteria; kingdom Pseudomonadati; phylum Planctomycetota; class Planctomycetia; order Pirellulales; family Lacipirellulaceae; genus Botrimarina; species Botrimarina mediterranea. Next base: position 5,821,647 of record NZ_CP036349.1, read on the forward strand.
GCGTCCGCTACGACCGCCGCTGGGTGCTCATCAAGCGGCCCACCGTCGTCGTCGGCGGTGAGCTAACGCTCGAGCAGCTCGACCCCGCGTTCAACGCCGCCAGCGGCGTCAGCGAAGCGCCCGTGCAGATGAAGGCCAACGGCGGCGTCCTGGTGATCGACGACTTCGGCCGGCAACGCGTCAGCAGCACCGAGCTGCTCAACCGCCTGATCGTCCCGCTCGAAAAGCAGTTCGATTACCTGTCGCTCGCTTCGGGCCGGCAGGCGCGGGTCCCCTTCGAGATGCTCTGCGTCCTTTCGACGAACCTCGAGCCGAGCCAACTCGTCGACGAGGCCTTCCTGCGGCGCATCCCCTACAAGGTCGAAGTCGACAACCCCACGCCCACGCAGTTCCGCGACCTCTTCAGGCACTACGCCAAGCAACTCGGCATCGAACTCCCCTCCGGCGCCGTCGAGACGCTGATGTCGGAACACTACGCCCCGTCCGAGCGGCCCCTGCGCTTCTGTCACCCCCGCGACCTGTTGCGGCAGGCGAAGAACTACTGCACGGTGCACGACCGCCCGATGGTCGCCGACACCGAGAGCCTCGGCGCGGCGGTGCGGAACTACTTTGCGGGGTTGTGAGCGTGTGTTAGCGAGTGGTGCACTGTTCGTGGCCCACTCCGGGCGCTAACGCATTCCGGCTCTCTGCCCACGGCATGGCTAGCCAATAGGCAAGTCAGGGAGCCGGAATGCGTAATCGCCCGGAGTAGCCCCCCAACAACGCGCACCACTCAATTGGGCCAAATCACCGCGACGCCCATCACGGAATGTAGAAGTACCGCGCCAGCGGCCGATCGCTGTGCTTGGCGTTCACCATCAGCGTGCCGTAGTGGCGACGACGGATCGTGTTGCCGTAGAAATGGCCCAAGCGGTTCGGCCGTTCCAGGAGGGGCTGCTCACGGACCTGAGCCTCAGCGCTGAGCGCTCCCGCAACGGGAGCGACGACTGGCGCCACGACGGCAGCAGCCGGCGATGCGGGGGCCTGGGCCGGGGCGATCGTAGCTACGGCGCTAACGAGGGCGAGCGAAGCAATCGAGCGAGCAATCATCGGAATAATCTAATCGGTGTGCGGGTTCACGGGTGATCCATCGACCCTCAGTCTCTCAGCAAGCCTCAGAGCTTACCTCCTCGACTAAAGATCGTCCGAGTCCCCCCCCGCAACTGTGGCGCCAGCTCGCCAGGCCGCAGAATCGACATCATCCCCAATAAAGCGCACCGAACCGTCCGCCAGGGCGGCGTTTACGCCGCCTGGATGCAAACTGCGGGCGGCCCGCCAGCCGAACGCCCGGAAGATGGTTGCCGGCATGCCGCCGATCGCCGCCGCCATGCAGTCCGCTTCCGCCGCGTTGGGCGTGTGGTAGTGGTTGTAGAGCGCACAACGAAACTCGCCGTTGGCCCAGGCGAAACCACGTGGGTCGGAAACGTTCCAATCAGCCGGCCCCGCACACTTCGCGTCGGTTAGCGGCAGGGTCACCATCTTGTACTCGTAGACCGGGTCGTGCGGGTCGCTCGGACGCGGGACACCAAGCGGGCTCTCGCTGGCGAGGACCGTCTTGGAAAGACCGTCGGTGATCTGCGCCGGCCGCAACTCAGAATTGATCCCAAACAGGCCGCCGGTATCCGCCGGACTGCCGTCGTCGAACGGCGTCGCCGGATCGCCCAGGCCAATGCCCGCGCAGACGGCGTAGTTGGTGGGCCCGAACTTATCGCTCACGGGCAGTCCCTGATCGCTCGGGCAGAGGTACTCGGCGAGCGTCTGCTTCACCGGCTCGACGTTCGCCGCCGAGACGCTGCCGCTGACCCCCGTGTAGAGCGGCTGCGTCATGTCCAGTGCGTCGTAAGCCGCGCCGCTTTCGAGGTACGGCAAGATCGCCGCCAAAGCGCTCCACCGGTAAAAGTTGTGGGGCGTCGCCGGGTTGTCGGGGTTGGCCTGCGACACGGCGCCGGAAGGGAAGTGTCCCTGCGCGGCGACGTGGTTCTGCATCGCGACCGCCACCTGCCGCAGCTTGTTGACGCACGACGTCCGCCGTGACGCCTCGCGAGCCGCCTGCACGGCCGGAAGCAAGAGTGCGACGAGGATGCCGATGATCGCCACGACGACCAGGAGTTCAACGAGCGTGAACCCTGCCTGATGTGAGCGATCTGCCCGTCCAGCGGTCAAGGGCGTCCTCGATGTCATACGCGACGATTGGCAAAGGCGCCGACCATGGCGATCGCGGCGAGCACCACGACCGACGGCTCGGGGACCGACGCCACACCAACGGATTCTGGCGCGAAGGCGATGGCGCTGATCGGCGGCAAGCCCTCGACGATCGTCCCCAACAGGCCGCCGTCGCGGCCAAACTCGATCAACGCCCCACGGTTGTCGGGACGCCGCGTCAGGCCCAGCGTGCTCACCAAGAACGTCCCGTCGGGGGTTTCGAGCAGGCCCGACGGCGAGTTACTCGGCGCCGCCTCGTTGGCCGTGTCGGGAAGCGGATCGGGGATCGCCGGCGGGATGATGGCCAGCTCCATGCCGAACGATCCGTCCATCGTGTACTGCGTCAGTTGGTTGCCGTTGAGGTCGGTGATGACGATGGTCGCCTCTTCTCCCTCGGCGTCTCGCCACACGGTGTAATCGGCGGCGTCGACGACGCCGTCGAAGTTGCCGTCGGCGGCGGGGTCGTCCGTCCCATAGGCGGCGGCCCAGACGTCGTAGTCGGGCTCATTGACAACCCCGTCGCGGTTATAGTCGGCGGCGGCGTAAACGACGAACGGCTTGCTCCCGCCGCGTACGCCGGGCGTCGCCCCGAATGGCACCAGCGGGTCCTCGGCGCCGAGTTGTAAGACCGCGCCCGGCCCGCCGAACGGATCGCCGACCGACACGAGCAAGTCGCCCGCCGGGGAGTAGGCCATGCCCGAAGGATACGGCAGTCCATCGGCAAGGTTCGTCGCCGGCGCGCCGGTCGCGAGTTCGTAAGGTGTGATCGAACCGAAGGCGGTCGCCGCCAGCACTTGCCCGTCGCCGGTCAGCAAGAGGTTGTTGTAGCCGTTGCCTTGTTCAACTTCCGCTTGCGGCAAGGCGGCAAACGCCCCGGGCAGGCCCGGGATGTTCGACTCGAGTGGCGCGCCGGTCAGCGCGTCGAAGTGGAAGATGAGTCCCGAGAGCGTCGAGACGTACATCCGATTCGTCCCGGAATCGACGACAACGTCGGTCGGATAGATGAACCCCGTCTGCGGAGACTCGGGGATGAAGGTCGAGACCGAGCCTGTCTCGACATTGATCTTCAGCACGCCGGTGAGCGTCGGGTCGGGGTCAGCGGGCGATTCAACCGGGAAGAAGCTCGTCGCAAAAACGTCGAGGGCCATCGCCTCCGTATTCGCCAGTACGAGAGTCGCCAGGGCGGCAAGAGCCCCGTGTCCAAGAAAACGCATCGCGTACTTCTCCGCGCCGTAGGTGGGATATCAAGGTGAGAGCAGCGGCCATGCCGGCAGCGGCGTTCCATCAGAGGTGGGAGGACCGATCATAGACGTCGGACGGCTCCGGGTGAACGGTTGGCCGTAAATGCCCACGAAATAGCGTGGGATGGAGAACACTGCCCGCTCAGCCTATGCGCTTCGCGAACGGCTCTGGCGCCAGTACTTGAGACCCGGGACGAAGAACGTCAGGCCCGACACCACGCCGTAAAGCGTGAGTCCGTAGGCGAATCCCGCCGACTGCAGCGCCGCCATCCCCAGCGCCGAGGCGAACAACGCGACCGCATGCACATAGAAGGCGCCGGCGAGGATCCCCGCTTTCACGACGAAGACCATCCCACTGATGATCCCCAGCACGGGCGAGAGCGTCAGCACCGGCAGCCCCAGCAGGTGCTCGACCGCAAACAGCACCATCACCGCCGCGACGCTCGCCCCCCAGACGTGGGCAATGTGCCGCTCGACCGCCGTCACCGGCCCCGCGCGGTGACGCAGCCGCCAGAAGATCGGCGCCCACACGGCCAGCGCGCCGCCCCACAAGAGGACGTAGGGCGTCGTCGTCGTCATCACCGGCCACGTCGGCTGCATGAGCTGGAAGACGTTCGTCACCACGCAGATCACCAGCAGCACCAGCGCGTGCCACATCCACAACAGGCCCCAGTTCTCAAGCAACGTGGCGTGGTGCGTCTCGCGGAAAACGCGCGCGAGGACCTGCGTGAACTGCCCGCTGCGCGCCGCGATTGGCTCGCTACGCAAGAACGCGTCGAGGTCCGCCGCCAGCGCCGCCGCCGACGCGTAACGCAGTTCGCTCGGCTTCTGCAAGCAGCGGAGGATGATCATCTCAAGGTCGCGATCGACACGCCGGTTGAGCACCCGCGGCGGGGCGGGGTCTTGCTCCAACAATTGCAACACCGTGTCGACGCTCGTCGGCCCCTGGAACGGCGGCCGCCCCGTCACCAGCGCATAGAGGATCGCGCCGAGGCTGTAGACATCCGTCACCGGCCCCACGTCGCCGCGCGAACCGGCTGCTTGCTCCGGAGCCATGTACGACGGCGTCCCGAGTATAGCGCCAGACATCGTGAGCGACGGCGCCGAACCTTCGCCGAAGCGCTTCGCCAGGCCGAAGTCGGTGACATGCACGCGGCCTTCGCTATCGAGCAAGATGTTCGCGGGCTTAAGGTCGCGGTGCAGCACGCCCTTGTGATGCGCCGACTCGATCGCCCGCGCCACGTCGCGCACCACCCGCGCCGCTTCGCGGTCCGGCAAAGGGCCCCGCGCCAATCGCGCCGCGAGCGTCTCGCCCTCGACGAACGGCATGCTAAAGAACAGCTGCCCGCCGTGGTCGCCCACCTCGTGGATCGGCACGACGCCGGGGTGATCGAGCTGCGCCACCGCTTCGGCCTCGCTGCGGAACCGCAGCTGTTCCGCCCCCGATGCCAGCGCCCCGCGCAGGATCAGCTTCACCGCTACCGAGCGATCCAGGCTCTCTTGTCGCGCGCGATAGACGATGCCCATCCCCCCGCGGCCGACTTCCTCGGTCAACAAGTAATCGCCCAGCTGATAAGGCAGTGGAAGCTCTTGAGCAGGACCCGGCGCCGCAGAACCACTGCCGGGCTCATACAGCTCGGTCGTCGCCTGCGACGCCGACGCCACCGCGCTAGTGACCATGACCGCGCCCCACAAGTCGCGCAGATCGTCCTTGAGGTCGGGGTGCGAAGCAACGGCCGTCTCGAGCCACCCCGCATCACCTTCCATCGCCGCGACCGTCAATTCATCGAGCAACGCAGCAAGACGCTCATCGGCTTCGGTCGAGGTCGGCATAGTCAAGCGTTAACCCGAAAAGGATTAACCACGAAGGAACTAAGGAACAAAGTAAAGACTTCTTTATTCGCGCTGATCCGCAATATTCGCGGGCTCTCTTTTTTTAAACCTCCGTTCCTTAGTTCCTTTGTGGTTCAACCCCCTTCGTTTCCTTCGTTCCGTTGTGGTTCCAAATCGGAAAGCCGTTCGCGAAGACGGCGCATGGCGCGGAGGTGCCGCATGCTCGCGGCTTGGATGCTGAGGCCGAGGGCTTCGGCCGCTTCGCTGTTGGTGAGGCGTTCGAAGTGCCGCATCAGGATGATCTCTTGATCGAGCTCTTCGAGTTCGCCTACCGCCTCGGCGAAGCGGCGCTGCAGCTCGCGCCACGTTGCGGCCGCGGCGGGCGTCAATTCGCCGTCGGCGAGTTGGGCGGCGAGGTCGAGCACCGACTCCTCATCGTTGCGCGTCGCCCCGGCGAGCGGCTGCTCGCGGTCGATGCTCCGCCGCGCGGCGACCCGGTGCCGACGGTGCGCGTCGATCAGCCGGTCCTTCGCCATCTGCCGCAGCCACAAATGAAACGGCATCACCGGGTCGGCGAGGTAGTCCGCCAGCCGGCGGTTCGCCTCCACCAGCACGTCTTGAACGATGTCGCTAGCGTCCACGCGGCGCTCGAGCACCCGGTCCATCCGCAGGTCGATCATCCGCCGCACCGCGGCCCGATGGCGGTCGAAGAGCCGGTCGCGTGCGTCGGCGTCCCCCTCACGCACTCCATCCAGCAGCTTCTGCGTGTCGTCGGAGCGGGGCCAGATCGAGGTCATTTGGGGTAGAGCGGTGAGTCGCAGGCGGCGTGGATAGGCTCCTTCACTATCGGCGGACGGCGGAGTAATGGCAACGCGCGGGAGTGTTGGGTGGTGAGTTGATGAACCGGACGCTAAGGCGTCCCGGCTGATTAGCAACATCAGCCGCGGGGCCTTAGCCCCCGGTTCGCGTGCCAAAACGCCCACCCTCCCAAATCGTGTTTCTGGCCTTGTTTCCCTCAAGTTCCCGCTGCTAAAAGCCGCCGCGTGTGCCCCCGCCGCCGGGGGCGCCGCTGCGCAATCGTTTTGATTCCAACCCCGACAGCCGTTATGCAACGCTGGCGCCCCCTGCTTACCGCCCTGGTGATCGCCGCCGCGTCGCTGACGCCGGCCCTCGCCCAAGAGGCCAGCAACCCGGCCCCGCGCGGCGCGATGGGGATCCTTATCCGCAACCCCGACACGTCGCGCGGCGAACCGCCCTTCGCCATCGCCGACCAGTTCGGCAAAGTCCAGCGCCTCGTAGAGCCTTCGCCCGGCGTGTCCCTCGACCGCTTCGTCGGCGAGCGCATCCGCATCAAACACGACACGGGTCGCACGCTGCTGGCGTCGCAACTCGAACTGCCGACGGCCACGTCGTCGCGGAGCGAACCGCGCGTCCAACTAGGCAGCGTCTCGCCCGCGCAGTTCATCCCCCCACGCCGCGCGAGGGAGATCGATCCGCCACGGAGCTTCGGCGTCATCCCCACGCAAGCGACCGAAGACGGCGGCGAGGCGATCGATCTCGACAAGGTGCTCGCCGACGAAGCCCGCCGGGGGGAGACGCTCCCCGAGCCGGTGCGGGGTGGCTCGATCGAGCCCCTTCCCGCCGACGACTACTACCCCGAGGGGCAGTATCACGAATCGTCGCCCGAAGTCATCGACATGGGAATCGTCTCACCGCGGCGGCGGTCACCGCTCCTCCATCAAGAGCCGGGCCCGCCCATGCCGCTCGGCGGCTACGGCAGGGACTCGGGCTGCGTGACATGCAACCCGCCGTCGCAGCGCGGCTTCTATGCGCGGGCCGATTATCTGTTGTGGTGGTTCGACGGCATGGCGACGCCGCCGCTGGCGACGACCAACGACCTCGGGAACCCACCAATCCTCGGCGATGCCGGCACGCGCGTTGTCTACGGCGGCGAGATCCTTGATAACGCCCGCAACGGCGCGCAATTCACCATCGGCGCCTGGCTCGACGACCGCCGCGACCTGGCGATCGAGGGCGACTGGATGTTCTTCGGCAACGAGAACGACGCCTTCTCCTACAGTGACCCTACCGCGTCCGGCGTTTTCGGCCGACCGTTCTACAACACCGCGACCGACGCCCAAGACGTTCAGATCATCTCGCAACCAGGAGCCGCGGCTGGTTCCTTCAGCGTCGCCGCGCGAAGTGAGTTCGAGTCCTTCGGTCTCCGCGCCCGCACGGGCGTCGGTTGCCACGAACTCGGTGGCGGCGGCGGTTGCAGCTGCCCGACATGCACCAGCGGCCGCGGCCCGTTGAGCGGCGCCTTGGGTGGGATGCGTCAGCCGGCGCCTGCTATCTCGCGGATCGATTTCATCGCGGGCTACCGCTACCTGAACCTTGAAGAGAGCCTCGCCTTCAGCGAGAACGTCGCGCCGGTGACGCCCCCCATCTCGCGGTTCCTCAATGAGAGCTTCAATGCCAGCAACGAATTCCATGGCGCCGACCTCGGCTACGTCTACGACCTGCGGTCGAAGCGCTGGAACCTCGAACTCACCGGCAAGGTCGCCGTTGGCGGCACCCGCCAACGTGTCGGCGTCAACGGCACGACCAGCATCGGCGGGACGACGACCACCGGCGGCCTGCTAACGCCCGCGGGGCAAGTCGGCTACTACTCGCGCGACCGTTTCAGCGTCGTCCCCGAGCTGTCGGCCCGCGCCTCGTACCGCCTCACCGACCAGCTGAGCGTCAGCGCCGCGTACTCGTTGCTCTACTGGGCCAACGTCGTCCGCCCCGGCGATGTGATCGACCCCACCTCGCCCACCTTCGACTGGCAAGAGACCAGCCTATGGGCGCACGGATTGAATTTTGGGTTGGATTACAACTACTGAGGGGCGAGAGGTTCGGGACGAGGGACGAGGGAGCGCCAGGCGTAGGCGAGCCGGGAGCGTCAGCGACCGGAGGGCGCCGGGTGCCAGGATTCCTCCGGTCGCTGACCAGGATTATGCAAGGGCTAGCACGGTCCGATGGCGAAGAGGGAGTCCGCGTCCCATTCTGCATGGAGAGATTCTATTCCTTGCAGGGGGAGACGATCCGATGGAACGCGAACTCTGGCGGTTATTGTACCGTTTGGTGAAACAGTTGGACGTGGGATGGGGGAGTTGGAGGTACTCCACCGGCGACATCGTGGTGGTTTACCTGTGGGCGGTGGTCCACGACCGCCCCACCGCCTGGGCCGCGTGCCCCGAGAACTGGCCCACCGACCTCTGCCCTCAACCTTTGCCGACGCAAGGCACGCTGAGCCGACGCTTGCGTAAGCCCGCTTGCGTGCTGCTGCTGACGGCCGTGGAGCAGCGGCTGATCGGGCTGCTGAACCTGGGCCAGGGGATCGTCAAGAAGATCGATGGCAAGGCGCTCGCGGTGAGTCTGGTGAGCAAGGACCCCGACGCGGGCTACGGCCGTGGCGCCGGGGGCAAGCAGCTGGGCTACAAGCTGCATGTGATCTGGGGCGATGGGCCGATGCCGCTGGCCTGGGACCTCTCACCGATGAACGTCAGCGAGAAACGCGTGGCCCGCTGGTTGATCGAAGGGCTTGCCGGCGGCGGTTACCTGCTGGCGGACACCGAGTACGACGCCAACCCGCTCTACGACGCGGCCCAAGCCGAAGGGTTTCAGCTGGTGGCGAAGAAACGCAAGGGGAAAGGCTTGGGCCACCAACGACATTCGCCCAGTCGGCTGCGGAGCATCGAGCTGTTGGGGACGGCGTTCGGGGCGGCTCTCTACCGCCAGCGGACGGCGATCGAGACCTCCTTCGGGACGCTGGTCACCTTCGGCGGCGGGCTCGCCTCGCTCCCCGCCTGGGTCCGACGCTTCCACCGCGTCCGACACTGGGTCCAGGCCAAGCTCCTTATCGCCGGAACCCGCTCGCTCGCAAAGAACCCTCAGCTACTAGTTGCATAATCCTGTGACGCTCCCGGCTCGCCAGATGTCGCGATGCGGCTGCGCCTCGGCGGCTTGGCGGAGGGTTTCTTAGCGGGATAGACTTCTCTAGTCCTCGCCGCCCCTCCGCTTTGCCGTCACCATGCCCGACTCGCTCCCTAGCTCGCCCTACAGCCGAATCATCCTCAAGCTCTCCGGTGAGAGTTTCGCCCCCGCGGGCGAGCGAGGGATCAGCATGGCCGAGGTCGTGCATATCGCCAAGCAAACCGTCCGGGCGGCCCAGCAGGGCGTCGAGATCGGCATCGTCATCGGCGGCGGCAACATCCTCCGCGGCGCCCAGTTCACCGCCGGCGCCAGCAGCATCCAGGAGGCCACCGGCCACTACATGGGCATGCTCGCCACGGTGATCAACGGCCTGGCGCTGCAAGACGCGCTGGAGTCGGTCGGCGCTCAGACGCGGCTGATGACCGCCATCAAGATGGACGGCGTCGCCGAACCCTACATCCGCCGCCGCGCGAAGCGCCACCTCGAGAAGGGCCGCATCGTGATCTTCGCCGCCGGCACCGGCGCGCCGTTCGTGACGACCGACACCGCCGCCGCGCAGAAGGCGCTCGAACTCGAGTGCGACATCCTCATGAAGGCGACGCGTGTCGATGGCGTCTACAGCGAGGACCCCGAGAAGAACCCGCACGCGGTGCTCTACGATCACCTCACCTACAACCAGGTGCGCGAGAAGAACCTGCGGGTGATGGACTCCACGGCGATCGCCCACTGTATGGAGCACGACCTGCCGATCCTGGTGTTCAACTACCGCAACGACGGCAACATCGAACGCGCCGTCCGCGGCGACTCAATCGGCACCCGCGTCACGAGCGCCGCGCCGACGCCTGCTTAGTGGTGAGGTTAGGAAGGGAGATGAGGAGATGATCGGAGATGGGGGGATCGTGCTCGCCGCGGATGACGCCTTCGATATTGCAGGTTCGGTTGCGATGTGAGGCTTAGCCTAGATTAGATTTTGTAGGAGGCGTCTCCGACGCCGATTACGCGCACCATCACGGCTCGGCATGGATACCGAAATCGGCGTCGGAGACGCCTCCTACAGTTAAACAGGTATCTAGCTTCACACCATCGCCATCCCCAGAATCCCCCCCACATACCCCTCTTTTCTTTTCATAAACCGACCGCAAGCGAAGGCCCCGCAGCCCCTAGCCCCTAATCCCTAGCCCCTTTCCAAACCCATGTCCGTTGAAGAGATTTTGCTCGACGCCGAAGAGCGCATGGACAAAGCCGTTGAGAAGCTCAAGGGCGACCTCACCGGCATCCGTACCGGCCGCGCGAATCCCGGCATGGTCGATTCGCTCCGCGTCGACGCCTACGGATCACCGACGCCGCTCAAGCAATTGGCGAGCGTCAGCGCGCCCGAGCCACAGCAGCTGGTGATCCGGCCGTTCGATCCGTCGGTCATCAAGGACATCGAGAAGGCGATCATCGCCAGCGACCTGGGACTCGCGCCGCAGTCGGATGGCAAGGTCGTGCGGCTCAACATCCCCGCCCTTTCGGGCGACGTGCGGAAGAAGATGGTCGCCCGCACCAAGGACCTGACCGAAGAGTCGAAGGTCGCGATCCGCAACGTCCGCCGCGACGCTAACAAGAGCCTCGACCAGATGGAGAAGGACAAGGAGCTTAGCGAGGACGAGCTGAAGACCTACAAGAACGACGTCCAAGAGCTCACCGACAAGCACGAAAAGTCGTGCGACGACCTGGCGAAAGCGAAGACCTCGGAAGTGATGGAGCAGTAGGGTCCGCTGTGCGGACAGTGGAAGCCGTCGTCCGTAGCAAAGCCGCTCGTTTAGCAAGTTGGCCCGCGAATTACGCGAATCGACGCAAATCACCAGGAGATGATTCGTGGGTGAGATGACTTGGCACGAAGCGATCCAGCACGTGCTCGCCGAGAAGGGCGGGCCAATGCACTACGCGGAAATCACCGACCGCATTGTTCAGCTCAATTTAAGGTCAAGTTACGGCGCAACACCTGGAGCCACGGTAATTTCCCACCTCGGAACTTCCATCAACAAACAGGGAGCGGATTCGCCCTATCGAAAGGTCGCAAGTGCTACTTACGCTTTGCGAGCTATTGTCGAGAACCCGAAACCTACTCCCTACGTCGATGAAGTCGCCGAAATACTTTCTTCTGATGATGTTGAAGACGTCGGCCTCATCCAAGCCTTCGGCATGTACTGGCAACGCGACGCCGTGCATTGGCGCAACTCGCCCGCAATCCTCGGCCGTCAACATATAGGCGCTGAGACCGTCGATTTCTCGCGACAGCTCGGCGTCTATCTCCTGCACGACGGACGCGAAGTGACCTACGTCGGGCGGTCCATCGACCGGCCGATGGGGCAGCGACTCTTTGAGCACACCAAGGACCGTCTCCAAGCCCGCTGGAATCGCTTCTCGTGGTTCGGCTTGCTCCGCGTCACCGAAGATGGCCGACTGGTTGAGACACAAGCGACGCTCTCGATTGAGCTTGTCGCCGTAACGCTGGAAGCCGTGCTGATCGAGGGCCTCGAACCCCGTCAGAACCGCCGCCGCGGCGACGGCTTCAACGCGACCGAGTACCTCCAAGCTGAAGACCCCGAGATCCAGCGCCGTCAGACGCACCAACTGCTCGACTCGCTGAAAGCAAAGCTCTAGTTCGTACCCAGCAGTAGCTTCCGCAAACCACCACGACCAATCTAAGCCGTGGGCGGTAGCCCTCGGAGCGAAGCGGGTACCCGACATGCACCGAGGGCTACCGCCCACGGCTTAGACTTGCTCGATAGTCAACGGCATTTGGCGTGCTAGCACACTCGCAGATTTCTCTTCACCCAAATTGCGGCGGCTGCTAATCTCCCGGCCCCGCATACGTTGCGCCCGCGCTCCAACTCGCGTCGGCGCCGCTCATTTCCTGTCACGGACGACGGAGACCCAGCTATGGCCCGCAAGGACGCGGATCGTCGGAACGCCCCAAGAAACCCTGCCGCCACGCCCCGCCGGCGCTGGCCCCTCGTGGTCGCCGCGGCGATCGTCCTCGGCGCCAGTCTCTTGGCCCGCGGCGTCATTGGCGGCGATGAAGCCGAGGCCCAATCGCCGAGGCAAGGCGTCGCGCCGACCAGCCACCAGGCGCCCCTCGCCTCGGACCTCCCCGCCGGCGGCCCGCCCCACGACGTGATGGCGATCGTCAACGGCAAGGACATCAGCCGTCAGGCGCTCGTCCAGGCGTGCGTCGAACGCCACGGCGAGAGCGTCCTTGAAAGCCTCGTCAACAAGCGTCTCATCGAACACCACTGCCGCAAGAGGGGCGTCGAAGTCACCACGGCCGAAGTGGACGCCGAGGTCGATCGGATGGCTAAGCGCTTCAAGCTCGGCCGCGAGCAATGGCTCGAGCTGCTGAAGAACCAGCGCGGCGTCGATGAGGCCGAGTACAAGCGCGACATCCTCTGGCCGACGCTCGCCCTGCGTGAGCTGGCCGCCAAGGACATCCAGCCGACCGAGGCCGAGCTGAACCAAGAGTACGAGACTCGCTTCGGTCGCGCCGTGCAGGTGCGGCTGATCGTCGTCACCGACGCCCAGGTCGCCGCGAAGGTGCAGCGTGAGGCGGCCGCCCGCCCGGCCGAGTTCGCGCGCCTCGCCATGTCGCACTCGCAGGACGTCAACTCCGCGAGCATCGGCGGCTTGATCCAACCGATCCGCCCCCACTCGGGCGACCCGCGGGTCGAGCGCGCGGCGTTCAGTCTCAAGCAGGGCGAAGTCTCACCCGTCGTCAAAGCGGGCGAGCAATTTGTGATCCTCAAGTGCGAGGGCCACATCCCGCCGCGGAACGTTCCGATGGCCGAGGTCCGCGACGAGCTGGCCGAGTCGATCAGCGAGCAGAAGTTGCGCGGCGTCGCCAACACGCTGTTCGCCGACTTGCAGAATGCGGCGGTGATCCAGAACGTTTACAACGACCCCAAGTTCCGTGAGACGATGCCCGGCGTCGTCGCGACGGTGAACGGCGACAAAGTCTCGATGGCCGACCTCGGCCGCGAGTGCTTAATGCGTCACGGCGAAGAAGTCCTCGAAGTCGAGATCTCGCAGTTGCTGTTGCGTCAGGCCCTCGAAGCCGCGGGCAAGACCGTCGCCCAGTCCGACCTCGAAGCCGAGATGCGGCACGGCGCCGAACTCGCCGGCGTCCTCGACCAACAAGGCCAGCCCGACATGGCGCGCTGGGTGAAGATGGCGACCGAGGAGCAGGGCCTCGGTTACGAGCAGTATGTCCGCGACTCCGTGTGGCCCTCGGCCGCGCTGAAGAAGCTGACCGACGGCCGCGTCGAGATCACTGCCGAGGACCTGCAGAAGGGCTTCGAGGCCAACTACGGCGAGAAGGTCCGTTGCCGGGCGATCGTGCTGGGCAGCCTCCGCCGCGCCCAAGAGGTGTGGGACAAGGCCCGCCAGAACCCGACCGCGGAGTTCTTCGGCGACCTGGCCGAGGAGTACTCGATCGAGCCCTCCAGCCGCAGCCTGCGTGGCGAGGTGCCGCCGATCCGCAAGTACAGCGGCCAGCCCCAGCTCGAAGAGGCCGCGTTCGCCCTGGCGGACGGTCAGCTCTCGGGCATCATTCAGGTGGCCGACAAGTTCCTCATCCTCCGCAGCGAAGGACGCACCGAGTCGATCGGCGTGACGATGGCCGAGGTGCAGAGCGAGCTGCAGCGCGACATCCTCGAGAAGAAGATGCGACTGGCGATGAGCGAAGAGTTCGAGCGTCTCCGCAGCGGCGCCCGGATCGACAACTACCTCGCCGGCACCACGCAAGCGCCCGCCAAGAAGAGCGACACGAAGCAAGCCGCCCGCGTCAAGGACGGCAACGTGCGTCCCACCGCGGCGCTCCGCTGAGCGAGCGATTGTTGATTTCGACAAGAACGAAGCCCCGCGGCGCGCGAGCGCCGCGGGGCTTTTTGCTTTGCAAACGATGAATGCACCACGGATGACACGGAGGGGATAGGGGCGCGTTGTATCGATGTCACCCGCAGTTCTACTTTTCAACCTCGACTATTGGTGGGTTGGCGAATCGTTGCGCGGAATCCTTGGGCGGTCCGCATAGCGGACCCTCCTATCGGATCTCGCTTTGGGGGCCGATCGTGCCTTCGATTTGGCGGCGTCTTGCGCGGCCTTGCATCTCGATGGCGATGTCGCGTTGCTCGGTCGTCAGCAAGCGGTGGTCGAGCGCGACGAGCGTGTCGATCGCTAGTTGCGGTTCATCGACTTTCTTGACCGCGACCTGCGCGAGCGTCAGGCGGAGGTTGTTGACGCGTTGTTGGAGCTGCTCGATGAGGTCCACAAGGAGCGGCGTCGCTTCGTCGTAACGCTTGTCGCCGCGGAGGAAGTCGACCAGCGGCTGCAATCGCTGGGGGTCGATCCGCCAGCCCTCGCCCGCGGCGGTCATCTGTCGATGGAGGGCGAGGGCCGGGTCGTAGGCGCCGAGATCGATGTAGCGGTCGAACTGTCGCTTGGCTTCGGTGAGCCGGCGGCGGCGGGCGTCGGCGGGCGATTCGACCGGCGTCTGAGGGCGGGGAGCGTGCGAGCCGTTGACGGCCGGCGCCGGCTGGCCGGGGGCGTGGGGAGCGGGATCGGTCACGATTCGTAACTGGCGGAGGCGTTTCGGCGGGGGGAACAGTCGCACTCGGGTGGGGGCGTGGGCGCATCCCGGCGGTTCACCAGCCCCCGTCATCTAATTCGACCACACCCTCCGATTGCATTGCACGGGCGGCTTTCAAAACTCCTTTGGCGGCGGACCGTTGTTTGTCGGTCAACCGTTCGGCGTTGACGTTTGCGAGGAGTTCAAGGGCCCGGCCGGGGCGTTCGAGCTTCGTCACGCAGACGTGGGCGAGCGTCACTCGCAAGGGGTCGGCCGCCTGCGGCGCCGCTTCGATCAGTTCGGACAGGATCGGGGCCAGCTCCCGCCAATGCCCGGCGGCTTGGAGGCCCTTGGCGATCTGGTGCAGCGCGGCGGGCTCCAGCCGTAGACCGCCGCCCCGCAACTTCTGGTAGAGCGTCGCGGCGGCGACAGGGTTGCTGGCCTGCAGGTAGACGCCGATCTGCTGGCGGGCGGCCTGGAGCGAATCGCTCTGCCGCTTGGCGTCCTTGGCGGCTCGCTCGGCGGCGGCGGCCTCTTGGGCGGCATTCTCCTTGGCGATCGCGGCCTTGGATTTCGCCTTGGTCTTCGGCTTGTCGTCGCCAAAGTAGCGGCTGAAAAAGTCCCAGCCCTCGCAATCGACAACGCCGCGTTTGAGGAGGAACACCCCCAACGGCAGGCCAACCACGGCTCCCATGAGGTGCAGTACGCCGCTGGTGATGCCCTGCCCCAATAGCCCCGTCCATAACCCTGCGATTGCCAGGTCGAGGCCGACGTAGAGGGCCGCGACGCCGAGGATCGGGATGTCGGTGACTCCCATGTAGAAGGCGATCCAGTAGAAGAACTGGATCGAGTTCTCGGGCGCCCAGACCGCCGCGATCGCCATCAGGCCGTAGATCGCCGACGACGCGCCGAGTGAGCCGCCTCCTGTGGCGCCGAGCATCACGGCCTGCTCCAGGGCGGACTGGGCCGTCGCCGTCAGCAGGTAGATCGGCAGGAACTTCGCCGGGCCGAGCTTTCCCTCGACCACCAGACCGAACACCCACAAGAAGATCATGTTCCCGATCAGGTGCCCCCAACCCGCGTGCATGAACGGGGACAGGATCCACTGCTCGGGGTGCAGCCCCTGGCCGTACTGGAGTATCCAGGGGTCTAGGGACAGCTGGCCGATGTCCACCGCCAAGAACGCCAGCACGTTGGCGATGATCAGCCCAACCGTGGCGTAGGGCCAGTAGTAGACGGGGGCGTCGGTGCTGAACGGGAAGAACAAGGGAAGCGACCGACTGAGAGTGTTAGCGTTAAGAATGACCAATGACCAAGCCCCAATGACCAAGGGAGGGGGCAGGAGTCAGGGGTCAGGCTTGCAGGAAAAGGCAAGGGCGGAAGCTCCCCCATTGGTCATTGGGGCTTGGTCATTGGTCATTTAGCTTTTCTTTCAGGGCTCAGCCCGCAGGCCCGGACCGAGTATATTCCAAGGACCGGCCCGCCGCGCGAACCGACCGCCCCGCGGAGGTCTCCTGTGGGACCGGCACTTCCTATCAGTCCCTTCGCCCGCCGCTTGATGATGCCCAGCGACGACCCCAATACGCTCCGCGACGAGTCCGTCGACCCCCCCTTCGAGATCCGTGTCGCCGACCGCGTGACGCGGCTGCCGCCGTACCTGTTCGGCCGCATCAACAAGATGATCTACGACAAACGCGTCGCCGGGGACGACGTGATCGAGCTGGGCATGGGCAACCCCAGCGACCCACCCGAGACCGAGGTCATCGAGAAACTCGTCGAAGCGGCCCGCGACACCCGCAACCACCGCTACAGCAAGAACATCGGCATCGCCAACCTCCGCCGCGAGGTCGCCAGCAAGTACTTCAAAAAGTACGGCGTGCGGCTCGACCCCGACCAAGAGGTCATCACCTGCCTGGGATCGAAGGAAGGCTTCAGCCACATGATCCTGTCGCTGATGGGCCCCGGCGACACAGCGATGGTCCCGACGCCCTACTTCCCCGTGCACGTCTACGCCGTCGCGCTGGCCGGGGCGAACGTCATCCAGCTGCCGGTCACCAACTCCGATAAGTTCCTGTCGGCGATCGCCCACACGTGCGAGACACTCTACCCGAAGCCCAAGCTGCTGCTCTTGTGCTACCCGCACAACCCGTCGAGCGTGACGGTCGAGCAGCCTTTCTTTGACGAGGTGGTGAAGCTCGCGAAGAAGTACAACGTGATGGTCATTAGCGACTTCGCCTACGCCGACGTCGCCTACGACGGCTACAAGCCGCCAAGCTTCCTGGCTTCGCCCGGGGCGATCGACGTGGGCGTCGAGTTCACCACCATGTCGAAGGGCTACAACATGGCCGGCTGGCGCGTCGGCTTCTGCGCCGGCAACCGCCAGATGGTCAACGCGCTGGCGACGATCAAGGGCTACTACGACTACGGCATGTTCCAGGCGATCCAGATCGCGGCGATCGTCGCCCTCCGCGACACGCAGGCCGCCGTCGAGAAGCAGTCGTTGATCTATCAGGGCCGCCGTGACGCGCTCTGCGACGGACTCGTGCGGCTCGGCTGGGCCGACGCCCGGCCCAAGGCGGGCATGTTCGTCTGGCAGCCAATCCCCGAGCCGTGGAAGAGCCGCATGAGCACGATGGACTTCGCCATGCTGCTCTTGGACAAGGGGAACGTCGCGGTCAGCCCCGGCAGCGGCTTCGGCCCTGCGGGCGAGGGCTACCTGCGCATGAGCCTCGTGGAGAACGAAGAACGCCTCCGCCAAGCCGTGCGCCAGATCAAGGCGTGTCTCAAGGAAGCCGAGGCGGACTTCACGGGGAAGCCGGCTGTGGTGGCGAACGTGTAAAGAAATGGCGAGCCGGCGACGTTAGTCGTCGGTGGGAAGCGGATACTCGGGTTCCACCGACGACTAACGTCGCCGGCTCGCCGTCACATTTGTGGCGTGACATCGACCGGGGGGTTTCGGCCCGTAAAGGCAGCCGACTCCTCCAGCTTCTGTGAGATCCCCATGAATCGCCTCCGCCGCTACGCGCTCGCCGCCCTTGCAGCTCTCGCCACCGCCACCCCGGGCTTCGCTGCGGAATACCGTTTCGACATCACGGATGCCGTGGGGCCCTTGGGAGTTTGCTTCGGCGATTGTGGTTTTGATTTGGGGATGCAGTTTTCGCGGATCGACTCGGCGGACTTGCTGATTCGTGGCGTCTTCGAGCCGGGCGTCATCAACAGTTACGGCGATGAAAATGGAGCCGAGTTGCCATTCGACCAGCTCTACTGGACTATCAAACTCGGTGACGCCGCCTTCCAAGACAACGTGGGTAATAGCAAAAGCTTCGCTGGGGTGGACGGGGAGTTCGAGTCTCTCGTCGGCCTTGGAAGTATTCCCATTCTGGACTCGCCTTGGCTGTTCCTCGTAAACGGACCTGCACAGTTCCCTGTCGATCCAGCTGACCTTGCTTTCCTGCACGATGGAGAGGGGCATATTTACTCCTACACAATTTCTGGGTGGGTTGATGCCATGCTGGTAACCCCCGTTGTCCACTTCGACCAGATCACCCTCATCCTCAACGGCGTCGCCGTGCCCGAGCCGAGCGCCTTGGCGATGGGCTCGCTCTTGCTCCTCGCTTCCGCCGGCCGGCGACCTTGCCGGGCGTTCCTTCGCTGACGCGCCGCGCGTGTTTATTGAGCCCTCTGCCGAGCGACGCCCGAAGTAAGCCAGGAAGCCGTGAGGGCTTGCAATCGGTTCGCCGGCTTCCGGCGAATCACGCTCGACGAGCGAGGGACGGTGTCCGGCCGTCCGGCCTTGTCGGGTGAGCGAACACCCGTGGTCGCCCGCGCGTCAAACCGGCCGCTGCCCCGCCAGACCGGACCCCCTCCGACTGGTTTGGCACGCCGGTTGCAAACCCTCACGACGACACCGCCCCGACGTCAAGCTCTGTCGGCGTCACGCCTGTTGTGGTGGGCCTCGGGGTGGCGGAGTGTGACGGTTAGGACGACCGCGCTTTCCCGACGAGGACCGGGACGGTCGTTACAACCGCGCAAGCCAGCCACGCAACACCAACCACAGGAAACGATTCATGATTGCTCCCGCCGCTATCGTCGCGTTCGTCTCGTTCGCCGCCTACGTGCTGCTTGGTAACTTTGTCACCGGCCGCCTGTAAGAACTGCTGCTACGCTGCAACGGCCGCTGCGGTTTCGCAACGCCGTTGAACCCCCACCGCCGCCACAACCGCAACCGCCTTTCTCCGCTTTGGAGAGGCGGTTGCGGTTTTTTGTAGGGGCCGCGAGTCGAGGAAAGTGGGGAACCGCGAATCCGCGCGAATTGTCGCGAATCATTGAAGGTCCGCGAATCCTCTCGATTAGGAACCGGACGCTAAGACGTGCCGGCCGATTCCCGGTTGCGGCGACTCATCAGCCGCGGGGCTTTAGCCCCCGATTCTTGCCAATCGGTTGGCTTCCCTTCTTGTAATTCGGGGGCGCGCGTTTGCGTTTCTTACACGCGCTACCCTTCCCTGGCGCCCTCCGGTCGCTGACGCGCCGGCTCACCGAAAAAAATCTTGACTTGCCCACGTGACCACTGTTACACTTGTGTAATCACTTGTCCGCGGTAAGGATTCTCGCCGTGCTGCTCCGTATCGAAAAAGGCTCGAGCGTCCCCATCTCGCGGCAGATCGCCGAACAGATCGCCTCGCTCTGCGCGGCCGGCAAGCTCAAGCCCGGCGACCGGCTCCCCTCGGTGCGTGAGCTGGCCCGCGACCTTGCCGTCAACCAGAACACGATCCTCCGCGTCTACGAACGCCTCACCGGCGAGGGCCTCCTCGACCGCCGCCACGGCCAAGGGACGTTCGTCTCGGACACCGCGCCACGCCGCGCGACCGCCGTCCACCGCAAACGCCTCATCGAAGAACTGCGCCAAGTCAGCCGCCAAGCCCTCGGCCTCGGCCTCACGCGCGACGAAGTCCACGAGCTGCTCTCTAGCGCGCTTGACCAACTCGGCGCGGAGACTCGCGAGGAGATAGCGCCGTGATTGTTGAAAGCCCCAATGACCAAATCCCAATGACCGATGCGACCGGAGCGGCAGCTCCTCATTGGTCATTGGGGCTTGGTCATTGCTCATTCACTCCCCGTCCCCGCTTCCTCATCGGGTTCACGCCATGACCCAACCCGCTATCGAGCTCCGCGGCGTCGCTAAGTCGTTCGGCAAGAACCTCGTGCTGCGCGACGTGTCGCTTGCGGTGGAGCCGGGGAAGACGTTTGCTTTCCTGGGCCGCAATGGCGAGGGGAAGACGACGACCATCCGCATGCTGCTCGGCCTGACGAAGCCCGACGTCGGCTTGATCCGTGTCAACGGCATCGACCCGATGGCGTCGCCGCTCGAGCTGCGGGATCACGTCGGCTATCTCGCCGAGGACCAGACCATGTACGGCTGGATGCGGGTCGATGAGATCGTCCGCTTCGTCGCGCCGTTCTACACGAAGTGGGACCACGAACTCGCGCGAAAGTATCTTGAAGAGTTCGACCTGCCCCTCCGCACGAAGATAAAACATCTGTCGAAGGGGCAGACGGTGCGGCTCGGCCTGGTGCTCGCGCTGGCGCACCGGCCGGAGGTGGTGATCCTTGACGATCCGGCGCTAGGGCTGGACCCGATCATGCGCAAGCAGTTCAACCGCGACCTGATCACGCACCTGCAAGGCGAAGGCCGCACGGTTTTTTATAGCTCGCACCTGCTGTACGAAGTCGAGCCCGTCGCCGACGAGGTGGCGATCCTCGACGGCGGCCGCATCGTGCGCCGCGCCGAGACCGAAGAGCTGCGCGACGACGTGAAGCAGTTCTTCGTCGCGCCGCGATACGAGCCGCTGGTCGAACGCTTCGGCGAAATCCTCGACCGCCGCGTCGATAGCGAGGAGCTGGCGATCACCACCGCCCGCGCCGAAGCGGTCGCCGAAGCCCTCCGCCGCGAGGGCGTCACGCCGCAAGCGATGGACCTCAGCCTCGATGAAATTTTCGAAGCGTACGTCGCCGGCCAGCGCGGCAAGACAGCGCCGCCGCCGATCGCCGAAGACCCCCAAGAACTAGCCGACGCCTCGTAGGGTCCGCTGTGCGGACAGCAACAAATGTGGGAGGGGTCTCCAGACCCCGATTACGGTATCCATTCCGAAACGGCAGGGTACGCGTAATCGGCGTCTGGAGACGCCTCCCACAAACAGACGCCACTAAACCTTTAAGCAATCACCACTCCCAAACCTTTCACCACGGTCCGCACAGCGGACCCGACAACCATGAACGGCGCGATCTGGCGAAGCCTGCTGTGGAAGGAATGGCGCGAGCACCGGTGGAAGCTGGCGGCGCTGGTGGTGGTCGTGCTTGGCTTGCATGCTTGGGTATTGGATGCGACTAGGCCCGGACCTGCTCACTACGCGAACGCCTTCTGGGCGACGTTGTTTATCGTTGTGCCGATCGGGAGCGCCTTTGTCGCGATAGGTCTGGCGGCTGGTGAGCAGTCGCAACGAACGGCGTCTTTCATGAGGTCATCGCCGGTTGATCTCCGTGGGCTTGCTATTGTCAAGTTACTAGTCGGCGTGGCTACGATTGCGGCAATAATAATGCTAGCCGCAGTGCTCACGCGCGCTTTAGTCGCGGCAGCGGACGCGTATAGCTGGCAGTCCGACGCCAGCTCATTGGAATCGCTGGATTCCTTAAGACATCTCTACGAAACCGGCGGCTGGTTCTTAACCGCTCTGCTCATCGGCGTCTCGGTCAGCATCAGCCTGATACTCTGGATGGCCGCACCAGCGGTGAACAGCAAGAGCGAGGTGCGTGCAGGAGCAATCGGGCTGATCGTTGTCGTTGCGTGCTGGACGCTCTTAGCCTGGGGGGTGTACTTCGTGAATAGAGACGCGGCCCCAAGTTCTGATCAAAGAGTCGTCATAGCGCATCTCGCTGCGATGATGCCGGGCGGCATTTGGGTAGCGCTGATCTCGCTAGACGGCCTCGCCGGCCAGTCGTACTTGCTCTTTCCGTATCTAGCGACGCACGTCCCGCTCGCTTGCTGGTACATCACTCACTTTGGTCACACCGGCGACCGCGAGCGATCGCGGCTTAGCGATGCCGATCCTTTGGTAGCTGCCGCTCCCGTATGGCTTGGGCCGGCACGACGATCGCCCCTGACGGCGTTGTTGTGGAAACACACCCGCGAGTGCGCGCCAATCGTGCTCGCCGGCGCGATTGGGGCTCTGGGGTTAGCGGTCACCACCATTTGCGTGCAGTATAGCCAGAGCAGCACGATCGATTTAATGGACATTACCAGCGAATCCGTACTCGTAGCCTTCATCACGCTCGGATGCTGTGCCGGACTGGTGTGTGGCGCCGGTGTTCTTACCAGCGAGCTCGAGCCGCGCCTGTTAACTTTCTGGCGAACACGGCCGATCCCGATCGACCTCTGGTTTGCCATCGCGTTCCTTGGTGGATTGGCGTTGCTCGTCGGCGTCTTCGGCGTGCCGGTCGCTGTCGCTTATCAATTCACCATGCCCGAGGACCGTCAGAATGAGCCGTCACTGGTCCTAATCTTGGCGATTCTCGTGCTCAGCTACGCGTCGGGCGCATTCACCGCGTCCTTCGTGCGGAATCCCGTCTACGCCAGCATTCTCGGCTTCTGCGTGATGATGATCGCGTTCGCGACCGCTGCGACGGAATGGATCGACATCCCCATCGCGTGGCTCGGCGTCGCGGCGCTCGCTTTAAGCGCCGTGCTGGGCGTCGCCGCTTGGGTCTGCGTCCGCAACGACTGGTCGCTGCGGTTGTCGTGAACCACCGCCGAAGAACCGGGTCTTAGCCGTAGGCGGCAGCCCACGGCGGAGCGGGCGCCCACTTCCGCCGTGGGCTGCCGCCTACGGCTGAGGTCGATCGGGGTGGTTCGGTTGTCCGTGGGTTGAACCGCCGCGACGGGCCGCGGAGAATGGGGCGTTCCGCGCCCCCCTCCGGTCGCTGACGCTCCCGGCTCGCCCGCCCCTCGGCTCGCCGGCCGTTCCCTCAGCCCCTAACCCCTCGCCCCTGGCCCCTCCCCTGATGTCTCCCGCCAAACTCGCTCTGGAAGACGGGACCGTCTTTGCTGGCCGCTCGATCGGCGCCGCCGGTGAAGTGGACGGCGAGGTCTGCTTCAACACCTCGATGACCGGCTACCAGGAGGTCCTGACCGACCCCAGCTACCGTGGGCAGATCGTCACGATGACCTACCCGCAGATCGGCAACTACGGCGCCTCGGCCGCCGACGCCGAATCGGCGGGGCCGCAAGTCGCCGGGTTCGTGGTCCGCGAAGAGAGCCGCATCGCTAGCAATTTCCGCAGCGAGCAGGCGCTGGGCGATTACCTACGGGGCCACGGCGTGGTGGCGATCGACGGGCTCGACACGCGGGCGCTGGTTCGGAAACTACGCAGCGCCGGCGCGATGCGCGGCGTCATTTCGACGACCGACCTCGACGACGCCTCTCTGGTGGCCAAGGCCAAGAAGAGCCCCGGCCTTGTAGGACGCGACCTGGTCCGCGAGGTTACGCCTAGCGAGCCTCTCGTGTGGACCGAGCGTCTGAGTGCCTGGACCAATTTGGACGCGTCTGGGAGCGATTCTGGGGCTCCTGAGGGCCCACTGGGTCGTCCAGAACCGTTGGGACCTCATGTCGTCGCCCTCGACTTCGGCATGAAGTGGAACATCCCCCGCCACTTCGCCGGCCGCAATTGCCGCGTCACGGTGGTCCCCGGCACGGCCTCGGCCGCTGACATCCTCGCCCACGAGCCCGACGGCGTCTTCCTTTCGAACGGTCCCGGCGACCCCGAGCCGCTCGACTACGCCATCAAGACTGTCGGCGAGCTGGTGGGCCAGAAACCGATCTTCGGCATCTGCCTCGGCCACCAACTGCTGTCGCTCGCCTGCGGCGCGAAGACCTTCAAGATGAAGTTCGGCCACCGCGGTTCGAACCACCCGGTCCAGGACCTCACCACCGGCAAAGTCGAGATCACCTGCCAGAACCACGGCTTCGCCGTCGACCCCGAGTCGCTGCCGAGCGAGTTAGAAGTCACGCACCGCAGCCTCAACGACGGCTCCGTCGAAGGCGTCTCACATAAGTCGGCGCCGGCGTTTAGCGTGCAGTACCACCCGGAAGCCTCAGCGGGACCGCACGACAGCCACTATCTTTTCGAGCGATTTTTAGAGTCGATGCGAGCGTAAGCGTTCAAAAAAGGCGAGCCGGGAGCGTCAGCGACCGGAGGGAACCGCGAAGACGCGCGAATCAACGCTATTAATTCTCAGCGCCCAAGAATCACACGAATAAGTACCTCACGGATTCGCGCCGATTCGTGTAATTCGTGGGCCCGAAACCTTTCCTTCTTTCATTCGCGCGTATTCGCGTCGATTCGCGGTTCCCTTCTTGGGATCGCCGATCAATCAAACCGTTCCTGCAGGCTCTCGACCTGCATCTCGCTGCTGGCCATCGACTCCATCGCGTTGACCGCCGCTTCGGCGGCTTCGATCGTTGTTAGCACCGGGACGCCCGCCGCCGTGGCGGCGGCGCGGATCTTGCCCTCGTCGGTGCGGGCGCCTTTACCGATCGGCGTGTTCATCACCAGGGCGACGTTCTCTTCGGCCAGGTAGTCCAGCAGGTTCGGGCGGCCCTGCGTCAGCTTGTTGACGCGCGTCGCCGAGACGCCGATCGCGGCGAGCGACTCGCAAGTGCCGGGCGTGGCGAGGATCTGGTAGCCCATGTCCGCCAGCCGCTTCGCCAAGACGAGGCCGCGCTGCTTGTGACGCGGCGCGAACGACAGAAAGACGTTCCCCGACTTCGGCAGCACGGTGCCGGCGGCGAGTTGGCTCTTGGCGAACGCCATCGCGAAGCTCGGGCTGATGCCCATCACCTCGCCGGTGGAACGCATCTCGGGGCCGAGCACGATGTCGACGCCGCGGAACTTCACGAACGGGAAGACCGCTTCCTTCACCGAGACGTGCCGCGGCTTCGGGTCCTCGGTGACGCCCTGCTCCTTGAGCGACACGCCCGCCATCACCTTCGCGGCGATCTTCGCGACCGGCATGCCGGTCGCCTTGGCGACGAACGGCACCGTGCGGCTCGCGCGCGGGTTCACTTCGATGACATACAGCACCGGCGTGATCCACGGGCTCATCGGCGAGGAGTCCGTATCGCCTTCATCGACGACGGCGAACTGCACGTTCATCAAACCGCGGACGCCAAGCTCACGGGCGAGCTTCTCGGTGGCGTCGCGGATCTCCTTCTGCATCGGCATCGGCAGGCTGTACGCCGGGATCGCGCAGGCCGAGTCGCCCGAGTGGACGCCGGCCTCTTCGATGTGCTCCATGATGCCGGGGACGATGACCGTCTCGCCGTCGCAGATGGCGTCGACGTCGACCTCGGTGGCGCCTTCGAGGAAGCAATCGATCAGCACCGGCTGCCCCTGCGCGGCGATGAACGCCTCGGCGACGTAGCGGTCGAGCTGCGAGTTGTCGTAGCAGATCTCCATCGCCCGGCCGCCGAGCACGAAGCTCGGCCGCACGAGCACGGGGAAGCCGATCCGCTCGGCGATCTGCCGCGCTTGGGCGAGGTCGCGGGCGATGCCGCTGGCGGGCTGCTTCAGGCCGAGCCGGTCGATGAGCGCCGAGAACTTTTCGCGGTCCTCGGCCGCCTCGATGGCGTCCACCGCGGTGCCGATGATCGGCAGCCCCGCGTCCAAGAGCGCCCGCGCGAGGTTCAACGGCGTCTGCCCACCGAACTGCACGATGACGCCGTCCGCCTCGACGCGTTCACAGACGTTCATCACGTCTTCAACGGTGAGCGGCTCGAAGAACAAGAGATCGCTCGTGTCGTAGTCGGTCGAGACCGTCTCGGGATTCGAGTTGACCATCACCGACTCGATGCCCAGCTCCCGCAGCGCGTAGCTCGCGTGGCAGCAGCAGTAGTCGAACTCGATGCCTTGGCCGATGCGGTTGGGGCCACCGCCGAGGATGACAACGCGCTTCTTAGGCGAGCCGGCCACGTTAGTCGTCGGTGTGATCGCGGGTTCCTCCCCCGACTCACGTCGAGGGCTCGCCACAATCGACTTCGCCGGCACTTCGTCCTCGCTCCCCCAGTACGTCGAATAGAAGTAGGGCGTTTGCGCTTCGAACTCCGCGGCGCAGGTATCGACCGACTTGTAGACCGGTTTGACGCCGCGCGCTTCACGTTCACGACGCACTTCGATCTCGCTGCGACCGAAGATTGTGGCGAGTTGACGGTCGGAGAATCCGTGGCGTTTGGCTTTCCAGAGCAACGAGTCGCTTAGCGCGCCGAGCGATGGCGAGCCGGCCACGTTAGTGGTCGGTGGTTGTGGCGCCCCATCCCCGACTAACGTCGAGGGCTCGCCAGTCGCCGCTGCGCGCAACTCTTCTTCCGTCTCCACGATCTGCTTGAGCTGATCCAGGAACCACGGATCAATCTTTGTCAGGTCAAAAATGTGCTCGATCGACATGCCCGCCTTCAGCGCGTAGCGCAGGTGCCAGACGCGCTCGGCGGTGGGGACGGTGAGCTTGGCTTCGATCTCGTCGGGAGTCGGTCGGTCGGCCGCCAGCTCTCCGTTGGGACCATGCCACAGGTCTCGTGGGTCGCAGCCGAAGCCGAAGGCGCCGACTTCCAAGCCGCGCAGCGCCTTCTGAAAACTCTCCTTGAACGTCCCGCCGATCGCCATCGTCTCGCCGACGCTCTTCATCTGCGTCGTGAGCGTCGAGTCGGCCTCGGGGAACTTCTCGAACGCGAATCGCGGGATCTTTGTCACCACGTAGTCGATCGACGGCTCGAAACAGGCGGTCGTCTCGCGCGTGATGTCGTTGGGCAGCTCGTGCAGCCGATAGCCGACGGCGAGCTTCGCGGCGATCTTGGCGATCGGGAAGCCGGTGGCCTTCGACGCTAGGGCCGAGGAACGACTGACGCGGGGGTTCATCTCGATGACGATCAACCGCCCGTCGACCGGGTTGACGGCGAACTGGATGTTCGACCCCCCCGTCTCGACGCCGATTTCACGGATCACCGCCAGCGACGCGTCGCGCATCCGCTGGTACTCCTTGTCGGAGAGCGTCTGCGCTGGGGCGACCGTGATCGAGTCGCCCGTGTGGACGCCCATCGGATCGAAGTTTTCGATCGCGCAAATGATCACGACGTTGTCGTCCGCGTCGCGCATCACCTCCATCTCGTACTCTTTCCAGCCGATGATCGACTCCTCGACCAGCACCTCGCTCGTCGGCGACGCCTCGAGGCCGTTCCGGACCATGTGGTCATACTCTTGCCGGTTGTAAGCGATGCCGCCGCCGGCGCCGCCCATCGTGAAGCTCGGTCGCACAACCGCGGGCAGGCCGATCGTGTCGAGCAACTCTCTGGCGCGCTCGACCGTCTTGACGGTCTCGCCACGGCAGACCTCCAAGCCGATCTTCTTCATCGCCGCCTTGAAGCGCTCGCGGCTCTCGGCCTTGTCGATGACGTCGGCCTTGGCGGCGATCATCTCGACGCCGTGCTTCTCGAGCACGCCGTGGTTGCTCAGCTCCATCGCCAGATTCAGCGCCGTGCCGCCGCCGAGGGTCGGCAGCAGGGCGTCGGGCTTCTCGCGCGCGATGATCTTCTCGAGGACTTCCCACGTCAGCGGCTCGATGTAGGTCCGATCCGCCATCGACGGGTCGGTCATGATCGTGGCCGGGTTGGAGTTCACGAGCACGACCTCGTAGCCCTCCTCACGGAGGGCCTTGCACGCCTGGGCGCCGGCGTAGTCGAACTCGCACGCCTGGCCGATGACGATCGGACCCGAGCCCAGGATGAGAATCTTGTGGATGTCGTCGCGGCGAGGCATCGAGAGAAATGCGGATTTCGGATGGCGGATGGCGGAATCGTGGGCGCCGTCCCTCCGGAAAAACTCAGCCGGGGGCGGCAGCCCCCGGAGCCCTTTACGGAGGCCTGGCGGGGGCAAAACTGGCCTAAGTTACCACGCCCAGCGGGGGCTCGGCACCCGGGGCGGCTTGCTTGGGTGAGCCAATCGGGCGGTCCCTGCGAGCGGTCGAGCGGGGCGGCAACTATGATGGAATGGCCCCGGGAAGCTCCCACGACTGGCGTCGTGGACTCCCGGGCTATCGGTGTGGCGAATCCTGCCTGATTGACTCCCCTGCGGTTGCCGATGCCCCTGAACAAGTCTTTATCGCCCCAGCACTCCCGCGCCGCGGCTTCGAGCTACAAGGCCCACATGACCTGGGCGTCGCGGTCGGTCTCGCGCACGCTCAAGACGACCGGCGCCTTCTTGCGCCGGCAGATCTGGCTCTGGCCGATCATCGCCGTGGTGCTCCTAGCGACACTCGGCCTGTTCGTCCGGTTCGCGATCGAGCGGACCATGAAGGCGTCGCTCGTCTCCGAGCTGCAAACGCTCCGCGACGTGGAGGTCGCCATGCTCCGCACCTGGCTCACCAGCCAGGAGCACAACGCCGAATCGCTCGCCAACACCACCGCGATCCGCCAGCTCACCACCAAGCTGCTCGAAGGCAACGACCCCGAAGCCGCCAAGGCCCTCGCCGACGCCATCGGCCCCGGCATGAGCTCGCACGGTTATCACGGCTACTTCCTCCTCGACGAGCAGAAGATCATCCGCGCCGCGACCCATCCCCAGGCCGTCGGGCGGGAAGACCTCACCGACGACCCGGAGATCGACGAGTTCTTCACGCTCGCGCTCGAAGGCAAGCCCCTCGTGTCGCGGCCCTTGCCGAGCGTCTTGCCGCTCAAGGACCACATCGGCCGCATGCGGACCGGCACCCCCGTCATGTTCGTCGCCGCGCCGATCCGCGACGAGAACCTGCAAGTCGTCGCCGCCCTCGGCCTGCAGATCCGCCCCGACGAGGAGTTCAGCCGTATCCTCGAGCTCGGCCGCACCGGCGAGACGGGCGAGACCTACGCGTTCGACAAGAACGGCGTGATGCTGTCCTCGAGTCGCTTCGACGAAGAGCTGCTCCTCCTCGGCATCCTCCCCGATGTCGAAGGGAGCCGCTCGATCCTCAGCGTCCTCGTGCGAGACCCGGGCGGCGATGTCACGAAGGGTTACCGTCCCAAGCATCGCCGCGCCGACCTCCCGCCGACAAAGATGGTCGCCAGCGCCGCGGCGGGCGAGACCGCCAGCGACGTCGAGGGCTACCGCGACTACCGCGGCGTGAAGGTCGTGGGCGCCTGGACGTGGCTCCCCGAGTACGGCTTTGGCGTCGCCACCGAGATCAACGCCGCCGAGGCCTACGGCCCGCTGATCATCCTGCGGCGGACGTTCCTCGGGCTCTTCGCCTTGCTGGGGCTCAGCTCGATTGCAATCTTCCTGTTCACGCTGAAGGTCGCCAAGCTACGCCGCGAAGCTCAAGCCGCCGCTATCGAGGCCCAGCAGCTCGGCCAGTACCGGCTCGAACAACGCCTCGGCGCCGGCGCGATGGGCGTCGTCTACAAGGCGAAGCACGCCATGCTCCGCCGGCCGACGGCCGTCAAAATGGTCGAGCCCGACAAGGTCACGCCCGAGGCGCTCGCCGCCTTCGAGCGCGAGGTGCAGATCACCAGCCAGCTGTGCCACCCCAACACGGTCGCCATCTTCGACTACGGCCACACGCCCGAGGGGCTATTCTACTACGCGATGGAGTACCTCGACGGCATCAGCCTGCAGGAGCTCGTGGACCAGTACGGCCCGCAGCCCGTGGGCCGCGTCGTCGATCTGTTGCAACAGATATGCGGCTCGCTCTACGAGGCGCACACGATGGGCCTGGTGCACCGCGACATCAAGCCGGCCAACGTCATGCTCAACCGCCGCGGCGCCGACCCCGACGTCGTGAAGGTCCTCGACTTCGGCCTCGTCAAAGAGATCGACAGCGACGGCCAGCGCGGCATGGCGGGCACGCCGCTCTACATGTCGCCCGAAGCGATCCAGCAGCCCGGCACGGTCGACCCACGCAGCGACCTCTACGCCGTCGGCGCCGTCGGCTACTTCCTGCTGACGGGTCGCGTCGTCTTCGAAGCGAACGACATGCAGCAGCTGATGCACATGCACCTTGAAGACACGCCCGTAGCGCCGTCGCTCATCCGCGGCGAACGCCTGCCGGAGGAACTCGAAGACGCCCTCCTGGCGTGCCTCGACAAGAGCCGCGCCAAGCGCCCGCAAACGGCCCGCGAACTCTCGCTACGCCTCGACAAGGTCGTAGCCGAAGACGGCTGGAACGTCGAACGCGCCGACCTCTGGTGGAACCAACACGAACGCGGCACCGCGCCAAAGCTCACCAAGCCCAGCGGCTCCCCACCAACGGTCCGCGGCGACCAAGCGGCGACGATTTTGCATGAGTAGGCAGTGGGCGGTCGGCAGTGGGCAGTAAATGAGGGCGCCCGCTCCGCGGTCGCCCTCCTTCTTCCTGCCCACTGCCGACTGCCCACTATCAAAAAACCGAGGCGCCGCAGGCCAGGCCCACGACGCCTCGTTCGGTAGCTCGAGGTTGCTAGCGTTCGCAACGATCGCCAGCGGTGTTTTGCTTCCGTGACCTCCGGTTCAGCCCTTCTTCGCAGGGGCCTTCTTGGCGGGCGACTTTTTCGCCGCGGCCGGCTTGGCCTTCAACGAACGCGTCGCTTTCGCGGCGGCCGGCTTGGCGGCGCTCTTCGCCGGGGCCTTCTTGGCGGTCGCCTTGGCGGCGGCCGGCTTGGCCTTCAACGACTTGGTCGCCTTCGCCGCCGGCTTGGCGGTGGCCTTCGACTTGGCGGCAGCGGGCTTCGCTGTCGAGGTCTTGGCCTTCAGAGACTTCGTCGCCTTCGGGGTGGCCGACTTGGCGGCGGTCTTCTTGGCAGCGGGCTTCGCAGCGCTCTTCGCAGGCTTTCCAGCCATCGTCGCAACTCCAGTACGACAGTCCCGGACGGAGAGGCGGGCCCTCTGGCCCACCGTGTAGACAATCCCCGCACGGTTGGCGCGGAAAATAGAATCGGCGGGCGGGGCAAGCAAGAGCAGTTTGGCGGAACGGGAAAGCCGTCAACGAGAAACGCCCGCCAATCGCGCGACGCATCGCCTTCCGTAAGGTCCGCTGGGCGGACCCTACCAAGGGAGTGCTACGATTCTAACTCGTCACTCGCGCTCGAGCACGATCGACGCCATCCAGTCGCCGTCGAAGTCGACGGGCTTGTGCTGGTCGGGTTGCTGCTGCGACGTGCCGGTCATCGAGCGCTCGCCGCCCGTCGAGGTGTCGTAACTGAAGTAGACCCCCTTCGTGCGGCCCGGGTTGAAGTTGATCGCCACCCAGAACTTCTCCGGCAGGTCCACCACCGGCTTGTCGAACTTGACCGTCGTCCACGCCTCGGGCCCGCGCCGGAACAGCCCGTAAGGGGCGTGCTCGACGGCCAAGATCTCCGAACGGTCCTCGCTCAAGAAAGCGATCTCAAAGTCCTCGTCGGGCGCTTCGGCCGTCCCGTAGCGCGATCCGTGGATGCGAACCGCCTTCACGCCGAGCGCCCCCTCGGGCAACTCGAACCGCAGCAGGTGCCCGCTGCCGCCGAGCGACTTGCGGCCATCGGCCTTGCCGTCGGAGTAATCGACGCGGGCCGGAGCCCGCGCTGCGATGGGCTCTTTCACCGCGGGATTTGCTACAGCGGGCGGCGCTTTGGGAAATTCAGGCCAGGGTGCCGGGATCGACTTCGCCGCCGGCGCTTCACGGGGCGGTGGCGAATCGTACGGCTTGGATTGCTCATGGAGCAATCGCCGCGCCACGCGGTGATTCGGCAAGCTCTCCGCTAACTCGTCGGTGGTGCGGCCTTGTTCGCCGCGGATCAACACCAGGGCGATGTCCGGGCTCGGGCCGATGCTCAACGTGCTCACATTCAACCGAACACCCCTGACCTCCACCACCTCCCCTGCCCAGCCGCCCGGGATCATCTTCCCGTCGTCTGGATGGCCGGGATCGACGACGCGGAATTTCAAATTGCTTGGGTCTCCTTCACGCTTCAGGTGGGGCCGAGGCCGCTCATCGCCCGGAAGCAAGACGGGGAGGTGATCGCCATCACGAAGCTCCGCGATCACGCACCAACCCTCGGGGTCGAGTTCCGACGGCTCATGGAACACGCGCCACTGCCCCTGCTTCATCGTCGAGTCGGGGCCGTACTGGTTGCTTGCGGCGCCTTCCGCCGAGGAGGCGTCCTCGACTTGGCTTTCGGCGCCGGCCCTATCCGCACTGGCCTTCTTCGCCTGCTCCTTCAAGAGTTCCCGATACTCTTCCGCGTTGGGCTGCTCAGCGGCGATCCGCGCCTTCAGCGGCTTCGCCTTCTCGTGCTCGCCGCGCTCTTCGTAGACACGGGCCAGAGAGTAGACCGGGTCGATCAGCCTGTCGGGCTCGGCGGCGACGAGTCGCTCCCAGATCGCCACGGCGGCGTCGATATCCCCTTCGGCCTCAAGGCAACGGGCCAGTCCATTGAGGGGCCCCGGCGCGTCCGGCGTCTCCGCCACGATTTGCTCGAAGAACGGCTTCGCCTCCTCGGGCCGCCCTTGGTTGAGGACGGCGAAGCCGAGCCCGTTTACCGCTGAGAGATTGCCCGGATCGGCAGCGAGCACCTGCCGGAAGGCCTCCTCGGCGCCGCGTTCGTCCCGTGCGAAAAACAGGCGCCAGCCTTTTTGCAAGGAATGCGCGACTTCCGGCGAACTCGAAGCCTCGGTCTTCGGTGGCTCGGGCGCAGGAGGAGCCTCCGGTGCAGCGGGCTTCAGCACTTTCGGATCGAACGTCTCGATGTCGAACGAGTAACGCCTCTTGGCATCTTCCGCATCCTGCAAGCTCGAATAGGCGCCTCTTGCATACTGATCGATCAAGCTGAGCCGTGCAATTTCGGCATTGAACTCCGTGAGTGTCTTAACCACATCCGGCTGTTCCGCTGACCCTTTACTCAGCTCAAGATGAACAAGTTCCTCACCGAACTCCTTGAAAAGCGAAGCCGCTGACTCCGTTTTACTATCGATGATGCCGCGATACTCCTTCGCAGCTTGGCTCAGCGGAGTACGCGCTGTTGACCAGAGCCGTGAGTTGCCTGATGCGCGCAGCGATTTCTCGATTTCCGCGCCTTTTCTGACGATCTCGACCAGCTTGAGCAACGCGGCTTCCGCCTCGTCAAGATTTCCATTGATCTCGCCGCGGAGGGATTCAATCCGATCTTCTGGCTTCGGCGGCTCAGGCGCAGGCGGGGCTTGTGGTTCTTCTGGCTGTTCAAGTATCGATCGCGACGCGCCGTCGTTCGCCGGCGGCGCCGGGGGCTTCACGTTCTCGAGCGCCGCCTGCGCCTCCGCCGCGACACGCTGGGCTTCCAACAGACGGGCCTGTCGGAGTCGAGAATCGATCTCGGCGTGCGCCGCAGCTAATTCGGCGAAGCTTCTCGCTTCGGGTGACTTGTAGTCCTTGGAATCGAGTTCGGCCCTTAACACGTCAATTCGGTCCTCGGACCTTACCAGTTCCAGTAACGCCTCCCGCTGGCGATTAATCTCCTTTTGGAGTCGCATTAGCTCTTCGACCGACAGTTCCTTCGGCTCGTCCTTTGCCGGGATCGATTTCGCCGCGGGAGCGAGCGGCGCGGCGGGCAGTTGGGGTGACCAGCTGGACGTCGTCGTTGCCGCGGAAGACTTCACAGGCACGAGGAACCCCATGGCGCGGAGCGTCGCCTCATCCGCAAAACCTGTCGGCTTGAGGCCGTGCTTGGTCTGAACCTTCCGCACCGCGGCGGTGGTCTTCGGGCCATAGTCGCCGTCGATGTCGAGCTTCGGCGACGGGTCGAGCGTCTCGTTGAGCTTCCGCTGCAACTGCTGCACGCTGTGGCCGTAACGCTGGTTCGCCGCCGCGTACGTGCCGGGTCGGCCGTTGGTGTCGAGCGGTTGGAGCTGGTCCCAACCAAGGTCCAATGGCGCCGATCCGCTTGGCTGCGGTCGCCAGACGGGTTCGAGAGATTGGCGAACGGATTTGGAATCTGCCGGCGTCGGCGCCGTCAATTGATTCGACTGCTGACGCAGGGCGTCGAGTTCTCTCCGCAGCGCTTCGTTCTGTTGCCGCAGCGCTTCAAGCGCCGCATCAGCGGCGCCACCCGTCGTGCTACCAGCTTCGCGGTTGCGGATCATTGCCGTGATGACCCGGACTTCACGTTCTTTGTCGGCCGGGTTGCGATTGACCCACGCTTCCCAGATTTCGGTGGCGTCGGCGTAGGGATTGATCTTGATCGTCGCCTGCAACGAGTCGTGCCGATTAGGCATTAACTCGTCTCGAAACCATTCCGCGTCGTCACGGCTGAGGCCGTATCCAGCTGGGTCCATTAACTGACGCACCATCATGGTTTTCCACTCGAGCAGCGGGTCCGGTGGCGCGGATGCTGCCGTCGGCTTCGTTGTGGCTCTCGGCTTCGCGGCTGCGGATGTGTTCTTGTTACGCTGGTTGTATGCCGAAACCACAACCTCCATCCGCTGCTTTGTATCCTCGAGGCTCCGGCTGTAGCGTTCCGCCGCTCGGAGCGCCTCTTGATCCTTCAAGGCCGCATCACCGACAAGGGTCGTGAATAGCTGAGTGGCCATGCTGCGATGAGATTTCGCCTTGTCGATTGACTTTGCGGCGGCCGCATGGAGCGACTCGGCCATTGCCGGATCGACGCTTCTTGCAACGGTCAGGATGCGATTGGCGGCTCCGATCGACTCCTCAAATAGTCGCAGCGATTCGTCCAGGTCATGGGATTGCTGCTCAATCGGATCTCCTGTCTGCATCGAGTCGTCGATATCCTTCGCCGCATCACCTCCGGTCGCTGACGCTCCCGGCTCGCCGTCTTTCAGCGCTCGCAGTTTTAGTTCTCGCTCGTAGCGCAGCGCCTCGGCGCGGGCTTTGAAGATGTCCGCCGCGACAAGTCGGATATCACCTTCGGTCGCCGTGCCTTCCCCTTCCTCTCGATGAATCCGCATCTCCTCGGCTTGTTGCCGCAACGCGTCGTAGCGGTTCTCCCAGTACGTGTGCCAGGTGTGCAGCTCTTTGAACGAGGGCTCGCCATCAACCGGCGGCGGGTCCTTCTTGGCGGCCTCGGCCCATTGCTTCCGCAGGAGTTCGTTCTGCTCGGCGTCCGTGAGCTTGCGGCCGTTGAGGGCCATGTCGCCGAAGCGCAGGTCAGGCGAGTCGAGAGACGGATCGCTTTGCTGGAGCGTCGCGGTCACCGCGGGCGACTCGCTTGTTGTTTGGACCGTGCCGGTCACCTGCGGCGGATCGTTCGCCGCCGCAACTCCGGGCGCTGACGCTTCCGGCTCACCATCACTCGTGGGTTCATCAGCGGTTAGTTGTAGCGTCGCCGTCGGCGCTTCGGCTTCGTCGCCATCGAGCGCTGCGGTGAGTACGACGCCGTCGCTCACGGTGGCATTGGATTCAACGGGCGGCGCGGCGAGGACCAGCGCCGCTAAGCCGCAGGCGGCGGCGACGGCCATCGGTTTCGATATCGAGGCGAACAGCATCGCTCGGGTTCCTTGTTCGAGAAGTGTCAGCACCACCGCCGACGCGGCGAGCGAGCCGCCCGTCGTGATCGCTACTGCGTTGGACGTTGTTTGCAGGACCACTTGAGTTGGCGCCGCCGCGGCTGCCGCTCGTGGCTTAGCCGATACCGCGCTCATCGCCACAGCGAGCGAAACGCCGCGCCGAATCAACCGCCGCCGCAACAACTGCTTGCCGCGCGCCAGACGCCCCTGCACCGTCGCGACGGTGACGTCGGTCGCCTCGGCGATCGCGCGGCGGCTCTGGCCTTCGAGGTAACGCATCACCAGCGGCGTCTGGTAACGCATCGGCAGCTCCATCAACTCCTCGGCGAGCGTCGCGATCGTCTGTCGGCCGCTGAGGTCGGGGAACTCGGCTTCGCTCGGCGCCGTGGGGTCGAGCGCCAGGGCTTCTTCGCGGCGCGAAGCGAGTCGCTTCCGCGCCCGCAGGCTGGTTCGGTAGGCGACGCGGAACAGCCAGCCGGCGGCCGACTCGCTGGCGCCGATCTGCCGCGCGCTCTTCACGAGCAAGAGGAAGGTGGCTTGGAAGGCGTCCTCGGCGTCTTGCTGGCGGCGGAGCGTCTGCCGACAGACGCGCCACACCATCGCGGCGTGACGCTCGACGAGCTTGTCGAACGCGGCCGGGTCGCCGTGCCGGGTAAAGAGCCGCAGCAGCTCGCCGTCGGACTCGACGAGCCCGTCACCAGTGACGGCCCGGACTTGCGGCAGCGTCGGCGGCGCCGCCGCCGGCAAACGAGAGGGGCCGGGAGACGAGGGCCAGAGATCGGGGGACGCCGACACGGCAAACCGGGGGCTGGGACCAACAGGGGGGCGGCTTCTGCCCTATTAGTGTCCCCCGGCGCGGGATCGAACCGGAAATTCTTCTGAGAAATTGGGGCGAGCGCGAAGGCGGCTGTCGGCGAGCCGGCGATGTTAATCGTCGGTGGGAAGCTCGCACCTGCTTCCCACCGAGGACTCACGTCCCCGGCTCGCCGACGCTCGCTTGGTCAGACCGCGCCAGACCCGCGCCAGATCGCCCAGGATGCGTTCTAGCGGGGGTTCGCGCTGCAGGTGGACAAATGTATCGACCGCGCGTTCGGCGAGAAATGCAAGCCATTGAGCAGCATGTCCGTTTCGCAGTGAGATTCAGAGCTGCGAAACGATCGATGGCGAGCCGGCGACGTGAGTCGTCGGTGGGAAGCGCCATCGATCGTCAGAGATTGGTTGAGTTCCACCGACGACTCACGTCGCCGGCTCGCCTCAGTTCATCAACTTCACGCCGTTCTCCGCTAGCTCGATCGCCAGGTGGCGGGCGACGCGGTTGGCGGCCTCTTGGTCGTCGTGGTGGACGAAGACCAGGGTGGGCATCCCCTCGCCCTGGAGGACCTCGATCTGGAGCTCCCGGCCGGTGCGGTCGAGCTGGCGGCGGACCATGCGGCTGGCGCGCTCGGTCGCTTGGCCGAAGAGGTCCGGCTTTGAAAACCAGACGTCGCCGTGCTCGTGGTAGTCGGCCTTCTCGAGTTGCTCTTCCGGCGTGGCGGCGGGGGAGCGGTTGACGTGCAGGACGTGAGAGACCGAACAGCTGAGGACGAAGTCTTCGGCGGTCGTGCGGACGAGGCCGCCCTGGAGGACTTCGACGTAGGGTTTCCTCTCCAGCTGCACGGCTGCGTAGACGGCGAGCGACGTGGCGGTCGAGGCGCAAAGGCCTGCCAAAACAATTAGCAACGGGCGCATGAGGACAGTCCGCTAGGGGGGCCGCAGGGCGGGGAAGGCGGGAGACGCAGCGCCTAGCGGGCGGCGCGTCTTTTCTCGGGGCACGCAATGCAGCGGGTGGGGGGCTGCGGCGGGGGCGTGCGCTATTTCGTTACTCGATCTACCGATTGAGCAACCGTCGTGCCAATCGCGGCACGGCAGCGAGCGTATCCGAGAACTCCTGACTCGACCCTCCCGCGACCGGGGGGTCAGCCGGCCGATGCTGCGCTGCGTCCCACGGTCACCCTTTGCGAACGCTTGAGCGACTGTGTTGGGCTTTGCAGGAGACGCTCGATCTCTTCGGCGGACTTCCCTTGATCGAGCATGTCGCGCATCAACTCGGCCTCGGTTTCACGCCGCCGGACCGACTCCCACGCCTTCGCGGCCGAGACGCCGACGGCAATGGCGATCGCCGTGAGACAACCGATCGTGCTGATCACCAACACAAACTTCAGGTCGGCATTCATGTCGCTGAAGATGGTGGTGAACAGACCCTCCGAAAGGAGCGGGTGGATCATGGCGGTATCTCCGTGAGAAGTGGGGGTTAAGCGATTCGAACTTATGGCCGCTGGAGGGACTCAAGCCGTTGGCGAGGCGTGTTTTATCGGCATCGCGGCGATCCGCTCGGCCTCATCGACGGCAAGGCCGCTTTCGATCATCTCGCGCTTGAGGCGGCGGTCGGCTTCGTTGTCGGCGAAGATGCGGACCTGCTTAACGACCCCCTTGATGACCGAGGCGCCGCAGCCGAAGGCGACGATCAGCACCACCATGTTGAACGGCGGCGGGATATCCAGCAGGCGGCTGAAGACGCTTTCCTGAGTCGAAGGGTCCATCGCCTGCGCGAACATCGGCAGGTTCTCAATAAGGCTGGGAAGAGATAGGAACATAGGAGGAATCTCCGCTAGCCGGGGGGCGCGCGTCGGGGGCCCGATCACGGCAGTTTACACGAGACGTATCCGAAGCCTTTCGCCTCGGCGGGGCCGTTCTTGGCGATTGCCGCAAAATTTTCCCGGGGCCGGTGGCGGCGCGGCGGGACGACCCAGCTTGACGGGAACTGCCTAATTCTTGGGCGGCGACTGCCTGCCGCTCGTTGACAGCAAACCCCGCCGTTTCTAGGGTGAGAGGCTATCGACTAGGTTCCAGGGGGCGCCGTTGGTGGCGACGCGAGGCGCCCCCGCCTGAGTCGGCAGCAGGTCTCCCCACCGCGGAAGGGCAAGTGGCCCAAGCAGACGATCCCACCGGCCCCGCTGACGGCCACAACCACCCTTCCGCGGCCGCCCCTTCGTCGGCTGCCCCTACCACCGCGGCCAAGCCGTGGGGCGGGGTCTTTGACGCCGCCACCGACGCCCGCGTCGAGGCGTTCAGTGAGAGCGTCTCCTACGACCGCCGCCTCTTCCAGCAGGACATCCGCGGCTCGGTCGCCCACGCCACGATGCTCGCCGCCGTCGGCGTGCTGACCGACGACGAGAAGAACCAGATCATCGAGGGGCTCACCCAGATCGGCTGGGAGATCGCCGCCGGCAAGTTCGTCTTCAAGCAAGAGCTCGAAGACGTCCACATGAACATCGAGCGGGCCCTCGTTGACCGCATCGGCGACGTCGGCCGCAAGCTCCACACGGGCCGCAGTCGCAACGACCAGGTGTCGCTCGACTTCCGCATGTGGGTCCGCGACGCGATCGATCAGCTCGACCAGTTGCTGGCTGACCTCCAGCGGGCGTTCGTCGGCCGCGCCGCCCAAGACGAAGGCGTCATCCTCCCGGGCTACACGCACCTGCAGCGGGCCCAACCCGTGCTGGCGGCCCACTACTGGCTCGCCTACGTCGAGAAGTACCAACGCGACCGCGACCGCCTCGCCGACTGCCGCAAGCGGGTGAACCTGCTGCCGCTGGGCACCGCGGCGATGGCCGGCACGACGATCCCGATCGACCGCCAGATGGTTGCCGATGATCTGGGCTTCGAAGGCCTCGTCGCGAACAGCCTCGACTCGTCGAGCGACCGCGACTTCGCCGTTGAGTTTGTCGCGGCGCTATCGCTGATTGCAGTGCACCTGTCGGGCTGGGCCGAGGAGTGGATCCTGTGGAGCACCACAGAGTTCAACTTCATCAAGCTGCCGCAGCAGTTCTGCACCGGCAGCTCGATCATGCCGCAGAAGATCAATCCGGATGTGCTGGAGCTAACACGTGGCAAGAGCGCGCGGGTGATCGGCTCGCTGCAAAGCCTGCTGGTGCTCACCAAGGGCCTGCCGCTCGCCTACAACCGCGACCTGCAAGAGGACAAAGAACGCGTCTTCGACGCGGCGGACACGGTGCGGAAGTGCCTGGAGCTGGCGGCGCCGCTCGTCGCGGGGTCGGAGCTGAAGCGTGAGTCGATCGCCGAGCGGCTGGACCGCGGCTACCTCGACGCCACCACGTTCATGGAGCACCTGATCCACCTCGGCGTGCCGCAGCGCACCGCGCACGGCATCGTCGGCAAGCTGGTGGGCCAGGCGATGAAGGCCGAGGTGCGGCTCGCGGACCTGCCGCTGGCGGCCTACCAAGAGCTTTGCCCCGAGCTCGACGAGTCGCTCTACAACGTGCTGGGCGTCGAGCACGCGGTGCAGGCGTTCCGCAGCGTCGGCTCGACCCGCCCCGAGCTGGTGGCCGAGCAGGTGAAGCTCTGGAGCCATCGTCTGGGTACGAACGCCGGGTTGGGGATGAACGAGACGAAGCCATCATGAAATCCATCGCGACGTTCACGCTGCTCCTGCTAACGACCGTCGCGCAAGCGGCGAGCCCCGCCGTCGAGGCGACGCTCGCCCTGCCGCGCACGCAGCCACGACACTACGTCGAAGCGGCGCTGACGCTCCTCGACCTCGGCGCGGCGGAGGAAGCGGAGACGATCGTCACCGAGTTCGAGGGTCTGTCGCTATCCGACGAACAGTACGTCGCGCTCGTGGACCAGCTCGGCACGGCGCGGCTGGCGCGGCTCGGCCGAGAAGTCCCCGCCGCCGCCCCGATCGTCGATCAAGCGCTGGCCGCGGCGAGCGCGGCCGCCACGTCGCCCGAGCGAATGCAGGGGCTCGTCGATCGGCTCACCGGCGAACGTGAACAAGCCCTCGCCGCGATCAGTGCGCTGCGGCTCACCGGCAAGGCGGGCGTCGATTACTGCATGGCGCAACTCGCCGAGGCCGACGACCCCAAGCTCCGCGCGCGGCTGCGCGAGGCGCTGGTGGCGCTCGACCCGATCAGCCAGCCGGCGATTTTTGAAGCGACCGGCAGCGACAGCGAAGCGGTCGCCACCGAAGCGGCGTATGCCCTTGGCCGCTTGGCGGAACTGGGCCGTATCCGGACGTCGATCGCCCCGGCGCTAGTGGCCGGACGGGTCGGCAAGCCCGGCCCCGCGGGCGAAGCCGCCCATTGGGCTTATCGCCAACTCACCGGCAAGCTGCCGACGGACGAAGACGCCCTGCGGCGGCTCGATGCGGCGATCGACGAGCTGCTCGCCGGCACGGTGCTCTTCACCGACGGCGTCGAGGCGCCGGCGAACTTCAATGTTCAACTCGCCGCCCGACTTGCTGCGGACCAAGCCGCGTTGCTCCCTGGCGGCAAGCGGCCCGCGCGGCAGGCGCTGTTGCTGGCGCTCGAGACCGGCGACGAAGGGGCGATCGCCACGACTTCGACCGAGGACGTCTCCGCCGTGCTCGGCGACGCGCTCGCTCGCAAACTGCACACGGCCGCCCGGCTCGCCGCCCAGACGCTCGGTCAGCGGGGCGACGAAGCGGCCCTGCACACAGCGAACGGCGAGCTGGCGCCACTCGCCAAGGCCCTCGAGTCGCCCCACCCCGCCGTCCGCTTCGCCGCGGCCGAGGCGATCGTCGCCATCAACCCGCAGCGGCCCTTCGCCGGCTCCAGCCGCTTGGCCGACGCCCTGCTCTACCTCGCCGCCGCCGAGGGAGACGACATCGCCGTCGTCGCCTCGCCGCAACTCGCCCGCGCGGGTGAGACGGCCGGCTGGCTGATGGGCGCGGGGTTCGTCGCGCTGCCAGCGAACCGCGGCGAAGACGCGCTGCGGATCGCCACCGCATCGCCCGACACGACGCTCGTCCTCATCGACATGTCGGTGAGCCTCCCCGGCGCCCGTGAGACCATCTTTCGGCTGCGGCGTTCGCCCGAGACGGCGCTCGTGCCGATCGCGGTGCTCGCCGCTGACGGCCGATTGAGCGAAGCCCAGCGGATCGCCGACGAACACGGCGGCGAAGCGGCGGGCGTCATCGCCCTGGCTAGGCCGCACTCGCCCGAGGCGACCGCGTCGATGGCCCAGCGGCTCGTGGCCCTCGCGCCGGCCGACTGGCCCCACGCCGACGCACGCCTCCGCCACGCCGTAGCGGCGAAGCAGGCGATCGCCGGGCTCCTCGCCGACGGCCCGAGTATCTATGGCTTCGACCGTCGTACCGAACAGGTCGCGGTCGTCGCCGGTCTCGGTAAGAGCGAGGAATCGCTGGCGACGCTGGTGGCGCTCGGCACGCCCGAGAGCCAGCAACGGCTGCTCGACGCCGCGAGCCTCGAAACCCGCCCGATCACCGACCGCAACGCCGCCGCCGACGCCTTCACGGAGAGTGTCCGCACGCACGGCATCCTGCTCACGACCGACCAAATCCGCCGCCAATACGACCGCTACAACCTCAGCGCGAGCGCGCCGGAGGAGACCCAAGCGGTGTTGGGGCGGCTGCTCGATGTGATCGAACGTAAAGGGAAGTAACCGCCAAGACGCCGAGAGCGCAAGGATCGCAAAGAGCAAGTGATCAGCCGGCACGCCTTAGCGTCCGGTTTGAATAATAAGATCAAGATAATGAACCGGGGGGCTAAGGCCCCACGGCTGATAACAGTTAACCCCACCCAAACATCCTTCCCCTGGCGAGCCTTGGCGCTCTTGGCGTCTTGGCGGTTCCAAAAGAAGCCACCCGTGCTCTCGCCCCCCCATAACGGCGCCGCTGCGACCCTGCCGGGCATCATTGGCTCGAGCCAAGCGATGCAGGAGGTGTATCGCAATACGCGGCAAGCCGCGTCGAGCCGGGCGTCGGTGCTGCTGCTCGGCGAGACCGGCACGGGTAAGGAGCTGATCGCCCACGCGCTGCACAAGTTGGGCGAACGCCGCAACCGGCCGTTCATCCGCGTCAACTGCGGCGCCCTCAGCGAGAACCTGCTGGAGAGCGAGCTCTTCGGTCACGTCCGCGGCTCGTTCACCGGCGCCATCGACAACCGCACCGGGCGCTTCGAAGCGGCGCACTCGGGGACCATCTTCCTCGACGAGATCAACAGCACGACGCCGCTCTTGCAAGTGAAGCTGCTGCGCGTGTTGCAAGAGCGCGAGTTCGAGCGCGTCGGTGACACGCAGACGATCCGTGTCGATACGCGCG
Source organism: Botrimarina mediterranea (assembly GCF_007753265.1). Lineage (NCBI taxonomy): Bacteria > Pseudomonadati > Planctomycetota > Planctomycetia > Pirellulales > Lacipirellulaceae > Botrimarina > Botrimarina mediterranea. The sequence continues at coordinate 5,864,211 of NZ_CP036349.1, forward strand.
TCGTCGCCGCCAGCAACCGCGACCTCGCCGAGGAAGCGGCCGAAGGCAAGTTCCGCGAAGACCTCTACTACCGGCTTAACGTCGTGCCGATCTGGCTGCCGCCCCTGCGGCAGCGGCGTGAGGACATCCCGGCGCTCGTGACGCACTTCCTTAACGCCTACAACGAAGAGAACGACCGCTACGTCGTCCACATCGAGCCGCGGGCGATGGAGGCCCTGCAAGACTACGCCTGGCCGGGCAACGTCCGCGAACTCCAGAACTACATCGAGCGCGCCGTCGTCATGGCGCTCGGCGACGAACTCACGTTCGAGCTGCTGCCGCCGGTCGTCCGTGGCGAGTCGAACGCCCCCCGCGGCGCCTTCCGCCGCATGGACTTCGAGTCGCTGGCGGTGCAACTCGTCGAGGAAGGCCTCTCCAAGGCCGACGACGCCGCGACCGACCTCCACGCCCGGATCGTCGACCGTGTCGAACGCGAAGTGATCTCCCAGGTCCTGGGCGCCTGCGACGGCGTCCAGATCAAAGCGGCCCAGCGCTTGGGGATTAACCGCAACACGCTCCACAAGAAAATTAAGGACTACGGGCTCGACGGTGGAGAGGGTGATAGCAGCTCCAAAGCTTCTTGACCAAGCAACGCGTCGAACTTGCGACAAAAAGGGAACGCGGAAAGTTGAAAGTGGAATAATGAATATCTTGGCCTTCTCTTTCCGCCTTCCCCTTTCGCCTTTCCCTTTTCATTGATGGACCTCTCCCGCATCACCGTCCTCTGCTTTGCCGCGAGCTACGCCGTCGCTCTGGGGCTGGAGGCGCTGGCGCTGGTGCGGCGGCGTGGGGGGGGGCAGCTTTCGGCGACGCTTTCGGGGGGACGGCGGTGGGGGACCTTGGGAGTCACCGTCGCGGGGTTGTTTGCCCACTTCGTGTACCTCTCTCTTCAAGCCAGCAAGGCGGCGACGCCGCTGTCGAGCCCCGCTGACTGGTGCCTGATCGCCGGGGCGGTGCTGGCCGCCATCTACTTGGCGATGTCGCTGACGCACTCGCGCTGGGCGGTGGGCTTGTTCCTGCTACCGATTGTGCTGGCGCTCGTGGGCCTCTCACAGACGGCGAGCAGCGAGCCCTTCGCTCCCGAGCGCGCGTCGCGCTTCTGGGGCATGACCCACGGCTGGCTGCTCGTGGCCGCGGCGGCGTCGGTCTCGGTCGGCTTCGTCGCGGGGCTGATGTATCTGCTGCAGAGCTGGCGGCTGCGGCGACGCTTGCCGGCGTCGGAGGGAATCACCCTTCCCAGTCTCGAATGGCTTGAAGGCGCCAGCAGCCGTTCGCTCGCGCTGTCGGTGTGGCTGACCGCTGGCGGGTTCCTGTCGGGGCTCGTGCTGTCGCGTCTCAACCGCGGCGCCGAAGTGGATTATCTGCTGTGGACCGACCCGGTCGTAATCACTTCGGCGGCGCTGCTCGGCTGGCTCTTGGCGGCGGTCGTCTTCCGCTGGGTCTACCCACCCGCACGGACGGGACGAAAGGTCGCGTACCTGACGGTCACCGCGTTTGGTTTCATGGCGATCACGCTCGTGTCGCTGGTGTTCTGGGGCCCCACGCACGGCATGGCGCCGCCGAGCGCGGGGAACCGCGGGGACGTCGGGAGCGCTAGGGATCGCCAAGAAGTAAGATTTGATGGCGAGCCGGCGACGTTAGTCGTCGGTGTGACGTTGGTACCCACTTCCCACCGACGACTAACGTCGCCGGCTCACCGAAGTCTTGTAAACAATCCGCATCGTGGCACTGCCCGCGGCTAGCGCCGACGGCTCAATACAACCTCAATCCCTCAACCTGGCGATCCTTGGCGCTCGAACGCGTCTTGGCGGTTCCCCCACCATGAAACTCCGGATGGTAGGCTGTTCGCACCACCATGCCGGGGCCGACGTGCGCGAACGGCTGGCGTTCACACCCGAGGAAGCCGCCGCGGCGCTGACCGAGTGGCGCGACGTGTTGCCGGGGGCCGAGGGCGTCCTGCTGGCGACCTGCAACCGCGTCGAGTTCTACGCCGCGACGCCGTCGGGCGGGCTGCCGCCGTGCCCGGGGCTGATCGCCCGCCACTTGGCCGAGTCGCGCCGCCTCTGCGTTGACGACGTGCGGCCGCACCTGATCACGCTCCGCGACGAACAAGCCGTGGATCACCTATTCCGCGTCGCGGCGAGCCTCGACAGCATGGTGCTCGGCGAGCCGCAGATCCTCGCCCAGGTGAAGCAGGCGTATGAACTGGCGCGCGACGTCGAATCGGCCGGCCCGCTGACACACGACTGCTTCCAGCGGGCTCTGCGCGTCGCGCGGCGTGTGGCGAGCGAGACCGACCTGCACAAGCACCGCGTCAGCATCCCGAGCGTGGCGATCGCCGATTTCGCGGCGCAGATCTTCGAACGCTTCGACGACAAGCGTGTGCTGGTCATCGGCGCGGGCGAGATGGCGGACGAGACGCTGCGTTATCTCACCGACCAGGGCGCGAAGGACCCGGTGATCGTCAACCGCAGCCTCGAACGCGCCGCGGCGCTCGCCATCGATTGGAAGGGCCGCGCGACGACGCTCGATCGTCTCGTGGACGAACTCGCCGAGGCGGACCTGGTGATCTCGGCGACGGCGGCGGGCGAGCCGATCCTCACGCTCGACAACTACCGCAAGTTCGTCGGCCCGAAGCGTGCACAGCGGCCGCTGTTCATGCTCGACTTGTCGATGCCGCGCGACTTCGACCCGGCGATCGGCCGCGAGCCGGGCGTCTATCTCTACTCGATCGACGACCTCGCCGCCGCGTGCGAACGCAATCGCGAGGCGCGGCGCCGCGAGCTGCCCCGCGCCGAGCGCATCATCGTCGAAGAACGCGACAAGTTCTTCGTGGACGCTCGCCATCGATTGTCGGCGCCGGTGATCGCCCGGCTGCGTGAGGGGCTCGACCTGCCGAAGCGCGCCGAGCTCGAACGGCTCTTCAACAAGCTGCCGGACCTCGACGACGCGTCACGGCGTGAGATCGAGCAGTTCGCCGACCGGCTGGTGAACAAGATGCTCCACCCGCCGATGGAGTCGCTCCGCGACGAATCGCGCGAGGGCTCGCCGCACGGCCTGGTGCGGGCGCTCAGCCGGCTGTTCCGGCTTGAGGACTGACGCATTTAAGTAAATTAACCACAGAGCCACTGAGGGCACTGAGGAAAGCACCGAGAAGAACCCCTCTGTGCGTTACTCCGTGATCTCAGTGGCTCCGTGGTTAATTCGTCGGATCTCAAATTCATTCCAAAAACTCAGCGGCGCGAGGGGGGGACTTCGCGCCGCTGAGGTTGGTTGACTGCGTTGTCGCGGAGGCGATCAGTCCTCTTCGTCTTCGTACTCGTACTCGTCGTCTTCCTCGTCGTCATCGAGGTCGTCGTCGTCTTCGTACTCGTAGTCGTAGTCGTCGTCCTCTTCTTCACCCTCTTCGACTTCTTCCCACTCCTCTTCCTCGTCGTCTTCGAGATCGTCGCCTTCGACGTCGTCGTCCTCGAACTCGTCATCGTCTTCTTCGTACTCCTCTTCGGAGTCGTCCTCGTCCTCGTACTCTTCTTCCTCGTCGTCCTCGAGGTCGTCCTCGTCGGCGTCCTCTTCGTCCTCGACGTCGACGTACTCGTACTCGTCGTCGTCATCGATGGGGGCATACGCCCAGACCACACCGGCGGCGGTCGTGACGCGGAGGTCGTCGAGGTCGAGAGGGGAAGCGGCGGTGAGGGTCGTCGTCATGGGACGGCTTCTTATCGAGTCAGTCGTGCGAGAAACGAGGGTGTGACGGGGAATCGGCGCCGCGGGGGCGAAGTCGTTAGACGAGCTGCCCAATTCTTCGACGCTTTCTCCGTCAACGGAAATCAAACTTCAAGCGGTACAGGCGGTAGGTTCGTTTTGAGTTGTCGGCCCCACGCCCCTTGAGCCTTCACCGCGGCCCGGCAGGTCGTCGAGACTACCCAATCCGTAAAGTTCTAGGAATCGCCCCGTGGTTCCGTACAGGAGCGGTCTGCCCAGTTCCTCCGAACGGCCGACGATACGCAGTAAATCGACCTCTAGCAACTGCCGCAAGACATCGCCGCACCCAACGCCGCGGATCGCCTCGATTTCGGCCCGCACGACGGGCTGGCGATAGGCCACGATCGCCAGGGTTTCGGCCGCCGCGCCGGAGAGCCGCGTCGCCGTCGAAGGGCCCTCGAAAAGCCGCTGGAGCCAGGGCGCGTAAGCGGGCCGTGTGGTCAGCCGCAGGCCGCCCGCGACCTCCGTTAGTTCGATCGCGCTGCGCCGAGCCGCGAAACGGCTCCGCAATTTCGCGACTGCCTCACGGACCTCCGCCACGCCGGCGGCGCCCGTTACGGCGGCGATTTTCTTAAGATTCAGCGGCTCTTGAGCCGCCCAGAGAAGGGCCTCGACCGCGCCAGCGAGATCACCGGGCGTGTCGAGGGCTTCGTTCGACCCATCGTTGGAGGAGTCCATCGGCATCGATTCCGTCCCGGTACACGAACCGGACGCTAACGCGTGCCGGCTGATTCTTGCTGTCAGTAGCGGGGACTTCGCCCTGGGATCGGCCAGCTAGTTGCCCTTTATCGCAGCGTCGACGAACGGACCTCGGCGACGAGCGTCTGGACCGCCTCCTCGGGAGTGGCGCCGATGGCGTCGAAACGCCGCTGGAGGCCCGTAGCGTCGCCGGAGACGGGCGCCGAGGCGGTCGCCCGGTAAACGGTGTCGGCGCCGCGTCCCCAGGCCGCCACGTCGGCCTGCGTGGCTCCAGCGGCCAGCAGCGGGGCGGTGAGCCGCTCGCGCTCGAGGCGTTCGAAGTCACCGTCGAGACGCGACGGGTCTTCCTCCTCAATGGGAGTCAGCCGCTCCGCGGAAAGATCGGCCGACGCCTGTTGCACGGCGCCGTCGTACCTGGCGCCGACAGGCTCGTTCCAAAGCGCGGGGGCCGCCTCAAAAGGCGCCGGCTCGCTCAGCGGGGCCGTCTCGACCGACGCCAGCGAATCGGGCTCCGCGGCGGCCTCACCATTCGCCTGGTTCACCATCGAGGCGACGTAGTCGATCGTTTCGGCCAGCCGCTCGGGCTCGGGCCCATAGCGATACGCCGCCATCGAGCCGACAGCGAGCGTCCCGACCATGATCGTGAGGCGGTAGGCCGTCTGAAACGCGGAGGGCTGCTGGGGCACGGCGGGGGCTCGCGAAAGACCAAAGCGGGGCGGGATACGGGCTGCACGCTAGGGGGTTTTCGCGGGGTGGGGCAAGATCAGTCGGGGGAGCGTTATTAGCCGTGAAGTGGGAGGTGGGAAGTTGGAAGTGGGAGAAATTGGTGGGGTCCGCTCGCGCGTCTCCGACTTCCCACTTCCAACTTCCCACTTCGTGCCATACTGCCCTCATGCCCCCCATGCCGATCTACCTCGACCACAACGCCACGTCGCCGCTGTTGCCGGCCGCGGCGGAGGCGATGCGCGAGGCTTGGGGGACGGCTTGGGCGAATCCCGCTAGCCAGCACGCCGCGGGGCGGGCCGCTCGGCGGGTGTTGGAGACAGCCCGTGAACAGGTTATCCACCTTTTGGGCGGCGACCCGACGGGCCGCGCGCCCGACCGGCTGGTCTTCACGTCCGGCGGGACCGAGGCGAACGCCCTGGCGATCCGCGGCCTGCTAGCAGCCAGCGGCAAGCGGCGGCTGGTGATCTCGGCGATCGAGCACCCGAGCGTCGCCCGTACGGCCGAGCAGCTCGAAGTCGAAGGGGTGCGTGTCGATCGCCTCGGCGTCGGCTCGGACGGCCGCGTACGAGTCGAAGAGCTCGAGGCGCTGCTGACGGAGGCCGCTGACAACATCGGGCTGGTGAGCGTGATGCTCGCTAGCAATGAGACAGGGGTCGTTCAGCCGCTGCACGCCCTTACGCAACTTTGTCGATCCGCGGGCGTTGCGGTCCATTCTGACGCTGTTCAAGCTGCTGGAAAGGGAGAATTGGGATTTAGGAAATGGGGTGGCGACGCGGCGACAATCGCTGCCCACAAGTTCCATGGGCCAGTCGGAATCGGCGCTCTACTTCTGGCGCCTCACGTGAAACTATCACCGCAGTTTATTGGCGGTCACCAACAAGAAGGGCTTCGTGCAGGAACCGAATCAGCCCCGCTCGCGGCTGGCTTGGCCGCTGCACTCAGAGCTGTCCACGGTTCACCACGGTCGTTCCGTTTGCAGATCACTCGTGACCGCCTTGAGGCCGGGATTTTGTCTACTTGGCCCGGCGCTGTGGTGATTGGCGCCGATAGTCCGCGGACGCCCCATTCGACCTGCATCGCGTTCCCCGGCGCCGACCGCCAGGCCCTGGTGATGGCGTACGACCTTGCCGGCGTCGCCTGCAGCACCGGGTCGGCTTGCGCCAGCGGATCGAGCGAACCCTCGCCGACGCTGTTGGCGATGGGCCTCGATCGGGAGCTGGTCGATGGTGCAGTGCGGTTCGCCGTCGGAGCGATGACGACCGAGGCCGAGATCGACGAGGCGATCGAGCGGATCGCCCGCGTCAACGCGGGGCTGCGGGCGAGTCGTAACGACTAACCCCTTCACACCCGTCTGAGCCGTGGGCGCGAGCCCTCGGTGGGTAGCGGGTACCCACCGTCCACCGAGGGCTCGCGCCCACGGCTCAGACTGCTCTGGGGGGTAGCGTAGACATGCGTTTAGGGGCCCAGGAAGGGCCCTTCCAACGCGTTTCGTGTCGCGGTTGGCTGGATGTTCGGCTGGCGCGTCGGAACGCGGCAACGTGCCTCCTCGTGGCTCCTAGGGGGGTCCTACCGCAGCCCCATTTCCGACAATCTTTCGACAATCTTCGGACACGTTATCGACACGTTGTAAACACCGGGAAAAATGGGGGTTTCCTGGACCCTCGGCGCCTCCCCGCGGGGGGCAGAAATCGGGTAGAATCCGGGGCTTCTGCCGAGCGATTTGGGACCCCGACACGGGGGCCTCGCCGGCGCTGCCGCCGCAGGGTTCGCC